>NVWF01000024.1 GCA_002746155.1 Gammaproteobacteria bacterium | reverse complement strand
TGTTAGGGATAATCAATATTTTGCAACAACGAAAGAGTTTCGAGATAAGATTGATGAATTTTTCAATCAAACTCTCCCTGAGATAGGCGATACTTTAGGGAGCAGAATTAATGATAATTTTCAGGTGTTAAATCCTGCATCTTGAATGATGATGGGTATATAAGGAATCATTGGGCAATAGAGAATAGTCAGCACTGGGTTTTAGATGTGACTTTTCGAGAAGATGAAAGCCAAATATATGCTGAAGATGGTGCTAAAAACATGGCATTATTCAGACGAGCTTTAATGAACATGATTAAAGCACATCCTTTTAAAGATAGTGTTGCGGGCAAAATGATGCGAGCTGGCTGGGATGATAAATTTAGGGAAGAGATTATTTTTGGTCAAAAAACAGTCAAAGTATAATCCCGCCCTGGCTTCAAAGTAGGTTTGACAAGACAGGGCGATAGAAAGCAGTTCTATAACAAGATGGGTTTCAGCCCTTCGTAACGAGAATGTAGTAGTGGGTTCATAATGAAAAAACATTAATCGTAATGATATTATTAATAAATACAATTGGATGTATCACTGTACCAGTTGACGATTTAACAAATCACAATGAATGTTTAATCTCGAGTGATCGGAAAACATTAAAAGTCATCAATCTGAATTTTGAAAACACAGGTTATTATTACTCACTAAGTGGGGCAATACTTTCTCCTATACTGGTTCCGACAACTGCAATTATTTCAGGTACGTATGTATTTGTGAATAATATTTATCACTTAGGTGAAACAAAAGTTAAATGTAGTAAAAAAATCAATTAAGATTTCAGAAAAGAACTAGTAGAAATTGCTGGCATCTGTTCATAAATGTATATTTTTTGCTAAAGCTAAGCTAACATTGGTCTCAAATATTTAGCTTATTAATTGTGGATAAAATGAAACAGAATAGCACGATAAACAATGTCGTTATTGTTGGTGGTGGTTCAGCTGGTTGGATGACTGCTGCTGCATTATCAAAACACTTGCCTAAATCAATCAACATTAAACTGGTTGAATCCGATTTAATATCAACGGTTGGTGTTGGTGAAGCCACTATTCCGGCTATCAGAATTTTTAACCAAGGCTTGGGAATTGATGAAGCTGAGTTTATGAAGGAGACCAATGCAACATTTAAATTGGCGATTAAATTTGAAAACTGGGCTCGACAAGGCGATAGCTACTTTCATGCATTTGGGTTTTATGGTTACCCTGTTAACGGTGTTCCATTTCATAATTATTGGCTAAAACAAAATAATACCATTAAATCTGATTCAATACATGATTACAATTTAGCTCACCAAGCATGTGTCGCTAATAAATTTGCATACCGTCAATTCAATCCAAATGATGAAGACTCACGATATTTTTATGCGTTTCAATTTGATGCGACCTTATATGCACAATACTTAAGAAAAATATCAGAAGGTCGAGGAGTTGAAAGGATAGAAGGCAAGGTCGTTGATGTTCTCCAAAATACCCAAAGTGGGACAATTGAATCGCTTGTTTTAGAGTCTAAAAAAACAGTTTCTGGTGATTTATTTATTGACTGCACTGGGTTTAGGGCGTTATTAATCGATAAAACATTAAAAGTTGGATATAAAGATTGGAGTCATTGGTTACCTGTTAATAATGCTTGGGCTGTTTCGACTGACTATCCAAAAGGAGCAACCATACCACCTTACACAAGAGCTAGGGCTCTATCTGCTGGTTGGCAGTGGAGAATACCTCAGCAAAATAGAACGGGTGATGGCAATGTATTCTGTGATGCTTATATATCAAAAGAAGAGGCTCTCGATGAGTTTCTTTCTAACCTTGAAGGAAAACCAATAAGCGATCCTCGGTTAATCAAGTTTAGAACAGGCATGCGTGAAAAATTGTGGTCTAAAAACTGCGTTTCAATTGGTTTGTCAAGTGGCTTTTTAGAGCCGCTTGAATCAACTAGTATCTATTTGATTCAAGCATCCATTTTACAATTAATTCAAAACTTTCCTAATGGTGAGGAAAATAAAAGTAATCAAAATGAATTTAATAGCTTGATGAAATCACGTTATGAAGAAGCTCGAAATTTTCTCATACTCCACTACAAAGCAACTGAGAGAGAAGATACGAAATTCTGGAAATATTGTAAAAACATGTCAATACCTGATGAACTTGCCTATAGAATAAAGCTGTTTGAGGATAGAGGATTTGTCGCAGGTAAAAAATTAGATCTTTTTTCTGAGCATAGCTGGCTGGCTGTTTATTTTGGACAAAGAATTATGCCCAAAGCATATGATCCTAGAACGGATAACTTAAGCATGGAGCAAATTAATAATAATCTTTCAAAAATTAAGATGGGTATAAATAATTCACTCGATAAAATGCCAACGCATAATGAAACACTGAAGGCGTTTTGCCCTGCTGATATTGCTACTCCATTAAAAAATAGTTGAAATAAATATGATTACTAACAATGCAATTAATTCAATGGTTATTATTGGAAACGGACTGACAGCTTGGACTGTGGCGCTAGCCATTGCTCATAGGTTTAAAGATAACTTAAAAGTCACTATTGTAGAATTAAATAATGATAGTTATGAGCTTCCTTGGTTGTTACCTCAAGGTGTTGCTTTCCATTCTTTATTAGGCATTGATGAAAGAGATTTAATGAGAGCTACTGATGCAACCTTTTCTCTAGGAACTCAATATCAAGGAGGTAGCAAGCTTGAGCATAACTTCTTCATGCCTTATGGATCTCACGGTAGCAGTATAGATTTTGTGGATTTTCATCATTATTATTTAAAAAATCAAATGCAAGAGAATACCAATTCTGACCAGTGCCATGAAAAATACCAAGATTATTCCTTTTCTGCTAAAGCTGCTCTGAAAGGAAAGTTTATTCATCCTCAAAATCGTTCACAGTCATTGTTATCAACATTAAATTATTCTATTAATGTAGACCCAACTAAATACAAGCAGTTTATTATTGAGAGAGCGAGAGAAGGTGGGGTGACCTCACAAATAGGTATCCCAAACAAAGTAAATGTTTGTAACGAGAGCGCAGATATACTTTCGATAACAATGAACAATGATACGGTTGTTGAGGGAGACTTTTTTATAGACTGTTCTGGACATGAAGCCTTTTTAATTGAGAAAGCGATGAATATTGGTTATCAAGACTGGTCTCAATGGTTGCCATATGACAAAGGGGTTATTAGCAAGTCAGAGAAAGATAACTCATCGCCATTTACCCAAATTATAGCGAACGAAGAAACTTTTTTGAGAAAAACATCAACAAGAACAGCATCATTTTCTGAGATTACCTTTGACTCGAAAAACACTCGTTTTGAAGATGTCACACTCAACAATTTTGATTTAAAAGAGAGCCATTCTTTTGATATAAAAGCAGGGCAACGTGTTACCCATTGGCATAAAAATTGTATTTCATTTGGTAAAGCTGTCGTGGACTTTCCTTCTTTAGGAATTTCTGAAATTCAAGTTGTTCAAGAAAGTGTTATGCGATTCCTTGAACTTTTTCCTACAAAATGTAATAGCGAATTACTTGCGAAAGAATATAATCGATTAACAGAATTGCGAATGAAAAATTTAAGAGATTTTCAAATTGAACTTAGTATACTTTCACATTGCCCAAAACCAGGCCCAGAGATACTCGATTTGGACGATTATCCTCCTTCAGTACAAGGCGACTTTGAGTTGTTTAAATACTATGGGAAATTCCCATATAAAGAAGAAGTTATTTTTAAGCATAGTGACTTAGTTTGTTTATTTATGGGTTTTAACTACATCCCAAAAAATTATGACTGCTTGCTTGATAAATACAATTTTTCAGAATTGAAAAAACAGTATGAATTGATGAAAGAATCTATTGAATATACGGTTGAACAATTACCGAGTCATGATGAATATTTGAAAGATGGCTTAGATGGATGAAAAAGATCAAGGGTTTATTTCTCATCATCGGTATTTTTATATTCACCTTCAATGGTTCTGTGGGGTTGATTATTTGAGTTGTGCTCAGTGTTGTGAGTACTAAATGAAGATTGTTGCTGAGTCTGCATCTTTATTTTTTTAGAGATGACATATTTAACTAAAAATTGCCTGAATAAAGGCACTAACAGCAGAAATCCCACACCATCAGTGAAAAAACCAGGGGTTATTAATAAAGCACCTGCCACAGCAATCATAATACCTTCAATCATTTCCATTGCAGGTATTTCTCCACTATTCATTTTTTGTTGAGCTTTATAGAGGGTACTCAACCCTTGATGGCGTATGAGGGTTACTCCGATAAAAGCCGTTAATACAATTGTAAACAGTGTTGGACCCAGGCCAAACCATTCACCTGCTTGAATGAAGATAGCTATCTCTACAATAGGTACCACTATAAAGATAAAAAATAAAATCGGCATAGGCGTTAAATCTAATTAATTCGTAACAAATAAGCATGGGGATGACTCAATAAAATTCAAGAGCTAATTACTGGGCCTTGTAGACATTTTTAAAGGGATTTGGTGTAGTGAACAAGGTTGGTCTGTTACACTGGTAGTAGATTATTTTTTATGAGTACAATTGAAAGGTACCTTTCATGGATCAACAGTTTCCAAAATTTTATGAAGATATTACCTTGTTAAGCGATTGTCTGGCACAAGGCCTTGATAAACAATGGTCCCATGAGCTTCGAAAACAAATTCTGCAGTTAATCCATCAATTGAAATCAACTAGTCGACAATCAAAAAATGGTGAGGTTGAAGCTGAATTAGTCGCTGTTGAAGTGACTCTTGGCTATGGCAAAGGAATAAATTCTCCACCCGTGGTAAGTCTGGTGGAAGATCACCAATTAAGGCTTCTTGAATTGGCTGATCTTGGCAAGAAGTATCCTGAACTATCACCTTGTCCTGATGACGAGCAAGAGGGTGAAGAAAAAATTGATGAAAAAACCGAGGATTTAGAACAACTAGTCTCAGAAAATGTCGATGCTAAAATGCAGTTGATATTATGTAATTGTCCAGGACGTGACGTAGCTCGCGAATTAGCCCATGGATTAGTAAGATCGCGATTAGTTGCCTGTGTTAATATTATCTCCAATATAGGTTCAATTTATTGGTGGGATGGCGAAATAAAAGACACAGCTGAATGCCAATTACAGATTAAAACCTCAAATGAACGATTAGACGATACCCTAAATTATATTAAACAAAACCATCCCAACACCATTCCTGAAATTCTCTGCTTTAAAGTTGATAAGGGAAATGAAGATTACTTTGATTGGGTTAAACGAGAAACAAGTGATAAACAAGATGATTAACATTATAAAATTAACCTTCGTTATATTTTTAACCTTAACCTTTCAGAGTTTGGCGGTTATACAGGCTGAAGAAAGTGTGATAATAGCCAGTGCAACTAAAGTCATTTTATTTGAAGAAGATGATAAGTTTCTGCATGTAGATGAAGCCTTTGTAATTAGTTCTGATTTACTCGATGGTGAATTTATTATCCGTTGGAAAATAGCAGAAAATTATTATTTGTATAAACACCGTTTTTCATTTTCTGCTGCTGGAGTTGATTTGTCAGAGGCTTATATTCCCGATGGAATAAAAAAAGTTGATGAATATTTCGGTGCAGTTGAGGTTTATTACAAGCATGTTGAAGTGTCCATTCCCTATAAAAATCCTCAATCACGGGTTGTTCTCACGGTAAATTATCAGGGATGCGCCGATGCTGGGCTCTGTTATACGCCAGCGACACGTCATTTAGAATTTGAATTACAAGCAAATGGTCAGTTGAAGCAAATTTCTGGTTTTGTATCAAAAATAACGGGATTCGCGATTCCTAATCAACAAGACCAAAAACAAAAAACAGTTGTCCCTGCTAGTGAAAAGAGCAGTTCCGTTAGTAAGAAGATTGCTAGTGAGGGAATGTTTTGGACGTTGCTAGGCTTTTTTGGAGCGGGTTTATTGTTGACCTTCACGCCTTGCGTGCTTCCTATGATCCCTATACTTTCAAGCATTATTGCCGGTCAAGGTAAAGGTATAACTACCGGTAAGGCCTTCCGCCTGTCCCTTGTTTATGTACAGGCCATGGCCATTACTTATGCCATTCTTGGTATCTTGGTAGCTAAGGCTGGAAGTTCCCTTAGTGGTTATCTTCAATCACCACTGATATTGGGTGTTGTAGCGGTTGTGTTTATTTTGTTGTCTTTATCCATGTTTGGACTATTTGAACTTAAACTTCCAGGTTTTATACAAAATCGCGTTCAAGGGATCAGCGAAAAACAAACAGGTGGTAATTATATCGGTGTTGCGATCATGGGCGTTATATCAACCTTGATAGTTTCTCCCTGTACAACAGCTCCTTTAACTGCGGCATTATTAATCATAGCTAACTCTGGAGATGTTTGGTTAGGCGGCTGGTCTCTCTATTTTCTCGGTGTAGGCATGGGTATTCCATTATTAATAATCGGGGTTAGTCAAGGCCGCTTGGTGCCTAAAGTCGGTCCTTGGATGGTTAAAATCAAACAACTTTTCGGATTTGTCATGCTAGGTATGGCTCTTTACATCACAGGTTATTTAATGCCAGGGTCATTAGCCTTATTCCTCTGGGCAGGATTGTTCATTATTGCCGCCTCTGTATTTGGCGCATTTGAGTCAGCAACATCTACTTCACAAGCCGTTATCAAGGGTTTTGCGATTATCCTTTTCCTCATGGGATTGGTTTATTTAGTTGGTGCCGCCATGGGTAATGAACGCCCATCTCGTCCACTTGCGGGATTAATGACAGGACAAGGGGCTGGTAATAAGGTGCCCCATTTAGCGTTCAAGAATTTTAGTAACTTAGCTGAATTAAACAAAAATCTTGCTCAAGCTAAACAGGCTGGCCGGCCTGTCATGATAGATTTTTTTGCTGAGTGGTGTGTGGCTTGTTATGAGTTTGAAGACTATACCTTTAGTAATGCAGCCGTGGTTAACATCATTGATATAAACAACGTTTTACTACTACAGGCTGATGTAACCGCAAATAATGAGCAAGATTTAGCTTTATTGAAGCAGCTAAAAGTTACAGGCTTACCTACCATTATTTTTATTAACCAAGCGGGTGAAGAGTTAGTTGAAATGAGGACCACAGGCTTTGAAGATGCCGAAACTTTTGCCAAGCGTCTAACTCAAGTATATCAATAAGCAAGTTATCTAGACCAGATGACGATAAGTTGTTCATAAACGAGTAAAATTCAACTAAACTTCCAAAAACGTGTAAAAGTTAGCAAAAAGACTGGACTTGAGCCCTCGATTAGAAGAAAATTACGCCTTTAGAGATAAAGGCCGCCAGATAAACGAATTTTGGCGAAGATAGACTGAACATGGCGACAATACTATTATTGAATGGTCCTAACCTGAATCTTCTCGGTAGCAGAGAAAAGTCGATTTATGGTGAGCTTACTTTAGATAGTATCAGTAAAACTGTTGAAGATAAGTTAGCGGATGCATCAATAAAGTTAGTCACCTATCAAAGTAATCATGAAGGTTATTTAGTAGATAGAGTACAAAGAGCCCTAACAGAATCAATCGCCCTTATTATTTTCAATCCTGCAGCCTACACCCACACCAGCGTCGCTTTACGGGATGCACTACTGGCTGTTGAAATACCCTTTATCGAAGTTCACCTGAGTGAACCAAAAGAGCGAGAAGCATTCCGCCATATATCCTATTTTTCTGACATTGCACTAGAGGTAATCAGTGGTAAGGGTGCGATGAGTTATACTGATGCTGCTGAGGCAGCAATCAATTATTTAAATAAAAAAGACTAGTATTGTTTGACTAAAAAGAGGCAAAATTATGGATATTCGTAAAGTAAAAAAACTGATTGAACTCATTGAGGAATCAGGAATTGCTGAGATCGAAATCAAAGAAGGTGAAGAATCGGTACGGATCAGTAGAATGCCATCCGGTGTGCTGGCTCAACCCATGATTGCAGCTGCTCCCATGGCTGCACCTGTTGCTCTTGCAGCTGCGCCAGTTGCAGAAGTGGCAATTTCGGCTGAGCCTGAGATTGCAGGTCACCAAGTGAAGTCACCCATGGTAGGAACTTTCTATAGAGCTCCTGCACCGGGCGCGAAAAACTTTGTTGAGGTAGGCGATACTGTTACATCCGGCCAGACCTTGTGCATCATTGAAGCGATGAAGATGATGAATCAAATTGAATCTGATAAAGCGGGTATTATTAAAGCCATTCTTATCGAAGTAGGCCAACCAGTAGAGTTTGATGAACCACTATTCATCGTAGAATAATCAGAGGTAGTTATCATGTTAGACAAGGTGTTAATTGCCAATCGTGGTGAAATTGCTCTAAGGATCCTTAGAGCTTGCCGTGAACTTGGTATTAAAACAGTGGCTGTACATTCAACAGCCGATGAAAATTTAATGCACGTAAGACTTGCCGACGAGTCTGTTTGTATTGGACCACCCTCAGCAATGCAAAGTTACCTTAATATCCCATCTCTTATTGCCGCAGCGGAAATAACAGATTCTGTAGCGATTCATCCAGGTTACGGTTTTCTTGCAGAAAGTGCAGATTTCGCAGAGCGAGTTGAGGATAGCGGATTTATCTTTATTGGGCCTCGGGCGGAAACTATTAGCCTTATGGGTGACAAGGTTTCAGCCATCGCCTCAATGAAAAAAGCTGGTGTCCCCTGTGTGCCTGGTTCAGATGGACCTCTTGGGAACAACGATAAAGAAAATTTAGCTACGGCAAAACGCATTGCCTATCCAATCATCATCAAAGCCTCTGGTGGTGGTGGTGGTAAGGGTATGCGAGTTGTTCGTAAAGAATCCGAACTACTTGAATCCATTATTTTGACTAAGGCCGAAGCGAAAGCAGCTTTTAATAATGATGTGGTTTATATGGAGAAGTTCCTTGAAGATCCTCGCCATATTGAGATCCAGGTTTTAAGTGACTCCCACGGAAATGCGATTCATTTGGGTGAACGTGATTGTTCTATGCAGAGACGTCATCAGAAGGTTGTAGAGGAAGCACCTGCTCCTGGAATCACTATGGAATTACGTAAATTTATCGGTGAGCGTTGTGTTCGTGCCTGTAAAGATATTAATTATCGCGGTGCTGGTACTTTTGAATTTCTTTATGAAAAGGGTGAGTTTTATTTCATCGAAATGAATACTCGAGTTCAAGTTGAGCATCCCGTTTCTGAATTGATTACTGGTGTGGATATTATAAAAGAGCAGTTACGGATTGCTGAGGGGCAACCCTTATCCTTTAAGCAAAAAGATATTACCTTTAGTGGCCATGCTATCGAATGTCGGATTAACGCCGAAGATCCAGTAACTTTTATTCCATCACCGGGTGAAATTACTCGTTACCATGCACCAGGCGGTCCAGGGGTGAGATTAGATTCTCATATTTATACTGGTTATAAAGTACCTCCTTACTATGACTCCATGATTGGTAAATTGATTACCTATGGTGAAAATAGAAGTGTTGCTATTGCACGAATGGAAATGGCTCTTGAAGAAGTAGTGGTTGATGGGATTAAGACCAATATCCCGCTGCAAAGAAAAATTATTGCTGATCAGAATTTTCATCGGGGTGGTGCTAATATCCACTATCTTGAAGAAATGTTAGCTGCAGAGAAAGCTGAGTCTGATTAATAATTTGGGTAAACAGCCATGAACTGGATCCAGTTGTGTCTAACCATTGGAAGAGCGTATGCCGAAGATTTTGAAAGCTTGCTGTTTGAAAATCAGGCACTTTCCATTACCTTTCAAGATGCTGAGAACCAACAAATTCTAGAACCCGGAGTGGGAGAAACACCTCTTTGGGATAAGGTTCTCATCATAGCCTTGTATGAAGGAACAGTAGATAGTAAGTCTATTCAGCTGAGCCTTGAAGAAAATTCCATTTGGCAACAGGTAACGACTTCTCGCTGGGAAGCACTAGAAGATAAAGAATGGATCCGTGCTTGGATGGACGATTATCATCCTATGAAGTTTGGTGAACGTTTATGGATTTGCCCAAGCACTGAAAAACCTCCTGAACCAGACGCGATTAACATTTTTCTTGATCCTGGCCTAGCTTTTGGGACGGGCACTCATCCAACAACAGCTTTATGTCTAGAATGGCTTGATAAAAATATAACTGAGGGTCAGCAGCTAATTGATTACGGTTGTGGTTCAGGAATTCTAGCTGTTGCAGCATTAAAATTAGGCGCTAAGTCGGTACTAGCTATTGATTATGATCCCCAAGCTTTAATTGCTACTCGAGAAAATGCCGAAAGAAATGATATCGAAGAAAGTCGTTTGGAAATTGTATCGCCTAATGATGCTAAAAGCTTCGAAGCTGATGGTATTATTGCGAATATTTTGGCCGAGACCTTAAGGGATCTTGTTGATAGCTTAGCGTCACAGGTTAAAAAGGGTGGTTGGTTAACACTTTCTGGTATTTTAGTGCATCAGGCCGAATCACTTATTGATTTATACAGCCAGTGGTTTAACATGAATGAGCCTGTTATTTTAGGTGAATGGGTTTTACTTTCCGGTATTAAAAAATAATCAAGTCATGGAGTGCTTTTAATAAAAATGAGTAGCTATACACGTTGTCCTCACTGTGATACAGCCTTTGTTGTAAAAGAAGAGCATCTTCAAATCGCTGAAGGTAATGTAAGGTGTGGCTCCTGTAAAAGTGTGTTTAATGCTCGTGAATACATGATGAATATTCCAGGTCCAGAAGCAGAACCTGAAGTTGAACCTGAAGCAGAGCCAGAAGTTGAGTTAGAATTTGAGCCAGAAGCTGAGGAAATAGAGCCAGAAATAGTGCCAGAAGTTGAGCCAGAAGTTGAGCCAGAAGTAGTGCCAGAAGTTGAGCCAGAAGTTGAGCCAGAAGTAGTGCCAGAAATAGAGCCAGAAATAGAGCCAGAAATAGAGCCAGAAATAGAGCCAGAAATAGAGCCAGAAGTAGAACCAGAAGTAGAACCAGAAGTAGAACCAGAAGTAGAACCAGAAGTAGAACCAGAAGTAGAACCAGAAGTTGAGCCAGAAGTTGAGCCAGAAGTTGAGCCAGAAGTAGAACCAGAAGTTGAGCCAGAAGTAGAACCAGAAGTAGAACCAGAAGTTGAGCCAGAAGTTGAGCCAGAAGTAGAACCAGAAGTAGAACCAGAAGTAGTGCCAGAAGCAGAAGCAGAACCTGAACTAATAGTTATACCTGTTTTAGAGCAGTCAGTTTTAGAGCAAAATTATAATGACCCTGAATCTATTCATATTCAAGCAGAAGCAAAAATAGAATTTATCTCTAAAGCAAATTTAAAAGCTGAAGTGGATGAATTAGTTATTTTAGATGTAAATGCTCCTCAGCTTCAAAGTGAACTAGATATAAAAGAGCACTTAGAAGTCGATGATTATGTTCAAGCGGACATTGTTATGGATCTTCAAGTTGAAGCCTCTACTGAAATAGATCTTCCGCAGGGTGCTGAAATGATTATCAAGGATGATGCAGATCTTTTTGCTGAATCTTTAGATAATTTACAACTAGTAGAGTCAGACCCCGAAGCCCGTGAAACTGCAGTGGATAGCTTTATTTCACCCAAATCATCAAAATCCAGAGTTATTAGTAATCTTCTTATTGCTTCAAGTAGTTTAATTTTTCTGATTTTAATAATAGGCTTAATTTTCTGGTTTAAACGGATGGAGCTAGCAAAAGATCCGAACTGGAGACCAGCAATTGATAATATTTGTCAATATATAGACTGTGGTATTYCCTCTCAAAGAGACGTCAGTAAAATACTATTGCAAAATCGAGAAGTTTCTTATGGTGATGGAAATATTACGGTTAATATGCTAATCATTAATTCGGCTAGCTTTAACCAGCAATATCCCAAAGTCGAAGTAAACTTTTCTGATTTAGACGGCAATGTTTTAACAACCCATCTGATCCTGCCCTCTGAATATCTAAGAGTAGATTTATTAGGAACCCCCATGCCAAGAAATGTGCCTGTGCATATCGAATTTTCTTTGAAAGCGGATACTTCTAAAGCCGTGGGTTATGAATTTAAGTTTCTTTAAACAATAAACGACTAAAAATAGCAAAATATTGCTTTGATGTCTTTTCCTCAGGCAGTTTAAAAGGTATGATGCTGCGCTCTAGAGACTGTTCATTTTTTCATCAACACTAAAACGTACCCGAGTTTATGAAAATAGGCCCATATCAGCTTGAAAATAATTTAATACTTGCTCCCATGGCAGGGGTGACTGATCGTCCTTTTCGGCAGTTATGCAAGGATCTTGGAGCTGCTGTTGCAGTAGGTGAAATGTTATCAGCTAACCCTTTATTGAGAAATACTAGGAAAAGCTTACTTCGTTCAAACCATCAAGGTGAAACGGGCATACGTTGGGTGCAGATAGCTGGAGCTGAGGCAAAGATGCTAGCAGAAGCCGCCCAGTACAATACTGATAGAGGTGCCGATATTATTGACATTAATATGGGATGTCCGGCAAAAAAGGTTTGTAGAAAATCTGCCGGTTCTGCACTTCTAGCAGATGAAGCCTTAGTGGAGGATATTTGCCTACAGGTGGTTGAAGCTGTTGATGTGCCTGTGACGCTTAAAATCAGGACAGGGACAACTCGAGAAAATCGAAATGCAGTAAATATTGCGAAAATTGCAGAAAGAACTGGTATCAGTGCCTTGTCAATTCATGGTAGAGCACGAAGCGATAAGTTTCAGGGTGATGCCGAGTACAAAACCATAAGAGAAGTACGAGATAGTGTTGATATCACCTTAATTGCAAATGGGGATATTGACAGTCCAGAAAAAGCAAAACAGGTTTTAGCATTTACCCAAGCAGACGGGTTAATGATAGGAAGAGCGGCACAAGGTAGACCTTGGATCTTTCGCGACATTGCCTACTATTTACAAACCGGTACCAAAAGAGAGGAAACTTCACTTTCTGAGATTGCTGAAATCATGCTACGACATATCGCACAATTACATGATTTTTATGGTTTTGAACAGGGTGTAAGGATTGCCAGAAAACATGTGGGATGGTATCTAAACAGTTATCTAGCGGGCCGAAAATTTAAGCAGCACTTTAATAAAATTAATGATGCTAAGGAGCAATTAATAGCCATAGCATCCTGGTTTGATAACAACAAATTACAAACGGCTGATTAATAATCGGTCGTCTAAAACAATTTAACTTTTAACAAATATGGAAAATTATTATGACAGTATTAGAAACTAACCTAGGGGCAACATCTTCAAATAACTCATCAGTGATAAATGAATCTGTTGCAACTCCTGGCCAGCAAACATTAAGAGAAAGTGTTGAAGTTGCTATGGCGCAATATTTTGAGCAGCTAGATGGTCAAGAAGTTGTGGACCTTTATGAGCTTGTTATTAGTGAAGTAGAAGCTCCTTTACTTGAAGCCGTGATGTCTTACACCAGAGGAAATCAGACTAAAGCGTCAACCGCTATGGGTCTAAATCGTGGTACTTTGCGAAAGAAACTTAAGAAATATGGCATGCTTTAAGCAGTTACTTATTAAAAAATAAATGGAAATGCAAATGTCTGATTTACGTTCTATTCGCCGTGCTCTTATTAGCGTATCTGATAAAACTGGCGTGGTTGAATTTGCCAGAAAATTAGTAGAAATGAACATCGAGATCCTTTCAACAGGTGGCACTGCAAAGCTTTTGACAGATAATGATGTGCCAGTTAAAGAAGTATCTAGTCACACTGGTTTTCCTGAAATGATGGATGGTCGAATCAAGACACTACATCCTCGAATTCATGGTGGTTTGTTAGGACGCCGTGGAAAGGACGAAGATGTTATGGCAGAGCATGGTATTTCTGCCATTGATTTGTTGGTAGTAAATCTTTACCCCTTTGAGCAAACCATTGCTCAAGATGATTGTGAGTTAGAAAATGCCATCGAAAATATCGATATTGGAGGCCCAACCATGTTGCGGGCTGCTGCGAAGAATCATAAGGATGTAACGGTTATTGTTGATGCTTGTGATTACAACAGCGTGATTAAGGCTATAGAAGTAGATGGTGGAACAGGTTTTGATCTAAGATTTGAACTGGCCACAAAAACCTTCGCTCATACCGCTCGATATGATGGCTTAATTGCCAATTATCTTGGTGAAAAACTAGAACTGAAAAAGAGTGTTTTCCCAACCACCTTCAGCAGTCAGTTTAATAAAGTAGAAGACTTACGCTATGGTGAAAACCCCCATCAAAATGCAGCTTATTATGTTGAGTCAAACCCCAGTGAAGCCTCTGTTTCTACTTCAGTGCAGTTACAAGGTAAAGCATTATCGTTCAATAATATTGCCGATACCGATGCAGCGCTAGAGTGTGTGAAGACCTTCACTCAACCAGCTTGTGTTATTGTAAAACATGCTAATCCTTGCGGGGTTGCCGTAGCAGAGAATATTCAACAGGCCTATGAGCTAGCCTATCAAACCGATCCAACGTCAGCTTTTGGTGGCATTATTGCTTTTAACCGGACTCTTGATGGGAAAACGGCAAAACTAATTGTTGATAGACAATTTGTTGAAGTGATCATTGCACCAGCCATATCCGATGAAGCAAAACAAGTCATAGCGGCAAAGCCTAACCTGCGACTACTATGTTCTGGTCAGTGGCAATCTCAATTACCTGCTTATGATTATAAGAAAGTAACGGGTGGGCTGTTAATTCAAGACAGAGATCTAGGTATTGTTACGCTTGATGATTTAAAAATAGTGACTAAAATAAAACCTTCAGCTCAACAGTTTGATGACTTATTATTCTGTTGGAAGGTGGCTAAATATGTTAAATCGAACGCTATTGTTTATGCACGAAATGGTCAGACCATCGGTGTGGGAGCTGGCCAAATGAGCCGAGTTTATTCTGCAAAAATTGCAGGTATTAAAGCAGCTGATGAAAACCTAGAAGTAGCTGGAGCTGTTATGGCCTCAGACGCCTTTTTTCCCTTTAGAGATGGCATAGATGCAGCAGCAAAAGCAGGTATTTCAGCAGTCATTCAACCCGGTGGCTCCAGGCGTGATATGGAAGTGATTGCGGCGGCTGACGAACATGGTATGTCCATGGTGTTCACAGGTATGCGTCACTTTAAACACTAAAACTATCTTCTCAGGAGAGAGTAATGCAAGTACTGGTAATCGGTAGCGGTGGTAGAGAACATGCCTTGGCTTGGCAAACTAGTCTAAGTGACGATGTTACTAAAGTCTTTGTCGCACCGGGCAATGCTGGTACAGCTCTTGAGGACAAAATTGAAAACATTGCCATCACCGCAGATGATTATGATGGTCTTTTAGTTTTTGCTCAGGAAAATAATATTGATTTAACTATCGTTGGTCCTGAAGCGCCCCTAGTCGATGGTATTGTTAATTTATTTAGTGAGGCTGGATTAGCCTGTTTTGGTCCCGAGAGTGGTGCTGCTCAACTCGAAGGCTCTAAAGCTTTTACAAAAGACTTTCTCGCTAGAAATAATATACCAACAGCCGCTTATGGTAATTTTACTGAGATAGGCCCTGCCAAGGACTTTGTCGTTAAATCAGGCACACCAATTGTCATCAAGGCTGACGGCTTAGCTGCTGGTAAAGGTGTGATCATAGCAAATAATCAAGCTGAAGCCTTTGCTGCAATTGAGGATATGCTTGCCGGTAATCGCTTTGGCGAAGCAGGACACCGCGTTGTTGTTGAAGAGTTTCTAGTGGGTGAAGAAGCAAGCTTTATTGTTATGGTTGATGGTAAAAATATCCTTCCACTAGCCACTTCTCAGGATCATAAGGCACGGGATAATGGTGACAAGGGTCCTAATACGGGTGGTATGGGAGCTTACTCTCCTGCACCCGTTGTAACTGATGATATTTTTCTACAGGTAATGCGAGAAGTTATCGAACCGACGGTTAGAGGAATGGCAAGGGAAGGCAATTCGTATACTGGTTTTCTCTACGCAGGCTTGATGATTGATGCTAAGGGTGGATTAAAAGTTCTTGAATACAACTGCCGCTTCGGAGATCCTGAAACTCAACCTATCATGATGAGATTAAAAACTAATCTTGCGAAATTATGTTTGGCTGCTGTTCAGGGACGCTTGAATGAAGTTGAAGCCCAGTGGGATGAGCGAGCTGCTGTTGGCGTTGTTCTGGCTGCAGGCGGTTACCCTGATGCCTATGAAAAAGGTAAAACTATTACTTTCCCAAATGAGAAGTTACCCGAAAATATGAAAATATTTCATGCAGGGACTGCTATGGGTAGAGCTGGTGAAATCGTTACTCAGGGTGGTAGAGTGCTCTGCGCAACTGCTCTTGGCCGAACAGTTACAGAGGCTAAAGCAGCCGCCTATCAATTGGTGGATTTAGTATCTTGGGACAAGGTTTATTTTAGAACAGACATCGCATACCGAGCCGTTGCTAGAGAAAATAAAGTTAAGCAACCTTCATCTGTTTACCAGACATGACCGAGAGCATTGTTTGGCAGTTCATTTCAGCAACACTGATTGCAGTATGAACAGTTGTTTTATCAAGTGCTGTAGTAGCCCAAGCTACAGGTAAAATAGTCATGCTGAAATCATAACCACTGAGTTGATTGTATTCGATTTGGCTGGCAGTTCTTGATGCAATATGAATCAATGACGCTGTTCTTGGCTCACTAGATACAGAAGGATCATGTTGGGTTTCCACAAGTTCAAGAATGTTTTCAGGCATTTTCCAGCATTTGAGTAATTCAGTACTAACTTCAGCGAAGTCATATCCTAAGACCTCTTTTTCATATTCCCAGGGTGGCTTCTCAGCTTGGGCTTTCAGTTTTTCAATCTGATTAAATTCCATGGGGAGCTGTTCCAGTACAACTAACTGACCTAGATTATGGAATAAACCCGATAAAAATAGCCGTTCACTGTGTCGAATACTGCAATGTTGAGCTAAGGCTCGGCCTATTAATCCTGACATAACAGAATGACGCCAATAGGTTTCGATATTAATACTGTCATTATTATTGAGTGTGGAGAAGGCATCAGGTGCAGATGTGGCAAGAGCAAGGTTATAAAGATCATCAGTGCCTATCAAATTTATGGCGCGGCCTAAGGTATCAATTTGAGCTGGAAAGTTATAAAAGGAGCTATTGGCAATTTTTAATAGTCTGGCAGCTAGTGAGGGATCAATTGCAATCAATTTTGCTATATCAGAGGATGTACTGGCGGGATCATAAATGAGATCCTGAAGTTGAATACATATCTCTGGAAGTGTAAAAAGTTGACTTGCTGATTTAACCAGTAACTGAAGATTCATTAAAAACTCCTATAAAGCGACTGAGGAGTATACCTTATAATGAGTGGATTTCTAAAATAGATCGAGAATATTTTAGTTGGTCCATAAAGCCAATGGTCTGATAGAACCTATTTTTGAGCAATTAGTTGGCAATGACCGTCCTACCTTTTGCCCAAGAACGCAACTGAATAATCCTTTCAGACATGACCACAGATAAGGGCTGAGTTCTGTTGAGTTCTTTCAACAATATCTCTGTATTGAGTGTTACAGACTCAGCCAAAGCACTATAAAGACTAGCCACAACCGCCTGTTCAATTTCAGAACCTGAAAAGCCATGACTTTGATCAGCAAGCTTATGCAAATCAAAGTTTTCAGCTTGATAGTTACGTTTATTTAGATGGATCAAAAATATTTCTTTGCGTGTTTCTTCACAGGGCAAATCAACAAAAAATATCTCATCAAGGCGACCCTTGCGGATCAACTCTGGAGGTAGTCGATTGATATCATTTGAAGTCATAACAATAAAAACAGCATGATCATTTTCAGCCATCCAAGTGAGCAGTGTACCTAGTACTCTTTGGGAAGTACCACCGTCACTATCACTGGTTGCAAGACCCTTCTCAATCTCATCCATCCACAAGATACAGGGGGACATTAACTCTGCTAGCTTTAAGGATTGACGTAAGTTTTTTTCAGTCTCACCGTGATATTTATTATATAGAGAGCCAAAATCAAGCCGCAGTAGAGGTACATTCCACATGCCGGCAACTGCTTTTGCAGCAAGGCTTTTTCCACCACCCTGAACTCCCACTAGCATCATACCTTTGGGGCGATCAAGCTCTTCGGTGCCTGTAAGACGATGGAAAACAGGCTGTCTTTGAGAAAGCCATCGCTTAAGGTTATTGAGACCACCTACTTCAGAAAATTTTGCTGTTTCAAATTCAAAGGTGAGGACGCCATCCTGTTCTAATAACTTAAATTTTGCTTCATTCACTTCAGGTAACTCATCTTCAGTGATGGCGCCATCATCATAAATAATGTTTTTGATTAATGTTCTAGCATCATGAAAAGTTAAGCCACTTAAATTGCTGATCAAAAGATCCAGAGTTTTACGTTCCGTGGTAACCTTGTGGTTACTGTTGCTTTTAGACCAGTTATTGGCTTCTTCGCGAATTAAATTCTCAAGCTGTTTTTTGGAAGGTAACTGCATTTCAAATACAGCTGTAATTGATTTTAATTCCGCTGGCATTTTTAGCGTATGGCTTATTAAAATGATAGTGTGACCAAACTTATGATAACCAAGAGCAATTTCCCTGAGTTGTCTTATAATTTGAGGATCGTCATCAAGCCAAGGGTGGAAATCATAGAGAATAAAAACACAGGGCTTGTCAGCCTTGCTGATATGTTTAAGTACAGCTTCAGGCGAATCAGTATGAGGTAAAGGGTCAAGTGAAGTGCTCAAGTCAAGGCGTTTTAAGCCTTGGGTGATGCTCCATGAAAATAACCATTTTTTTAATGGTTTGGTAGCATTTTTCAAAATGACAGTGGCGCGCTTTTCCTCATGGGTTTCAATGGAAATTAACGGAATGCTCGATTCGATAAGCATTCTCAGGTCATTTTGTTCTGTCTTTCCGGCCATGCTATCCCTCCTGGATTTCATAACTCCAGGTAATTTCAGCCATTTCTCTTAGCATAAAAGAAACAGAGCAATACTTTTCAAAGGACAAATCAACAGCCCTCTTCACTTGTTTCTCTGAGAGATTATGACCGGTGACTAAAAAATGGCAATTGATGTTGGTAAAATAAGCAGGAATACCATCAAATCTTACTGCGGATAAGTGGGCTTCACAAGTTGTAATGTCCTGACGAGATTTTTTTAAAATAGACACTACATCGATTGATGCACAGCCACCAAGGCCTAGTAGCAACAGTTCAAAGGGTCGCAAGCAATTATCTTTACCACCACTTGCTTCGCCTGCACTTAGTAATACTGCATGACCTGATTCTGATTCAGCCATAAAAGTTAGATCTTCAACCCATGTAACACGTGCTTTCATAGTTTTACTTATCTCATTCAGTTTGGTTATTTTGATAGAGCCGCAGCATATCACACAAGCGACATTGATGTTATTAACAGACTAATTGTGATGGTTTTCTTGATGAAAGTTGATATTAGCCTTACTATTAGCATAATACTATTGCAGACTTAAGCGGAATTACTATGGCCTTACCTTTTCATATATCCAGAGAACCCCTCTTAGAATGGTTTGTAAGCCATTGTCACCGTCGTCGCTATCCTGCTAAAAGTACTTTAATTTATGCCGGTGATAAGGCTGATGCCCTGTACTTTTTGATATCCGGCTCAGTATCCGTGGTTATTGAAGATGTGGATGGCAAAGAATTGGTTTTGGCTTATCTTAATGCCGGTGATTTTTTTGGTGAAATGGGATTATTTGAAGGCCAAGATACTCGTAGTGCCTGGGTGAAGGCAAAAGAAGAATCTGAAATAGCTGAGATTAGCTATACGAAGTTTATGGAAATCAACAAGGAGAACCCTGAGCTGTTACTTCGTCTTTCAAGCCAAATGGCCCACCGATTAAACAAAACAAGCCAAAAGGTTGGTGACTTAGCCTTTCTCGATGTTACCGGTCGTGTGGCAGGAGCCTTATTAGAACTAGCTCATCAGCCCGCAGCCATGACTCATCCCGATGGGATGCAAATAAAAGTTACTCGACAAGAACTTGGTCGCATTGTTGGTTGTTCCAGAGAAATGGTTGGTCGAGTCATAAAAGCCCTAGAAGAACAGGGATTAATTGATGTGAGCGGGAAAACCATGGTCGTTCACGGCACCCGTTAAGAGCAGGCTCGATCGAAGGTTTACTAAAATATGAATAATGAGCAACCCCATAACCCCTTGCATGGAATAACACTAAAAGTCGTTGTTACCAAATTGGTTGAACATTATGGTTGGGAGCAACTGGCGTCGATAATAGATATTAATTGCTTTAAGACCAACCCTTCTATCAATTCATCCTTAAAGTTTTTACGAAGGACCCAGTGGGCTAGAGATAATGTTGATAAACTCTATGTCTCTACCTTTTCTAATCACACTAAATGAACGGGTTCTTAATGCTTCAAAATTGCGCAGTTTTATTTTTATCAATTACAGTCTTATCAATTATACAATTTCTAACATTACCAGCAATTAAAGGTCAGGATGGAGTAAATGCCACGGAGATCATTCTAGCTGCGGATAATGTTCCTCCCTATGTTTATTTAAATGAGCGAGGGGAAATGATCGGTACTCTAGTCCCAAAGTTATCGGCAATATTCCAAGAAGCCGGAATCAAGCATCGGTTTATGTATACTCCATGGAATAGAGCCATGTCGGACACTTTGAATAAGACTAATGTTTTTATGTTCCCTTTATCGAGAACGAAGGTAAGGGAAAATCGTTTTGAATGGATAGTACCCTTGCAAGAAACAAGTTATAGGTTATATGGTTTCAAGGGAGATTTTGATCCTCAGAAAATAGATATCACAAGTGGCGATTATATGTTTGTTTGTCAGGAGACAACCGTACTCTGTACGATTTTGAGATCATTTGGAATTCCTGAAAAGTCCATTGTTAAAAAGTCATCTATTGAAATTAGCCAGATAGCCAAGATGTTAAAAAGAGGGCGGATTGATTTCTTGATATTGACTGAATCTGGCCTCGAGACCTATACAACTATAATGGGTGTGAATGTATCTGATATGGTAGTACTAGATAAGTACAGCTATCAAGTTGTTGAATACTTGGCAGGCAACAAAAATATTGATAAAACACTGCTGCTTAAATTAAGGTCCGCTGCTTTAATCTTAGAGAAAAAGCAATTAGAAAAGACATGGCCATGCCTAGGATCAAAATGACGAGAGTTATTTTATCTCTAGGGGTTTTGAGTTGGCCTCCTTGAGTCCGTAAAGTCTATTTGACTTATAAAAGAGATTAACTTGATACGGGCAGTTAAAGGTTTTTAATTGAATATTCAAAGAGTAGAAAAATGGATAAACAAACACTATTAGCATTAATTGACAGACATCCAGAAAAGACAGCCCTGTCTCAAGAGTTTTATATGGATGAGGATATTTATGACCGAGATATCTCAGAAATTTATTTGAAAAGTTGGTTATATGCAGGACACGCCAGTGAGATTCCAACCGTAGGAGATTGGTTTTTATTTGAGCTTGCTGGTGAATCTGTGATCATAGTGCGTAGTGCTGAGGATGAAATTAATGCCTTGCTGAATGTTTGTCGACATCGAGGCTCAAAAATTTGTTTAGAGAAAAAAGGTTGTAATAAAATTCTAGTATGTCCTTATCATGCCTGGGCTTATGGCCTAGATGGACAACTTCGTGGTGCTCCTTATATGGCAGATGATTTTGATAAATCTAAAATTTCTTTGAAAAAAATAAAAACTGAACTACTAGAAGGATTAATCTATATAAATTTTGCTGAGCAGCCCGCATCATTTACACCTATTAGAAATGCTTTGACAGAGTGTCTTACACCCTACGGGCTTCACAAGGCTAAGGTAGCTCATAAGCAAACCTATTCAATAGCTGCCAACTGGAAGTTATCTGTTGAAAATTATACAGAATGCTACCACTGTGCCCCATCACATCCTGAATACAGCCGAGGCCATAGTTTATCGAAACCTAATAGCCGAAGCACAGAGTTAATGAAAGACGTCATGAGCCGTGCAGAGCTTTGTGGTCTCAGTAATAAATCCTTTAATCGTTATTATCTTAACGCTGAAGGATTTGGTGCAGATTATGGCTATGAACGCTATGCTATGTGGCCTGGCCATAGCACTGGCAGTGATGATGGTAAGCCGGTTGCTCCTTTAATGGGCGATATTAAAGGTTATGATGGTGGTACAACTGACTTTCAAGTTGGCCCGGTTTGTTTTGCCTTGGCCTATTGTGATCATGTGGTGATTTATCGATTTACCCCCACCGGTCTTGGCACATCTGAGTGTGAAATTAGCTGGTTGGTAAATGCTGATGCAGAAGAAGGTAAAGATTACAACCTAGATCGTCTTATCTGGTTGTGGGATGTGACTACTCTTGCAGATAAACGCATTATTGAATCTAATGCATCGGGCGTAAGCTCTCGATATTATAAACCGGGTCCACTCTCAGAAATGGAAGATTTTACCTGGATGTTTTTATCCTGGTATCTCGATTCAATTAAACCCCCAGAAAAAGACGTCGTTCCTTAAGCACAAAGATAAACTCTCTCCCCTTAAAGATACTTAGCAATGAATATATACCCATGCATCTTGAATGATGATGGGTATAAATTCATTGCTATGGGAGATTATTGACCAAAATTAAACTCAAACTTCATTATTTGATAGTTTAGTCATGGTCAAACCTGTAAATCCTAAAATGATTGAAATTACTGGGCTTAAAAAACAAAAGAAAGCAAAGGCAAAATACTCACCAGTACTAATGCCTAAAACACCGGCCATGTATACAGCATTAGTATTCCAGGGAACCAGTGGCGCAGTTACTGTTCCTCCATCTTCAATACAACGAGACAGGTTTTTAGGATGTAACTTAAATTTTTTGTATGAGTCAACAAACATTCTAGCTGGAAGTACTATGGCCATGGTTTGATTAGCTGCAGTAATATTGGTAAAAACACAGGTTACTATGGTCGCGCTAACTAAACTCCCAACATTATGAACAGCCTTTAAAATGCTATTGGTAAGCCGAGATAACATACCACTTGCTTCCATTATTCCACCAAAAACCATGGCAACTATAGCCAATAAGTTAACTTGGGTCATACTAATCATGCCGCCACGAGAGAATAATTTATCAATCATTAAATTGCCTGATTCTATGGTAAAGCCATTAGCAAGTGTTGAAAAAATTAAAGAATAAGCCCCCATCAAGGTTACTTCTCCACCAAGTAAATCACTCAGTAATTGCCATTGAAAAATAGGAATAGCAACAACAGCTAGTAGCAAGCCAACAATTAAAGCTGGCAGAGAAGATACGCCTCTGATCACTAAAAACAACACAGCACAAGGTACAAATAATAACAAAGGCGTTACATTAAAATGTTGATTAATAGTCGATTTGACGGTATCAAGTGCTGCATTATCAATGGCACCATCTGAGTAAGTAAAACCAATAAATAAATAAATTATTAAGGATATAACAATAGCTGGACCTGAGGTGAAAATCATATGTTTAATATGAGTGATGACATCTGTGTTAACCATGGCAGGAGCAAGGTTAGTAGTATCTGACATGGGTGACATTTTATCGCCAAAATAAGCACCAGAAATCACAGCGCCAGCGGTCAGTCCCATAGGAATATTTAAAGATTCACCAATGCCCATCAAGGCTAACCCTATGGTGCCAGCGGTTGACCAACTTGAGCCTATTGACACAGATATTATGCAACAGAGCAAACAAGCAACAAATAAGAAATAGCTTGGATCGATAATTTGCAATCCATAGAAAATAAACATAGGAACTATGCCTGACATGATCCAAGCAGCAATTAATGAGCCCACAATAAAAATAATCAATATTGCCGGCATTGCAGAATCAATGGCTTTGCGCATTCCTGCTTCTAATTCACTATAAGGAATTTTTAGATACAGCAGCGATATGCCACCTGCAACAAATGAACTAATGACAAGTATGTAAAGAGTAGGTACTGCGTTATCACCAAGCAAAAAATTCAAAAACATCAAAAGTATCAGCACAATCACAGGATAAGATGAAGTCAACAAGGAGGGTTTTTTTCGAAGATCTTGCATTGTTAAGTCCCTTAGTATTTATCTGCAATAGGTGTTAATAGTTAAGCTAAATCAAAGTCAACTTTAGAAACGAACAGATATGATATCATTATTAACTTTTCATGGCTGAGCTAAATCATTGTTCAAGTTTTCTGATACCATAGCCTAGAATCCCTATAAGGAAGTGATATGCTTAAAACATTAGATAATAACGTTGGATCTTCTGATATGGTGCAACCTGTGTCTTCAATGGACACTACCTTTTATTTTGGGATCATAGGCTATAAGCCCCTCTAATTATTTATGTGTATTTTATTTATTGCTATTAAACAACATCTTGAGTATCCTCTTATTATCTGTGCCAATCGAGATGAGTTTCATCAGCGCCCGACTCAGGCGGCACACTTTTGGAAACAACCTAAAGAGATGTTAGCGGGAAAAGACCTTCAGGCAGGAGGAAGTTGGCTTGGCATTAATAAAACGGGTCAGTTTGCTGCCATAACGAATATTCGTAATGGACAACCTACTTCTCAAGATAAAAGGTCAAGAGGTGAACTTGTCACGAAAGTTCTGGATGATCAAGAAACGAGATCAGCGGTTATCGACTATGAATGGTTAAAACAACACAGCGATGATTACAATGGCTTCAACTTGATTTATGGTAATCTCAACGGACTTTATTGTTACAACAGTGTCAGCAAACTTCAGATCCGCTTAGATAACGGTTTTCACGCTATTTCAAATGGAGGTATGGATGATGTTTGGCCTAAAATGGCTAAGGGTGAAAAGAAGCTAGAAGCTATAGTCACTTCCCTAGATGGGGTTGATGAAGAGGCTCTACTAGCGATATTAAAAGATCAAAGCCAAGCTAATGATACAGAGTTACCACTGACTGGAATACCTGCTGAGTGGGAGCAATTATTATCTTCTATTTTCATTGTAAGTGAACAATATGGCACTCGCTCAAGTAGCCTCTTACTACAAAGAAGTGATACTTCCATCAAATTTACGGAAGTAGGGTATGACAAGAGGGGAGAGCAAGTATCACTCAATTGTTTTGAGCTTACTAGTTAAATTCAGGAAATCTAATAATGTTCCAGAAAATTTTTTAACAAATGATGCCCGTGTTCTGTGAGAATGGATTCAGGGTGAAATTGAACCCCTTCCAAGGCCAGAGTTTTATGTTTGATGCCCATTATTAAGCTGTCCGATTTGAGAGTTTTATCTTCCCCATCCAAGTCAGATGATGTCCAGGCTGTTATTTCAAAACAATCATTTAGACTTGAGTTATCTATAATCAGCGAGTGATATCTTGTAGCCTTAAAGGGGCTAGGCAAGTCACTAAATACACCACTACTATTATGATAAATGTTAGAGGTATAGCCATGGACAACTTTGGGTGCTTGGATGATCTTTCCGCCAAAGGCTTGGCAGATGGCTTGCTGTCCTAGACAAATGCCTAGTATTGGAATTTTGCCAGCAAATTTATCCACAACTTCGAGTGAAATCCCAGAATTATCCGGTGTTGAAGGCCCTGGACTTATGACGATAAACTCAGGCGAAAGGGATTCTATTTCACTGATTGAAATGGCATCATTGCGATAGACTCCCACGGCTTGACCTAGTTCTCTAAAGTATTGAACTAGGTTATAGGTGAAGGAATCATAATTGTCGATCATTAATAACATGTTAGTTTGAAAAAGTTGCTGTGAATTTTGTTAGATCTTCAAGACTATTCGAGAGATAAGCCACTTAAATTAAATCTCATGTCCTCAACTTCACAGTCGGCCCCAGCCGATTTTATATCAGCTTCATACTGTTCAGCTTGTTCGAGGGTTAAATTTTCTTTTAATGTTTTCGGGGTTTCTTTAAAATAATCGCGGGCTTCTTTTTGAGTGATTTTGAAGAGTGTAGCAAAACTTTCTTCGATGTAATATTCACCTTTACCGGCCTTGTAACCCTTGAGGATAATCCTATATGCTTCTTGCGACATTTGTTCTACTCATTAGTAATAGGTTATAGAAATAAGCAATGAAAAGTTGCTAATACAATCCATTATGGCAACACTGCTTTGAGAAGTATAGTTAATAATATTTTTAGAACGGTTTATACCTTTTGCCACTCATCGGGCCAATCTAACATCTTATCGGATAGAATATGACAGCTATTGTTTAATATATTAATGTCAATTTCAGATGCATTTGTATAGATAATACTATTCAGGATAATCTCAGAATGATAGCAAATCGAAATAAAGGTTATACACTCATGGAAATCTTGATAGCAATGGTTATAGCTGCTGTTTTGTTGTCTGTAGCCGTGCCTAGTCTAACATCCTTTATCAAAAATAATCGTATTCTGGCAGAAACAAACAATTTTATGACTGTCATCAAGACAGCTCGTACGGAAGCCATGACGCTTCGCACCACTATCACGGTATGTCGTACTTCAGATAACATAAATTGTGACGGTACAGGTGATAATTTCATTGCTTTTACCGATGCAAATACTGCAGATCTGGTTGATGGCACAGATGTGATTATTCAGCGCACTACAATTGATACTAGTCTACTTACCATAGGATACGATGGCGGAAACTCTATTAGGTTTGACAGTAGGGGTAGAGCCATAGGTTCAAGTGGAACCATAATGGTTTGTGACGATCGTGGTAATGATTACAGACGTGGTATTACCATTGAACCTATAGGCCGTTCTAAACCCGCAATAGAAGGTGACTTTATCAATGACTGTTAATAGTTGTTCTACACATAACCGGCAAACTGGCTTTACTCTTATCGAAGTACTGATTGCTTTTGTCATTCTCTCAGTTGGATTATTGGGAATAGTCAGTTTACAAGCCATGTCAAAAACCTTTACTCATCAAGCTGTACAACGTACTCAGGCCGTTAGTCTTGCTGACGCTATTATAGAGCGGATCAGAGTTAATCCTACAGGACTGCTTACCTATACTGCTAGTGCAACGGTAGGTGGTGGAACCCTGGGTGGCTTGGCTGGCGAACCCGTTCCTAATTGCTCTTCTGCTGCTTGCAACAATATTCAGCTGGCTGTTCATGACTTATGGGAGTGGGAGCAAAATATGGATGGTGCTTCGGTAACCGCTGGAGGAGCCAATGCTGCTGGTCTTATTGCACCTCAAGCTTGTTTCAGTTTTGTACCTAGAGCTGGTTTGGCAATGACTGGTTTTCTTACTGTTCGAGTTCAGTGGACAGGCCTGAATTCTATTTCTGACGCTGTAACTGTAGCTGGGACTAATTGCAATGCTGCTGTTGCTGAAAACACAGATCGATTCAGGCGACAAGTGGTGGTTACTACTTACGTTATCGATGAGTTGGAGTTATAAAATGAACAATAATACTCACTCGCCTTCTGCCTTAACTTCAGCCTCTCCTTTAATCTCTCTTTTAGTTAAGCGAGCGAAGGGTTTCTCACTGGTAGAATTGATGGTTGCCATGGTGGTTGGCCTAATTATCATCGGTGGTACAGCCTCGGTTTATCTTGCCTCTAAACGTTCCTATGTTGAAGTAGAACTGATGGCGAGGATGACTCAAAACAGCCGATTTGCACTACAAATGATTTCAGAATCACTTTTACATGCTGGCTATACAGGTGAACTACCAGCGGGAAGTATCGAATTAGATCCTAATTTAAATGCCATAGCAGGTACAGATTGTGACGCCCCTGCAGCAGCTTACGACATAGGCAATTACCTCTTAGCCGCCACGGCTGATGCTGATGGAGATGCCTTTAGCTGTATCGACGACGCCGTACCCGGTACCAGTGTTATTGTAATAAAAARWKTTRKMYSYAYSRGRSWTTMYKATYMMGMWRRWSRWRRTSKSMKMSATRGYMMWRWSRSTWWTTCTGCTACAAATACTTACATCATGGCTAATAATAGTCGTGGGATTATGTTCGATGGTGCCGATACGGTCCCTAGCATTTTTGTAGGTGGCGATGTGCCTGGTGGAAATGCTTGGCTTTATGAAGTACAAATTTATTATATAAGAGATATCGGCACGGGCATCCCACAATTAAGTCGTAAGGTTTTACAGCAAACAGCAGGTAATATGGCTTTTACTACTGAAAATCTAGTCTCTGGTGTTGAAAATATGAGTTTATTATTCGGCCTAGACAGTGATGGTAATGGTGAGGTTGATATATATCGAACCGCCGCTAATGTGCTTGCAGCAGAGTGGAATAATATTGGCGCTATTGAAATCAATATTTTGGTCAGAAGTGATACAGCAGACGCTCAGTACACGGATGTAAAAACCTATAGATTAGCTGGTCTTGCAGATATTGGACCGCTTAATGATAACTTCCATCGAATGGTAATGGAAACCACAGTTTCCTTAAGAAACCCAAAATTTATCATAAGAGGTAACTTATGAAGCAGTTAAATTTTCAGAATAAACAACGGGGCGTTACCCTAGTTTTTGCCATCCTTTTTTTGCTTATTTTAACGATTATCAGTGTTTTTGCAGCATCAAGCAGTTCACTCGAATTAAAAATGGCAGGTAACATGCAAGACTCTTTGGTGTCTTTTCAATCTGCCGAGGCGGGAGCTATAGCAACCTTAGCACTTGCTGGTACCCCTGCAGATCCCTTTGATGGCGCTACATTAACTCAAGATCCTTTTATTGGCTTCGGTGCGAACCATCCATTAGCTAATGTATCAGGTGGAAGTGACTCAGTAACAGTCCAACTGGATTTGACTGCAGCTTCTTTATCCTGTCCACGAAGTGTGCTTGGCTTCAGTGCGGATCTACTAGCTTGTGATCATTATAACATTCAATCCAATCATGATGAGGTTCAAAAAGCACGCTCAGAGGTTCATCTTGGCGCGGTGAAAACATTTATTGGTAATCCAGTTCTGTAATAAATAGTTGTAATAAATAGTTGTATAGAAAAAATGGAGTATAGAAAAATGGTTAAGTTATTAAATTTAATTAAGATAGCCATCGTAGCTAGCTTATGTATTAGTTTTGGCATTCCAACAACGGCCGAAGATACCGAGATCTATCAAGCTGTATTTAGTCCTACTTCATCAACAGCAAGGCCTAAGGTCCTGATTATCTTTGATAATTCTGGCAGTATGGTGTCTAACAGCATAACTGGCCAGCTTGCAGATTATGATCCAAGCATTACTTATCCAAGTGAAGGATATGACAGTAATAGGATATATTGGTCATTAACTGATACTAGTCGGTGGTTTCAATCTGATAGTAATCGTTGTGCACAATCTATAGGTCCACTAGCAACCACAGGCCAATTCTCTGGAATCATAGAAGTTTGGCGAAGAAATAGTGATGGTGGCTCCCTTAGATGGCGTGGTTTAAGTGATAATTGGCGTACTCGTGATTCAGATTATATTGATTGCTTGGCCGATGAAACAGAGAATAATCAATCAAACCCTGGTTCACCGGCTCAAGCAGATGGTTATCCAACTGAATCTTCAGGTCCTTACAGAGCTAATGAAAAGACCCTCAATTGGGGAACTAATAACAGGATAATGTATTCCGGCAATTACATGAACTATTACCATGATGATACTAACACGGTTACTAAAACTCGATTTGACGTTGCTAAAGAAGTGGTAACGGATATCATTGGTGCTAATTCATCAATTGATTTTGGCTTGATGGTTTTTAATCGAAACACAGTCACAGCCAATGACGGTGGCCGTATTATTAAACACCTAACCACAGATATGAGTTTGGCGGACAGAAACGCATTAATTGATACTATTGATACATTGCCACAATCTTTATTTACACCACTTTGTGAATCAAGTTACGAAGCTTATCGATATCTCGCAGGCGAAAGCGTACTGTATGGTAACAACGCCCATGATAGTGATAGTCCGGATCGAGATATGGCTGCTGAAACGGCAGGCATCTATAATTCGCCAACAACAGATTGCGCCTATACTTACATCATCCTCATGACGGATGGAGTACCAGTAAGAGACACAAGTGCAAACAATGCCATTAGAGCCTTAACCGGTAATCCCTGTAGTGGAACTGGTGGCAGTTGCCTGCCTGATATAGCTGAATATATGGCTAACACTGATCTAGATGGTGATACGGCTAATGGTGATCAGTTCGCCTATACCTATACGATTGGCTTTACCACCGATCTAGTGCTGCTGGAAGAAACTGCTGATAGAGGCCAAGGTCAATACTTTACTGCTGACAACTCTGCTGAACTTGCAGTAGCATTTCAAGGAGCAATATCAGCAATATTATCCAGTGAATCTTCATTTACTTCACCTGCTGTGGCCGTTGATACCTTCAGTCGTACTGAAAGTCGGAACGAAGTCTTTTTCGCCATGTTTAAACCTGCTCAGGAGATTGATTGGAAAGGTAATATTAAGCGGTTAAATTTGGTTATAGAAAACGATGCAGCAGTTCTAAAAGATGCTAATGGCAACGATGCCTTCGAAGCCTGTCCTGGAAATGCCGTCGGTGAGGTTACTGAATGTATTGCTGAGGATGCCACAACGGTATGGAGTACCACCGTAGACGGAGGCACGGTTGATCAAGGTGGGGTGGGAGCTTTGCTTGTGGCTCGAAATATGGCTGCAAATCCGCGAGTGCTTTACAGTAATACCGGTGCTTCAAATGCATTAGCGGAATTTGATGATGCCTATGTAAATCTATTGACATCTGGTTATGCTGATGACGCAGAACTCTTTGCAGCTTATGGTGTTAATAATCTCACTGAACTTACCATACTACTTAGTTGGGCTCGTGGTTTTGATGTTGATAATGAAAATGATAATTCAAATAATCGCAATTGGATAATGGCTGATATGCTACATAGCAGACCAATTGTTGTAAACTATGGAGCCTTAGGTGCAGCAACGGAATCAAATCCTGAACAACGACTATTAGTGGGTACAAATGGTGGTTTTCTACACATGTTTGATATTGAAACTGGCGAAGAAGATTGGGCATTTTTTCCTAAGGAATTAAGTGAAATACTTCAACAACGTAGAAATAATGCACGTTCAACCCAACATGTCTATGGTATTGATGCGCCTCCTGCACTTTATCTGAATGATATAGGCAAGGATGGAACCATTGACTCATTACAAGGCGACCAAGCAATAATCTATTTTGGTTTACGTAGAGGAGGTAGGGGAATGTATGCTCTAGATGTATCAGTTCCTGATTCACCCTCGTTTAAATGGCAAATCAATGAAAATACCAGTGGTTTCTCTGAACTAGGGCAAACCTGGTCAGTACCATCAATAACGACAATTCCAGGTTATACCTACGATCATGACGGCGATAACACCACCGATGAAATTCCTAAGCCAGTGCTGGTTTTTGGTGCAGGTTACGATGTCAATAAAGACTCGACGGGTGTTGCTACTGTAGACTCTATGGGACGAGGTTTTTATATTGTAGATGCATTAGATGGCAGCTTGGTGTGGAGTATTACCCCTGCTGCGAATTCTGCAACAAATATGCAACATACTGGATTACTTCACTCAGTACCTGCAATTATTACACCTGTTGATTCGAACGGTGACAGTATTTCGGACCGATTTTACTTTGGTGATACGGGCGGAAACCTTTGGCGCGTTGATTTACCTGGTCTCGTAAATAATCAACGGCCTTCAACAGCTCAAAACTCTTGGTTTATCACTAAGCTTGCCAGTGTCAATGGTGGCACAACGGCTACGGATAGACGATTTTTCGCCTCTGCTGATGTAGTGCGTACTAAACGAAAAATCTGTACTGAGTACTTTCCTTCACCGGATGCTGATGAATGTAGAATAGTGACTGAAATTGACTTTGATGCTGTATTGATTGGCACAGGTGATCGTACAAATCCTATTGCAACTGACGTTGAAAATCAATTTTATATGTTTAGAGATGAGCGCATTCAACCCTATACAGATGCGCCACAATCAACGACTCAATGTAGTAATTATGAATTGCTTGGTCTTACTTATGATTTTCGTTGTGAGTTAAATAATGCCGCAGGACTTTCATCAAGCGACTTATTTGATGCCACTTCAAATATCATACAAACAGGAAGTGCAAATCAGGTAACTACAGCAACCGCCTCACTAAATAATGCACATGGTTGGTTAATTGGTTTGCCTTCTACCGGTGAAAAATCACTTTCTAGGGCTCTTACTCTTAATGGAGCTGTATTCTTTACCACCTTTTCGCCAGAGACTGGAAGTATCTTATCCTGTAGGCCAGAGGCAGGATTGGGACGTTTGTATAGGGTCAACTTACAAGACGCCACTGAGGTTAGCTTACCCAATAATATTGGAACCTATAATAGGTTCATTACCCTTGGCTCATTAGTACCTGATACACCTTCACCTCATTTTGGAAGTGATAAGAAAATCCGTCTACTTTTCCCCTCTGGTGGTGGACCTCAGGCACTTGATTCAGATGCATCATTACCTCAGCCCTATGGAATATATTGGTACAAGGAGGAGCAGTAAATGATGCAGTTTGATCTTTCTAAACAAAAGGGCTTCACATTACTTGAGTTAATGATCGTGGTGGTCATAGTAGGTGTACTAATGGCAATTGCCCTACCTGCTTACCAAGACTCTGTACGCAAGGGTAAGCGTAGTGATGCCATGGCTGCTTTGATGGACGCTGTTAATCGACAAGAACAATTCATGCTTGATCGTAATACTTATACGCTTGACATGACAGATCTAGGTTTTGCTGCTGATCCATTAGTTTCCACAGAACTTCATTACACAATAGATGCTGTTGCAGGCACTACTGGTTCAATCGCTACCAGTTATACATTAACCGCTACGCCAGTGGGTACCTCAACTCAAGCTGATGACGACCGATGTACTAGTTTTATCATTACCTCCAATGGAATAAAAACTGCTACTGGTACAAATAATACTCAATGTTGGGGATTATAATTTTGGGAGTACAAAATATGTTTAAATTTATTAGTCAGGTCATTTTACTAAGCATTGCTATGTTTGCTTTAAATAGTATTGATGCCAAAGCCAAATTGCCTGAGAAAAAGTTTGTCTGCCATGTATCTACTAGTAATGGATTTGATGGTCTCGTTTTTATGCAAGCTCATGATCTTGAGGATGCCATACAAGGCGCTTCTTCAACACAGGCCTACACTACTAATGGTTCAATGGCTAACTCTAAAGAAGTGAGACAGTGCATCAAACCATCAAAAGAGACTTTTTCAGATTATCAATTGCAACAGTTTTATGAAAGTATGTCTGAGGAATTTAAATAAAAACTCCATGGACTACTCAGCAGTTAGATTAAGAAAGCATGAAGGCAAACGTATCAGAAGTGGTCATCTATGGATTTATAGTAATGAAATTGATAATAAGTTAACACCACTCAAATCCTTTACTACTGGACAACCGGTGTTAATTGAAGATTCTAATGGTAAGGCCTTGGGGCTTGGCTATATTAATCCGAATAACTTACTTTGTGTTCGTCTAGTGTCCAGAGACTACCGTAAGCCAATTGACCGTTCTTTATTTGTTCATAAGTTAAAAATTGCCCTGTCTTTGCGTACGCGAATTTACGATAAACCATTTTATCGAGCAGTGTTTGGCGAGAGTGATGGTTTACCTGGTTTAATTGTAGACAGGTTTGGTGAACATTTGGTGGTACAAATTACCACTGCAGGTATGGAGCAGCAAAAAGACAATATAGTAGATGCCCTAACTAAAGTATTTAAGCCAGAATCAATTTTACTAAGAAATGATTCAAATTCGAGAAATGCCGAACGACTTCATTCTGAGATTGAGCAGGCCTTAGGTGTCACCCCACAGCGCATTCAAATTGAAGAAAATGCTACGCAATTTATTATTCATCCCCATACGGGACAAAAGACGGGTTGGTTTTATGACCATCGGGTAAGTCGTCAACAAATCGCTAAGTATGTACAGGGTAAGAGAGTACTAGATGTGTTTAGTTACATTGGCGCTTTTGGTATTCAAATGGCAATGGCTGGAGCTGAGGATGTTTGGAGTATTGATATATCTGCCAAGGCACTTGATGAGTTACAAGAGAATGCAGCGTTAAATAATGTTACTGAAAAGGTTACTTGTCTTGAAGGTGACGCCTTTGCTGCCATGGGTGAATTAAAGGAACAGGCTGAGAAATTTGATGTGATCATAGTTGATCCTCCTGCTTTTATCAAAAAGAGAAAAGATCAAAAACCGGGTTTAAAAGCCTATCGAAAAATCAATGAAGCGGCCATGCGGCTATTAAATAAAGATGGTATTTTGCTATCAGCCTCCTGTTCCATGCATTTGAAGTCTGATGAATTACAGGACTGTTTACTGGCCGGTAGCAGGCATTTGGATAAGACCTTGCAGATCATAGAACAGTGCCATCAAGCACAAGATCACCCCATTCATCCGGCAATTTCTGAAACACGATATATTAAAGGTTTTATCAGCAGAGTGATTTCTGCAAGTTAGTTTTTACTGACTAGTAAGTTGCTCGACTCCTACTTTATACTCTTTCCAAGGATCGATATTTAGATAGCCTAAATTTTCTAAGGTGTTTTTATCGAGTATTAAAATTGCAGCTTCTGTGGTGGTTGCTGTTAGGCGAAAGAGCATCACTTCCTGATCTTTAAATTTGATATTGAAACTATCTAGGACTTGTTTCGAAGTGGCATTTACAGGTGCCAAGTAGGAGGGATTTAAGTTTTTTTCACTTATTACCTTTTGAAACTCTTTTAAGGGACGATAGCGTTCAGACATTTTCTGATATTGAACATTGTTAAAGACAAAGCTACTCTTTTCCTCTGGAGTTTGACCCGGTAAGGCATAAACCAGTTGTGGGTAAGATAACTCTGAATCTTTGAAATATTGAGCTGCAAAATTTTCACGATCAAATTTTGATGCTGGAATTATCTCAAATCGATCCCCTGCAAATACCATTATTTCTGGTCGTTGTTGATAAATAATATAACCACCTGCTACAAGTGCTAAGACTTGAAGTGTGCCCACTACCATTAAATCGCCCACTAGACCTTTTTTGCCTGGTACGAACAAAATTAGCGTCAAAAGAGGACCAAGTATGGCGTCTACAGGAAGAAGGATCTGTAAGCCTTGCCAAACATTTTCTAGTGAAAAGAGTAATCCTGGATACCAGATCTGAGTAACCACAAGCATAAAGCAAGAGATTACAATTCCACTGATTAAAAGATGAATCGAGAAGGCTTTAAGTTTACTTTTCCAAAGACTATTCATTAATTATTCCAAGAGTAGTTGTCGTACAATACTTAGCAAAGACTGGCTAGTTCATTTCTCATCGCATCAATTGTGGTTTTATAATCATCAGCATTAAAGATTGCAGAGCCTGCAACAAAGGTATCAGCACCGGCAGCAGCTATGTCTTTGATATTATTCACCTTCACACCCCCATCAACCTGAATCCTAATATCACGACCTGAGCGCGACACTAATTCACGGGCTTGAGATAATTTTTTTAGTGCTTCTGGAATAAAGGATTGGCCACCAAAACCAGGATTAACTGACATGATTAGGATCATATCGAGTTTGTCTAAAACATGTTCTGTAATAGCTAAGGATGTTGCAGGATTAAAAGCAAGCCCTGCCTGACAACCAGCTTCTTTAATCATAGCAAGACTGCGATCAATATGTTCTGAGGCCTCAGGATGAAAAGTAATCATGCTTGCTCCAGCATCCAGGAAATCAGCGATAAGTCGATCAACTGGTTTTACCATGAGATGTATATCTAGGGGAGCAGTAATTCCAAAATTTCGAAGAGATTTACAGATGGCAGGACCAAATGTTAAATTTGGAACATAGTGGTTATCCATCACATCAAAGTGTACCCAGTCAGCACCAGCATCGAGAACTTTTTGTATGTCATCACCTAGTCGAGCTAGATCAGCGGAGAGTATAGAGGGTGCTATTATCGGGTTATTCATTCTATTTTCCAAAATTGATAGAATCCAGAGGATCAACTAATGAGTATTTTAACGTATTAATAATAAGTAATTCTAGTCATGAATAACAATGTTTTTCAAATCCTCCTAGTTATACCTTCTTACTTAAGTCAATTAATTGATTGCCATGGATCTTTCATCCTCAGCGGTTTGTTCAACTTGACTCATAGCCCAAGCTATTAACCCTGCAAGCAAGGGATCGGTAAATTCAGGATTTTGATCGCCGATAAATATTTGAGCAATTGAAATGAGCAATAAGCATCCCATCACAACAAGAGCTGAACCCAACCAATTAAACCAACGCTGCCTTATCATGTAAATAAAAGAACCATAGAGGTAAATTTTTAATAATAACAATTCACCATTGGCCCAAGGGTTTCCTTTCATAAGACCTTTAAAGGGCAACCACAAATAATCATTTAACNGCTCAGCCATCACAAAGGGAGTAATCATCGTTAATATGAGTGCCAAAGCGAGTCCTCGAGTTAAGCCCTGGTGTAATTGCTTAGCTGAAAGAGAAGTAAAAAATGCAAAAGCGCAAAGAGCAGCTAACAGATCGTTAATGGTTATCAAGTTTCCTCGAATAAGGATTTCTAGACCAAAAATATAAAAAATTATTTTTAATACCCTAAAACGTGGCAGGCGATCAAAAGGAGGTCGGGTAAGTAGATAGAAAAAGACCAACCAACCCAGAAGGTCGCGAATGATCAGCGAAAAATCAAGTTCTGGTTGTTGCATTAAGGGCGAAACAGCTGCCAAGATTGACTTGGTAGTAAAAGCTGGTACAAAAGGAAATAGCCTCCAAGCAACCCATACTAGAGCCAATAATAGAGGTATGGTTATTTGGGACCAGTCTTTGGGTCTAGAAAAATCATGGGTTAAATGATGTTGTGAGTAGTGTTTGATGACATAGGAGAGCAACATACCGATGATGATACCGAAGCTATTGTACAAAGCATCGCCTGCAGATGGCACTCTAGCAGGCAGGTAAAACTGTAGATACTGAAGTAAAAAGGCAAGTAGTGTCCCAGCGAGATACAGCCAAAAAGCCTTAACAATAAAGTTGCGACTGGCTGAAACCGTCAAAACTGCAACAAAGCCGTAGGGCATAAATAATAGGATGTTGGCGACTATGTCAGCTTTAGTGGTTCTATAGGATAAGTTAAATAACCAGCTAATAAATTCTCTAAAAGGTAGTAAATCACCCGAAAAGTGAAAAGGATAGAGAGAGCCATAGCTTATTAATAGCACAAATAGTAACAAAATATAGCGCATCAATACTCCCTGCTTGCTCGTTAACTCACCCCTCTAAGCGTTTAATATTATCAAAGGAGATTTTCGAAGGATAGTGCTAAGCTGATAAAAACTAATAAAATAGTGTTAATATGTCGAGGATATTTTGGTCTAGGTTACCAATTAACAATTAGTAATCGCTTAGAACTTACATTAAGAAGATGGGTAGTGAATGAATGACTTTTAGCAATCGTTTGAAAAAAGCTGGTTTTCGCAGTTTACACTGGCCAATTAAAATATTGGCTAAACCAGCTGTATTACCTGAAAACCCGATTGAAGAGTTGAAACTGGATCTAGAGCAACCCATTCATTATGTACTTAGTCATTACTCCGCAACTGATCTGAATTTATTGCATCAACAGTGTGAAAAACTTGGCTTACCTTCCCCCTTAACCAATGATAAAAATTGTGGTTATTTATTCGTTCGAAAAAAACAACGTTTTTGGAACAGCACCTCAAACTATGATCGACATAAACATCGACTTGAAAGTATCTTAGCCCAACAAAAACATCATCCAGAATTAAATATACAGCTAATCCCTGTGACTATTTCTTGGGGTAGAAATCCAGGCAAGGAAAAGTCTTTAGTAAGAATATTTTTAACCAACACTATGGGCAGCATTGGCTTTTTACGAAAGGCTTTGTTGGTGATTACCCTTGGTCGTCAGAGTTTTATTACCTTTGGACAGCCCTTGAAGCTAGAGCCGATTTTGACTGCTGGTGGCAGCAAAGCGCATATGATCTTAAAATTAGTAAGGGTGTTGAGAATCTATTTTCACCATCAAAAAGCTTCTTCACTCGGACCTAATGTTTACGACAGACGACTACTCATTAAGGAACTAATTTCCACCTCCCAAGTTACTCGTAATATTGAGAGAGAGTCTAGAAAGAAAAATATCAGCAAATCAGCCGCTAAAAAAAGAGCCGTCGGATATGCCAAAGAGATTACGGGTAACTACTCCTACTTCGTCATGCGAATGTTGGAAAAAGTGGTTGGCCTAATATTAAAGAAAGTCTACGATGGTGTGCGAGTCTCAAATGTGGAAAGAGTTAGGGAGATGGCTCGAAATCATGAGTTGGTTTATGTTCCTTGCCATCGTTCTCACATGGATTACCTATTAATATCTTACGTACTTTATAATCAAGGTCTAGTGCCTCCTCATATAGCTGCAGGTATCAATTTAAACTTTTGGCCTATTGGAGCCATTCTTCGTCGCGGTGGCGCTTTCTTTTTAAGGCGCTCTTTTAGTGGTAACAAACTGTACAGTGCAATATTTAATGAATATTTAAACCTGTTGTTTAATAAAGGCTATTCCGTTGAATATTTCCCCGAGGGTGGACGCTCCAGAACAGGCCGATTACTTCAACCTAAAACCGGCATGCTTTCAATGACGATTGAAAATGTCATGAAAGGTAGGAAGAAACCCCTGTTGCTGGTACCCATTTATATTGGATATGACAAAATCATGGAAGGCTCGAGTTACCTTGGTGAGCTTAGAGGTGGCGGGAAAAAGAACGAATCGATTGGTCAATTACTAGGAGCCCGTAAAACGCTTAAACAATCTTACGGACAAGTTTATGTTAATTTTGGTGATCCTATTTGTGTCGAAAGCTGGCTAGATAACAATCAACAGGATTGGCGTGATAGTAAGGGCAACTTTGATGATAGACCTAAGTGGTTTAGTACAAAAATAAAGCAGTTAGCTGGTGACTTGATGGAATCAATCAATAGTGCAGCAGCAGTGAGTCCAGTAACACTTTTGGCGCTAGTTCTACTGTCTACACCTCGTTACGCTATTGATAAGAGCGAGCTTTTAAAACAGCTAAAACTATACCTAAAGTTATTAAGAGAAGTACCCTACAGTACTGATTTAGTGCTGCCCGATGGTTCAGCTGAGGATATTTTATTAGCTGCTGAAAAACTAAATGCCGTTCAAATTATCAAACAGTCCATGGGGGATATCGTTTATTTCACGGAAGAGACGGCAGTCTTGATGACCTATTATCGAAATAATATTCTGCATCTTTTTGTATTGCCTGCTTTAATTGCTAGTTGCTTTAGATATTCTCGTAGCATGGGCCGAAAGAAGCTAAAAGATAATTGCTTAATTTTATATCCCTATCTCAAAAATGAGTTGTTTTTACACTGGAATGATAAGGAGTTCGAACAAGCCATTAACCAAACAGTTGATTTCATGCTAGGTGAAAATTTATTGGATGAAAGGGGAAATAAGTTATATCGCCCTGAAGAGCGCTCTCATGAAATGAGAAGCTTTTTATTATTGAGCGAGTCACTTCAGAATATGTTAAAGCGATTTGCCATAGTGCTAACACTGTTGGTACGACACACTGAAATGAGCAAAAGTTTCACCCGACGAGACCTGGAATCTAGTAGTCATAAGTTAGCAGAGAGGATTGCTATTTTGTATGATATCAATGCTCCTGAAGCCTTTGATAAAACGGTTTTTTCATCTTTGATTGCAATTCTTCGGGAGCAGGGAGCCATAACAAACAGTGATGATGGCTTTTTGGTGGTAGGGGATCACATAAAGTTACTACACAATACTATTGTTGCTATGCTGCCTCTATCGGCTCAGCAACAACTGCAGTTAATGATTGATCAACCAAAAAATCTTTAGCCAGTCCGACCATCAATTCTTCGTTGAAGTAAAATGGGTATATAGCGTCTCAGGAAAATACTATAGGCTAATATAAAAAATACAAAACTCAATTTTAAGCTCATCATTGGCGATAAAAGGTCAAAGGCGGCTAGGGGTGAGCGAAAGATTCCTGCCAAAATCATCAGCATAAAAGCTATTCCCATACCTCTAAGTGTTTGTAATTTTCTCCCGGTATGTCCAAGGGATACACGGGCCATCATTGCCAAGATTAATCCACCAATTGCACCTACTGTTAAACTATGAAGTGCTTGGCTTTGGCTAACGTTGAAACCGGCAAAATGTAAAGCCAGTAAAGTTAGCCCTAAGGGTATAAATAGATAGCTTGCGTGCAGAGACCAGAGTAAAGGGTTTTTAAAGCAGAGCCAAAATCGCCAGCGCGCAAAGCGAATTAATTGAAAAAATGCTGCAGTTGAGAAGATGATAACTAAAGCTTGATTGCTGACAAAATCAGGTCTTGTGGCAATGAAGTAAGTAATTACTATCAATATAGGTAGGTTAGCTAGGAGTTCAAGCAAAAGAATTGCAGAGGGTTGATTGGTTGCAGTAGCCTTGGCTGTGAAAAAAGGAATGACTCTTCCACCCATGACGCTAATTAACATTACCACTGTAAAAACACCTGCCCAGGCTGCATCGAAGCTTATGGTAGGAGTATTTAACCAAAGCCCTAGATGCATAATAAGGTTTTCAATAAACAACAAAATTAGAATAGGAATAAAGATTAAATTGCGCCACTGTTTATTAACAATAATCGGATAAGCTAAAACAAAAGCCACGGCTGGAATAAATAATAAATCAATGATGGAAATGGCAATCAGTGAATATTCAGAGGCTGGAAGGAGTGTAGGAAATAGTAACAATATCCTTGCCAGTAACCAAAGTAGAAACAGTAGGGCGAGTTTGAGGCCTTTTATTCCGGGTATACCTGTCCAGGTTTGCACTGCTGTTAATAGAAAACCTGCAATAATGGCTAGGGCAAATCCGAAGATCATTTCATGGCTATGCCACCAAAAGCTGCCACCTAAGGGAGATATCTTTATGCCTTGAAAAAACTGGCTACCCCACAAAAAGAGCGCAATAACGCAAAATAAACTCCCTGCTAAGAAAAACACTCTAAATCCAAGTTGAAAAACAGTGGGGATTTTATCCAGTTCTTTTTGATCCGTAATTTGTTGCATAGGTTACCTAATCAGCATTATCTTTAAAATTTCGTTGATTCTAACAAAAATAATACACAACAGCACCACCACCCACTGGAATTTTAAGTAGTGTTATTGTATATTAGTTAGTTAGGCTAACTAAATAATATTTGACGAATATATAATTCCCAATATAGCTATGAATTTATCTAACAAACAGCACCATCAACTTCCTCAAACAAGGGATTTAGCAGTTGTACTGCAGAATTTTATTGAACATTTGATGGATCAGCAGTTGGTTCAACAAAAGAATACTTCCCACTCTAATCAATTATCAACAGCAAGACTTACTATTATCCAGTTCTTAATCGAAAAAGGTCCTACTAGTCTTAAGCGACTGGTGGAATTTCGAAAGGTCTCACCTGCGACTATGAGCAGATTAGTAACTTGTCTAGTAAATGATGGACTGGTGTTAAGGGCAAACTCAAAAAAAGATCGGCGCAGCAAGATATTCGTGGTTACCACTAGGGGCAGGAAACAGGCTAATGATATGACAGAAGAACAGTTGCAATCTCTGATGTTGAGCATTGCTAAATTGTCGTCTGATCAACAAATAATGCTAAATAAATCGATTACGCTTATAAAAAATGTTATTAGTCACACATAACTTGGTGGGATCTATCCCAAAAATATATATAGCTAGTTGCTGGAGATAAAGATTATTAGTAGTAATGATTTAATAGCCCTAGTAGTAACCTTAAAGTTGGCCGCAATAACAGCCCTGTTGTTACTGCTGATAAGTTTACCGCTTGCCTGGTATTTATCGCGGACTAAAAACCGTTTCAGACCAGTCTTCGAAGCTTTGATAGCACTACCTCTAGTTTTACCACCTACGGTATTAGGTTTCTATTTATTAATTGGCTTTGCGCCGGATGCACCCTTTGGTCAGTTTTGGCAACTCATAACTGGTGAGCGGTTGGCCTTTAGTTTCAATGCCTTAGTTATTGGTTCGATGATTTATTCTTTACCCTTTGTGGTACAGCCACTTCAAGTGGCTTTTTCTTCAATTCCAAGTAACTATTTAGATAGCGCTGCTACGCTTGGAGCGAAACCCCTCGATCAGTTTATCAGTATTGTTTTACCCCTAGCCCGCCCAGGTATTATTACAGCCATTACCTTGGGTTTTGCCCATACCATGGGTGAGTTTGGCGTGGTGTTGATGATAGGCGGTAATATACCCGGTGAAACTCAGGTCATATCCATCGCTCTCTATGATCATGTTGAAAGTCTTGCTTATGGTGAGGCTCATTTTGTATCGATGATATTAATGTGCATTTCTTTCTTTATTCTATTGTTCACCTATAGTCGCAATCGAAATGTGCTGCGCTTTGGATTTAGTCAACCTAGGCATCAAACATGATTCAGTTTAAGTATCGTTATCAACTGAACGAATTTTTAATTGACGCTAAGGCAAGTTTTCCTAGCACAGGAGTAACCGCTTTGTTTGGTAAAAGTGGTTGCGGTAAGTCCACCTTGTTAAGATTAATAGCAGGTCTAGAACCAGAATGTTCAGGAGAGTTGATAGTTGATGGTAAAGTCCTTGAAGATGAACATCATCAGACTCCGCCATGGCAGAGAAATCTAGGCTATGTATCACAGGAGTCCTCTTTATTTCCACACCTCACCGTATTAAGTAATTTAGAATATGCAACTAAACGCAAACAAAACAATGGACATGATTGGTCTGCTGAGCAATTGATTGAGCTTTTTGGCTTGACTGATTTACTGCATAAATATCCTTCTCAACTGTCCGGTGGTCAGAAACAAAGGGTTTCCATAACAAGAGCGTTATTTAGCGAACCAAGTTGTTTACTACTCGATGAGCCTGTTTCAGCCCTCGATGAAGAGTCCAGATTTGATTTATTGGCAAGACTACAAGGCCTAACACTTGATAAGAATTTAGCAATTTTATATGTAAGTCATGATCGCCGTGAAGTTGCCCAACTTGCCGATTACATCTTGATGATGGATTCAGGTGAAATAAAAGAACAAGGGGATTATCATTCCATGGCAACTGATTTGAAAATGCCCTTTGCACAAGGACGAGACTCTATTTCAACCTTGACCGTTAGAGTAGGTGAGCAGACGGATGATCATTTAACCGAGCTACATTATGGATATAAAAAGGGTAATAAAAATGTCGATGAAGTTTTTTGGGTGAGAAGCACCGACTTGGTTAAAAATACCGAGATGCGTTTATTGATTCCCGCCAATGAAATAAGCCTCTCTCTAGAGAGGAATGAGAAAACCAGTGTGCTTAATCATTTAGAGGTGATTATTGTTGATATGAGCGAAGATAATAATGGCCAAAGACTGTTGTCTGTTCAAACTGAGCAAGACAAATTACTTGTCAAAATAACATCACGATCAGTCAATAGGTTAGCACTAAAAATTGGAACAAAGTGTTATGCTAGTTTTAAAGCGGTGGCCGTTACCTTGTAAGAAGCGTATACGCCGCTGGCCATTAACTGCAATGGTATGAGTCCTTCTCGATCATTAGTTGGTTGATGCAATTTATTCTCAGGAGGTGCTTTAAGATCGTCAATTTTGATTGCTTTTGTTAGGTAATGATTTCACTCTTCATTTTTCCTAACAGCAAAGAATAGAGCGATTTCAGTAATGATAAGCGCAATTGATAAAATTATAACAATGAACGAACTGATCAAGGTAAAAAGTGCTGTGGTCGAACACCGATAGAAACTTTACTTGATGGTAAATCAATTTGGGCTGAAAAGAATTTAGCTCAAATCTAAACTGACAATCACCGTAAAAAACGGGTAACTGTCAGATCAAGTCTGAGCTACTATATATAAGACTCTTTCGACTATGTATAACACTCGACTTGTTAGGGCGTTGTTAATTAAGTTGTGTATGTTTGTTGATGGCCTCGTAAACATCTTCACTGTTTAGCAATCCATCAAAATTAAGTTCTGCCTTAGCTTTGGTCTGGCCTATTTGCATACTTGCTGTCCCAGGAGTAAATACTTGTACATTCCATATACCGAGTATTCGTTCTAGAATATTTTGAGAACGTTGTATGTCAGTAATTTTCTTATATGGAATAGTTCTTTCAATTCGTTTAAGTATGCCTCCAACAAATATAACTCTCCGATTTGTAATAATATACCTAAAGGTTTTGCGGAGGTAAATTAAGTATATTTGTATTAGTATTGAGGCCAAAAACACAAGACTTAGAGCCCATGGCCAATAGTCAGTTATAATGGAAAAAGGATGAGCTATTTTTTTCTCGCTCGACTCTTCAACTGTATCAGCGCTTGACTCTATTTGAATAACTTCTGTTTTGTTTTCTTTTAAATCTTCTGATGTTAAATTTATGGTGTTTATAAAAAACAAGCCCATAAATACGAAGAACATTGTTGCTATTGAATAGGTTATGGTCTTAGTAAAAAACCACACAACCAACAATTTTTCATTTGGCTGTATATCTAACTCAATAGTTTCTTCATTATCTAATCTCATGACTTCTCCTGTAATTGTTAGGTAATCTGTTTACTCATGATTCTGGAATTATTAACAAATCCAATAGAATCATAAAACTGTTGAGCAAGTATATTAAACACCATAACTTCAAGTCTAATTTCATTTCCATTTTCTCTTATTGATTTGCTCTTTCCAAAACCCTCGATCTCTTCAGGTTTTGTTAGCCTTATTTCCATTTTATATATTGCTTAGGTTTCATTTTTAGCTCGAGCGGCGATGACATACCTTCTTAGTTTACCTTCGGAGCGCATTGTAATTTCCCAGAAAAATAAGCTATTATGATTTTATGGGATGGTTACACTACATCTTTCCCTTTGTTTTCTATTTTTTCTTTAAATATGTGCTCATTTTTTTACTCTCATTTTTTGTTCTTGCCTACACGCTTCTATAAACTCCCCAGTACGCTTTAGAGCGCATAGCTAGGCTACTCAAACTATCATTCAGACCTCATTAGTAAACATAGCTGAGCTATTTGCTAAGCTTTTTAATTAGCCGAGCTACAGATTTCAATATATTTACCAATAATACTTTTCATTCCATGTTCTATGCATTCAATCGTAAGCACGTGACCAATTGAAACCTCAAGAATATTATTAATGGTCAAAAATTTTGATAGATTTGTTAAATCTAAATCATGTCCTGCATTAACGCCTATTCCTAATTTTTGAGCTTCAATAGCCGAAGCTTTATATTGATTAAATATAGTTTCATGTATTGGCTTGTTAAAAGTTGATGCATATTCTTCCGTATATAGTTCAACTCTATCTGCACCGGTATTTGGTACTAATTTGATTTGATTCGGAGATGGATCAATAAAAATAGAACTCCTGATCCCTTCATAAGCTAGCTGGCTACAAGCATTTTTTACAAAGCTAACTTCTTTCTCTAAGTCCCATCCATGATCAGATGTTAATTGATCAGGGCTATCAGGTACTAATGTGCATTGTTCAGGTTTTATCCTTGTTACTAACTCCAAGAAATCCTGTGAAGGATAACCTTCAATATTTAATTCCACATTTGGATTATCTGAAAGTAATTCTCCAAGCTCTATAGCGTCACGTTTTGTTATATGACGTTCATCTTGCCTAGGGTGGATAGTTATACCTTGTACCCCTAAAGCAGTCATTTTATGTGCAAATTCAACTACATTTGGGAAATCACGCCCTCTTGAATTTCTCAATAAAGCAATTTTGTTCAAATTGACACTTAATTTTGTCATATACCTATATCTTATTTTTGGCTCACCAAAAAACTATCCTGTTGGTATTCATGTTAACCTGATCTTTGCAAAGTTGCAGTAAAAGTACGCTGGAACTTTACAGATTTCTTTCCATGGCTTAAAGATTACCTCTTTACGAGATACTTCCTTATATCCGTAATTGGAAAAATACTCTTCGGCATTTTCCGTTAAGAGATAGAATTCTTTAATTCCTTTTTTAGCTCCTTTCATCTTTTTTAATGACAAGTGAACGGAGTAATCCTATCTTTCCGTACATTTCTACTGCTGCCATACCAACAAAGGAACCATCACACCAATATGTCATAGGGCCAGCATGAATACGTTGCTCGTTAAATCTTATTGTCGAGGTCTTCTCTCCAGTAAGAACCAAGGGAAACAATCGTTTTGCTACGTCAAGTTTTTGCATAAGGAGTTTCGATTCGACAGTTTATGAATCCGCTTCACGTTTTTGTTTTGCTTTAGACATTTTTAGCCACCATAATCTCTTCGTCAGCTGAGTTAAGATAACTGATTGTAGCTTCAACTTCAAAACCCAGAGTTTGTTTGTAGTAATGTGCTGTTCGTTATAATGTCAGTATTTCCTAGTAACGAGATTAGCCCACTTGGAAGAGTGTGTCGCCAATTAACGTGTGAATGGCCTCCTTTATATTCATTATGTTTAACGCTATAACCCTTTAACTCAAGGATATCTCTCATCTGGCGGTTTGCTCCGACTCTACCTATTCCAAGATCGTATAATCCAACACTTAAGTAAAATCGAATGGGTAATTTTGGAGAATGTTTATAATCAATGATTAATTTTCCTTCAAACTCCGGATAAACAGGCCAATTTTCTTCATCTTGCTTAGTGTAATAAAATGATCCAGACTGAGAAAGAACACCACCAACAATATTGGAATACTTTAAAGCAACATTGGCCGCAGCAAACCCTCCGCGACTTGAACCAGATACAATGACTTTTTCTGCCTCTGGATGAATGTTATAATGACTTCTTGCCCAGTCAACCAATTCAAGTGCTACAAAATCTGACATTTTATCATTGATTAAATCATTTTTGCGATTACCTTGATTCCAGATCATTAACGCAATGGTAGGTTCAATCTTTTTTTGATCAATAAGATTATCTAAAATAGTTGGTGTCGGTGTCCAACCTTTCCATAGTTCAGCGGCATCGGTATCAGCTGCATAATTTTGCCCATCAAACATAATGACAAGATTATGAGGCCTATTCTCATTATAATCAGTCTTGTATATCCACCGCCTAAGGCGGTGGCTTGGACAAGGGCTAAGCCGTTGTCTTAAGGATCTACTCATGATAGTTCTTGTTAAGTTAT
>NVWF01000023.1 GCA_002746155.1 Gammaproteobacteria bacterium | reverse complement strand
AACACGGGATAATTCTGCCAGCCTTCTAAGAGGGCTGGCATCAAGCCCCTTCAAGGGGCAAATCAAAACCACCTTCTTAGAAGGTGGATATTTTTTTATTAGTGCAGACTTCAATGATGCTTGGGAGCAAAGACCCTTAGAGTCTGATATTTATCAAATAGATATTACTAATGGTTCAGTTAAAAATTTAGTTGAAAGAACTGGCCCAGATTTTAGCCCTGTACTTAGCCCAAATGGTAAAAAAATTGCTTATTTACGATTTGAAGATCGTAAATTATCCAGTCAAAATGCTCGTTTATTCATCATGGATTCAGATGGAGAAAATTCAAAGGATTTAACGCCATCCTTAGATCGCGCAGTTGGTAATATTCAATRGYCAGCAAACGGAAAAGGGATTTATTTCAGTTATGATGATCACGGTAAAAAGCATATTGCTTATGTTAGTTTATCGGGAAAAATAAAAAAACTTAAGGCTGTTATAGGCGGTCAATCCTTGGGGCGTCCTTATACTTCAGGTGACTATCGCGCTCTTGCGAATGGCGGCCTTGTGTACACCCTTAATGATACTCAGCGTCCAGCTGATTTAGCGCTTTTAAGTAAAAGCGGTAAAATTACAAAACTAACACAGCTTAATGAAGATTTATTTGCTCACAAATCCTTAGCAAGGGTTGAAGCCATGTCTGTCAAATCGAAGGTTGATGGCAGGACCATAGAAGCCTGGATTGCTTTACCACCAAATTTTGATGAGAGCAAAAAATATCCACTTATCTTAGAAATACACGGTGGCCCCCATACTGCTTATGGTCCAAACTACAGCACTGAAATTCAATTAATGGCTGCCAAGGGTTATGTGGTAGTTTGGTCTAACCCTAGAGGCAGTACCTCTTATGGCGAAGACTTCGCAAATTTAATTCATCATAATTATCCTTCCTCAGATTATGATGATCTGATGGATGTGGTTGATGGTGTTATCGCTAAAAATTATATCGACCCTGAGCAATTGTTTGTAACGGGTGGTTCGGGGGGAGGAGTACTGACTGCCTGGATAGTGGGAAAGACCAATCGATTTAAAGCCGCTGTAGTTGCAAAGCCTGTGATTAACTGGCTTAGTTTTAGTCTTACCGCCGATTTGTCTGCATATTCCACTCAATACTGGATGCCTGGAATGCCTTGGGATCAGGTGGAGCATCTTTGGAAGCACTCACCCTTGTCTTTAGTTGGCAATGTAAAAACCCCCACCATGTTGCTCACCGGTGAGCTTGATTACCGAACGCCAATGAGTGAAACAGAGCAATACTATCAGGCATTGAAATTACTAAATGTTGATACAGCCATGGTGAGAGTTGTCAAGGCGGGTCATGGTATAGCTGCCAGACCAAGTAACTTAATTCAGAAAATTGGAAATATTTTAGCTTGGTTTGAAAAGTATAAACCTAACAATAAAGATTAAACTTTATCGCGCCAAATACCTTTTGTTAAATTCAATGTCTTGTGTTCTTGGTCACTGGGTTGATAGTTAGGTAATTGGCCCTTAGTATGTTGTGAGTGATAATCTTTGGTTATGTTTACAACAACTTTGGTCAATAAAAATAATACTGATACATTAATTAATGTCATTACTCCCGTGGACAAATCAGCTAGAGCAATTACTTCTGGCAGGGATGCCACGGAACCAAAGATCAACATACTTAGAAAACCTATTCGTAGGAACCATCTTCCGGCAAAATTATCCATTTTCAGGTATTTTAAATTAGCATCAGCATAGGCATAGCATGCGACTATGGATGTGAACCCAAACAATAAAATAGCAATGGTTATAAAGTAAGTTCCCCAATCACCAACCTGATAAGCAAGCGCCTGTTGAGTTAGCTTGATGCCTTGAGCATCGGTTCCAGTGTCTTTAAATAACAAAATTATGAAGGCAGTACAGGAACAGATAACGATGGTATCAAAAAACACTGCCAGCATTTGAATATAACCCTGAGAAACAGGATGGGGAGGGTAAGGATCTGCAGCAGCAGCAGCTTGGGGGGAGCTTCCCATACCAGCTTCATTGGAATATAAGCCTCTTTTTACACCCTGCACTACGGCAGCTCCTACTAGGCCTCCACCGGCTTCTTTTAAACCAAAGGCTGATGAGACAATATCAGCAAATATGCCGGGAATTAATTCTATGTTCATGCCAATAACGCTCATGGAAACAGCAAAATAAGCAATGCCCATAAATGGCACAACCAATTCTGCAAAACGCGCTATGCTTTTTAAACCACCTAAAATAATGATGGCAGTTAAGGAGGTAATAATGATGCCTGTTATTAGAGGAGCTATGCCGAAAGAACCATGAAATGCATCGGTAATGGAATTGGTTTGAACAGAGCCAAAAACAAAACCGTAACCCAAAAATAAACACAGAGAAAATAGCACTGCGAGTTTGGGCATACCCAAACCTTTGCTGATGTAATAAGCAGGACCGCCTCGAAAATTGCCACTATCATCGGTTTCTTTATATAGCTGACCAAGAGTACTTTCTGCAAAGGCTGTTGCCATGCCCACTAGGGCAATTACCCACATCCAAAAAACGGCTCCTGCACCTCCTAAAGATATGGCTAAAGCAACTCCCATGAGATTGCCTGTTCCTACTCGAGCCGCTAGAGAAGTACAGAGAGCTTGAAAGGAAGATATGCCACGAGAAGAATGTTGTCGGCTTGACTTTAAAAGGGCGAACATATGAAAAAAGTGTGAAAACTGCAATCCTTTTAAACGTACAGTGAACCAAATACCACAACCGGTTAGTAGGTAGATGAGAATGCTTCCCCAGAGATAACCATTGATGGTTCCTATCCATTGTTCAATCACACTTAAAGCCCTTTTTATTAATTTAGCGGCACTATAGCATATCCAAATCTTGAGGTGGAACGCATTTATAAGCTGTTAATGCAACTAGATATTCTATGTTAGACTATTAAAAATAGTTATTCTGGACTTGAATATGGCAATGGCTAAACGCCCTTCACGTATATCGTTACCCTCAAAAAATGAGCAGTGGAATAGTCTGTTAGAGTTTCTTTCGGCTAAATTTCCGCACATCACTGAAGACACTTGGAAGGAGAGATTTAAAGAAGGCAAGATGCACTGGCTGCAGGGAGAAATAGTAGACTTATCAACGCCTTTTATGGTGAACAGAACTCTGTGTTATTACAGAGAAGTTGAGCAGGAACCTATCATCCCATTTCAGCATCAGATACTTTTTCAAAATGAACATTTATTAGTTGCTTGTAAGCCACACTTCTTACCTGTGACTCCTGGTGGAAAGTTTGTAAACGAATGTTTGTTAGGGCGATTGAGCGTTGAGATTAACAACCCTGATATAGTGCCATTGCACCGACTTGATAGAGAAACTTCGGGCCTAGTTTTATTCTCTGTTAATAAAAAAACACGGGGTGTTTATAGCCAGCTATTTGAACAGAAAAAGATTAATAAACAGTACCTTGCCATAGCCAATATAGAAAAACTATCTCTGAGAGAATCAAAACAATGGCAAGTTGAAAATCGACTTGTTAAATCGACACCTAGCTTTTTAATGGAAGAAACTACTGGGGAGGTTAATGCCAGTTCTACCATAACTTTGCTTTCTCAAAGTGCCAGTTTAGGCAGGTTTATATTACAACCCATTACAGGAAAGACTCATCAATTAAGATTGCATATGATGAAAATTGGTGTGCCGATATTAAATGATAAGTTTTATCCTACATTGCTTCCGGAACTCACCAGTAAAGATGATTCAAATTTATATAAAGCCCCATTACAACTATTAGCAAAACGCTTGAGCTTTGTTGATCCCATTACTGAACAGAATATGATTTTTGAGTCTAATCGCTGTTTAGAGTCTTGGTAAGTGGCAGCCTTAATTTGTCAGAATATCAAAGCTTGCTAATATTTCCCTTGCCGCCTGTCGACCTTCTGCTATGGCTGTGACAACCAAATCTGCACCTCTTACTATGTCTCCACCGGCGAAAATGCCTGGCACTTCTGTTGATTGTAAATAGGGTAAGTCTGCTCCTGTATAATCAGCGGTTTTTATTAATCCCTTATCCGTTAAGGTTAATCCAAGAGAGTCGAACCAGTTAGCTGGACTTGCAGTAAATCCGAAAGCAATAATCACCTTATCAGCCTCAAGCACCACTTCTTCGCTAATTTCTGACGCTAAGTTTGTCCGTTGAAAGCGCACTCCAGTAACTTTACCCTGTTTACTTTCAATGGCTAGGGGTTGTAGATGATAGATAAATTCTACACTCTCTTCTTTGGCATTTTTAACCTCTTGTTTAGAGCCTGGCATGGCTGCTTCATCTCGACGATAAACACACTGTACTTGGTTGGCTCCCTGTCTAACCGCAGAGCGAACACAATCCATGGCAGTGTCACCTCCACCTAATACAATAACTTTTTGAGACTCCATACTAGAGTAGGGATACTCAGTCATACCATAGTCTTGTTGGTAATTGATATTGCCAATTAAATAATCCAGTGCCTTTATCACACCATCAGATCCTAGCCCTTTAAGCCCACCGTCAAGAGAGGTATAAGTACCCATGCCAAGAAAGATACTGTGATGGTTTTGTTGCAATTGTTCAATGGATATATCCTTACCAATTTCAGTGTTTAATTGAAATTCTACACCCATGTCTTGAAGAAATAGACGGCGCTTTTTAATCACCTCTTTTTCAAGTTTAAAGCCAGGTATTCCGAAGGTTAATAGACCGCCTATTTCAGGATAACGATCGTAAACAATTGCCTTAACACCATGACGAACTAGCAGTTCAGCACAGCCTAATCCTGCAGGCCCAGCTCCCACTATGGCAACCCTTTTTTCCGTTCGTTCTATCTGGGATAAATCTGGTCGCCAATTATTTGCGAGGGCGAGATCCGAGATGTCTTTTTCAATGGCGCCAATGGTGACAGCTCCAAAACCTGTGTTGATTGTACAGGCTTGTTCGCAAAGCCTGTCCTGTGGGCAAACTCGACCACATATTTCTGGTAGTGGATTTGTTTCATGCATTAACACAGCGGCTTGTTCAAAGTTTTTGTCTTTTACCAACTCTAACCAATTAGGAATATAGTTATGTAACGGACATTTCCATTCACAGTAGGGGTTACCACAATCAAGACAGCGTCCGGCTTGAACTTGTGATGCTTCTTCTGGCTGGTCTTGATATATTTCCTTAAAATCAATTAGCCTTTCCCCTGAGTCTCTTTTTTGAGCCGTCTCTCTTTGATGATTTAAAAATCTTAATTTGTCATTGGGATCAAATGGCTGCGTTATGTTTTTGTTGTTCACTGCACACTCCTGATATTAATAACTTGAGTGTCAAGCGACTCTTTGTCTTGATCAGTTTTTGCTGTTTCCTTTGGAAGAGACAGGCTGGAGGTCGTCTTAGGTTTTACTAGCATAAAGTAGTCAAGATAATGGTCAAAATTATTACTAATTTTTTTAGCCCATCGACTTGCAGTATTTTCAAGATGTTCAGCTAGCAAAGAGCGTAGTAGGGACTGGTCTTCATCACATTCAATCTCGTTCATTTCAAAGATTTCAATGCTTTCCAGATTACTCATCTCTGTAAGATTTTCGTTTAAATCTAACACAAAAGCTTTACCACCGGTCATGCCAGCTGCGAAGTTTTCACCAACGGGACCGAGTATTAATACCGTACCTCCTGTCATGTACTCACAGCCATGATCTCCAACGCCTTCAATAACGGCTATGGCTCCTGAATTACGTACCGCAAATCGTTCACCAGCCTGACCGGCTGCAAATAGTTTTCCTCCACTTGCTCCGTAGAGACAGGTATTGCCAATGATTGCACCACGGCTTGCGATATATTGAATATTTTCTTCTGGGAAAATACTGATACTGCCACCTGACATGCCTTTACCCACATAATCATTGGCATCTCCTTGAAGTTTTAAAACCATACCGGGGCAATTCCAAACACCAAAACTTTGACCGGCAATGCCTTTAAAATTAATTTCGACAGAGTAATCATCAGCATTTTTTTGCATGGCAATATGACCTGCAAGTCGAGCGCCGACAGAGCGATCAAAGTTTTTAATGGAATAGTGAAGGATAACTTTTTCCTGATCATCAAAAACTGCCATGACATCATCATAGATTTTTTGATTTAGCTCGCCCTTATCAAAGGGATGATTAATAATTCCCTTGTAATGAGCGGGGCTTGATTGTGGACGTTTAGCTGCATTTAATATGGGCGTTAAATCGAGATTACGTTGTTTATCAGTGTCTCCCGGTAACAGCTTTATTAAATCTGTACGACCGATTAATTCATCCAGACTTGCAACGCCCAATTTACACAGCCAGTCTTGTGTTTCCTTTGCAATGAACTCAAAGTAGCGCATGACTTTTTCAGGAAGACCACTAAAATGTCTATCTCTTAAGGTTTTATTTTGTGTCGCTATGCCAGTTGCACAATTATTTAAATGGCAAATTCGTAAATACTTACAACCTAGGGCTACCATGGGACCGGTACCAAATCCAAAACTATCGGCACCTAAAATAGCACCTTTAATAACATCCAACCCGGTCTTTAAGCCACCATCAACCTGCAAACAAATTCTATCTCTTAAATTATTCTCTATGAGAGCTTGATGGGCTTCAGCCAGGCCTAATTCCCAAGGAGAACCTGCATATTTAATTGAAGTCAGTGGGCTTGCACCTGTTCCACCATCGTGGCCTGATATGGTGATCATATCAGCATAGGCCTTAGCGACACCCGCGGCTATGGTGCCCACTCCTGGGCCAGAAACAAGCTTTACTGATACTAGCAATTTAGGACTAACCTGTTTAATGTCAAAAATCAGCTGGGCAATATCTTCAATGGAATAAATGTCATGGTGGGGAGGTGGTGATATTAACATGACACCTGGTGTAGCATTACGTAGCTTAGCAATTTCTACTGTGACCTTAGGTCCAGGTAGTTGCCCACCTTCACCAGGCTTCGCACCTTGAGCAATTTTTATTTGTATAACCTCAGCGTTGACCAAGTAGTGAGCTGTTACACCAAATCGACCGGATGCTATCTGTTTGATTTTTGAATTTCGTTCACTATTAAAACGCGCAGGATCTTCACCACCTTCTCCTGAATTAGAGCGACCACCCAAGCGATTCATCGCTATAGCTAGCGCTTCATGTGCTTCGGGACTTAAGGCACCAATTGACATGCCTGCAGAATCGAACCGCTTTAGAATTTCTGTAACATTTTCTACCTGTTCAGTAGCCAGGGGTTTGTCTGAAAGTTTCAGTTGCATGAAATCCCGTAAAGCTGCAATGGGTCTGAGATTTACCGCCTCAGTAAACTTTTCATAGTCATGTTGTTCACCTGAAGTGACTGCTGCTTGAAGTAGACTAACAACATCAGGATTATAAAAATGATACTCACCGCCATGTACATAGTTAAGCTGACCACCTCTTTCCAAGTTAAGGTGAGCTTTCCATGCTCGTCGGTGGCATTTTAAACTATCATCTTGCAAATTAGCAAAAGTTGCACCGCCTATTCGAGATTGAATATTTGGAAAGCATACTGACATAACACTTTTATCTAGTCCGATAATTTCAAATAAACAAGAATTTCGATAACTGGTGATGGTTGATATTCCCATTTTTGAGAGGATCTTAAGAAGTCCTTTATTAATACTTTTAAGGTAATTTATTCGAGCAGTAACGAGATCATATTTCAGTTGATTAGTTGTATGAAGTTGATTAATAACTTGCATAGAAAAATAGGGATAAATCGCCGTAGCACCTAGACCGATGAGGACGGCAAAATGATGAGAGTCACGACAAGTAGCCGTCTCCACAATAATATTAACATCAAGTCTAAGGCCGAGTTCTATCAGTCGATGATTCACCGCACCCACTGCTAAAGCTGCGTGGATTGGCAGAGTATCCTCACTGATATCTCTATCGCTCAGTTGTAATATAACGCAACCATCCTCAACCAATTCAACGGCATCGGCGCAAAGCCTTTGGATTGCATCTTGTAAGGTTTCTCCACGGGGATAGTTTAGGGAGAGAGAATTAAACTGATAATACAGCTGATCCAAGCCTTTTAGTTGTTGCAACTTTCCATAATTAAGGATGGGTTTATTAATGATTGCGCGATAGGCAAGACTGTTGGTCTCTTGAAACATATTATGACCACGGCCAAAACAAGTTTCTAATGACATGACTGACTTTTCTCTCAAGGGATCAATAGGCGGATTAGTTACTTGGGCAAATTGCTGTCTGAAATAATCATAGAGGTTTCTGGATTTATGGGAAAGTACGGCAATAGGTGTATCATCGCCCATAGAACTGGTTGCTTCTTGGCTATCATTAGCCATGACTTTTAAAACAGATTGAGTTTCTTCAATCGTCAAATTAAACAGTTTTTGAAAAATCGGTAACTGCTCTATATTTTCATCAAGATAATTCTGAATAGCCTTTTTTTCAAGTTTTCGATTTGAGCGAAGGCGAATGGTATTTTCTCTTAACCACTCTAGATATGGATGGCGATTTTTGAGCATGTCATCAATTTTATTTGTTCGCCAAATCTCTCCAGTTGAGATATCTGCAGCAAGCATTTCACCTGGACCGACTCGATCTTTTTCAATAACATCTTCTTCTTTGTAATCCCATACTCCAATTTCAGACGCCACGGTTAATATGCGATCACTGGTGATAACGTAGCGAGCTGGACGTAAACCATTTCTATCTAGAGTACAGGCAACTTGTTCACCGTTAGTCATAACAATGCCAGCAGGACCATCCCAAGGTTCCATATGCATGGAATTGAACTCGTAAAATGCTCTTAGATCAGGATCCATATTTTTACGTTTCATCCAAGCAGGTGGAATGAGTAGTCGTAGGGCACGGAAGATATCCATTCCACCGGTTAAGAGTACTTCCATCATATTATCAAGTGACGATGAATCTGAGCCTGTCTGATTCACTAARTGACTAAGTTGGGGTAAGTCTGGGATAAGCGGACTGAATAACTTCCTTCGCCTTGCCTTTGCCCAACAACGGTTGCCAGAAATGGTATTGATTTCACCATTATGGGCAAGGTATCTAAAAGGCTGGCAATATTTCCACTCAGGAGCGGTATTGGTTGAAAACCGCTGGTGGAAGAGACAGATGGCACTACGCATTTTTTGATCGGCAAGATCTGGATAGAATTCAGCTAAGTATTTTGGTAGCACTAGCCCCTTGTAGACAATAACCAGACTTGAGAGTGAAACAACGTAATAATTAGCATCATCAATTTGATCTGCAGCGCGGCGTCTTGCCATAAATAATCGCCGTTCCATGTCATACTTTCGCCAACCAGGGGGAGCTATAACAAACAGTTGTTCAATTCTAGGCATGGATTTAAGTGCAACTTCGCCACAAACATCGGTATTAATTGGAACTTTTCGCCAACCAATCACTGTTAGCGTTTCACGGATTAAGGTTTTTTCAAGAATTTTTCTTTGTCTTGCTGCAATGTTTTCATCGGCATTTAAAAATACCTGACCCACGGCAAAACAAGAATTTAAGCCTAGGCCCATAGCATCAGCTAGGGGTTTGAAAAATGAATGAGATAACTGAATGGTGATGCCACAACCATCACCCGTTTTGCCATCAGCATTAACGGCTCCTCGGTGAGTCATTCTAGCAAGGGCGGTAATAGCCGTTTTAATTAATTGTTGATCTTGTTTTCCATCTAGTTGGGCAATTAGCCCGAAACCACAACTATCCTTAGCTTGGGAGGAGTGATACAAACTCATTTTTGGCCTTAACTATTCAGTGGCTACAGTACAAGACAAGCTCGTAGTAAAGTTGAAAAAGGCCGAATATTATAACAGACGTCCAGACGTCTGTAAAGTTAGCTAGGGATTTAGAACACTATAAATCTAAGAGACTAGTCTAAATCAACTAAATGACTACTTCCAAATCCTGGAGCTAATGTTTCTGCCACATAGGGAAGCAGGTCAGACAATTTATCATCAACCTGCCAAGGCGTATTAATAATCGCCATGCCTGAGCCAACCATTCCATTATGATTGCGATCTGCATCATATTTATCCTGATCTAGAATGTGAAGTTCTGAAATAAGTACTTTAGGTAATTTTGCTCGCTTAAGTGCATCAAGCAAATGAAGGTGTCTTTTAGAGGGTAGCAGGGGGTACCAAATAGCATAAATTGCCGTTGCCCAACGTGTATGAGCTTTTTCCACAAGTTTAACAATTTGAGTATATTCATCTTTTACTTCATAGCTAGGATCAAGTAAAACGAATCCACGTTTAATCTGAGGAGGAATAATAGCCGGTAAACCTTCATAACAATCTCGAGCATGCAGGCTAATTTTTTTATCACGAGTAAAGGTACGTCGTAAATCATCCTGAGCTTGAGGATGTAACTCAATCAACTGGGCGCGGTCTTGCTCACGTAGCCAATTGGCTGCAAGTTTTGGAGAACCAGGGTAATATCGCAGCTGAGTATCTTCATTGAGCGACTTAATGGCATCAAGATAAGCTTGTAGGGTAGAATTTTTATGATTCAAGTGCCACAGTTGATCAATACCCCCGACTCTCTCAGCTGTTTTTTGAGAGGCAGCTGATTTTAGATCATAAACCCCCGAGCCAGCATGACAATCAAGATAACAAAAAGGCTTGTCTTTTTTTAATAATGATTCAAAAAGTACACGCATAATTAAATGTTTGTGTACATCGGCAAAACTGCCCGCATGGTATTGATGTTGATAACTAAGCATTTTCTAATTGTCCAATTTATAAAAGAGGCAAACCTTGATCAACTTTGATCTTTTCCATTACGATATAAGTGCGATTTTTCACAACACCTCTAATATCCACAATTTCGCCCAGAACAGAACGATAGTCCGCCATATCCGAAATCCGAATTTTCAATAAATAATCAAAACCACCAGCTACCATATCGCACTCAGCTATCTGTCTAATTTTCTGAACTTCATGGGCAAAAGATTCAAAAAGGTCAGATGTTGATTTATCCAAGGTTAATTCAACATAAGCAGTCAAACCAAACTTCAACTTAGAAGCGTTAAGTTTAGCAGCATAACGCTCAATATAACCTTCAGATTCAAGACGCCGTACTCGATCTAGACAAGGACTAGCACTCAAATTAACACGTTTCGCCAAATCCACATTAGAGATGCGACTATTTTTTTGCAAATTATCTAAAATACAAAGGTCAATCTGATCAAGAGCTCGATTTTTACTCATATTGTTCCTGTCTATAGTTAACGAGAAGGGCTGACAATAAACAAGTAGAATCTACTGTAAGACTTGGGCTTTACCTTGGTATTTACGGTATTGTAGCAAAATTAACCAGCATATTCTGTGGTTATTACGCTAAAATGTTTCAATTAAGCAATGTAAGCAGTTCTTTATGCTGACTCAATAAAAGATAGTGATGTAATAAGAAGGATAATACAATGTTATATGAAGGCTCCCTAGTAACAGCTTGTCCCATACGTCAAAAGATTAGAGATTTCTATCGAGTTGATGAAAGTAATGCCCTAGCCCATATCCTTCCCTTAGCAGAAGTTCCAGTAACAGCAAAAAGTCGCGCTTGGGAGCGAGCAAGACAAATTGTAGTTAACATTAGAAATGATCAAGAAGGTCAAGGTGGAATCGATGCCCTTCTAAATGAGTTCTCCTTGTCTTCAGAAGAAGGTGTGGTGTTGATGTGCCTAGCCGAAGCCCTGCTTCGAGTACCAGATGCAGTCACTCAGGATAGTTTAATTAGAGACAAACTAGCTGGTGGAGATTGGAGCTCCCATCTTGGTAATAGTGATTCCATCTTTGTGAATGCATCTTCCTGGGGGCTATTAGTCACTGGAAAAATGTCCAACTATTCTGATCATCAACAAAAGCAACAATTCGGTATTTTAAAGCGCACTATAGGTAGATTGGGCGAACCGGTTATCCGTAAGTCAGTGCAATTTGCCATGAAGATCATGGGCAGACAATTTGTCATGGGGCGAACCATCGAAGAAGCTATTGAGCGGGCCCTTGAGAAAGAAGATAAGGGTTATGCCTACTCCTACGACATGTTGGGTGAAGGCGCTCGTACTATGAAAGATGCCGATAACTATTACCACAGTTACACCCTAGCTATCCATGCCATAGGAAAAGCCGCTAAGGGCCGTGGTCCCATAAGGAGCCCTGGTATATCAGTAAAACTTTCTGCTATTCATCCTCGCTATGAATTTAGCCATCAAACTAGAGTAATGAATGAGCTACTGCCAAAGCTGATGAAGTTAGTGCTACTAGCAAAAAGTTATGATATTGGTTTTACTGTTGATGCTGAGGAAGCTGATCGTCTTGATATCTCTTTGGATATTATAGAGGCCGTTTTTAATAATGAGCAGTTGGAAAATTGGAATGGCTTTGGCTTGGCGGTTCAAGCTTATCAAAAAAGAGCTATTTTTGTTATCGAATGGCTTCGAAAGCTAACTAAAAATTCACCGCGAAAATTAATGGTGAGATTAGTAAAAGGTGCCTATTGGGATACTGAAATTAAATCCACTCAGCAGGACGGTTTAGCCGGTTACCCGGTCTTTACACGTAAAGCGGCAACCGATGTGAGTTATCAAGCCTGCGCCGTTAAACTCATGGAATATCGCGACACTATTTATCCTCAATTTGCCACACACAATGCTTATACGGCAGCAACAATTTTAGAAATGGCAGCTGGCAGCTATGATAACTTTGAATTTCAACGATTACATGGCATGGGTGAATCATTATTTGATCAAATTGTCAGTGAAGATAATGTGCAATGCCGGGTCTATGCTCCCGTTGGGCACCATGAAGATTTATTAGCTTACTTGGTGCGAAGACTATTGGAAAACGGTGCTAACTCTTCCTTTGTAAATGCCATCCTTGACGATTCAAAACCCGTAGAGAATTTGTTAAGTGATCCCGTTGAAAAGATGCAAAGCTTTGATATAAAAGCAAATCCACTTATTGATATGCCCATTGCTCTTTTTGGTGAACAGCGTGCTAATTCTAAGGGCATTGATTTAACTGATATCAATTCACTCACAAGGATGAAAGAAAATCTAGAGAGCTGGTTCAAGGATAATTTAATCAACACCGATGCTGTACCTAGTGAATCTATTGCAAGGTTAAATCCAGCTAATCATGACGAGATTATCGGCTATATCACTCACCAAGATGAAGCTCAGATGATGCAACTTTTGGATAATGCCCAGCAAAGCTATGAAAGTTGGACGAATCAGACTGTCACTCAACGAGCAGACATCCTGCGTAAAACTGCTGATGTTGTTGAATTGCACCGGGATGAATTCATTGCGCTTTGTATTAAAGAAGCAGGCAAGGTCGCTCAGGATGGCATTGATGAGGTTCGAGAAGCGGTGGACTTTTGTCGTTATTATGCAGCTCGTGCTGAGCAGTTAGCCAATGATCAGCGATTTGAATCACGGGGTGTGGTGTTATGTATTAGCCCTTGGAATTTTCCCTTAGCTATATTTCTAGGTCAGGTAGCAGCTGCGATTGTTACTGGCAATACTGTCATCGCAAAACCCGCAGAACAAACTACCTTAATAGCACTTCGAGTAATAGAACTGATGGTGTCTGTAGGGTTACCAGAGAAGGTTGTGCAGGCTGTTGTTGCAAGAGGTAGCATCGTGGGACAGGTGATAATTCCCGATGAACGCATTAAAGCTGTGATGTTCACAGGTTCTACGGATACCGGCACAACCATCTCTCAAACCTTGGCTGCTAGAGGTGGTGAACAGATTCCACTTATCGCAGAAACCGGTGGTCAAAATTGCATGATAGTCGATTCCACAGCCTTACCAGAGCAGGTGGTTGATGATGTGATTTCTTCAGGCTTTCAAAGTGCCGGTCAACGTTGTTCAGCCCTTAGAGTGTTATTTCTACAAGAAGAAATTGCCGATAAAGTGACCGAAATGCTCAAGGGTGCTATGGAGGAGTTAACCTTAGGTGATCCTTCTAAATTAAGCACGGATATAGGACCGGTTATTGATCAAAAAGCCCTGAATGCATTAAATTCTCACGTTGAATATTTAAAAGATAAAGCAACATTACATTACCAATGTGACTTGCCTGAGATGAAAGATAAAGGACATTTTTTCTTTGCACCTAGACTTTATGAATTGAGTCATCTATCAATTTTAAAAGAGGAAGTATTTGGTCCTTGTGTGCATATTATTCGATTTAAAGGTGATGAACTAGACGGCGTTGTTGAACAAATAAACGATACGGGCTTTGGTCTTACCATGGGAATTCATACACGGATAGAAGGTCGAGCTGAGTATCTGGCTAAAATCTCAGCTGCAGGTAATATTTATGTGAATAGAAATATGATTGGTGCAGTTGTAGGTGTTCAGCCTTTTGGAGGTCGAGGCTTGTCAGGCACAGGACCTAAAGCAGGTGGTCCAAGATACCTAACTCGATTGGTTAAGGAAAAACAATTACCAAACAATCGACAACTGACTGATGAAAAAAATCAGCAAGTTGAATTTTTATCTGCAGTAGAAACACAACAACAGGTTGCTGTTTTAATGCATCAAGCAAAAGCCGCAGATAAAATTTGGCGCACAACTGATCTTAATGATCGATGTTCTATTTTACGTCAATTACTCGCTAAAATATCTTCAGATGAGCTTATCATCGAGTTTGCTGATGATTTAGATCAAACCTTGACTGATGCTAGATACCAGTTAAATAAAATAGCAGCTCAACTTGCCGAACCAAAAGTATTACCAGGTCCTACTGGAGAGTCAAACAAGCTTTATCTCGAACCTAGAGGCTGTATGGTTTGTTACGCAGATAAAGATACCAGTTTTAACTTTTGGCTAATATCCATTATCAGTGCTTTAGCTACCGGTAATACAGTAATAACGGTTGTTTCCGATTTATTCTACAACCAAGCATTAGTGTTTCGTGAGCTATTTATCAAAAGTGAAGTACATGAAGGAGTACTTCAAGTTGCTAAGCTAGAACAGTTGGAAATCATCCTAGGCCATCAACATCTAGCGGGAGCGGTGATAGCAAGTGGTTGTGAAGGTAATGGTTTTGTGAATCATCAGTTTGCCAATCGATCGGGGGCTATATTACCGGTGATCAGTAGTGAATATTACGACAGTTTAATTAATCGACTAGTGACAGAAAAAACAGTAAGTATTGATACAACAGCTTCAGGTGGTAACACTTCTTTAATGACATTAAGTGATGATTAGGTAAGTCAGCTTTTTAGTCAATGACAGTCTCACCTGAGCTAATTGCTAAACCTTGATTTAATGCCTTTTTAGGGCGCGACTATGGCATCAAATCGGATTCAGACAAAGATTTTGTGTATTTTGTACTCAAACATATGAGCTTGGATCACAATTATGAGCTGATTTATACCAATTATTACTTATTTAGTCATTGCTCAGTTTATGTCGTTGATTTAATCTAAGCTTAGTTAAGATTATTAATTCAGGTTATTACTAATGTTAAAAACAAGTTATTTTGTATTGTTATTGTGGCTTATTTGTAGTCACCCTCAGGTCTTAGCCTTAGAAGCTAATCGCAAAGGCGACTATACAATCATTACTACGATTAACGAATTACTAGGTGAGCAGGCAGCTCGTAAATATGAAGCTGTAATGACTATTAATGAAGATATTAGTTGGCAAGTAACTGTTCCAGCAACTTATGATCCTGCGGTGCCTGCTGGAGTAATGGTTTATATTAGCCCATCACCCTCAGGCGAAATGCCTAAGGGCTGGAAGTCTCTCATGAATAAGCACAATCTTATTTGGATCGCGGCTGACAAATCTGGTAATAAGGTGATTACTCCTCATCGAATAACGTTTGCCTTACTTGGGTCAAATCTTCTTCAGTCTTTATACTCAATTGATAAGTCTCGAATATATGTTGCTGGATTTTCAGGCGGTGGGCGAGTTTCTAGTATTCTGGCCACTAGATACCCGGAATTTTTTAAAGGAGCAATTTATAACAGTGGTGTGACATTTTTGAAGGAAATAGTTTCAGAAAATTTTCAATCTATAAAAAATAATCGTTATGTATTTATTACTGGCAGAGATGATTTTAATTTTGATGATACAAAACGGGTTTATCGAAAGTATAAAAAAACGGGATTAGATAATCTAAAGTTAATGATCATTCCTAGGCATGGACATAGTAATCCGAATAAAAAATATTTTGAAAAGGCAATAATGTATCTGGATGGGAAGGGTTAAGCATTAGCTTTTATAATTTTTAAAGTACTTTCAAGGGTGTCATCTTCACCATCTATCCAATGGATTTTATGACCTTTTCTTTCCACACGCCTTAACCAGGTAGCTTGTTTTTTAGCAAACTGATGTATCGCTGAGTTTAGTTTCTGGTACATGTCATTAAAAGCTAATTGTTTTTGTAAGTACTGGGCAATAAGACGATATTCAAGTCCATAAAATTCAAGAGTTTGCCAACTAACACCTGCATCAAATAGTGATTGTACTTCTTCAATCATGCCATTGTCTAAACGATGTTTTAATCTAAGGGTGATCAACTTACGGGTTAATTCTCTAGGCCTTTTTATTCCGATGATCAAAGGATTAAGCTCTGCTAGAGAAGGAAGACTTGATTCAGCAGCCTGCTCTGCTTCGGCTATTTCTATGGCTCGAATAAGTCTCTTAATATCCTTCAAGTCAGTAGTATTGTGTTGCTTAGGTTTTAATCGTAAAAGATGTTCAGTGAGTTGCTGCTGATTTAATCGAGCAAGCTGTTTCCTGAGCTCAGTATTTTCAGGTACAGCAAGCATTCGATATCCATCTAATATCGAATCAACATAAAGAGCAGAGCCACCGGCTAGAATTGGCATTTTATTTCGTTTATTAACTACATCAAAAGCATGATAAAAATCACGCTGAAAGTCAAAAACACTATATTCATACCCTGGATCAACAAGATCAATTAAGTGATAGGGTATTTCTTCATATTCTTCTATATCTTTACCACTACCAATATCTAAGCCGCGATAGACCTGCCGCGAATCAGCTGATAGTATCTCTCCGTCAAATTCCCTAGCTAAATTAACTGCAAGGCGAGTTTTACCCGAGGCGGTAGGTCCTAAAATAATAAATAAATTAAACTGATGCATACCTAATGAATAAATAACTCTAGCTTTTTAATAAGATAAGTTTACAATTTATCCACCAAGAAAAGTACAATTTTAACAATCAATTATTAACAGCAAATTTTAACAGTATCTAGGAAACTCTATTTCGGTGCCCCATGACTAAAAGATTAAACAATATTAATGTATTTGAATCACAGGTTCTAAGTACGCCTGTTTTATTAAAAGAAGAATTACCCTTGTCTGAAAAGGGAAGAGAAAATGTTTTGAATTATCGTCATCAGTTAGGTGAGATAATGGAAGGCACGGACAAAAGATTATTGATCGTAACAGGTCCATGTTCTATCCATGATGTAGAAGCGGCCAAGGAATATGCTAGACGACTAAAAAAGCTTCATGATAAATATGCGGATAAGTTTTTTATTGTTATGCGAGTCTATTTTGAAAAGCCTAGAACTACGGTTGGTTGGAAAGGCCTGATTAATGATCCACATCTAAATGACACCTTTGATGTTGAAGCGGGTCTTCGAGCCGCACGGGAATTACTAATTTGGATAGCCGAATTAGGACTTCCAGCAGGTACTGAAATGCTTGATCCTATTACACCTCAATATTTAGCTGAGCTATTCTGTTGGTCGGCAATAGGCGCTAGAACCACAGAATCGCAAACTCACCGCGAAATGGCATCGGGGTTATCCATGCCCGTTGGTTTTAAAAATGGCACGGATGGAAATGTTGAAGTGGCAATTAATGCCCTAAACTCAGCTTCATCCCAACATAATTTTTTAGGCATCAATACTCAGGGTTGTGTGGCCTTAATCAAAACAAAAGGCAATCCCCATGGGCATATCATCTTAAGAGGTGGTAAGACCCCAAATTATGATTCAGTTCATGTGGCTATGCTAGAACAAAGGATGGATGAAGAGTCTATTCAATCACGATTTGTTATCGATTGTAGTCACGGTAATTCTGAAAAGGATTATAAACGCCAATCTTTGGTTATGCGTAATGTGGTTGAGCAGTTGCGGCAAGGAAACAAGTCTATTGTTGGTGTCATGTTAGAAAGCAATTTGTCTGAAGGCAATCAAAAGATTCCAACTGATCTTGAACTATTGAAATATGGAGTATCCGTCACCGATGGTTGTATAAGTTGGGATGTCACAGTAGAGTTGCTTGAAGATAGTTATCAATTATTGTAGTCATTTATGGACGATAAGCTACAGTTCATTTGGAGGATTAAACTTTACCTATGATTATGCGGATTGTAGTGGTTCTAATTATCTGGATGATACTGAGAGTGACTTATAACTAAGGTAATTGTGCAATGGTTTTCATTGGTAAAAACATGCGCATTTTGCCGTTGGTTCTTACTAACTCTTCAAAGCCGAATTTCAAATAGAAACTTTCAGCATCGTCATCTAAGCAGTCAACGATAACCGCAAATCCACCAAGATCATCACTTATACTAAGAGCAAATTTCAACGCTTTTATTAAGGTAATTTGTCCTAATCCGCTACCTATATAACAAGCATTAACTGCCAACTGACCAATCAATATTACAGGTATTGGGTATCGTGGAAGTCTTTTACTGATTTTCTCAGGTAACGTCTTTCTTTCTATTGATGATGGAGACACCGTGTAAAATGCACAAATTGGAGACTTACCATTTTCAAGGGTTTCAGTTCCAAGTAGAACATAAGTTTTACTGACTTTGTCCTGTGCATGTTTAGAGGCTTGAGTTTTAAGAAAGAGATTTAATGGCTCTTTAGTACATGCAAACGACTCCCTGTCGTGGAGCTTTTTATTTAGCTCCACAAACTCCGATAACCAAGCCACTAAAAGCCTTGCTCGCTTGCTAACTTTGAGGCAGCTAATAGTGCATCGTTTGGCTTGCTGGCGTTTTCACAGGCTACAAAGAACATATCAAAAGCATCGTTTGTTAAAGTCATTTTTTCATGCTTCTCAATTACTTTCTCAGCATCGAGATCAGCCAGATGGGTCAGATAATCTTTGAGAGTGCTATAACCTAACAACGTTTTTGCACGTTCCCACGTCTCACGGCGAACGCTATCTATACGCATCTCGTATCGATGGTTAGTTGCAGAGCGTTTCTTTCTGACCGTTAACGTCTCACTTGCTGCACTCTCTCTGATGCCTGTTCGTTTTGCTGTAGTCTCTTTCATGTTATACCTCGTTATCTGTACGGATCTACACCGTACTAATAATCGTACAACAATACTTCACTACTATCAAGTCGTACGGATAAGACCCGTACATAGAATTTAAATTTGAAAATTAAATGGACACTGTAGCGTACCACTTTGCCACCGTAAGATTTCCCGAATTAAACATCGTAAGACTTGGTATTTTTACGATGGTTCTGCCCCCCCTCCATCACAAGAAATTTACCTTTTGCTAAATTAAAATCCTAAGCTCGACCAAACTGTAGCCGACTACTTTTCCGTCGTCTTTTTTAAAAATAACAACGGAGTACAATGCGCCAAAATGGAGTGATCTATTTCTAATAACTAGGTTAAACTTAACCCCTTGAGATCAAATCCCTAGGATTACCTTCCTGTACAACTTACCCTTTAGTAATGGTAAAAGTAGCAACAAAACCTTGGCTGTCTGAGATTGATACTGGAACTGTTTGTTCTTTCACGTCATCCATCGTAAATATAAAGTTATCAAGAAGATATTCATCGGTTGATTCTGGATGTGAAATGACTTCAACAGAAGTACCTTGTAGCGTTACAGTACTGCCTTTAACAGTAACATTGAGAGACTCTATTACGTGCCAATTCTCTTCTGAGCAAGACCAATCGAGAATTCCGTTTAATTTATTGCCCTTACGAGTAATGGAGAGTGAGCCTAGCCAAATTTTACAGACAGGAGCCTCAGTTACCGTAGCACTGATTTGCCAAGTGCCAACAATTTTGTTTTTGTTGATCGCTGCAATTAAAATCGTTCCTGGAATTGATATACAGACTAACGCTGTGAAAATGATTGCTTGAAATGTTTTCATGAAAAAATCCTTTTAAAATAAACTGATATTAATGCCTCTCTTTTTTTAGAAGTACCATAGGTTGTTACTCGATAGCAATGAATATAATCAGTCTTGTATATCCACCGCCTAAGGCGGTGGCTTGGACAAGGGCTAAGCCGTTGTCTTAAGGATCTACTCATGATAGTTCTTGTTAAGTTATCCCAATAACATTAACGAGAGGAATACCATGAGTAGATTTAACAGATTATCGCACGTTATATGGTGTTGTAAATATCATATTGTTTGGGTGCCAAAATATCGCTTTCGGATATTAAATGGTGAAATAGCAACAGAAATATACAAAACGATTTATGTTTATTGCGGTCGGATGAAATGCGAGGTAATTGAACTTAATGTTCAAAATGATCATGTTCATTTAGTAGTATCAGTGCCCCCGAAAGAATCGATATCGAAATTACTAGGAATGGTTAAAGGAAAAACCGCGATCCAAATATTTCGCCAATTTCCATATTTGAAGAGTAAGCCTTACTGGGGCAATCATTTTTGGGCAAGAGGATATTGTGTAGATACAGTTGGAATTGATGAGGAAATCATACGTAAGTATGTCAAATTTCAAGAAAAGGAAGAGTCAAGACAAGATGGACTGCAATTTTAGCAATTAAATCAAACACGGGATAATTCTGCCAGCCTTCTAAGAGGGCTGGCATCAAGCCCCTTCAAGGGGCAAATCAAAACCACCTTCTTAGAAGGTGGATATTTTTTTTTCAGTTAGTTTAAAGGAAGTTAGAAGATGTCAATACTTAACTCAGAGGGCGGCTGTAGCTGTGGATATGTACGTTATAGGGAAATATCGGAGCCCTGTGTTGTTCACTGTTGTCATTGTAGTGTTTGCCAACGCCAGACAGGCAGTGCTTTTGTAATAAATGCTCTATTTTGGGCAGAGCACGTAGAATTAATACAAGGTGAAGTTGTGGAGTTCCTTGCTCCATCGCCTAGTGGCAAAGGCCAAAAAATAGCTCGCTGTCCTAAATGTTCAGTTGCTGTTTGGAGTAATTACTACATGGGTGGCATTAAAGATGGTATCCGCTTTATACGAGTTGGAACTATGGATAACCCCAACTTGCTACCACCTGATGTCCATATCTTTACAACAACCAAGCAAGATTGGGTTGTATTGCCAAAAGCTGCCACAGCTGTAGATGTGTTCTATGATTATGAAGATGTATGGTCAAAAGTGAACCTACAACGGAGAAATGAATTACTGAATCAGATTCTAGAGTAATTATATAAATATTTTGGAGGCATTAAATAACAAAGTATCAGTTATTTAAGAGCCTGTAACAGCTTCTGTGTAATTGTCATTCTCAAATATAACCCCCTTAAGCGGGTTTCAAATTCAATAGTGAATCTATTGAGTGCTAATTTCAAGTTTCTGATTGGTATTGTACCCAATACACTTCATGGGCAAGCTTTCCATTTCCTACTAGCATCTTAGGTTGCCAGATAAATAACCTTCTTAGCAGAATCATCAGTGGGAAATAAATTTCGTTTCTTTAATGCCTTTCGGATTACACTGTTGAATGATTCGATATGTACTCCCCCCGAAAAATAAGCAGGCGTAATTTAAATTTAAAAATGCAGCGTTATAAGATTAATAGAATAGACTATTTGTGATGATAATTCTGCTGATTTGTCTTTGATTTATTTTGCCAACCAGTATAAGGTTTATTCCATAGTGGATAAATTTTAAATGGAGATTAACCAATGAAACAATTTACCTATAGGTTACTGAGTAAAGTGATGGTGTTATCAGTGATGTTTTTAAGCGTTCAAAGCCTCTTTGCTGACAAAATCAAAGTAGAAAAACTCGATGATTTACCACGCTATACCTATAAATTAGATATTAAAGCTGTAGAGATTTTCTCTGATGATAAGGTACTTTCAGATTTTACTAAGCAGGTTAAAAAAGATCTGTTATCCGATCTTGATACCTACGATATTACTGACAGCACTACACTCCAGAGTTACTACGCAAATCTTGGCTCAATTGCATTAATAGAGAGTGAGTGGGAAAAATATTTAACCTATTTGAATCTCAGAATAGATTTGGAAACTAAGCAAGCTAATCGATTGACTAAAGGCTTAGTCGCCAGTGCAGTTGTGCGGGCTAAACTTAAAGGTGGTGATGATTTTGCAACAGTCTTTAGAGATGAATACAGTAAGGCTATTGCAAGTTTACCCTATGAGGTAGTTCAAGATTCGTTAAAAGCAAGTAAAGGTAGTGCAGAAATAATTTCTACTAACCTTATAATGGGTGTGATAAATGAACGTATACAGCCTCAATTAGAAAAATCCAATGGAGAAATGAGTGAATCAACTGCAAGGGGCTTATTGGCAAGTGTTTTTACTTTGAAATATATGATCCCTCTTAAAGGTATCATCCAACAAGAATTAGCAAAGGTTATCGCGGCAAATCATATTGAAAAAGAAGATATTTGGGCTGCTCGTGATCAAGTATTAACCTTGAGTGATGGTAAGCAAGAAGTGGTGTTGGCTGTCTGGGATTCTGGTGTTGATACGAAAATATTTAATAAGACAAAACAGCTGTGGATAAACACTTCTGAAAAACCTAATAACGGTATTGATGATGACAACAATGGTTTTATTGATGATGTTCATGGCATAGCTTTTACCCTGCATTCTGACAAGGATATCTCTTTACTGTATCCCATAGGTGAATTAATTAATAATGAAGATGAATTGCGTAATCAAAATAAAGGATTAATTGATTTACAAGCATCTATTGATAGTGAGGAGGCCAAAGCTCTGAGAGAGAAGTTATCAAATCTTAAACAGGATCAAGTAAAACCATTTATCGAAGATCTTTCGATATATGGCAACTATGCTCATGGTACTCATGTGGCTGGAATTGCAGCAGCTGGTAATCCTTTTGCGCGTATTCTAGTAGCAAGAATTACTTTTGGTCATACCATGCTGCCAGAAACACCTACCGTTGAACAGGCTAAGAAAGATGCCCTAGCAATTGTGGCTACTATTGAATACTTTAAAGCAAATGGTGTACGCGCTGTCAATATGAGTTGGGGCGGTTCACTTGCCGGTATTGAATCAGCACTAGAAGCAAATAATGCTGGCGGTAGTGCTGAACAACGTAAAAAGCTTTCACGAGAAATTTATAATATTGGTGACAAAGCATTTAGAGAAGCTATACAAAATGCACCTGAAATTCTATTTATAACCAGTGCAGGTAACTCTGATAATAACGTTACTTTTGAAGAGTTTTATCCTAGTTCCTATGATTATTCAAATATCATATCCATAGGAGCAGTTGATCAAGCAGGCGATGAAACTAGTTTTACCAGTTTTGGAAAAGTTGATGTTTATGGTAATGGCTTTGAGGTAGAAAGCTATGTTCCAGGAGGTCATAAAATGAAGTACAGTGGTACTTCAATGTCATCTCCACAGGTGCTTAATTTGGTAGGAAAAATGTTGGCTATAAATCCGAAGCTCACAACAATACAACTAAGACAACTTGTAATAGATGGAGCTGATCGTAAAGATACGGGCGATCATATCATAGCCTTGATTAACCCTAAAAAGTCCATAGCACTGGCTAAGAAGTTATAAGGCTAAGCAAGCTTGTTCTATTAATCGTTTGAAAAAAAGGTCTAATTACTGATATGTCTGGAAGGATCCATTGATTGATGAAGTACATCGATGATATCGATATACTCTGGTGGAATTCTGTAATAGATCGTATGCGACCCTGTAAAATGACTGTAAAATCCAACCTTTAAGTCTTCCCTCACAACTCCTAGTGAGGGATTTTCAGCTAAGGCCTTTAACTGCTTACGCAGCTCTTCTAAATATAGCTTTGTTCTATTCTTACCAAAGTTTTCCTTTGAGAATTTTTGTATGCCTTTTAGGCTGTTTTGAGCTTCTGTCGATAAAATATATTTAGGCATTAAAGATCAAGTCTTGCATAAAGGACTCTCCATCAACGCCTTCTCCTCTGTTGAGTTGCTCTTCTCCAATGGCAAGTTTATTTCGGAGTATATCGAGCTTAGTCTCATGTTCTTCAAGCAGTCGGAGACCAGCCCTAACCGCTTCACTGGTCGATTCAAAACGTCCTTGTTGAATTTTGTCTTCAACAAAACCAACAAAATGCTTTCCCAATGTGACACTCGTATTTCTTTGCATAGTTACACCTCGTTTTGAGTATTACATATTAATACAGCTGATTTCATTAAGTCAACTGATAAAAATTAAGGTTCGATAGTTTAAATAAAAACAATTAGATAGGGGTGATTCGTTAAGTAATGAATGTTCTAAATTATTAGCATTGAAATATTTTCAAATCGCCTTATCAGAAGGTACAACGGCTACCTATGCACTCCTGCACATGCCAATGTATGCAGAGCTAAGAAAACATTCTCAGTGGCCTGACTATCTGGAAAAGTCGAATGAGATAATGGGCATTGCCCGAGAAAAATATTTACGTTTGAAAGCTGCAGAGAAATAAGCAACACCAACTTAATTCAATACATCCTCTTGCAGTGGTGATTTTGTTACTTTTAATTCCAATAGACTTTTACAGTAAATAATTTTATGCTCATAAAATACATTCTTAATAATATTTGCTGTGATCGTGCACCAATCTAAATCAACAATACAAAACTCAATGCAAAACTCAATTCAAAGTTCAATACAGATAGTGTGGCCCATTGTTTATATCGGCGGAGTTATTGGTTTACTGTTAAGTTGGCTGGTACTTAGTGGTGACCAACAGGGCAGGGTTAACCTGTTTTATTTATTGTTGGTGTATCTATTTATTCCTGTGATGAGTGTATTGCTTTCTCTGTTTAGCTTGCTCTTTGGTAAAGGCATTAACTTAGCTCGCCTTATTACGGCTTTTCCTTTTTTGTCTAGTAATACTCAATCGATGATCCGCAAAAGTCAGCAACTTAATATGGATAAATATTGGTTTTTGATGCAGAGCCAAGTGGCTGCCATCGCTTTTTCAGTGGCAAGTCTGAGCACTTTTTTTACGCTTTTAATTGCAACGGATTTAAATTTTGTTTGGCGAAGTACAATCTTAGAACCTAGTAATGTTCTTCCTCTGCTTGAGATAATCGCTTGGCCTTGGCAGTTTTGGAGCTCTGCTCAGCCTAGTTTATCCTTACTTGAAATGACTCAGGACTCACGCATGTTGCTTTCAACTATTGATAATACGAATTATGGTGCTTGGTGGAAATTTATTTTAGCTACTCAAATCTGTTATAGCTTGATTCTACGTGTGATGTTATTAGCAGCGACTAAATTTTGGTTAAATAAAAAAGCTAACTCAGATTTAGAGTTAACCCTTCAAGGACAGATAAAAGAACAAAAACTAACATCAATGACTGAACTTGATGTGGGATCTGTAATTCATAAGCTGCCTGAAGGGTTAACTTGGCTTAATTGGGATAATATTCCTGAAAGTGTCTGGAGTTTGTTAGAAACAGATGGCACTTCATTAGGAATTGGCAAGCTTATCAATCGAAATCAATTAATGGAGCAAGAGCAACAGCAAGAGCAGCTAATCATTGTAAAGTCATGGGAAGCGCCTCTAGGCGAGTTAGAAGATTATTTAAACCAAGGCTTTGGATATATATTGCCATTAGATTGGCACGCATCTGAATTACAACAACTGCAATTAAAACATTTGCAGGAATGGCAACGATTCACCAATAACCTAGCAAGTTGGACTCTCTATATACCGTCTAAATATATGCCAAAATCTTTGCCTAAGCTACCGCAGTCAGGAGAGTTGCTATGAGCAATCATATCGCACGATTCGCAGTGGTCGGTCACCCCAATAAAGGCAAGTCCTCAATAGTCTCGACTTTATCTCAAAACGATTCTATTCATATCTCTAGTCGTAGTGGTACCACCACTCATGCGGACAGTTTTCAGGTTGCAAATAATAGCAATGCTTATCAATTAATTGATACCCCCGGTTTTCAACGACCCCACAAGGTTCTTGATTGGTTAAAAGCAAGAGCTTCCAGTGCTGAGCAACGATCTAATGCCGTTGCAGAATTTGTAAAGGACCCAGAGTGTAGAAAAAAATATCCTGATGAAGTTGAACTATTAAAACCTCTAGTGGAAGGCGCTGCGATTTTATATGTGGTGGATGGCTCAAGACCTTACGGCACTGAGTATGAAGCTGAAATGGAAATCCTCCGCTGGAGCGGTCAACCCAGTATGGCCTTAATTAACCCCATTGAAACGACAGACAATGTAGATCCTTGGAAGAAGGCGCTGCACCAATATTTTAAATTGGTACGGGTGTTTAATCCAATGGATGCCGATTTTGATAAACAAATTGAATTGCTTCAGGCCTTTTCACATTTAAATCCAGATTGGACTGAACACTTAGCTTCGGTTATAGAGTCACTCATAAGCCAAAGAGAGCAGCAWAAATTAAACAGTGCAACTTTGCTTGCAAGACTTGTTGAAGATCTTTGTTTTTTCCAAGTTAATCAAAAAGTACTAACGAGGGATCAGGCAGAAGTGTTGAAACCTCTGCTTGAAACGAACTACATTAAATGGATGATTAACCGAGAGCAGCAAGCCATAGCAGCACTTTTAGCAAACTATAAGCATTTTAATACTGACCTATCAATCGATGATATGAAGCTTCCACCACAGTTATTTGATTTAGACCAATGGTATGCTTGGGGCTTAAATAAAAAACAACTTGCTCTTGCTGCTACTCTAGCTGGCGCTGTTGCCGGGGCAGCTGTTGATCTTGCCGTAGCAGGTGCGAGTCTTATGCTTGGGGCTGTAGGGGGCGGGGTTATTGGCTTTACCAGTGCTTGGTTTGGTGCCGATAAAATACACCAGGCGAAACTTAAAAATTTACCCCTAGGGGGATTTGAGGCGAGCTATGGCCCAATTAAGAATAACAATTTCCCCTATGTAGTTATTGGCCGCTTTTTATTTTNAYACCTACAAATTAGCCAAAGAAATCACGCTAATCGTGGCCAATTAAAAATCGAGGATTCTGACTTACAAAAGCAAATCAATAGTTTAGAAAAATCATCACAAAAATTATTGCATCAAGCTTGTCAAAAATTAGTCAATCAAAAATCTATAGATGCTGATAAACTTAGGGAAATATTGATGTTATTGTTTTAATTGTCATTTGTTTAATTTAGTATCAGTTTAAGAATAATTATAAGTACTATTTAACCTTAGGAGGTTACTATGTTTGATCAGTCCAACCTAGACCACTATATGAATACCTTCATTATCCCTTGGTCTACCAACATCATCTTTGCAGGTCTAATCTGGTTCATTGGTCGGCGAATTGTAAAAGCAATTATCAATATAATATCAAGACTCTTTGAGAAAACGAAGGTGGAACATGTTTTATCAGAGTTTCTAAAGTCCATTATTTCAGCGTTATTAATTGCCTTTCTTGCCATAGCTACACTTGAACAATTAGGAATTCCAACGACCTCTCTAGTGGCAATATTTGGTGCTGCTGGTTTGGCTATCGGTCTATCAATGCAAGATTCATTGAAGAACTTTGCAGCGGGTGTTCTATTGATTGTCAACCGCCCTTTTATGGCGGGTGACTTTATTGAGGCTGCTGGTGTATCAGGTGTGGTAGAAAATATAGCAATTTTTTCTACCATTATCAGAACGGGTGACAACCGTGAAATCATCGTCCCTAACTCAAATATTTATGGTGATGTGATTATTAACTATTCCGCACGTGACACCAGACGTATTGATTTGGTAATCGGTATTGGTTACGAGGATAATATTAAGTTGGCTAAGCAAACTTTAACCTCTATATTAGAAGCTGATGATAGAATCCTTAAGGACCCTGCTTTTGCCATTGCTCTGGGTGAGTTGGCAGACTGTTCAGTGAATTTCAATGTTAGACCTTGGGTCAAGTCTGCAGATTACTGGGCAGTTCGTTCAAGTCTTTTAGAGGAAATTAAAATTACCTTTGATGCAAAGGGAATTTCTATTCCTTACCCTCAACAAGATATTCATATCAAAGAATTTAAGCAAGCCAGCTAAAAAATCCAAGCAAAAAAATACCGGGCCTAGACCCGGTAGCTATCGCACAGAACAGGAAGGTAACGCTTCCTGTTTGTTTTCTGTCCCCTTAATCAGATGTTGAAGTGACCAACAGAGGCTTTTAACTTCTCTGATAAATCTGCAACTTCAACACTGGATTCCATTGTTTTATCAGCACCTATTGCTGTTTGATCAGCGATGCTTGCAATGGCGTTCACGTTCTTATGAACCTCCTCGGTTACAGATGCTTGTTCTTCAGCAGCTGTAGCAATATGGGTACTCATATCATTAATGATGGTGATACCTTGGGTAATAGTTGCTAACAGTTCGCCTGCCTTTTGAATATCTTCGACACTGGAGGCGGCTTTATTCTTACTGCTTTCCATGACCTTAACCGCTTCATTAGCACCAGATTGAAGACGTTCAATCATAGCTTGAATCTCAGAAGTTGATTCTTGAGTACGGCTTGCCAAGGTTCTTACTTCATCAGCAACAACCGCAAAGCCTCTCCCTTGTTCTCCTGCACGTGCCGCTTCAATCGCTGCGTTAAGCGCGAGTAAATTGGTTTGTTCAGCAATGCCTCGAATTACGTCAAGTACGTTGCCAATGCTCGTTGAATACTCATCTAGCTTATTGATCACTTCTGCAGCGGTATCAATTTCTCCAGCAAGGTCTTTTATCGATTGGATATTCGAACTAACAATGGATGAACCTGCTGTGGTTTCTGAGTGTGCTTTTTCAACCTCAGTGGCTGTGCTATTTGCACTTTGTGACACTTCTTCAACTGCAGAGGACATTTGCTCCATTGATTCAAGAATATGATTAGTTTGAATGCGCTGTTGATTAATATTATTACTAGTCTCATTGGTCACTATGGACGTTTGTTCAGCTGCTATGGAGAGGCTATGAGTATTCTCTTTAATGTCGTGAATGATGGTGCGTAAATTATCGACTAAATCATTGACCCATCCAGATAGTTCGCCAAATTCATCATTGTTACTAATCTCGATGTGCTGAGTTAAATCACCCTTTGCAATAACTTGCAGCATTGAATTTACTTTAGAAAGCGGCTTTCTTATGGTATTTATAACCCAAAGTGCGATACCGATTGCTGCGACTATGGAAAATAAGCTTGCTACGATGATTATGATTCGGCTGTAGGATACATTAGCTTCAGCTTCTTGTTTGGTTTGATTCGATTCAATAGTAATAGCAGAAATCAGTTTTTCAGAATGGGATAAAAATTCAGAGACATGTTCATTCGATAAGTTCATTTGTTCATTCGATTTTTTTGAAGCTACAAGTTCTAACTTATGAATTGCCAGTAAACTATCTGGACCGGATATAAGATCATTGTAAGTACCCAAAAATTCCACCATGGTTGAGTAATAAGCGTTTTCAGTACTACCAGATTTTAGACCAGATACCTCTTGTGCCATTTCCCTTAGAGATTTGACTGTTGCATCCATTTCTCTAATTGCAATTTCCAGAGCTGAAATATCTTTTTCAGTCAGGGAATCAATGGTAGTAATAACAGCATCACCAGCAAGACTTGCAATTCTATCAAGTACAGACTGTAGACTTTTCTTTGAAGTATCATCGGAAAAATCAACCACCACCGTGTCTAATTCATCAGCAAGATCTTCTAAAGTACCGCGCTGCTCAATTAACAGTTCAACATAACCTAATTCGCTTTTATGATTTTGAAATATGAGGTCTATTTCAGAGAAGTAATCTGAACTGATTGATGACATGTCAGCAAGAGGAATGGTAGTTGCGTCGTGGCTTACAGCTATCTGCTGAAGAGAGTTTAACGCTTGTTCATACTTGACCTGAAATTTATCAATGTTATTTTTGAGCTGAGGGAGTGCTTTAAGATTTCGACTATAATTGTAAGCATTTACATTTTGATTAACTTCTAATAAGGTTGATTTTAACTCACTACTAAGCAGAGCCATTGGGCTCATCTCATCAACAACCTTACTCAAGTTACCACTAATACTATTGATGCTATTGAAGCCGGTTATTCCTATAATGATTAAGAATAAAACAATTACACCAAAGCCACCTGCTATTCTCGCAGTTACAGTTAATTTCATAGTCAAATTTACCTTTCGATGATTCTAATTATTATTACTAGTATAGGTATTTCATTGTAGACCATTTATTATGTTTTTGTCCCGTTACCTGAAAAATACTATCGGCGGTGGGTTAATTTTCTTTAACTGGTTGAATCTTAGTCAAAAAATTGCTTTATTTAGTATTAGTTGTACAACTTATACGATATGTTGGTCACTCTCGGTCTGAATCAGTATAATATACCCGTCCCACCTCAAGATGCATGTTTCTAGTCATGCTGAAATATGCATCTTGAGATGGGACGGGTAGTTACTTGAAACTATATTTAAAAGGTATGAATAAGCCATGAATCAGCTGGCCACAAAAATTGAATATCCAACCACCTTACCAATAGAAGCTCTTTCTTTATTTGAAAGAGAAAGCTTTCGGGAAATGATTAAAGCTAATTTAAAGCGCGAAGATGCGGCATTAGTTGCACATTATTATACCGATCCTGATATTCAGTCCTTAGCTGAGGAAACTGGAGGCTGTGTTGCAGACTCTCTAGAGATGGCTAGATTTGGCAATTTACATAAGGGTTCTACTTTAATTGTCGCCGGCGTCAAATTTATGGGTGAGACAGCGAAAATACTTACGCCTGAAAAAAGAATCTTAATGCCAACCTTAGAAGCAACTTGCTCACTTGATTTATCCTGTCCGATTGATGAGTTTTCTAACTTTTGTGATCAACACAGTGATAGAACCGTGGTTGTTTATGCCAATACCTCTGCAGCAGTTAAAGCCCGAGCAGATTGGGTAGTTACTTCAAGTATAGCGCTTGATGTTGTTGATCATCTTGAAGCTGAAGGTAAGAAAATACTTTGGGCTCCTGATCGTCATCTAGGTGCCTATATTCAAAAACAAACCGGTGCCGATATGTTACTTTGGCAGGGGGAATGCATAGTTCATGATGAATTCAAATCCCGCGCCTTGTCTCAACTGAAAAAGCAATATCCTGATGCAGCTGTCTTAGCGCATCCAGAGTCACCTTCTAATGTAGTTCAGTTGGCTGATGTTGTTGGTTCAACCACGCAATTAATTGATGCCAGTAGAGATATGGCCAATACACAGTTTATTGTTGCAACGGACATGGGCATCGTTTACAAGATGAGGCAGTTTAGCCCCCGTAAAGAATTTATCGCAGCACCCACTGGTGGTAAGGGAGCGACCTGTAAAAGTTGTGCTCATTGTCCTTGGATGAGAATGAATTCTCTAACAAAACTTGCAAACGTATTTAAAGACAGTGACAATGAGATTCTAATTGCTCCCGAGCTTGCCGCTAAGGCAATGCTACCTCTACAAAAAATGCTGGATTTTTCAACAGAACAAAAACGTGCTTTGCAGTCAGAGCAACAATTTAACTAAATTTTTAAAATAAATATTCAAACAATAACCACTATAAGAAGAGAGATAAATATGAAATCAAACCTTAAATTTGCACTAGTAATAGCAGCCCTGATGAGCCTTTTTCACTCGGCCAATCTTTTTGCAGGTGAAAGCTCAATCGATAAAGCTATTAATGGTAGCCATCGTGAAATGGCCAGCAAACGTGATATGTATCGTCATCCAAAACAAACATTGGAATTTTTCCAAGTGGATGAAACTCAGACCATAATTGAAGTTTCACCCGGTGGTGGATGGTACACAGAAATTCTTGCACCACTTGTTAAAGACAAAGGTACTTTTTATGCTGCTCATCACAATCCTGATTCAGAGAGTGCTTATCGCCAGAAATCATTAAAGAAATTTACAGCTAAGCTAGCGGCTAATCCTGAACTGTACAGCAATGTAAAAATGGCAATCTTTAGTGGAGCCAAAGACATTCAATTAGGTGAGCCTGGTACGGCAGATAGAGTATTAACCTTTAGAAATCTTCACAACTGGGTCGGTGCTAAGGATGAAGGACTTATTACCATTTTCAAAGCTTTTCATACTGTACTTAAAAAAGGCGGTAAACTAGGACTAACTGACCATCGACTACCAGAAGATAGAACGACTGGTGTCAGTGGTTATGTCAAGCAATCTTATGCGATAAAAATGGCAGAAGCTGCAGGCTTTACCCTAGAGGCTAGCTCAGATATTAACGCCAATGCTAAGGATACCGTCGATTACGCCAAAGGCGTTTGGACTCTGCCTCCAACCTATGCTTTGAAAGATGTGGACAAAGAGAAATATAAAGCTATCGGTGAAAGTAACCGTATGACATTGCTATTTGTTAAAAACTAAAAGTACTGAGAAAGGAATAACCAATGAAAAGACCTAATAAAGAAACCATGATCGAATGGTGGAAAGAGTGGCGCCTCTTTTTACTGTTTGTTCTGTTGTTGTTTTCTTTTCGCTCAACAGTCGCTGACTGGAGTCATGTTCCTACTGGTTCAATGAAACCAACCATCATGGAGGGTGACAGGATCCTTGTTGATAAATTAGCCTATGATTTAAGATTTCCTTTCTTACACTGGAGATTAAATACTTGGGCCGATCCTGAGCGAGGTGACATAGTGGTTTTTCCTTCACCAGAAACAGAAGAACTCTATGTTAAACGAGTAATTGGCATACCTGGTGATACCATTTCAATGGTTGATAATAGATTGATTATTAACAATAAACCTTTGCAATATAAGCTGGCCGAAGCAGATCTTGTGAAAGTATTGAACGATGATGATCAAAACAATTTTACTGTTGTTGAGGAAGCTCTTCCCGGAAGTTATCACCTGATGATGGTAAGTAGCAATCGCTATGCAACTCGAGCTAGTAATTTTCCGAAAAAACTTATTCCTGATGGCAGTTACTTGGTTCTTGGCGATAACCGAGATAGTAGTAAGGACTCAAGGTTTATTGGCTTAATTGATCGGGAGCGTATTCGAGGTAGAGCTACAAAAGTAATCATATCACTCAATAGTGAAGATTATTGGTTGCCACGAGAAAAGCGATACTTTATACAATTGAAATAAAGTGTCTATTTATAATATGTAAATCCGACTATTTCCTAAAACTTACTAGTAAATCGACCCGCTGGTTTGTCTGTTTTAGTTGGTTTCTTTTGCATGACATTAGAAGTAATGTTTTGATTACCAAGACGCATTTTAAGACTAAGATCTGTTCTAGATTCAGCAAAGTGTAGGGCATCTTCTCGACTGATTTCTTTTTGCTTCCAGAGTAAATACAGAGCTTGATCAAAGGTTTGCATGCCGATGGCTTCGCTTGCATCAATAACTTTACGTAGATTATCAAGCTTTCCTCTTTGGATCAGTTCAACGATTTCTGGAGTACCTGTCATAATTTCTAAGGCAGGAACTCGAATGCCTTTTTGATTACGCAGCAATCTCTGAGCGACAACCCCCTTCAAAATACCTGATAACTCAACCATAATTTGCTCTCTTGTTTCTGAAGGGAACATATTTCTCACTCGATCGATAGCTTGTTTAATATTGTTACCGTGTATGGTCGCTATGACTAAATGGCCTGTTTGAGAGAAGGATAGGGCGTATTCCATTGCCTCAGTATCTCTGATCTCACCAATCATGATGACATCGGGAGCTTCTCGCATGGCATTTTTAAGGGCGTTATGATAATTCTTTGTATCAACACCAATTTCACGTTGATCAAGAATAGACATTTTATGACGATGAAGAAATTCAATTGGATCTTCAACTGTCAAAATATGTCCCGCTTGACGAGAGTTTCGATAATCAACCATGGCTGCCATGGTGGTAGATTTTCCTGAGCCAGTTGGACCACAAATCAATACTAGGCCACTGGGCTCCATAACCATACGACTAATCACTGAAGGTAATTTTAAATCTTCCATGGTAGGTATAGCATATTTGATGTGACGTAGAACAATGCCCACTTCACCACGTTGCTTGAAAACGTTTGCTCTAAAGCGTCCAATGTTTTTAACAGTATGTGCAAAGTTCGCTTCCCACTCGCTTTCAAATTCAGCAATTTGTTCGGCATTCATCATGTTATAAGCTATCTCCTTAATTGCACCAGGAGGAAGTGGGGATTGCCCCATGGGAGTAGAAATACCTTCAATTTTCATATGGGGTGGAGCCCCGGTACTAAAGAACAAGTCAGAAGCATTCTTTTCAGCCATTAGGCGTAGTAGCAGGTTTATATCCATATTGAATTTTCTCTTTAGTTAAAAGTTTAGAGTTATTATTTATTTCACTAAGTGATTTTAGCTTAATTAACTGTATATTAAAGGAATTTTGTTACTATTCGCAACTTTGTTTCATTTGATGCAATGAATGACGGGAATTAGATTGCGTTAAATAGATAATTTGTTTATTCTACGCGCCTTATTTCAGTACGGTGAGGTGTCCGAGTGGCTGAAGGAGCACGCTTGGAAAGCGTGTAACGGGTCAAACTGTTCGAGGGTTCGAATCCCTCTCTCACCGCCATATTGTCTTTGATTAACTATGTAGAGCCCAATCTTGCCCTGTTATCCATTGTTATACCTTGAATTAATTTGAATTGGTAGCTCATTTGTGCTACGGTTTCCATTGAAAATGTGGAGGTATAAATTATATGAGTAAAGTTGCAAGAGCAAGGATGGATGGTGGACTAAAAGAAGAAGCTGAAGCAGTGTTAGATTCAATAGGAATCACACCATCTGAAGCTATTCGCATGTTCTATCGGCAAATTGTTAATAGGAAAGGATTTCCATTGGAACTTAAGATCCCCAATGAAACAACAATGAGTGCGTTTGAAGAAGGTGATGGTGACCCAGATGAGCTGGAAACACTGACCACTACTCTTCGAGCCAGTTTATGAGGACAATTAAATTAACAACACAGTTTAAAAAAGATTTAAAAAAAGTAAACAAGCAACCATTAAGAAGCAGTGGTATTGACGTACTGGACAATATTATTTTGCCAAAATTATTAGCCGATGAACCACTGGCAATAAAATACAAAGATAAGTAGTGGCACTGGAGCATTTATTTCATCACTATAGATCACTTAAATTAGATACTTATATTAAATTCTGCCAAGAAAAAATACAGCTCAGCAGATCCCCTAGGTGTTAACAACCATATAAAACCAGCTACATTAATAATCACGGTAATCCAGAAGGTAATTCTGAAAGATTGTTTACTCGATTTATGCCGAAGTTTTGACTGAGCAACTAGTGCACCTGGCCAGCCGCCAATGAGAGCAAGCAGGTGCAGGGTATTCTCCTTGGTTCTCCAAGAGCCCGACTGTGCTGCTGACTTATCAAGGGCGTAGAAAGCAAATGTTATCAGACTGATGATGCTATAAATGCCAAAGATAATCATAGGTAATCGATTGATAAAGACAGCTGCAGCGACAATCATAAGAAAACAAAAGGCGAAGAAGACAGCGATAGGTCGTGAAGGCTTCTGAGCTTTCTTAGGAGAGTCTTCACCAGCCCGACTGGCGTTAATTGCACAGGGACGTCCTCTTTTGTCGACTGACATTGAGTAGGTAATAATTTGATTAATTTCAGGACGTATAGCGCGGCGGTTAAAGGCATTGGCATGAACAAAGATACGCTTGGCATTATCATTGGGTGTGATAAAGCCAAATCCTTTACCATCATTCCAAGATGTAAGTTTTCCTTTTTTGCGCATGGTTTAGCCTATTTATAATTTTATAGAAACATATTATATTCACTATGGTTTGTCTAGCATAAAATAGTGAAAGGAAATTCTATCAGGTAGGCTGTCAAAAAGACTAGAGGTAGTTGGTTAATTAATAAAGATACACGAAGTCAATTTGATGTATTTCATATACCTATAAAGTGATGATCAACAATGGGAAACTTTGCTTGTTGGCTGGAACCTGCGATTATCAACGAATGGGTACGGCTAATGATGGGTTATGAATTGCGTTATGATCGAAGTATTTATGATAAACCCTGTGCAATGGTATAAAGGCAAGCTTGATTATGTTTTAATTATCTATAACAATCATCATTTTGGAGAGGATTATGTTGAAACTAATTTTAACGACTAGCTGTTTTCTATTTGCTATATATCACACTACTTTAGCTGAAGTTCACGATCCTAGAGCATTAATGGCAAATCCTATTACTGCCACTAGTTCCATTGCTCCGAAACTTGATGGCCTTGGAAATTATGACTTTAAGGTAACTACTAGTAGTAAAGAATCACAATACTTCTTTAACCAAGGTTATCGATTAACCGCGGCTTTTAATCACTCAGAAGCATTGCGCGCCTTCAAAGAAGCTGTACGTCTTGACCAGAATAATGCCATGGCCTATTGGGGCTGGGCCTTGGTACTTGGTCCAAATCTAAATTTACCGATGCAGGATAAGGTAAAGCTGCAAGCTTATAATGCCATTCAAAGTGCTGTGAGTCTTAAAGATAATGTGTCAAAGCGTGAAAGAGCTTATATCGACGCACTAGCAAAGCGCTATAGTAATGATCCTAAAGTAAAACGTAGTGATTTGGATATTGCCTATGCAGATGCAATGAAAGATTTGGTTAAGGCTTATCCGGATGATCTGGATGCTGCAACTTTATATGCTGCTGCTTTGATGAACACAAATCCCTGGGATTATTGGTATCGTGATGGTACTCCGAAACTTCATACAAAATTGATTATGAAGACACTGCAATCAGTGATTAAGCGTAATCCTAAGCATGCAGCTGCTCATCATTATCTGATACATACCGTTGAGGCATTTCGTCCAAAACTTGGCGTTGATAGTGCCGATATATTAGGTTCCTTGATGCCTGGCGCAGGTCATTTAGTTCATATGCCATCTCATATCTATATGCGTGTTGGTCGCTATGCCGATGCCTATAAAGCTAACGTGAAAGCTTCAGCAGCTGATGAAAAATATATTACCCAATGTCGAACTCAAGGTATGTATCCTTTGACATATTATCCACACAATTTACACTTTATGGTTTGGTCATCGATGTTTCTAGGGCGTAGTGCTGAGGCACTTGATGCAGCAAGACGAACCGCAGCTGCGATACCCGAAAATGAAGCAGCAAATATTTGGGCAATTAATGAGACTTTCCGTAGTCAGCCTATGTTTGTTCTCGTTCGCTTTGGACAATGGGATGCCATGCTCGCTGAACCTCAACCAAAAGAAATCCATCGTTTTATGAACGCAGTCTGGCACTATGGTAGGGGACTTGCCTATGCTAATAAAAATAAATTAACTGCAGCCCGAATGGAATTAGATATCTTAAATAATATTAGAATAAAAGCTGAAGCTGATGGGGCTTATTATCTTGGTTTTAGTGCAGGCAATAGTCTATTGACGATAGCGGAGCTGATCCTCAAGGGCGAAATTCAAGCTAAAATGGGCAATTCAGACTTGGCTGTTTCATATCTTGATAGGGCGGTGCGTATTGAAGATAGTTTACGCTACAATGAGCCACCTGATTGGTACTTCCCAGTGCGCCATGTTTTAGGCGCAATCTTATTGGAAAGTGGCAAAGCCAATGAAGCTGAAGTGGTTTATTGGGAAGACTTAAGACGCAACCCTGAAAATGGGTTTGCTTTGCATGGTTTACATCAAAGTATTAAATCACAGGGCGATAATGCAGTTGCAACCGTTATTAAGGCTCGTTTGAATAACGCTTGGAAAGAGGCCGATGTGGAACTGAAAACATCTCGCTATTAAATCAAAACGTCGACCAGACCTTTTTGCCATTTACCCAAGTAGACTGTACTTTTAATTGCTTGATTTCTTGATCTGGTATATTTCGCGGATCCTTGTCGAGAATAATAAAGTCGGCCAGTGTGCCGATTTTTAGACTGCCTAGTACATCTTCCTGAAATGCCGCGTAAGCTGACTCAGTGATCATGGAATTTAAGGCTGTCATAATCGATAAGCGTTGTTTTGGATACCATCCTCTAGGGGGTTGATCATTTAAATCTTGACGGGTAACTGCAAAATGTAGTGTTTGTTCAGGTCGCCAGGGCTCTCCGGGCAAATCAGAATTGATAATTAATCTTCCTCCAGCTTGCAATATGTTTTGCCAACCGTAGGCAAGTTGAATCCGCTTCGCTCCTAAACGATCTTCTGCCCAAACACTATCACCCACAGCATGACTTGATTGCATACTTGAGATAATCCCCATCTTTGCAACCCTTTGATAATAATTTGGAAATACCACCTGCGCATGTTCGATTCTCCAACGGTGATCGAGGTTTTTATAGCTATTAAGAGCAGTTTCAAAAATGTTCAAAACCCGATCATTTGCCTCGTCACCTATGGCATGTACTGCCAGTTGAAAACCATGTTTAACGGCTCTATCAGCCAGGTTTGCTACGCGCTGAGGAGTAATACGCTCTGTCATATTCGCCTTGCTTGGTTCATCGGCATAAGGCTCTCTTAAGAGTGCCGTTCTTGAACCTAGGGAACCATCATAATAAATTTTGATACCTCTGATGGTGAGTCGATGTTCAGGATCTAGAATTGGTCCCTGTTTAAACATTTTTTTCATCAGGGTTTCGTTATTGCCGTCTAGAAAGCCGTAGACTCTAATGGGTAATTGATGGTCGTTTCTTAGTTCCAGAAAAGCCGTGTAATGACTGCAAATAAATTGGATTATTAGGAAAGGCTTCATCGAGAAGTGCTCGGTCAGGGTAGCCCTTTGACGCCCACTTTCCTTCATCCCATCCCTGACCAAATAACCATTGATCAACTGTTGGATTTGGATAAAAGGAACGCAATCTTTTGACCATTTCACGTACGGTTTCAGCGCCAACCAAATTGGCCTTTACTCGCTCAGTACCAAGTTGATGAACATGAACATGGCTATCAATAAAACCAGGCATGAGAGTCTTACCCTGAAGATTGAGCTTTTTGGCAGCAGGTGAAATTATCATTAAGTCATCTAATGTTCCAAGGGCTTTAATGATTCCATGGCTGACTAACATTGCCTTAGCCGTAGGATTCTTTGGGTCCAGGGTTATGACCTTGCCACCAAAAATAATTAAATCGTCATGATCGGTTCTTATCTCAGCAGCCATTAATTCAGCTGTCATTAATAAAAGTAAAATGAAGCTGGCAAGTATCCTTTTTATAACAAGCATATTGATTTCCCAAGATACTAAAAATAAAATTTATTATAATCTTTATCTGACACTTTATTCAATTTACTTCAATGGATATATTCTAATAAATATAGATACATCATTTTTACTCTAAGCTCAAAACTTCATCAACTAAAGAAGACGTGACCAGAGTGGACGCGTAACCAGCAATAGCAGAAACATGGCTGTTAGCCTGAGTTTCTTCTTGCGCCACAAAAAACTAAGCTGGGCCTTGATGAAAGGCTCAGCAAAGAAAGTTTTTGCAAGGATTTCCGATTCTTGAGCATTGATGGCTTTTAGTTCATCTCGCTCACTTGTGGCACGAAAACTACGTACGGCTCCAGAGGCGATCCACTGTTGAGCAATCCGATGTATTTCCTGATTAAGTTTGTCATGGGGAGCGACCCATTGGATCAAACCAGCTTTAAGCGCTTCTTTGGCTGTTGGTTTCCAACCTTCCTCACCAAGCATCCTCCCGGCATTAGCTTTACCCATGAGTCGAGAAAAATGCACGGATGAGCAACCTTCAGGAGTCACTCCAAGCGCTGCAAAAGGCGTTGAGAAGGTTGCTTTGTCTGAAGCAATAATAGCGTCGCCTAGTGTTGCAGAGGTTACGCTGGCGCCAATGGCAGGTCCATTGACCGCCACTAACAAGGGCTTAGGGAAATCTAGAAATGTATCAAAGAGAGCTTTATTGTGTTCTTTGATCATGGCTTGTAATTTACGCGGATGGGCAAAGCGAAATATCGCTACCAGATTGACTCCTGCACAGTAATAGGGATCAACGCCTGTCAAGACTAACACCTTAGTATCTTCATTTCTGGCGGCTTCCTTGAACCCTTCTTTGAGTGCATCCATCATTTCTAGAGTCCAAGCATTTAGACGGCTAGATCTATTCATCGTTAGAGTCGTTACACCATCTTGTTTAGTTGTAATGATGTGACATTGTTCAGCTGATAATTGCTTAGCCTTAGCAGTCATGGATGTTACTCCTATAGAGAGTTAGCCTGGAAATTCATCATCAAGTTTGGCAATAGTTTCTTCCATTAATGCAAAGCACTTATTCGCCAAGGCACTAGCATCAGATTTACTAAGTCCAGTTGTTTGAATTGGCTCTAAAACTTGAGTAACAATAATCCCTGAGTTTAATTTGTTAAGATTTGCAGTTTTAGCATAAGTATTAAAACAAATAGGTACGATTGGAACTCCTGCGTCAATAGCTGTTCTAAAAGCACCTAATTTAAAGGATAATAGACCTTTACCAAAATTTCTAGTTCCTTCAGGCATGATCCAAACAGAAGTGTCTTTTTGCAAAACCTTAGTAACGATCGACATGGATTTCTTAGCTTTCTTTTTATCCATTCTATTGATTAGTATATTGCCTGATAACCAATAAAAAAGACCAAAAATAGGCACAAAGACAATTGAGCTTTTTCCTAGACTAACCGTTTTTCTCGGTAGGCTTAAGCAACCTGCAATAATATCAATATTATTTTGATGGTTTGAAACGAATACGCAAGGTTGGTTTGCTTCTAATATCTGAGTATCTCTAGCTAGATATTTTAACCCCATGATCAATCTCATGGGGTGTCCCAACAATTGACAAATTCGCCATACGTTGTTGGAGTTAAATGGTCGGATGATGCAAATTAGTAAACCAACAACGCCAGTAGTAATGATCAGATAAATGAAACAGAGGATGTATCTTATTGTTTTTAACATAGCTTATTAGAAATTCTGATAAATACTTTAGTATACTTCTCTAGTGGAAATTTGGGACATTTTTAAGTCCTAACTTTAAATCTAGATACTAGTTCGAACAAAGTTGAGCTTAATTTTGAAAGATCAGAACTTGCTGCCATTATTTGTTTTACTGCTAAGGTTGTTTCCGACGAAGTATCAGTAATAGAAATAATATTGTTGTTGACATCTTCTGCTGCTTTATATTGCTCTTCAGTAGCACTCGATATTTGATTACTCATGCCATGGATTTGTTCAACAGCTTTGGAAATTGATACAAGAGATCTCCCAGCTTTATTGGCTTGTTCAACAACTGATATAGCCTCATTTTGACAATTATCCATAGCAATAACAGTATTTTTTGAATCTGTTTGTAATTTATCAATGACCTGATTGATTTCTTCAGTGGATTGCTGAGTGCGACCTGCAAGTGTTCTTACTTCATCAGCTACAACTGCAAAACCTCGCCCTTGCTCACCTGCTCTAGCTGCTTCAATTGCAGCATTTAGAGAGAGTAAATTCGTTTGGTCTGCAACGCCTCTAATAACTTCAAGAACAGCATTTATATTCTCACTATTCTGCTCAAGTTGTTGAATAGTTTCTGCGGTAGCTTCGAGTTGGCGTGATAACTGTTCAATAGCCATAATAGCTTGTTCAACTTCTTTACGGCCAGAGATGGTTTCACTATTAGCATCATCAGCTGCTTTAGCAGTTGATGCAACATTAGTGGTTATTTCAGATATAGTTGCGGTCATTTGATTCATGGCGATGGCCACTTGCTCAATTTGAGATTGCTGTTCTGTGACTGAATAACCCGTTTCAGTAGCAGTGGTTGACAGTTCTTCTGCAGCACTAGCAACTTGATCAACTGATTCGGATATCTCTAAAATAAGCTCATTGAGATTAGAGGACATGATATTAATGCTTCTTGATAAATCAGTTATTTCATCGTTACCTTCGATAGGTAGCTGAACACCAGTTAAATCTCCTTCGCTGATTTCCTGCGCTCTAATAACAACCCTATTCAATGGCTTAGATATCATTCGAGCAATAAAAGTTGATATAATGATGCTCAACAAAATAGCTACAACCATTCCAAGAAGCATAATATTCTTCATTGAATTACTTTCAGATATGAATAACTCTTTATCAATAGCAGCTAATTCATCTTGTGATTTCCTCATATCAGATAAAATCTCTAAAATTAGTTTGGCTTTTGGAGCGGCTTTGGTTGCAAGCCAATAATTTGCAAGATTCCAATCTTTTGCTCTTCTTAGCTCTAACATTATATTTGGCAGAGTGGAAAATTTTGCTCGATTAGTTTTATAGGTTATCCAGTTTTGTGATTGATTTTTATTAAAGAGTTTTGATAATGAGGCTATTTCATTGTATCGCGCCTCATTGATTTTCCATTGTGCCTTAAATTTAGGTATAAAAGTTACGTCTCCGGATAATAAATATGCTCTGATATTAGCCATTCCAAGAGCAAAAGAACCTCTACTGTCAGCTAGGAGTGTTAATAAGTGCTTACGTTCTTTTGAGGCGGCTAATAGTTTTTCCTCATCAATAATAGCAGTTATAGCAGTAATTATTTTCGCTGCTCTCGGTGTTGCTTCATTTAACATTAAGTCAATACTGGGTATGTTTTCTGGTTTATGGATAATATCTTCAATTTCTTGTTGGGCTTCTCTGAATTCTTCAAAATAGTCTTTCATTGTCTTTAACATTTCGATATTTTTAGGTTCAGTCCAGTTTGTTGAAAATTGTTGCATGTTATTCAACGATTCATCTATTTGTTCCCATCCGTTTAAGCGCTCTATTTTAAATTGCTTTGCTTTTTCAATATCCTTACCGAGTATCATATAACCTCGTAACCCAGATAGTGAAAGATGAACACCGTCTACAAGCTGCATACCTGCCGTTACTGTAGGGAATCTTAACTCAGTAAGAGAGAGTTCAATTTCTCTAACAGAATTCAGTTTTACTAAATTGATCATTGAAAGTAGAATAATGATTACCACAATTGCTGAGAATCCTAGTAGTAGCTTATTTTTTATTGTTAGTTTCATTATTTGTTCCTAGTAATATGATGAGTCTATTTTCAAAACTCCGCCTTATTAATGCGCGTTTCGGCAAACGACTCCTTAATACGAAGTAAATGTTCTGAGAACTGTGGACCTCGTTTTAAGGCAACTGCAGTGACTAGAACATCGATTAGTACCAAATGGGCAATCCGAGATGTCATGGGAGTGTACATGTCAGTATCTTCAGGAGTTTCAACTTCTAATACTATACTACATTCCTTTGCAAGAGGAGAGTTAGGGGAAGTTATTCCTATAACTTCTGCACCACACTTTTTGGCAATGCGCGCCGTTTCAATCAAGGCGATTGTTCTGCCTGTGTAGGAAATGCAAACAACCACATCGCGACTGGTTAAATTGGCGCTGGTCATGCGTTGATTCAATATATCTAGGTGGGCGATAACCGGCGTATTAATTCTGAAGAATTTATGCTGCGCATCCAGTGCAACTGGCCCAGATGCGCCTAGTCCAAAAAATAAGATACTATTTGCTTGTGCCAAAGCGTCGGTGGCTTTTTCAATACTTGGTAGGTCACTCGCGGCTTGGGTAAGTTGCAGGGTTGCATGGGTAGAATCAAAAATCTTCTCAATCATGGTTTCTAAACTATCGTTCTCATCAACATCTCTAGTGATCTGAGGCATTGCTGTAGCCAGACTTTGAGCAAGTTGAACCTTAAAGTCAGGAAAGCCTGTACAACCAAATTTATGACAAAAACGAATTACGCTTGGCTCACTAACCTTGGATAAAACTGCTAGTTTGGCTACTGAAGAATGAATAACTTCGTCAGGATTTTGCAGTATCACCTCAGCAACTTTCTTGGCTGATTTACTTAGCTTAAAAGAAGGCTCACGAATTTGATTCAATAGAGTCATTTAGATGTTTCTCTTACTTTCTCAGACATTGAAGGCAATATGATAGCAGTTTTATTGATCTGGATTGCATAAAACAAAAATATATGTAATAAAATTACATAATAAATTGTAATTATGATATAAAAGGCTATTATTCAATAATATATGTAATATAAATACWRMTWSWKKYWMTTRWWAWRYYAMYYTKRMTKRAWKYAATGRWKWRSWGKRRGWAWYMTCWWKAAACTAAGAATAGCAATTAACGGATTTGGTCGAATAGGTCGTAATATCCTAAGAGCGCATTATGAAAATAATTATAATGATCAAATTGAAATCGTCGCAATTAATGATCTAGGAAAAATTGAGTCAATGGCTCATCTTTTATCCTATGATTCAGTCCATGGTCGTTTTGCAGAAACGGTTACTGTTGAGGGTAATGCTATAAATGTTGCCGGCGATAAAATTCTCTTTTGCAGTGAAGGTGATCCAAAAAGGTTACCTTGGAAAAACTTAAATATAGATTATGTTTTTGAGTGCACAGGTCACTTCACTGATAAGCAATCAGCTTCAGCTCATACTCTTGCGGGAGCGAGAAAAGTTATCGTATCAGCACCAACCAAAAATGCCGATGCGACAATTGTACATGGAGTTAATCATCATATACTTCGTTCTGATATGACCGTTATTTCAAATGCGTCTTGTACAACTAATTGCTTGGCACCCCTTGCTAAAGTATTGAATGATGCAGTGGGAATAGAGCAGGGATCTATGACCACAATTCACTCTGTAACCAATGACCAGAATCTTCTCGATCTTGATCACACTGATAGTTACCGAGCAAGAAGTGCTACCCAGTCTATGATCCCAACTAAAACAGGTGCAGCGTCAGCGGTGGGCTTAGTTTTACCAGAGTTAGTAGGTAAAATCGATGGTATGTCCGTAAGAGTTCCAACTTTAAACGTCTCATTAGTAGATTTAAACTTTTGGGCGAGTCGAGAAACCTCCGTTGCAGAGATTAACGATTTGTTTAAATCAGCCTGTGAGACTGATCTGGGTAAGGTGCTTAAGTATAACGATAAGCCCTTGGTTTCAATCGACTTTAATCATGATCCAGCTTCCTCAATATTTGATTCTACGCAAACTAGAGTGAACGGAAAGTTCGTAAAAGTGATGGCTTGGTACGACAATGAATGGGGTTTCTCAAACAGAATGCTTGATAATGCCATAGCTCTCTATAATGTTGAGAAGAAGCAAGTAGAGTTGGAAGATTCTACTAGGGAGTCTTTAGCCGTTTGAATAATAGCTCGAGCTGAGTTTACCTCCTCCTGAATTTACCTCCTCCTGAATTTAATAATAAAGCCTGATTGTAATGATCAGGCTTTATTGTATAGGTTTAACTTTTCTTCTTACTCTCTTCCAAAACACCTTCATCATTACGGATATTTTTACAATAACAACAAATGGAAGTCATACCTGTAGTAGTCAACTAAAAGCTTTTCTGCTTACTTTGTCTATTAGGGCAAACTTTTGTAATTTAAAAATTTTGTATTGTTATAAATACGAGTATCAAATCAGAATATATGTTAAATATATTTGAAGAATATATATAAATTCTTAATATCTGCTATATTGCAGAATATAACTTATTAAATGGGCCTAAAAATGTTAAAATCTTCACAAGTTCAGTTAGATGACAGTGATAAGACTATTCTAAACGTACTTCAGACTAGTGGAAGAATAAGAAATATTGAATTAGCTGAAAAGGTACATTTATCACCACCTGCCACCCATGCAAGAGTTAAGCGTCTTGAGAAGGAAGGTGTGATCAGTGGTTATGCAGCTAAATTAGACAGAAATAAAACCGGTCATGATTGCATGTGTTTTATCTCCGTAAGTCTTGAATCACATCAGCTTGAAAAGCAGAAGCAGTTTTTTGATGCCATTCAAAGTCTACATCAAGTATTAGAGTGTCATCACTTAACTGGCGAATCAGATTATTTATTGAAAGTTGTAATACGTAATAATAGGGAGATGGAAGACTTTATCACCCATACCTTATTACCCATGCCTGGAATGTCACGGGTTCATACCAGTGTTGTTCTCAGAGAGATTAAAAGTAATAGTGCTTTAGTGATGGAGTAGGAAGTTAAATTATGTCAGTTCCACAAGGTTTCGATGCAGCAAAAATATTATCTCCAAGAAGAAATACTACCGAGGCAAGTAATGTTGAAGGACTTGCTAGTGAGCAGTTAAGCCATTACGGAATCGATGAAAATAGTGATTATGGCCAAGCCTTAAAGTCGACGGTTATTGATTTGTATAATGCCCAGTCTGATATGTCACGCCTTTGGCAGATCACTAACGAAACAATTGATTCATTAGATAAAAAAGATAAAATAGCCTACTTTAATGCAAAAAGGTTTCTGTCATTCCAAATCGCTAAAATACTTGATGGTTTACAAAACCCTTTCCGCAAAGTTTCTCAAAGCATAGAAAAAAGTCCTACTACTCAGATGGCGAAGGGCAGTTATCCCTTATTTGATAATATCCCCGCTATCTTTTCAGCTACGCCTGTTATAGCAAGAACGGCTACCTACATTTTTGCTTGTACTGAATGGGTAGATGATGCCTTTCAGGGCAAGGAAATGACCCATCAAATTTATTCCCGTTTGTTAAATCCAACATCTATTTCTTTAGCTAACGCCATAGTGGACCTAGAAGCAGGTCCTTATACAGCAGAGTATATGGCTTGGAACTTTAATAGTGGCATGGCAGCAATCGATTCACTGCTTGCTAATGTGATGAATTATGGTGATGTGTTACTCGTATCAAGAAATGTCTATGGCGGTGTGCATCAATTACTTGTTGATCACTATGCGCGTAAAGACAAGATGAACATCCAAATTGAATGGTTTGATGGTTATACTGCTGAAGAATTTGACATTCGTTTTACAGATGTAAAGGCCCAGTATCTTGAACAGCTAAAGAATAATAAATTACACATTTATATTGAGTCACCTTGTAATCCTCATGGTTATGTACTCGATCTTCCAGGAATTTGTAAAATTAGCCATGCAACTGGCGATCACCTAGTAATGCTAGATTCAACCCTAGCAACACCTGTATTAAACAAGCCATTGCAGCGTGAAGATAAAAGTGAGCGTCCTGATTATGTCATGCACAGTTACACCAAGGATATTTCTGGCACAGGCAGTGTAACCTCAGGGGTGGTAATCGCTGAAGGCCATAGAATGTTTATCCCTAAGGGTGGAGAGGCTAATGGTCTTTCTTGGGAAAAATGTATGTTCTGGGATGTCTACTATATCAAAGGTGCTTTCCTAGATGCTGATAAAGCCTACGAAGTGCTTATTGGTATGAAAACGCTTGAGCAGAGAATGCTTACCAAGGTTATCAATACCCTTGTATTTGCTAACTTTCTCAATAGCCATGAAGATATTAATGTTAACTCCCATGCTGTTGAAGGCAACGAGAACTACGCACTTCGTGAAAAATGTTTAACAAATGGTATGCCATCATCCTTATTTACCATTGATATGGAGCACGCCCATATCAATAGAGAAACCTTCTCAAGTTTCTTTGATGGATTAGAGCCAGGCTTTAGCTTAATGGTCAGTATCGGACAGTGTAACTCCATGGTGTTATGTCCCGCTCTGACTTCTCACTCTGAGCTTAGCCCTCAGGCTATGAAAGAAGCACGTATTTATCCAACTACTTTGCGGTTATCCATGGGTAATGAAAGTGTTAAGGATTTGATTGCAGCCTTTGTGAACTCTGCCAGAACGCATATTGATAAAGTGAAGCCAGGATTTACTGAAAAATTCATGCCTGCTGACGAAATAGATACGCTTGTAGTGTCGGTCACCTTAGACATTTATAAGAAATTGTTAGCAACTCAACCTAAAATGAGTGACTTGTTAATTAAATAAGCTTAGACCAGTTAAAGCGCTTGAAGTCCAAGCGCTGATCAGACATAATCTCGTCCGGTCTAAGTAGCCAGCGCTGTTTAGACCGGTTTTTATATCAACATATCATATCGCTTTATGGTGGTCTTTTTGGTCCCCTCGCAATGATAGGTCGTAAACTCCGCCAGGCCCGGAAGGGAGCAACGGTAGCGACTGATTCGTGTGCCGAGGTGTGGCTGGGAAGGCCGCCACCAGTTTCAATTTCTTGACCAAACGGTTAACAGTAGTCTATGATAGAAATCATATCGACTTGTAACATTTTGTTACGCATTTAATCGCTGTATCTGAATAGAATACTAGTCTGTTAATTCAATAATAATTCTTTCGATAGGCTACCAAAAATAGGAAACAACTCTTGAATAAATTTGCTAAGTTAGCCTGTTTATTAGTCTGTACTTTCCTGATTAATTCACAGGTTTCAGCATTTGGCACGTCATAAATGTTAAGAGGACAATTGCTTGATGCAAATGGAGCTCCTTTAGCAAATCAAAGGGTGGTTGGTAAATGCAGGTTGGTATACGTTATGCCTTCTAACGTAACTTTTTTTCAATTAATGGTGATGATACTGTGATGATAATACATAATAAAATAGACTCCAGAAGTAGATTTAGTCTCTTGATTCTTTCCATAGTTTTTCTACTTGGATTAAGTTTATCCACTATTAAAGCTAGTCCACTTGAAGTTAAGGTGGTGGTGGTCACCATGTTTGAAATAGGTGAAGATCAGGGAGATGCCCCAGGCGAATTTCAACACTGGCGAGAGCGTCAGGGATTGAGCAAAAGATTCCCGTTTCCCCAATCCCACCATGACATTTTTATGAATGAAAAAACCGGTGTGCTTGGTATTGTCACTGGTATGGGTACATCTCGATCCTCCTCAGCTGTTATGGCACTCGGGCTTGATCCCCGTTTTGATTTTACCAAAGCCTATTGGTTGGTTGCTGGAATATCCGGTGGCGATCCTGAAAATGTATCTCTGGGTTCAGCTGTTTGGGCAGAGTACTTAGTCGATGGTGATTATGCCCATGAAATTGATGCTCGAGAAATTCCAGAGGACTGGTCGACAGGATATTTTCCTTTATTCTCTAAAGGACCTTATGACCCTAATAAACCAACTCCTCAAAGTGAAGTCTTTCGTTTAAATCCTGAATTAGCAAACTGGGCTTATGAGTTAACTAAAGATATCAGGCTACAAGATAGTGCTAAACTTAAAGCTGGACGGGAAGGCTACAAGGGTTATCCAAAAGCACTTCTACCTCCTTTTGTAGAAAAAGGTGACCACTTAGCTGGCATGACATTTTGGCATGGAAAATTGCTAAACGACTGGGCTAATAAGTGGGTTGCCTACTGGAGTGATGGAAAAGGTGAATTTATGACCTCAGCCATGGAAGATACGGGTAGTTATCAGTCATTAGCTTATTTAACCAAGGCTGGTAAAGCTGATGTAAATCGTTTTATGGTACTTCGGACTGTGAGCAATTACACCATGCCTCCCGCCGGAGTAACTGCAGCTGAAAGTCTCATTCAAGATGGAGAAGATTACAGCGGTATGGATGCAGCCTTAGAATCTGCATATCTAGTGGGGAGTAGTGTTGTAAACACCCTTGTTGACAATTGGGATATCTATAAAGACAAGATCCCAGGTTCTACATCAAAGAAATAAAAACAAAACAAAGTAAAAGTCTGGAAAAATACAAATCGGTTTTACCATTAAGTGAAACCGATGCCTTTAAAACAATATTATAATAAGAGGTATCATCCAAATGTTTATAGTTGAATCTTATACCGTAGCCGTATCGCTCATCCTTGTGACAATGATCTGTTGGGGTTCCTGGGCAAATACTCAAAAATTGGCCAGTAAGGAATGGTCCTTTCCTCTGTTTTACTGGGACTATGCCATTGGTGTCATGTTGTTTTCTCTCATTCTTGGACTCACAGCAGGATCAAGTGGAACTGAAGGGCAGGGCTTTATTGCCAACCTCGCACAAGCAAGTACTGATGTCATAATATCTGCCTTGATAGGTGGTATAATCTTCAATATTGCCAATTTACTGTTAGTTGCTGCCATTGACATTGCCGGTCTTGCTGTAGCTTTTCCAATTGCTATTGGATTAGCCCTTGTATTAGGTGTTGTTGACAATTACATTCAACGCCCAGTGGGCGATCCAACCTTTCTATTTCTAGGTGTAGCTTTGGTAACTATTGCCATTATACTAAATGCAATAAGTTATAAACGACTACAGGAAAATCGTCAGGATGATACGAGTGGTGGCATTGCAAAAGGTATCGGAATCTCAGTAGCTGCTGGTATATTGATGGGCTTTTTCTACGGGTTTATTGCCAAGACTCTACCTGAAAATTTTGCAGAGCCTACCATTGGCTTATTAACCCCTTATAGTTCTGTGTTTATCTTTTCATTGGGTGTTTTGTTTTCTAATTTCATCTTTAATACCTTCTTTATGTATAAGCCAGTTTCAGGTGGCGACCCTGTAACTTATGGTGATTATTTTAGTAAAGGTACGCCGAAGTTACATCTCATTGGTCTACTGGGTGGTTTCATCTGGTGTACAGGTTTGTCATTAAATATTATTGCAAGTGGTTCTGCTGGACCGGCGATATCTTATGGGTTAGGTCAGGGAGCAACCATGGTAGCAGCAGCTTGGGGTGTTTTTGTTTGGAAAGAATTTGCTGGCGCACCTCAAGGCACGAATAAGCTTATTGGCGCAATGTTTTTATGCTTCATTATAGGTCTTTCTTTGATCATATATGCCAGAGGATGAATTTTATCTTCAAGAGGGTACTAGATACCCGTTCCCAGTAATAAATTAAGGATTAGTCAGATGAATAAAATTGCAGTTATTGGAAGCTTTGGTCAAGATATGATCATGCAGGTTAGTCATATTCCAGCCCGTGGTGAAACAGTTGGTGAAGGACGATTTTCCCAAACCTTTGGTGGCAAGGGAGCAAATCAAGCTTTAGCTTCAGCTAAATCGGGAGCCGATGTAGTCTTTGTCTCTATGGTGGGTGAAGACTCAGCAGGGGATACGGCTATTAGCAGTTTCACCGCTCATGGGATCAATACTGATTTTATGACTCAAACTGATGCTATTGGAACCGGTACAGCTTTGATATTTGTAGGTGATGATGGTGAAAACTCCATAACAGTCGCACCGGGTGCGAATTATCACCTTAAGCAACCCCATGTCGATGCAGCTGAAGCCGTATTAAAAAAAACAAAGCTTATTTTAATGCAACTAGAAATACCCATGGAGACGGTTGAATATGTTCTACATAAGGCTGAAACTTGGAAGGTGCCAGTGTTACTCAACCCTGCTCCAGCTAAGCCCTTAAGTGATATCGCCTTACAGAGAATTCATACGCTAGTTGTCAATGAAACCGAGGCTGAAATTGTCAGTGGTGAGACCCTAGAAGGTGCTGACTCAGTTGCACGAATTGCGCTTAGTCTTAGAGCTAAGGGGCCGGAAGTTGTTATTGTTACTCTCGGTGCAGATGGAGCTTACGTATCCAGTGATGGGTTCACCGGTCTAGTGCCAGGTAATAAGGTTGATGTCGTTGACACTACGGCTGCCGGTGATGTGTTTTGTGGAGCTCTCTCTACGGCGCTGTGTAGTGATTTATCCCTAGAGGAAGCTATAAAATTTGCCAATGTGGCTGCAGCCATAGCCGTAACACGACTCGGCGCCCAGCCTTCTGTACCACACCAAACTGAAATTGAAGAGTTTATAGCGAGTTTAACAAGCTAAAGGACCTTTTTATGTCTGAACAAGGCTGTAATGACAATAATCAAACTTCTTTCAGGGGCTTTTGGTTACTCAGTTGTCTATTGTTTGGTTTAATATCAACTATATTTAATAATAACTCCTTAGCACAGAGTACAAAAAAGCAAGCTGATCTTATCGTATACGGTGAGTACGTCGTTACGATGAGAGAGGATCAACAGGTAATTAAAGATGGTGCGGTTGCCATTTTAAATAATAAAATACTGGCTGTTGCTAGTCGTACTGAAATCCTTAACGCCTATTTTTCAAATCAGCAAATTGCGGATAAGCTGGAAGAACTTGGAGCGGATGCAACTGCCTTGCGAGAGTCGGAAAAAGGAGATTGGCAGATTCTTTTCGCCGATAAACGCCCGATCCAAGTCGAATTTGACAACCATGGTTTTGCCATCGCCATTACGGGAGCCCAATTCCGACAGGGCCGAAATCGAATAAGAAACGGACTGCGAATTCGACTGAAGTTCAAAATTAATCGGGTTGATGGTCAATTGATTCTTGCACGGGATGGCAAGGCAGAAGTCGAATACATGGGCGACAAGGACGGGATTACGGTTGCGTTCAAGAATGCTCTGGAAAAACAACTCAACT
>NVWF01000022.1 GCA_002746155.1 Gammaproteobacteria bacterium | reverse complement strand
GCACCCTCGATCACATCGAATGGGTGGACATACCACATTGGATACGCATATGCCCAAAGCTCATCAAAAACAACAACAATGGACACCGATGCGTTTTGAAAAGTGGGCAGCGCAGATAGGCGACTCAACAGAGCAGTTAGTCATACAGATCCTCCAGGCTAAGAAACACCCTGAGCAGAGCTACCGTGTTTGTTTAGGCTTGTTAAGTCTTGCCAAGAAGTATTCACCAGAGCGGCTTGAAGCAGCATGCCACCGAGCACTGGCAATGGGAGTCAGTCGTTTAAAGTCTATTACAAACATATTGGCTAAAGGTCTCGATAGACAACCTTTACCAGAAACCCAACCCGATTTACTCGCTGATATTAAACATACAAATATCCGTGGAAATCGTTACTACCATTAAGGAGAACTTATGCAACAAATCTATCAACAGCTGAATCAGTTAAAACTGGGAGGCATACGTGATGCACTGCAATTACAAACGGAGCAACCGAGTCTTTATAATGAGCAAAGTTTTGAAGAGCGACTCATTTTATTGCTGGAACATGAACTTATCGAGCGAGAGTCCAGAAAAATCACACGTCTAACCCGACAAGCCAACTTCAGAATAAAGGCTGAGCTTGAGCAACTCAATTATCAATCAGACAGGGAGCTTAAGAAAGCTCAAGTGAGAACGCTGGCTCAAGGTGAATGGTTAAGGCTTCATCAGAATATACTCATCACTGGTGCAACGGGTTGTGGTAAAACTTATCTTGCTTGTGCGCTTGGTCATCATCATTGTCAGCAGGGGAAAAGTGTTTATTACTTCCGGTTAAAAGAGTTGCTTGAAAGGATGTTTATGGCACAAGCCGATGGCAGTTATCGCAAGTTTATTAATAAACTTGGCTCAGTTAATTTATTAATTTTAGATGATTGGGGATTAGAGCCTTTGAACGTACAACAACGAAGTGATTTATTGGAATTAATTGACGCAAGATACGGCAATAAATCAACGCTAATCGCCAGCCAATTACCGTTAGAAAACTGGTATGACATGATCGGAGAATCTACTCATGCTGATGCTATTTTAGATCGCCTGGTTCATGGTTCAATAAAAATAGAATTAAAGGGGGAATCGATGAGGAAAAAACTAAATGCTTGACTGTTCGTGTCACTCGAGTTAGATTTTAACAAGGTCTACAGATTGAAAAAAAAAGTGATCGCCATCAATGTTATTGACCGATCGGCATCATGTTATTACGCACTTTGATAAAGAAAAGCAAAATCTCCTTCCATAATTTGTTCTTCAAAGGCACGATTAAGTAAACTTTCGACAACTGATTTATTAAAAACATGCGGCATCTTATTAGCGAAACGTCCAAGATTTAAAGGAGCTATAATTTTTGTTAATAGGTTTTCAATTGCAATTTTTTGATTAACTACTGAGAGTGCCATGTGTTTATTCCAAATTTTGTGATGATTGTTCAATGTTTAGAGATTAACAAATGAGACTTTTAATTGTCAGTAGTAATATGGATGTTTAAATGACTATTGATGTAGAACAAAGAACTGCATCTTGGAAAAATGTATTAACTGGATAATGCATAACTTTACCAGTATATTGTGATAACAGAATTCTCTGAGAAAATGTAAAAGATTTCATTATATTTTAAGGACAACATGAAAAAAACTATCCTAACAGCTTTTATTTTTATGACAGCTATTCTTGTGACAGCCTGCAGTCCAAGTTCGCCTAAAGTTACAGAACTAGAAGGTTGGCAAGCAACAGCTAACAAAATAACGATTAGACGTGACAATTGGGGTATCCCACATATACATGGACCGACAGATGTCGATGCCGTATTTGGGATGATTTATGCTCAGGCTGAAGACGACTTTAACCGCATTGAAGTTAATTTACTCAACGCTATGGGACGCTTAGCCGAGGCTGAGGGTGAGTCTGAAATATACCGTGATTTACGAATGAAACTGTTCATTCGCCCCAATGAAATTAAAGAAATATATCAATTAAGTCCTAGCTGGTTAAAAAACTTAATGAACTCATGGGCAGATGGTTTAAATTATTATTTGTATACTCACCCAGAGGTGAAGCCCAAAGTTTTGAGTCGATTTGAGCCTTGGATGGCCTTAACATTTACTGAGGGAAGTATTGGTGGAGATATTGAAAGTGCACGTTTAAACCGACTTGAAAACTTCTATGGCGATAAAATAGTCGATGTCCCCGATGAAACTCTCGATCTAACTAAAGAGCCGCAAGGTTCTAATGGTTTTGCCATTGCACCCAAAAATTCAGCTTCGGGCAATGCGATGCTGTTGATTAACCCACATACCTCATTTTACTTCAGAGCTGAGCTGCATATGCAAAGCGATGAAGGGCTTAATGCCTATGGTGCAGTAACCTGGGGCCAATTCTTTGTCTATCAGGGATTTAATGATAAAAACGGCTGGATGCATACTTCAACCGGCGCAGACTTTATTGATGAGTATCTTGAAACAGTAGAGGAACGTAAAGACGGTGTTTATTATCTGCATGGTGAAAATTGGCGCAAAATGAAAACCTCAGTTATTACTATTCCTTATCGAACAAATATTAATAATGAAAAAGCGGTTTTGGCAAAAAAACAATTTACTGTTTACCACTCTCATCATGGTCCAATTGTAAGGTCTGAGGGCGACAAATGGGTGGCAATGTCGATCATGGAAGAGCCAATGAAAGCCTTGATGCAATCATATGGTCGTACAAAGACTAGTGGCTTAGCGAGTTATAAAAAAAATATGCAGTTCCATACTAATTCATCAAATAATACGGTGTATGCTGATGTTGATGGAAATATCGGTTTCTTTCATGGTAATTTTATCCCTAAACGAGATCCTAAATTTGACTGGAGCAAACCCGTTGATGGCAGTGATGTAGCAACTGAGTGGCAAGGGATTCATACCCTTGAGGAATCAATTAATCTGTTTAACCCAAGTGTAGGCTGGATCCAAAACACAAATAATTGGCCCTTTTCTATGAGTGGCATTGATAGCCCTAAAAAATCAGACTATCCACAATATATGTCTACTTTTGGTGAAAACCCCCGAGGTATTCATGCCATTAGAGTATTGAAAAATAGTAAAAACTTTACACTTGATAGCTTAATAGAAGCTGCTTATGACAGCTATTTAACGGCTTTTGAACCTCTACTACCTTCTTTATTAACGGCTTACGACAACTCAGAGAATACTCAACAAGAAGGATTATCAGAACCAATAGCACTATTACGATCATGGGATCTCCGCTATGCCATTGACAGCGTTCCTACCTCAGTGGCTATTTATTGGGGACGTGAATTAATGCGATCATCATCGGTTCCTGCTCGTGAAGCAGCAATGAATATTTATGATTACATGTTGAATGAAACCTCTGAGCAGCAAAAATTGGATGCTTTACGTGCAGGTCTTGCCAAATTAACCGCCGACTTTGGTCAATGGGATATGCCATGGGGTGAGATCAACCGCTTCCAACGTCTAACGGGCGATATTGTTCAGCCGTTTGATGATTCAAAGCCTAGTGTACCGGTTGCTTTTGCATCTTCGCGGTGGGGGAGTTTAGCCGCCTATGGTCAACGTACTTTTAACGACAGCAAAAAGAATTATGGTACTAGAGGGAACTCCTTTGTGGCAGTGGTTGATTTTGGCAAAAAAATAACGGCTAAAGCGATTACTGCTGGTGGTCAAAGTGGTGATGTAAACTCGCCCCATTTTGCCGATCAGATATTGGGATTTGCCAATGGAAAACTACGTGACGTTTATTTTTACGATGCAGATATTAAGGCGAATACTGAGGAGGCCTATCTACCGGGTAAACGGCAGAAGTGATAAGTAAATTTCTAATAAATCTGCTAGTAAAGTTGCCTTGGTAGTTATATCAGTCGTTGAAGAAAATACCGGATATTATTAGAAAGATAGTCACTCGTTTGGCCAGTCATGCATTGAACTCGAATACCAAAGTAGTTATTAATTAGGTACTGGGCCATTTCTCGCGGATCGAGCTGTTTATTAAAGTCTCCAGCTTTTTGACCACTGATTATTACCCAGTAGAACATTTCTTCTATGCCAGTAAACATGGCAGCTATGTGTGACTGCATGTCTGCATCATTGGCAAGCTCCAACAAACTGTTAACCAGAAGACAACCTTTAACGTCACTGCTTTCGTTCTCGGTAACAATTGTCTGAAAAAAGCCGTTTAGTATACTGTTGTTAGATTTTGAACTTTTAAGAGATGTGTTTATCCCTTTCGTTAATTGCTTGTAATAATACTCAAGCGCAAGAAGGAACAATTGATTTTTATTACCAAAACTACCGTATAAACTCCCAGGATTTAAATGGGTCACCTTGCCTAGATCACGCATACTCGAGCCTTGATAACCCTGATGCCAGAACAACAACATAGATTTTTCAATGATTGTTTCTCTATTAAATGACTTAGGTCTAGCCATGAATACTCATCCATTGATAAACAGTTTAGATTATTATACATTAAAATTGAACGAGTGTTCAATTATGTTGGCTATAAAGATGAAAATACTACGAAATATTTAATATATGAACAGTTGTTCAATAAGTGTGATTAAGCAAATAAATTGGCATTAATTTATTGAACAAACGTTCATAAACCTGCTCTTGATATGATTAATTGCAAACAAGTTGATACGCTAGTGATAAACATTAACATTAAATACAATGAGTTATTATTGAACATATGTTCATTAATTGTTTATTGAAAATGAACAACCGAGCGAATGCTTTTACCGCTATGCATTAAATCAAAAGCTTCGTTTATGTCTTCCAGGCTCATTCTATGGGTGATGAAATCAGATAACTTAAACTCACCAGCTAGATAACGTTCGACTATTTCGGGCAGTTCTGAACGTCCTTTTACACCACCAAAAGCTGTACCTCGCCATACTCGACCTGTGACCAGTTGAAAAGGGCGGGTAGAAATTTCTTGTCCAGCACCGGCAACTCCAATAATAACTGACTCACCCCAGCCCTTATGACAGCACTCTAGCGCTGAACGCATGACATTTACATTACCAATACATTCAAATGAATAGTCAACACCACCATCAGTCATCTCTACAATGACATCTTGTATAGGTCTTTCATGATCGTTCGGGTTTATACAATCGGTTGCGCCCAATTTTGTAGCAAGTTCAAATTTACTTTCATTGATATCAATGACAATAATTCGACTAGCCTTAGCCATCGTTGAACCAATTACAGCAGAAAGCCCTATGCCACCCATGCCAAAAATAGCGACGGTTGCTCCTTCCTCGACCTTGGCAGTATTCATAACGGCACCCATGCCAGTTGTAACACCACAACCAAGCAAACATACTTCATCAAGGGGAGCTTCGGGGTTTACCTTAGCGAGGGAAATTTCAGGGAGAACAGTATATTCAGAAAAGGTAGAGCATCCCATATAGTGAAAAATTGGTTTTCCGTCCTTGTAAAAACGGCTTGTACCATCGGGCATTAAGCCCTTGCCCTGGGTTTCACGTATTTTCTGGCATAAATTGGTCTTACCGGATAAACAAAACTTACATTCTCCACATTCAGGTGTATATAGAGGAATAACGTGGTCACCAACAGAAACAGATGTTACACCTTTACCAATCTGTTCTACTATTCCACCACCTTCATGGCCTAAAATAACTGGAAATATTCCTTCTGGATCTTCACCTGATAAGGTGAAGGCGTCAGTATGGCAAACACCAGTAGCAATAATTTTTACGAGAACTTCTCCCGCTTTCGGCAGCATCACATCGACTTCTTCAATACTAAGTGGTTGATTAGGTCCCCAGGCAATAGCTGCTTTAGACTTAATGAAATTGTTGGTCATGTTTATCTCTTTAGTTGCATTTAGGTTTCTGTATTAGCTATCACTGAATTTAAAATCATAGTTTCTGATAAAGTATTTCTTCCAATTTGATCTGATCTTTGACAAATCCACGAATTCCTTCAGCTGTCTTTTCAGTTGCCATGGCATCTTCATTCATTTGCCATCGAAACTCACTTTCAGATAACCGTAAAGGTTGCTCAGAGAATTCGGTTGCAGGGCGAAGTTTTTGTATTACTTCAGAAGAGTTTTGTGAAAGTTCAGCAAGTAGATCAGGACTAATTGTTAATCTATCACATCCAGCTAATTCAAGAATTTCACCTATATTTCTAAAGCTTGCGCCCATAACAACGGTTGAATATTGATGTTGTTTAAAATAGTTATAGATAGCTGTTACCGATTGTACTCCTGGATCATCAGCACCGGGGAAGTCTTTTTTACCCGTGGATTTCTTATGCCAATCAAGGATGCGTCCTACAAAGGGTGAAATTAAAAACACTCCAGCCTCAGCACAAGCTCTGGCTTGAGCGAAACTAAATAGAAGAGTGAGGTTACAGTTAATGCCTTGTTTTTCTAAAATTTCAGCTGCTTGAATACCTTCCCAAGTCGAAGCGATTTTAATTAAAATCCGTGATCGATTGATACCGATAGACTGATAGAGTTGAATCAATTTGCGAGCTTTAACTAGCGTCTTTTCAGTATCAAAGGAAAGCCTTGCATCAACTTCGGTAGAAATACGTCCGGGGATAATCGAGAGTAGTTTTGCACCTATCAACACACTAAGATAGTCACTAGCGTCTTCAAGCTGCTGTTGTTTACTCTCTGAGGTAGAATTCGTTGAGGTAGATTTGCCATGATGTATTGCCTTATCGATAGTTTGAGCATATTCGCTTAAGGCCACAGCTTTTAATAAAAGTGATGGATTAGTGGTCGCATCTTCTGGTGAAAATTGAGCGATTGAAGTGAAATCTCCAGTATCTGCCACCACGGTTGTCATGGATTTTAATTGTTCTAATTGATTGGGCATTAATTTACCTTTATCACCTGTCTATCAGTTGCCATTTAGTTGTAATTATTGATGCTATTGACCATAGTATTTAATTGATAGCTAGTCAATCTTGATAGGGATTTTTAAGCACTTTTTCATTTCTATGACATTGAAATGTTAGGTAAAATAACCTAGTCTAGAGGTTCTCAGATTAAGTAGACAGAGCAAAACTTAGGAATAAAGAATTACAATGAAAAAAATATTAATCCCCTTACCTAGCTATGGTTTTGATCCAACTGAAGTAGCGATACCTTGGAAGTTGCTTACGGAAAAAGGATTTGAAATTACTTTTTTAACACCCAAAGGCAAACAGGCTGCTGCTGATAGCCTGATGTTGACAGGCGATGGTCTTAGCATATTATCGAAGGTTCTGAGGGCTAGAAATGATGCTGTCAGCGCTTATTATGATATGAGTAAAAGTGAATCATTTCGTCGCCCATCAGACTATACCACTGTTTATGAAGGTGACTTTGATGCATTGCTTCTACCAGGAGGACATGACAAGGCAGTTAAAGAATATTTAGAGTCTAAAACTTTGCAAAAACTAGTAATAGATTTTTTTAAAGCAAACAAACCAGTAGCGGCTGTCTGCCATGGCGTGGTTCTAGCGGCTAGAAGTATTGATCCCGATACAAATAAGTCTGTCATATATGACTACAAAACAACGGCTCTTCTAAAAAAACAGGAATTGTTAGCCTTTAATTTAACCCGACTTTGGTTAAAAGATTATTATCTAACCTATCCGGGACTTACGGTTGAAGACGAAGTGACATCCTCTCTCTGTGACAAAAAGAACTTTGTTCACGGGCCTTCTCCGATGCTTCGAGATGATGATAAACATTTAAAACGCGGATTTGCCCTTCGGGATAGGAACTACATCTCTGCAAGATGGCCGGGGGATGTTTATAAGTTCACGAGAGACTTCATTGAGTTAATTGAGGCTAGTTAATAGTTAGGCGATGAGTTCATGAGTTTTTGACTGGAGACTAAATAAATTATGGAATTTTTTGTAGTAATTGCTATTTTAGCCTTAATAGGATCGTTTCTGGGATGGGTAGCCTTTTTCCGAATTGGAACTCTTGCAAAGGAGATTGAGAGACTTAAAACGCTACTTTATGCTAGAAATGACAATACTGAGAAAACTAGTCCCTCGGCGACAATTGCCATACAAGAATTTAAACCAGAAATTAAATCAGAAGTTCAGCCAGAAGAAGGATCTGCGCAGGAAAATGTAGAAGATAATCCCGCCACGATTGAAGATCCTAGGAAGGCCGTTGCAGCGAAAATCTCTGACTCGGCTTCCAATACATCAGGGCAACCTCCCTCACGTGGATCAACGCCTCTAGTGTCAGAAAAATTCATAGCATCACTCAAGCAAAACTGGATGACTTGGTTAGGTGGTTTGTGTATAGCTTTGGCAGGTATTTTCCTCGCTCGATATTCAATTCAGCAAGGACTGGTAGGCCCAACAGCTCGCATAGCTAGCGGAATAATTACGGGGCTTTTATTGCATTGTTCAGCTGAATGGTTACGTCGTAAAACCTCTGAGAATCATCAGGTATTTGCCATGCTAGCGGGAGGTGGCAGCATCACTTTATTTGCTACCCTTTTGGCATCCTTTCATTACTATCAAATGTTTAGTCCTCTGATAGTGTTTGTAATTTTGGCCCTAGTTGCCACTGCCACCATGTGGTTATCTCGGATACATGGACCCGTCTTAGCAGCCATGGGCATGTTGGGGGCTTATGCAGTTCCCATGCTGGTATCAACAGGCAGTGGAAATGTTTTAGCTGCCATGCTCTACAGTTTGGTGATCAGTAGTTCGATCCTATTTTTATTGCGATATATTTATCGATATTGGTTGTGGATAGGACTATTAGCGGGGGGCTTGATCTGGTGGGGGATTTCTCTTAATTATCCTTCAGCTGATGGCTGGAGAGGTCTCTATTTAGCACTCTTTGCCTATGGTTTGTATAGTATTATCCCAGCAGATTGGTTACTTCAGAAAAAAGAGACTTTAGACGCGTCAGAAAATCCCTTGAGGATTATTTTTGCCACTAAGAATTCATTGCGAAACTTGCAACCCTTATCACTCTTGTTAATCATTATTGCCCAGTGCATAACCATTTTACTAGAAAACAATTCTACGCCGTCACTACTAAGCATTATTCCATTGGCGGCGATTGTGTTGCTAATTTCTAATAAGAAGGAAAATAGTACCACCTTAGCTTGGGGCCTTTATTTGGGTCACCTCATCGTTTTACTTTTAATAAATGTATCCCATAGCTCTGACTTTTATATCAAAGAAGTGTTAGCAATATATCAAGCGGATCACTTTATCTTTCTAGCAGTAGTCTCTTCATTATTTACGGTCATGGCAATTCGTAATTTTTCCTCTAGTCAGTTTAAGAGCTGGTGGAGCTCGCTTGCGATCTTGGCTCCTCTTTTAGCACTGATTGTTAGCTATCTACTTGGCCACTCCTATCTTGAGGATTGGCAATGGAGTGTTAATGCCTTGGTATTTGGCGCCTTCTATATTTTCATGGCAACCAAAGCAAGTCGACAAGGTTGGCAGCTAGCCTGGACAGTTTGGTTCTTTTTGGCTGGGCATTTTGCTTACACCATCGCTGCAGTGGTATTACTAGACAATGCAGGTTTAACGATTGCCCTTGCACTTCAGGCCATATCAATAGCAGTGATTGTGAAGCGTTTTGATGTGCCACAAATTGGATGGTTACTAAAAATTACCTTACTGTTGGTTGTAGCCAGATTAACATTAAACCCTTGGTTAGTTGATTATCCTGCAGCCAATCACTGGAGTTTATGGACTTATGGTGGAGCGACCCTTAGTTGCTATATTGCGAGTCGTATTCTAAAAGATTACCCGAAACTTTCTCGGTGGACTGAGGCTGCATCATTACATCTTTTCGTGTTAACGCTTTGGGCTGAATCGCGCTACTGGCTTTATAATGGCGAGGTGTTTAGTCATCAATTCACTTTCATTGAAGCCGCTTTAAATGTATCTTTATTCGGTACACTTGCACTGGTTTATCATTACAAAAGACAAGTCAGCAGCTCCCTAGCCAGCCTTTATACTCTCTATGCAAAAATACTCATGTTAATGGCTCTGGGGAATTATGGACTGATCATTATTAAAACGTTGGAAAGTGATATCTGGGTTTGGAAAAGTATATCTGAAACACCTATTTTCAACCTATTAATTCTTGGTTACCTTGTACCTGCTCTCATTGCCACTGTCAGCTACAAATACTTTTTCACTGGATTTAAGAAGTTGTCAGCTGGGCTTTCTGCTGTGATGATATTTATATTCATTAACGTTGAAATTCGGCATTTGTGGAACGGAAATATTAATCTTCAAACAACGACTTCTGATGCTGAGCTCTATACCTATTCAGTCGTTTGGATGTTACTCGCCATAACCGCTATTCTTGCGGGGAGTTGGCGTTATGGAAAACAGTGTTATCAAGGAGGAATGTTGCTACTAGCCATGGTGATATTGAAGGTGTTTATCATTGATATGGCTCAACTCGATGGCGTTTATCGTATCATCGCTTTTATGGGTCTTGGCCTTTCTTTATTAGGCATAGCTTATCTTCACAAAAAGATTGGTAACGCCGTTTTTGATACAAGTGAAAGCATTGAAAATTGAAAAAATAAGCTGTGGCTAGATTTGATGCTCTATGGCTATCAATTCATTCAAATAATAATATTAAATTTAATAAAATCAGAAGAGAATATCCAGTGATAAAAATTCTTAAATGGAGTTCAATAATATTACTATTGATATCAACAATATATATCTTCAATACCCAACCTCCGTCAGTTAATCATCAACTAATCATCAAGGCAGCAAGCCAGTATAAAGCTCGAATAATAAGAGATGATTTTGGCGTACCCCATATTTATGGCGAGCGAGATATGGATGTAGCCTATGGGTTAGCCTATGCCCATGGGACTGATGATTTCAGCACGCTCCAAGATATATTGTTAGCAGTGCGAGGTAATTTATCGGCCAAAAATGGTATGAAAGCAACCGTTACCGATTACCTTGTGCAATGGATGGGAGTATGGGAGCAGGTAAATGAGCATTATGAACAAGCTATTCCCTTAGAAACCAGAGAAGTCGTTGAGGCTTATGCGGCTGGAATAAATAGTTATGCCATAGAACATCCTGAGGAAGTTGACCCTTGGTTGTTACCAGTTAGAGGTCAAGATGTTGTCGCAGGTTTTGTCTTTAAAACGCCACTATTTTATGGCTTTGATAAGGCCCTTGCCGCTCTCGCAGAAGGAAAGTTAGGCAAAGGTCTCGATCTGCAAACCACTGTTCAGATCAGCGATGAACTCCAGCCACAACTCGGTAGTCAAGGTATTGCGATTAACCGAACGCGTAGTGCTGATAAGGCAGTTCGACTAGTAGTAAACTCACATCAACCCTTAACCGGTCCAGTAGCCTGGTATGAGGCTAGATTAAAGTCTGGTGAAGGCATTGATATCGTCGGCGGTACTTTCCCCGGCTCGCCTTTCATATTAAATGGTTCTGGTCCGGCGCTTGGATGGTCAAGTACTGTGAATAAGCCTGATCTTATCGACATCTACCAATTAACCATTAACCCAGACAATGACAACCAATATTGGATGGATGAACAGTGGCATGAGCTTGAAGAGACAGAAGCATCGATACGTGTAAAAATTATCGGCCCCCTCTATTGGACAGCTCATGAACCAATATTTCATTCAGTGCATGGCCCGGTAATGAAATTTGATCATGGTAGTTATGCAGTTCGCTGGGCTGGTATGGATGAAATTCGACAGGCGAGTTTTTATCATAAAATTAATCGAGCCAAAAGTTTTAAAGATTTTATAGATGCTCTGGCGATGAAGGCTATGCCTAGTATCAACTTTGTTTACGCCGATCATAAAGGTAACATCGCGAACTTTTATAATGCGATGATGCCTGATAGAAGTACTGATTCAACTATTGATTGGCAGTCCATTATAGCCGGTGATAACTCTGCATTAATTTGGAATAGTTATGTAGCAGCTGATAAATTACCACACACAATTAACCCCGAATCAGGGGCTGTTTTTAATGCCAATAATACGCCTTTCGTTTCAACTGATGGCGAGGGCGCGCCCCTCGAAAAAAACTTCCCTCAATGGATGGGGATCGAGAAACAGATGACTAATCGGGCCTACCAAATTAAACAGCTGTTAAGTGAGAACTCTATAATCACGGCTGAAAAATTACATGGGATTAAAATGGACGTTAACTATAGTCCTCTTTCAGCGCCAATAATGGTACTGAATAAATTCCTCACCGATGGATTACCTGTTGAATTGAAAGAAATCGAGCGCTACCAACTTGCATTTGAGCATTTAAAACACTGGGATCTAAATACCGATAAAAATAATACTCATGCAGCCTTAGGTGTACTGACAATAACGCCTATTATCAATCATCATATGTTTAAGACTGAACATACAAATATTAACGATAATTTCAAATTCGCCGTTGACTCCTTGCATCAATTCCATGGGAAAATTGATGTTCTCTGGGGTGAAGTTAATCGTCTGGTTAGGGGAAGCAAGAGTTGGCCTTTGAGTGGAGGCCCCGATATATTACGCGCAGTCTATGGTTGGCCACTTTCGGAGGATGGAAAACTCATCAACAAAGCTGGCGACTCTTACATTCAGTTTGCCCAGTGGAAAAGTGATGGGGTTTATCAAGTATCATCGATAAATACTTTTGGTGCAGCCATGACAAGGCCAACATCCATTCATTATTCCGATCAATCACCCTTATTTGCTGCTGGTCAGGAAAGAGTCGTCGAAATGGATATTGATAAACTGCTAAAAATTGCGCTCTCAGATGAAATTATCGACGGCCTAGTGAAGGATTGATAATGATCATTCCTTTATTTTCCACAGCACTGTTTTGCCCGCCAAAAAGGGAACAATAGGCTCACCATTAGGCAAGATGATTGCTTTGGGGATCTGCCAGTCTTGTTTGATTAAAGTGATGGTTGAAGTGTTTCTAGGCAACTTATAAAAGTCAGGACCGTAAAGACTTGCAAACCCTTCTAATTTCTCCAAGGCATCTAATTCTTCAAATACAGTTGTGTAAAGTTCTAGAGCGTTCAAGGCGCTGTAGCAACCTGCACAGCCACAGGCGGATTCTTTATGCTGTTTCTCATGGGGTGCTGAATCTGTGCCGAGAAAGAATTTTTTTGAACCTGAGGCAACAGCCTGACGCAACGCCTGTTGGTGAGTATTTCTTTTCAGTACAGGCAGACAATAGTTATGAGGCTGAATTCCACCGACTAATAAATCATTGCGATTAAGCATTAGGTGCTGGGGTGTAATTGTCGCAGCGAGATAATCTGATGCATCGGCAATAAATTCAACAGCATCTTGGGTGGTGATATGTTCCAATACAATTCTTAATTGTGGAAATTTTTCAACAAGGGGCAATAAATTCCTGTCGATAAAAACTTTCTCACGATCGAAGATATCAATCTCATTATCAGTGACCTCACCATGAATTAATAATGGAAAGTCTTGTTCTTCCATTACTTTAAAGATGGGGTATAAATCCAGCATATCGCTACAAGCGGCATCTGAATTAGTCGTTGCACCAGCAGGATAATATTTAGCAGCCGTAACACCTGAAGCTTTAGCGTCAATGATATCTTGGGAACTGGTATCATTGGTTAAATACAATGTCATTAAAGGCTCAAACGTTGAACCCTCTGGGCGGGCGGCTAGTATATGCCTTTTGTAGTCCAGTGCCATTTTGGCATTGGTGATTGGTGGCACTGTATTGGGCATGACAATGGCACGTTGAAAACACCTTGCCGTTGCCGGGACTGTTTCTTTTAGCATATCACCACTACGAAAATGCAAGTGCCAGTCATCAGGCGTTAATAGTGTTATTTCTTTCATGCCTTTTACCTATTGTTTAGTAAAGCTCTAAATATCCCGTGCTGTTATACCATTATTTTAAAGGAATGGTCTCAATTAAAAGTGTCTCGTCACCATGAGTTAGCCATAACTGGCCGTCTTGAATACTGCATTGGAATTCCATATTGCGGTTTATCAGTTTAGTTAATGCCTCAGTGGTTGCCGTTGAAAATTGCTCTACCGATAAAGTATCAAATTGCTCTAGTTTTGAAGCAATCTGCTTCCACCAGATTTCAACACTTCTGCCATAACAATACAGTTTCATTTGTTTTGAACGATGACTGGCTTTTTTTATACGCTTTTCGTCAATTTGGCCTAGCTCAATCCAAAGCTCAATTTCCTTACTGTAGTTGATCTGCCATATTGTCGCTTCGTCCTCATCGCTGACCCCTCTACCAAATTGTAAGTCGTCATGTGCATTTAAGACAAAGGCTATCATACGCACCATCATTCGCTGATCGGTTTCTGAAGGATGTTGAGCAATAGTGAGTTGTAGAGTATCGTAATAATTGCGATCCATATCTGACAGATGAACTATTGCTTTATAAATGGTTGCTTTTAGTGCCATAACAGTGATCAAGCCAGAGTAGCGTAGATAATTTGAGGGAGTTATTTTAACCTCTCTTTGGTGTGCTGACTAGTATTAGCTTTAAGTAGGTTGTTGATATTTGATATCTCTTACTAATAACAGTACAGTGAACTTAAAATTAGTGCCACTCCCTGCCATCCATAGGGATTATCATTGACTGATTCAATGTTCACAGAACTTAAAAGACGCTATGTAAGCCGATGGGAGATGATGACTATGAATGCAGTCGGCCCTGATACTGTTCAGGTTAGAAAATTAGAGGCAGTTGGATGTTAAAAGTTTATACAGTTATTATAATGTTATCTCTCATCATCTGTAATTCTGCCTTTGCTCAAGATGAAAGAAATCGTTATGCGCTAGTTATTGGCAATAAAAACTATCCTAAAGTCCCTCTAGTTAATCCTATAAATGATGCCAAGTCTATCGCTGAAAGTCTAATAGAGCTAAATTTTGATGTGACTCTTTTAGTCGATGTTGGTTATGAGAAATTAACTGAGGATATTGACAAGTATTACCGAAAAATCCAAAAAAATGACGACAAAGAAGCAATAGTGCTCTTCTATTATGCCGGTCATGCGATTCAAATTAACCATCGCAATTTTTTAGTGCCTTTGGATATTCAGTTTGGCGACAGTGTAAAATTCATGGCTGGTTTATATGACATCAATAAACTGTTCTCTCATATTCCAAAACGATTTGGATTACAAAATATTATTATTCTTGATGCCTGTCGCAATAACCCCTTTAAAATGACAGCAGTCGAAGGCAGTGACAAGGTGGCGATTTCAGATGGATTGGCGCCTATACGGGCTCCAGTGGGTACTATGATTGCCTACTCAACTGAACCAGGTAGCAGTGCCTCAGATGGGAAAGGTAAAAATGGAATTTATACCAAACATTTATTGAATTACATACAAGAAATGATATCTATAGAAGAAGTCTTTAAAAAAGTCAGGAAAGGTGTTGCCAGAGAAACTAATAATCGGCAGATCCCTTGGGAACATTCATCTTTAATAGAAGAGGTTTTTATCAATCCTCCTCCTAACCGCGATATCCCCGACTTGATTGGTTTTTAAAATACATAGGCTAATCCCACCTGTAAACTGGTATTGCTTTCATTGATATTATTAAACTGCATGCCATCGTAATTTATGTCCTGTTTATAATCATTTATCTTCAATTTTGTTTGGAATAATAGTTGACTTGAAAGCGGCATTGTCCAGGCTAGGCTATAACTAAATCCTCTTAGTTCACCTTTTATCTTACCCGTTAGATCATCGAATTCAATTTCCTCTTCTTCTTCATCCGTATTTGCTTTAAAATTATTGGTAGCATTCAATTGGGCGTAAGCCATGGAAATAGTTAGACTTCCGGCTTTTTCAAAATGAAAAGAGTAGCCAATTCCAGCATAGGGGCCTTGTTGCGCATAGCTTTCACCAAGAGTGATTGGAGCGTCTTCATCCAGGCTTTCCCTTGAGGTAAATTCCATCTTGGTTTTACCYGATTTATATCCGCCAAAGGCGGCCCAGTTTGAGGTCAAGCTATATNCCAGAGTGAAGTCAATATCGTCACGAGAAGCTTTACCGATGTCTTCTTCTTCTGATACATTTGCATCATTTAAGGTGATGCCATTGACTAGAGATAGCTGCCATTTTTTGTAGGTTGCAGCTAGGGTAATATTGGCACTGGGAAAGCTAATATCTTGATCCAGTTTTTCGGGAAAAGAAAAAGTACTGTAGCCGAGTGATAGACCGCTTATAATTCGACTGTTACTAAAAATATCATTAGCATAAGCGTTTGAACATGCCATGGTAAAGCCAAAAATTGTGGTTATTATTATTTTATTAACCATTAATTTATTCCTTTAAAATATATCAGTTGTGATCTGCTCTGTGCCATCATATTCTATGCATAACTTAATTTACAAGCTAGATAAATTATCAATAAACAGGAAAGTTACTCAATATGCTTAAAGTAATTCTATCAATCAGCTTTTTTGCGTGCTGTGTTATGATTATTTCATCATGTGCAAGTCAAAAAGTTCAAACCAATGCATCCCCCCCATCTGAAGAGTCCAAGGATTATGAGCAAGAACAAGAACGAGGATTTGATCCTTGTTTAGTTAACCCTAAGTTACCTGCTTGTAAGAAGAAAAATGAATAATTTCGATCGTAAATTACAATTTGCAGAAGTTTTAGGTACCTGGTTGGCCGCCATTACTGTTGTTATTGGTGCGATGTTTGGGTTGTATGAATATATTGAGCATAAGGAAAATTTGAAAGTAGATAGAGCTTTTGAATTTGTTACTAGTTATCAATCTAACGAATATCTTGTAAAAGCGCGTTTGGATATCTCAAAGGTTATGGAAGAAAGTTTACCGGCTATTTACGAAATACTTAAAAACCCAAAGCTAACTTCTGCTCAGCTAGCCGAGGCTTATCATTTAGAAATCATGAAGATCATTGAGCAAAGCAAGCTATCTTCCTCTATTGAGCAAGTTTTCACTTTTTATGAACAGGTAATATTATGCAGAAATATGGCCCTGTGTGATGAGACCGTTTTGAAAAACTTCTTTGATAATGATGCAGGAACCTATACAAGAAGCTTTTACCCCTATATCTGTACGTTACGTAAAAAATGGAATAATCCAACGGTTTATGAACGTGTTGTTTCTTTTTATATAGAAAGTTCAGAAGAGCTCTGTTTGACTGTAAAGGCTTAGTTGCTAAAGGTGTATTTATGCATTACGCAACTTAGAGTCCAATTGTAGCTAGAGTTTGATGGAGAAAATCTTTTGAAATCTAGAATATCCAGACGTTAATGTAAGGCGACTTAAGCATGCACCTATTCAAATGTATTTTGATATTCATCATTGCGACTATTCTTCTACCAGTCTATGGCAATCCAAAAATTGACTTGAGCGATGTTGGTGACGTTCATATTGAAAACTCTGGCTCTGCCGATGCACAGCAGCATTTTCTTCATGGTCTGGCTCAATTGCATAATTTCGAATATTGGTCAGCTGCTGAAGATTTTCAAAAAGCCCAAAAAATTGATCCAGACTTTGCCTTAGCTTATTGGGGTGAAGCGATGACTTATAATCATACCATTTGGATGAGACAGGATAAAAAATCTGCATTAAAAGCGCTGAATAAATATGCGAGCAGCGCTGCTAATCGAGCAGATAAAGCCCAGTCAGCTGATAAGCAAGTTGATAAAAATAAATATAGAGGGTTCAGTGCTTATGCATGGCAACGCGCTTTATATTTAACTGATACCTCAGATTGGCACAAATGGGGGCAGTGACATTGATCCAACGCTTTGGAAGTTAACGATACATTTTCACATGCTCTCTAACACCAGGCTCATCATCTCTCCCATTTTTCTAGGTTCTAGCCACCTTGTGATGACCACTAGATTATTGGTTTTATCGATAACAATATAATTTCCACCAAAACCTGCGGCATAATAGATGGACTCATCATCCACCTGCTCCCACTTACGTGAACCACGATTTAACCACCACATATAACCGTAACTTTCGTTGCCCTCTGATGATTGTTGTACCTGCTCTACCCAAGCTTTTGATATTAATTGTTTATCTTTCCATTGTCCTTCATTTAAGAACAGCAAACCAAAACGAGCTTGATCCAGGGTTGAGATAAAGACGCCGCCACCTGAATGTCCACCGCCAGTAACTGATTTCATTTTTAGTCCATCTATAGTCACCCAAGCATCTTTGTAACCAAACCAACGCCATGTTGTTGATGCGTCAATGGGATCCATTATTTTATTTTTGAGAATTTGAGGTAGGGGTTTACGCCAAACATTAAGTAGTGAGTAAGCCAGTAAGTTGACGCGCACATCATTGTATTCCATCACCGTACCCGGGGTATTAAATTTGCGCATTTTCCAGTCATCAAGCCCGCCTGTTTTAGGTGGGCGGTCTGCCCAATCTTTTATGCCAAACAATTCACCAGACCAGTCAGATGATTGGTTTAATAAAGCATGCCAAGTTATTTTACTATTATGTTCACCAGCAAAAGTGCCATCCCAAACATAATCTTTTACTTTATCTTGCATGTTACTGATTAGTTTTTGATCTGATGCCAGGCCTGCAATGGTGGATAAATAGCTTTTGGAGACGCTAAATGTCATATCTACCCGATCCACATCACCCCATTGAGCTGCAATATATCCGTCTTTTATGATCAATCCAGCTGGGCCACCGCGTTTTCTTGTGGGACCGAGTAAAGTGTGAAATGGCTCGGCTTGAAAACCCTTTAGAATAGCAATACGTAGATCTCGCGAGCCAGTATATTCGTTATCCTTTGCAAACTGCACTGCTTTTTCCAGAGCCTTTTTATCTAAGCCAAGTGTTTTCAGAGACTTAGACTGCCAGTGTCCTTTTTCAGGGAAATAAGTGCTTGCAGTCACATTCAGACTGACTATAAACAAAGTTGCTGTTATGATAAGTAGTCCGATAAATCCTTTAGCTAAGCTCATAATTCTCTCCGTTCTTGTTATTGTTATATGGCTACGGATATAACTATACCCTATTCCTATTAATTGCCACAAACAGTGCTTTTTGTTACTGTCAGGTTCAATAAAAGATATACTAACAATTCAAACTGGAAATTATGTAATGAAAAAGACTCTATTGTCCTTACTGACCCTGCTAACTTTTCAAATAAATGCAGAAATTACTCTTGATCAACTTTCTGCTCCACCCGGCTTTAGAATAGATTTTTTTGCAAAAGATGTGAAAAATGCTAGGCAATTGGCCCTTTCTAAATCAGGCTTGGTTTTTGCCGGTTCACGCAGAGCGGGTAATGTTTATGCGTTTTTAGATACAGATAAAGATGGCAAAGCTGATAAACGTTGGCTTATTGCAAAAGGACTGGAGTTGCCTTCAGGTATTGCCTGGAAAGATGGTGATTTGTATGTGGCTGAGGTAAGTCAGATCCTGCGTTTTCCTGATATTGATAACAATCTCGACAATCCTAAATCTGAAGTATATCTCTCAGGATTACCCAAAGATCGCCACCATGGATGGAAATTCCTACGTTTTTCTCCTCAGGGAGATCTTGTTTTTCCTATTGGTGCACCTTGTAATACATGTAAAATTACCACTGATAAACACGCCAGAATTTTCTCAATTAATAAGAAAACAAAGGCACTAACCGAATTAGCCAAAGGAGTACGTAATTCCGTTGGTTTTGACTTTCATCCCGATACAGGAGAACTTTGGTTCAGCGATAATGGATCAGATATGATGGGAGACGATATTCCTGCCGATGAAATCAACCGAGTTACAAAAACAGGTTCACACTTTGGATACCCTTATTTTCATCAGGGTAATATCAGAGATCCTGAATTTGGTGTGGATAAAAATGAGAAGGATTATGTTCATCCTGTACTTAACGTTGGGGCTCATGTGGCCACTCTTGGGATTCATTTTTATCAAGGAAGCATGTTCCCTGCAAGCTATAATAAACAACTTTTTGTCGCCGAACATGGTTCATGGAATCGTAGTAAAAAATCGGGTTATAAAATCGGAATTATCACAATGAAGGGATCAGATATTGTAAAATATGAACCCTTTATTACCGGTTTCATGCAAAATGAAAAAACCTATGGTCGTCCTGTTGCACTACTTGAACTTGATGATGGAAGTCTATTAATATCTGATGATCATGCCAATAACATCTATCGAGTTAGTTATGAAAATTAATCCTAGTTCGTTCCCTATCCAAGGATAATATTCTTGACTCCTCGATCACTGAAACTCAGTTTCTCCATATGTGCCTTTTGCATGTCTAGCTTTGTCTGTACAGATCTCAGTGCTAATGCAGACAGTGCTGAAGGTACTACTGATGATACTACTGAAGAGATTACAATCATCGTCACGGCAACTAGTCAGGCTAGTGAATTAATAAATGCCAGTAACAGCATCAGCCTAGTGTCTGATAAAGAACTGGCTCTAATTGGTCATGTACACATCAACCAGGCTTTAAGCTCGGTACCGGGCACCTGGATCAGCCGCGGAAATGGTCAGGAACATCTCACTGCTATTCGTTCTCCTGTCTTAACGGGCGCTGGTGCTTGTGGCGCTTTTTTTATGGCTGAAGATGGGATCAGTCTTAGGGCACCAGGGTTTTGTAACCTTAACCAACTATTTGATGCCAATACTGAACAAGCAGAACGCCTAGAAGTGGTGCGTGGTCCTGGAAGTGTTTTTTATGGTTCTAATGCTGTTCATGGCATCATAAATATTATCAGCCCAGATTTGTTTGACCAACCACAAGACTATTTGGGATTAGAAAATGGTCCTGATGACTATCTACGTGGTCGTTTCAGGTTTTCTAATACAGAGCTAGATCACAAGTTTGCTGTGTATGGTAATTTTGCCTCAGATGGCGGGTTTCAAGAAGATAGTGGTTTTGATCAACAAAAATTAAATCTGAAACATCAATATCGATCTGAGTCTTTTTCCGTTAAATCATTACTAAGTGCTACCAATCTTAATCAGGAAACTGCTGGATTTATTCGGGGAATAAATGCTTTTAAAGATCCAGAATTAAGACGCAGCAACCCAAATCCTGAAGCTTTTAGAGATAGTCAATCCTTTCGCGCCTACAGCAAACTGAACTGGAATTTATCTGACGAAACACAGCTCAGTGTAACGCCTTATATGCGCTATACCGACATGACATTTATTCAACATTTTGTTCCTTGGAAACCTATAGAAAACAATGGTCATCAGAGTCTTGGAATAAATAGTCTTTATTCTGTCAAGGAAGAAACATTTAGTTGGCACCTTGGTTTGGACTGGGACTATACACAAGGCGAGCTCACAGAGGTACAAGCAGAACCCTTTTCCTCTAGCATTCCCCAGGGCCCACATTATGGCTATGAAGTGACAAGTCTTAATGTCTCACCATTTGTTAACGTCAGTTGGAATATTCTCCCAGACATCGAATTAAATGCTGGAATACGATTCGATCACATTAAGTATGACTATGATAATCAATTAAGTGATGGCTCGGCTTGTGAAGAAGAAGTAGTAAACTGCAGGTTCTTTCGTGTAGAGGATCAGACACGCCGCTTTAACAATTTCTCTCCCCGAATAAGTCTGCTGTATCAAGTTAACCAACAAACCACCCTGTATAGCGAAGTCACTCAAGGGTTTCGTGCTCCACACACCAGTGAACTGTTTCGCTTGCAAGCAGGTCAAGTTAGTGCCGATCTAAAAACAGAAAAACTGGATAGTTTTCAAATAGGATTAAGAGGGCGCTTAGAACAACTTCGTTTTGATCTCAGTGTGTATCAAATGAAAAAGCGAAACTTTATCTTTCGGGATACTCAGCGGCAGGTTCTAGGTAATGGAAAAACCAGTCATCAAGGTATAGAGCTAGCCTTGCGATATCCCTTTAGTAAACAGTGGGAAGGCTCCTTCTCTGCAACCCACGCCAACCATAATTATGACAACAATCTATTCCTGAGTAGCACCAATATAAAAAATAATCAAATTGATACCGCACCTAAAAAGATGGCGAATGTAAAACTAAATTGGGTGGCTTCCCAAAATTCAACCTGGGAAATGGAATGGTTATATTTGGGTGAATATTTTCTAAATCCTGAAAATAGTGCGAGTTATCCTGGTCATACATTAATACACCTGAGAGGTTATGTGAATTTAACGGATAAAATCCAACTCTCCATAAGGTTACACAATTTAGCGGATAAAAAATATGCTGAAAGAGCTGATTTTGCATTTGGCAATTATCGTTATTTTGTCGGCCAGCCCCGTTCACTTTTTATTGGATTTCAATATCAATTAAACTGATAGATTGCGTTAATCATTGGTCTACAGTAGAAGTCTTCATCTACTTGCCTTATTTCTTTTCTATTAATTGCTGTGTACTATAGATTTTGAACTTAATTTTGGTAATATTTTCAATGCTTAAAATAATCTTATTCACGAGCTCTTTTATAATTTTTTTTCCGGTACTTGCTTTTAAAGCTCCTACACCAGGGACAGTTATAACAAATGAAAATGTCGATCATTACTCAGAGGTTATTGATACGCCGTTCCTAGAGTTAATAAAAGAAGGAGCTGTTACGATAACAGTAGGAAATACTTTTTCTATACCTCTAAATCCTCGGTTTTTAGAACAAACATTGAAATTTAAAGGTGTATCAAAAATTGATCAGACGACAGGTCATATCCTAAATTATCAACAAGGACTTCCGTTCTACGAACAACCGGTGCTTGATGATAATCAGGCAGGGCTGAAGATAGCATGGAATATGCGATATACCTATGGAGGTGACTCATCCCTTGTTGATCCATTCATCTGGGAATATCGTGATATGAAGTCAGGAAAAATTGAACGGACACTTTCTTTTGTAGGAAAAACGTTGCGATATAAACATCGAGTTATGCTAGAACCACTTCCTGATTTACCGAATAACCCTACCGATATTTTTAGTGGGATTTATCTATTGGCTAAACAGCCCTATGATATCAGAAATACTCAACTTCTAGTTCATCGGTTAGAAGATGATGCTGCACGTGAAAGAACTTGGTTATATTTATCGGTACATCGAAGAGTGCGACGATTGCCATCAGGCCAGTCAACCGATGCATTTCTTGGTAGTGATATTATGATTGAAGACTTTCTCGGTTATAATGGAAGGATCATGGATATGAGTTGGAAGTATTTAGGTGAACAACAGCTACTTAGCCCTTTTTTTAGGTATGATCAAATTCAATTAGAGGAAGGTGAAAAGGATTCAGATGGTTTTAGTTTTGGAACCTTTCATGGACAAGGTAACTGTTTTCCAAATGTGACTTGGCAGTTAAGAAAAGTATACAAATTAGAAGCGATCCCTAAATGGAAGCAGCATCCATTATCAAAACGCATCTTTTATGTCGATGCTGAAACCTTTGTACCTTTATCCGGTCGCTATTATGATAGAGCTGGAAAAATATGGCGAATTGCTGTCGGCGGTTTTGCCCATCCTGATTATCATTTGTCGCAAAACAAAAACTCAGGTGTGCCTATTCCATCACTTATTTCGATGATTGATCTACAGGCCAAACACTGCACTACCCTAAAAATGAAAACCCAAATTAATATTGAACACTTAAAACAAAAAGATTTTACAGTTCAGTCACTGCGCGTTAAGGGGCGATAACCCTATCTTCTATTTAGGATAATAGTGTGTCAGAACAACTCAAGGTCTTACCTTGAAGCATCCTGATTGCAATTACTCTTGGGATGTTAGAGCCCATAGTTTCCTAGCACTTAACCAATACTGATTAATTATCCCATTCATCATTTTTTAATTGGATGACTAACTCAGCCGTTTTTCTAATATGATATTCATTAGCCTCAGTGGCTTTTTTGATATCTTTTTCAAGAGTGGCGTTATAAATAGTGGTATGTTCTTCATGTATATTTCTTTTATAAGGCATAACCCCTCGAGCTAAATTACGATAACGTTTATGTTGATCATACAGAGTTGTATAAAACTGATGTAGCCTTATTGAGCTACTTGCTGCAAGCAAAGCGTTATGGAAGGAATTATTCCTGTCTTCTAATTCGTGTATATCCTTTTCACCAGGAGTGGTTTCAATTTTAGTTAAACGATGAAAAGCAGCTACCACACCAGATTCCCAGTGATCATCACCATTAATAATACTCTGACTCAGAGCCTTATTTTCAATGAGGATTCTTAAATTAGTCACATCTTCTAAATCGTCGCGAGTCATCTCCATAACTTTGAAGCCTTGTTGTCCTTTTGAGGACACGAAACCATCAGAATATAAGCGACTGAGAGCCTCCCTTAGCGGCGATGCGCCAATTTGATATCGAGTTCTTAACGGCTCTATCTTTAGTTTGCTTCCAGGGGGTAAATCCCCATGAACGATATCATCTCTTATTTGTCGATAAACTTGATCAGCTAATGTTTTTGAAGGAGGTTTATTTGCAATACCGATAACATTTGCCATTAGATGGTAAGTCCTTAGTTAGAATATTAATAATGATATCTATTTGTAAAATATAACAAATTTTGAGGTTTTGTTCTCTATGTTTCATTAATTATTTCTATATAATGCGATAAAATAGATAAAAATGCAAAAAATATAAAACAACTATAAATATCGATAATTTCTTGATTGTCGAAAATTTTGCTGTTAGGGTGCTTCTAATTAATTGACTAAACACTTTATGATTATTGGTTTTTGATCATAATTATTTATAGTTAGGAGTAGGTATTTTGCAGCGACTTAGATTGTTTTTTTTAGGTATTATTTCGATATTTTTAATAGGATGTGAAGCTCCTTTAAATTTAGACTTAATGGTGGCTGAAAAAAATAATTTTGTTCATAGAAGTGATCGATTTCAAAAAATAACCAGAAATAATGACGCAATAGTTTTAGTAGGCTCCTTTGGAACAATATTAGTTTCGAATGATGATGGCGTTACTTGGTCTCGTCAGAATTTAAAGTCACAAGATACGCTCATTGATGTGACGACTTGTCCTGACTCCAGCTTCGTCGCTCTTGGTTTAGAAGGTTTGATTTGGCGTTCTGAAGACAATGGAAAGACGTGGATATCATATGAATTATCTACCAACGAGACACCTCAAACATTAGATTGTGCACCGGATGGAAAAATTTGGGTCGCAGGTAGCTATACTACTTTCTTTTCGAGCGCAGATAAGGGGCTTACATGGAAGAGTGAAAGTCTTGATGAAGATATGATCATATCTTACATTAAATTCTTCAACGCTAGTGATGGTATTGCTACTGCAGAGTTTGGCATGATAATCAAAACCCATGATGGTGGTAATACATGGAATTTACAGCCGTCCATGCCGAATGAATTCTATCCAATAGCCTCTCTCTTCACTGACATGAATACTGGGTGGGTTGCAGGTCTTGGAGGAAAAATGTTTTTCACAAACGATGGTGGAGAAAATTGGATAAATGAGATTACGAACGTTCCTGTACCTATATATTCTCTATCAATAGATAGCACAAAAATATACGCTTTGGGTGCTTTGGGTACTCTATTAGTTAGGCAATTAGATAAAACTGTCGCTCCCAAGTGGCTCGCTTTTGAGACAGATATAAATATCCGTACATATTTGCGTGCATCCTTACCTATCGAAAATCACATAATTGTGGCAGGTGGTAGTGGAACTCTTGTTCGTCTAGCTAATTCTAATAGTGGTTCTGTCAATGAATAAGATAATCGCTCGATTAAAAATGATTGATAAAGTCGTTTTTGCATTTCCACGTGTAACAGCAGGCATTATATTTGCGTTGACAGTATTTTTTGCTTTTCAGTTACCCGGTGTTCGAATGGCGTCAGATTTTGCCGATTTGTTACCTCAAGAGCATCCTTATATTCAAACACATAATAAGATAAGCACAACTTTTGGTGGTGCAAATAATATTGTGGTCGCGGTCACGGTTAAATCGGGCACCATTTTTACTAATGAAACCTTAAATAAAATATATCGAATTACTCAGTCAATTGATGCTTTGTCTGGTATGAATCATAACCTTGTAAGTAGTGTTACTCACAGAAACACACGAAAAATATGGTTAAATGAATACGGTACAATGAAATCTGCACCTCATTATGACCCATTAAAAAAGGGTGGTTATACGGATGCAGAATTAAAAGTTATTCAAGATGAAGTCGTAGCAAATCCAMGWGTYTATGGSYTAYTWGTKTCWCCMRATYTAWCYTCTGCYYTRRTWCGMGGYACRCTKAAYGAAGGTGAGYTWRATTATGAAGYKRTRTTTAATGARYTRCARRAWMTTCGNKCAATNRGARCWWACKGMYGAMRTTGATRTTTAYGCKACWGGYCAGCCTGTWYTRATTGGYTGGGTAACKAGTTATGTTRRWGAAATWRTTCAAATATTWTTATACACAGTACTAATACTTCTTGCGATGTTAGTGCTCTACTTCAAACGTTTTTATGGCGTTTTACTACCCYTTATTGGCATTGTTTTAACAACAATTTGGGGACTCGGCATGATGTCTCTTATGGGTTATAACTTAGATCCTCTGATGATGGTCGTACCATTTTTAATTTCAGCAAGGGCTATGTCTCACGGTATACAGTTAATCGAACGCTATTACCATGAACATCGCCAAACAGCGGATAAACAAGTCGCTGCTAGAAATACCTTTGAAGGCTTGTTTCGTCCAGGCTCTCTCGGGGTAATTTCAGATGCCATCGGACTACTGCTGATATCGTTAGGTTCAGTGCCAATCAATGATAAGTTAGCCATCTATTCATCCATGTGGGCTGCAAGCGTCATTGTTACAGTATTGATTTTAATGCCCGTACTATTAGTGATTTTGCCTGAGACAAAACAAAAAGAGCATAGACATACTTTCTTGCATAAAATTAATGTAGCCAGTGTAGCTTGCAACCCTGTTGGTGCAAGGATAACTTTGATTAGTGTCGTAATATTATATCTGGTAGGAGGTTATTTAAGCTCTTGGGTACAAGTAGGACAATCAGAAACAGGCTCGCCATTACTGTATCCAAACCATGACTATAATGTATCTTCTAAAGCGATTAATAGCCTATTTCCAGGATCTGAAGAACTTTATATCATTGCCCACACTGAAGAAAAAGCAGGCCTTAAAAAACCTAACGTTATTCGAGCTCTAGCAGACTTTCAAAATACAATGTTACTTGACCCTGAAATGGGGGGGTCTAAGGGATTGCCTGATTTAATTACTCAGGTAAACCAAATTATTCACAATACCGACCCTCGTTGGCTTGCTTATCCAAAAGATGAGTTTGAAGCGGGTGGCCTAATGTTCACTTACATGATGTCCAGTCCTATACCCGGAGCACTTAAAGAGTTTATCGATCCTGACGAACAGAATGCCAATATGGTTTTTTATTACAAAGATCATAAGGGTGAAACTATTCGAAGAGCGATCAATATGGTTAAAGATTGGTCTGAATCAGAAATCGCACAAATTGATGGCTTTTCATTAGAATTAGCAGGTGGGGTTATTGGTGTAACAGCTGCAATTAATGAAGCTGCTTATGAAACTAACATTATCGTCATACCCTTAGTTTTTCTATTAATTTTAGTTTTCGTCACCATATTTTATTGGTCATTTCATGCTGGTTGGCTAATGTTTTTAGCCATGTCATTTGCCACCACTCTAACCTACGCCTATATGGGAATTGTGGGTATAGGTATTAATGTGAATACGGTACCTATTATTGCTGTGGGTATTGGTGTAGGTATTGATTACTCAATCTACATCATGGACAGAATTAAAGAAGAATATGCACGACTGGGTAATTTACAAGATGCTATTGAAACCGCTATTAGTACAACAGGTGTTGCCATTGGGTTTACTGCAATGGCATTAATTGCTGGAGTTGTAATGTGGGTATTTATTTCAACTATGCGTTTTCAGGCAGATGCTGCACTTTTATTAATCGTGATGTTAGTTCTAAATGCTTTGGCGGCAATGTTTTTAGTGCCGGCTTGGATTATGTCATTTAAACCGAAATTCATTCTAAATACTACTTCGGATTAATTGGCATTAACGTTGGTATAGATGTGATATCTGAATCAATGATGTGGTAAGACACTCTATAAAGGGGGATATAATGAAAATAAAACTAACTTGCTGGGATTATCTTTCAGCACCTAAAAAAAGKATTGGAATTGCAAGTATAATTATAGCTACTTTAGCAATTCCTATTGCTGCAGATGATACTCTCGAAGTTGATGGCTTTTATGAAAATGCCAGTAATGTTCGTGAAGATCGAGGGTTATCCAAATTTAGAAATACAGTTCAATTTGAATTTGTCAAAGACTTGGGCTTTTGGGGAGCATTCTCAAACGTTACTTTCAATAGCACATTACGCGGCACCTATGATGGTGTTTATGATCTTAATGATGATGAATGGGGTGCTAATGCTGGTGGTTCAATCATGATTGAAGATCAGGTTGTTGGAGCAGTGGCTCATGGTCAAGGTTTAGGATCAAGTAATATAAACTCACCGTACTTTGGTGCTGGTTTACCGCCAGGTCATGCCTTAGGTTTTGATATTTTAAATAATCCAAACTCTGGAATGGATGTATTAGGTCAATACCTCCATGTGCCAGATGGTGGGGTGACTTTTGGTGTTCCTGTACGACCTTGTAATATTGATCCTCGAGGTTGTATTAATGATTATATGGACAAAAGCGAAAATGAATTACGATTTTCTGAATTCAATGATCGCCTAGACTTTATACGTGAAGCATATTTTGATGCCAATATGGATCTTGATAGCGGTACGGCCTTTAATTTAAAATTGGGTAAACAACAGATTGTTTGGGGTAGAACCGACCTATTTCGTGTTTTAGATGTGATTAATCCCGTTGATTTTTCGCGCAATAATATCTATGACGAATTGGAAGATATTCGAATCCCAGTCTGGTCAGCAGCAGCTGAATGGCAGTTTGGTGCAAACGATACATTTGAGGATATCAATTTCCAAGTCGTTTGGGTATTTGATAAGTTCAGACCGAATAATCTTGGTCAGGGTGGAGAGCCAAATCAAATTTTAGATGCAGGTTCATTCTTTAGAGGCATGAAAAATTGTTGGGATAATGGTTGTACTGTATCAAACTTTGCAGGTGGTGCGAGTGCTACCGATTTTGGTCCTAATCAAATAGGTATTCGTCAAGCGAATCTACCGGAATGGTCACTGAAAAATAGCCAGTTAGGCTTTAAAATTGAAGGGGTTTATAAGGACGTCGGATTTTCGGTCAACGCACTTCGTTACCGCTCACAATTACCTACATTAAGAGGTGGTATCCCAGCAACTAATTCATTTACTGGGCAAACTGATACTGCTTTTCCATATCTGATTGCATTTGATATTGACTTTCCTGAAGTTAATTTGCTCGGTGGATCGTTGGATTTTTATTCTGATACACTAAATTCTGCTTTCCGTGTAGAGGTGGCTTATACAACAGGTGAAGAGTTTGCGAACACCTTAGAATCTCGGTTGTTTTCAGAATCAGATGTTGTGCGATGGGTCGTTGGTATTGACCATAATATGTTCATTCGATCAATTAATGCCAATAAAGCTTTTTTACTTTCTTTCCAAACCTTTGGCCAACATATACTTGATCATGAGACTGAAAGTGCGCCACTAGGAATTGTTGGTATGCCTGATTGGAAAGTGAATCATATTTCTACATTACTGATTAAAGGCTGGTGGATGAATGATATGTTAAGTCCCCAATTACTCATGGCCTATGATTGGCGTGCACATTCGGGAACGGTTGCTCCTTCTGTTGACTGGTTGATTAGTGATAGTTGGCGAGTAACTTTAACGGCGAATATCAAATTCGGTGATGGTGCTAAGAAATTCAGTGACTGTAGGACTTGTAATCCGTTCACTCCATTTACAGCGACGCCTATACATGCAGATAACAATGGTGACGGTCTACCAGACTCTTATGATGTGGGCTTAGGTGGTTTTGAACCACTAGGCAGATTCAGAGCAGGTCCTATTGGTATGGCTAATAATGAAAGCGAAATTCAATTAACAGTTCGTTACCGTTTTTAATTAACAATCCTCTAGATTAAGGATATGTAAAAATGAAAAAATTTAATAAAAAATTACTTCTAACAATCACTCTTTGTGCTTTTTCTGTTGGCGTAAGTGCTGCAAGTTTAGAAGATGTGGATAACTCTTTTTATCCTTATAAATCAGGCTTTCCAACTAATCCAAATATCAAGCCTGGATTAGTGATTAATAAGGACAATGCCGATCTTGCTATAGACGTACTTGATCCTGAAATGCTTCAGCACATTAGAGATGGTTGGGTTGAGATAACTGTTGGTGAAACAATGGANTTCATACTGAATGGAGATTATATTAATGCTACAAAAGCTAATGTTGGTAAAGTCACATTGGGTTCGAAGAAAGGTCAGATTGATGGTTATGTAGCAGGACGTCCATTTCCTGAAGAGCCTGATATAAATGATCCAAGAGCGGGTGAAAAATTGGCATGGAACTTTCAGTATGGATACAACTGGGGTGACAGTGCTGCTATATCTCCATTTTACTGGCGTTACCGAAATATGAATACTTCAAAAATAGAGCGTCAAATTAAATTTGATTTTCACTTTTTGAATTGGTCTCATCGCGTTAACAATGAGCCTAAGCCAGAAATACTCCCGAATCCTTCTAACCTATTTCGATCAATATATGTGCATGTTCAAAAGCCATTTGACGTAAAAAATACTCAGTTGTTAATTCATCGCTATAAAAATGATTTGAAACGAGATAATGCTTGGTTATATTTGGGCTTCCAAAGACGCGTTCGTCGTTTAGCTACTGGTCAAGTAACAGACTCATTCTTAGGTTCAGATCTAATGATTGAAGACTTTGAAGGCTATAATGGTCGTATTTCAGACATGAACTGGGAATATGTCGGCACGAAGGAAATGTTAGTTCCTTTTTATAATCATAATGAGCAAAAACTCACAGATGAATTTGAAGAAAGTGATGGTTATCAATTTGTTGACTTTCATGGTAAGGGTGGCTGCTTCCCGAATGTAACATATCAGTTACGTAAGGTGTATATCTTAGAATCTTCACCGATTAATTCAAATCACCCGATCAGTAAAAGACGACATTTCGTTGATGCTCAGACCTTTACGCTACCAAGAACTATTATTTATGATAGGGCTGGTAAGTATTGGAAATCTTGGATGATTGGTCAGGCACATCCTGATTTTCACTTAGCACAAAATAAAGGTACGGGTGTCTCTATTGATGATAGTTTTGGCATGATGGATGTTCAAGCAATGCATTGTACCACAGGGCAGTTTAAAGGAATTGTTGATCCTTCTTTGAGCCCTCCTAAGATGTTTAAAGTACAACACATGCGTATAAAAGGTAAGTAATGGTCCAATAAAGGTCGGTACTGAAAATTGTATCGATCTTTATTTTTCTATTAAAGATTTAAACGATTAAAAGTCTTTCAGTATTTGTCTCAATATTTCAGCACAAAGGTTACTCAAAAGGTTAATGTCTATGCAACTCATTAAACATTTTATTAATGGAAAGTTTGTTGAATCTGATTCAAGGAAGACATTTCCCAATATAAATCCTGCAAATAATCAACAAATTGGTAAAGTTTGCGAAGCAGGAAAGCTAGAAGTTGATCAAGCTGTCAGTGCTGCAAAATCAGCTCTAAAAGGCCGTTGGGGAAGTATGGATATGGCCGAAAGAATGGCGATGTTACACAAAGTTGCCGATGGTATTAATGCCCGCTTTGATGAATTTCTTGAAGCTGAATGTCTTGATACGGGTAAACCAAAGACCTTAGCTTCACATATCGATATACCTAGAGGAGCGTCAAATTTTAAAGTATTTGCAGACGCCTATAAATCAGTTGCTACAGAAAGTTTTATGCTTGACACTCCTGACGGCGCAGGTGCACTGAACTATTCGGTGCGATCACCTAAGGGTGTAATTGCTGTGATAAGTCCATGGAACCTGCCACTCTTGTTGATGACTTGGAAAGTTGGTCCAGCTCTCGCTTGTGGTAACACGGTTGTGGTCAAACCCTCTGAGGAAACACCGAGAACAACAACATTATTAGGTCAAGTAATGAATGATGCTGGTATACCGGAAGGCGTCTTTAATGTGGTCCATGGTTTTGGACCCAATTCTGCCGGTGAATTTTTGACTAAACACCCTGATGTTAGCGGTATTACATTTACCGGTGAGACTCGCACGGGAATGGCGATTGTTAAAGCAAGTGCCGATGAACTTTGTCAGGTGTCCTTCGAACTTGGAGGTAAAAATCCAGCCTTAATCTTTGCTGATTGCGRTATGGATAAGGCGATTGAAGGAACGACCCGTTCAGTATTTGCTAACTGCGGTCAGGTCTGTTTGGGAACTGAGCGTGTTTATGTTGAGCGAGCTATTTTTGATGAATTCGTAAAACGATTAAAAGAATCAGCAGAAGCATTAAAGCTAGGTGCTTGGGATGATGAAAGCACCAGTTTAGGACCGTTGATAAGCCAAGAACATAAAGAGAAAGTTTTATCCTATTATCAGCTTGCTAAAGAAGAGGGAGCGACAGTTGTATTAGGTGGTGGTGTACCAGATATGCAAGATGATTTATCTGAAGGTGCTTGGGTTTCTCCAACAATTTGGACAGGATTGCCTGAAACGGCAAGTGTCGTAAAAGAAGAAATCTTTGGCCCATGCTGCCATATTCAACCGTTTGATACTGAAGAAGAAGCGATTAAGATGGCCAATGATACTAAATATGGCCTTGCAGCCTCAGTATGGACAGAAAACAATTCCCGTGCTCACCGTGTCGCAGGACAAATTGAAGCTGGAATTGTCTGGGTAAACTCTTGGTTTTTACGTGATTTAAGAACACCTTTCGGAGGTTCAAAGCATTCAGGCATTGGTCGAGAAGGTGGCGTGCACTCATTAGAGTTTTATACTGAACTCAAGAACATCTGTGTCAAATTATAAAATAGTTAGGATCCCACTATGTTAGATAAACAACAGATAGAAAATTATGCTAGCGAATTATATGACGCTTTGCGAAATCAAAAAATGATTGAGCCTTTAACCGAACGAACTCCTGAAATAACGATTGAAGATGCTTATGCGATATCTTCATTGCTACTACAAAAGCGTATAGAGATTGATGGTGAAAAGATTATAGGTAAGAAAATTGGTGTTACTAGTAAAGCAGTTCAAAATATGTTGGCTGTACATCAACCCGATTTCGGTTATTTAACGGATGCAATGGTAGTTGATGAAAGTGAAGTTCTTTCTTTAACCAATAAAATGATTCAACCCAAAGCAGAAGGTGAAATTGCTTTTATTTTAAAAGAAGATTTAATTGGGCCTGGTGTGACGGCTTCTGATGTCTTAAGAGCCACAGACTTTATCGTGCCATGCTTCGAAATTGTTGATTCTCGAATCAAAGACTGGAAGATAAAAATTCAAGATACTGTCGCTGATAATGCCTCTTGTGGATACTTCGTACTAGGCCAACAGGCGATCGATCCACGAAGCGTTGATTTATCCACGTGTGGAATGGTTGTAGAGTTAAATGGTCAGGTAATTTCTACAGGCTCAGGTGCTGCGGCTTTAGGAGCTAATCCAGTGAGTTGTGTGGTTTGGTTAGCAAATACATTAAGTAAGTTTGGGGTTTTTCTTAAAGCAGGTGAAGTTATTCTATCCGGCTCACTCGTACCACTTCAACCGGTAAAGCCTGGTGATTATATGTCGGTGAATATTGGTGGAATTGGTCGAACAAGCGTGCGTTTTGATTAAAGTTATATAAGGTAAACAGATATGAAAATTTGTTGTGCATTGATTGGTTCTGGAAATATTGGTACTGATCTATTATACAAATTATTAAGAAGTGATGTATTAGAGCCTCTGTGGATGGTGGGAATTGACCCTGATTCAGATGGTTTAAAAAGAGCAGTAGATAAAGGGCTAAAAATAACGCATGAGGGGGTTGATGGATTAATACCTTATATTAAAGAAGATAATATTAGTATTGCTTTTGATGCTACGTCTGCCTATGTACATCCTGAAACTTCACGTAAATTAATCGAGCAGGGTGTAAAAGTTATCGATTTAACACCAGCTGCCATAGGCCCTTTTTGCGTACCTCCAGTTAATTTAGAATCCCAGCTAGATAAGAGAGAAGATAATGTCAATATGGTCACTTGTGGTGGTCAGGCTACTATCCCTATGATTTTTGCAGTCAGCCGTGTTCAAGAGGTTGAATATGGTGAAATTATTGCCACAATAGCTTCTAAATCAGCAGGGCCCGGTACCCGTAAGAATATCGATGAATTCACAGTAACAACTTCATTGGCTATAGAAAAAGTTGGAGGCGCTAAGAAAGGTAAAGCTATTATTATTCTTAACCCAGCTGAACCACCACTGATGATGCGAGATACTATTCACTGTTTGACTAAAGATGATCCTGATAAAGAGGCAATTACGCAATCTGTACGTGACATGGAAAAAGCTGTTCAAGCTTATGTTCCAGGTTACCGAGTGAAAGAAGGTCCTGTTTTTGATGGCAAGCGAGTTTCAGTTTATCTAGAAGTGAAAGGCAAAGGTGACTATCTGCCTGAGTATGCGGGAAACCTCGATATTATGACTGCAGCTGCGGCGCATACTGCTGAAATGTTTGCTAAACAGATGATGACAGAGCAGGCTTAGGAGTAATATAAATTGAGTAAGACTATCAAAATTCATGACATGTCCTTACGAGATGGTATGCATTCTATTGCCCATCAGTTTACCTTGCAAAACATGGTGGATTTATCACAGGCATTAGATTGCGCTGGGGTTCCTTTAATTGAAATCACTCATGGCGATGGGCTTGCGGGCGATTCGGTTAACTATGGATTCGCCCTCCACACTGATAAAGAATATCTGGAAGCTGTTATCCCACACTTAAAACAAGCCGAGGTATCTGTTTTACTGATACCAGGTATAGGTACAGTTGAAGATTTAAAAATGGTAGAGGATGTTGGTGTAAAGACTGTCCGTGTAGCAACACACTGTAGCGAAGCGGATGTTTCTGAGCAACATATCTCATACGCTGTGAAAAGTGGCTTTGATACAGTTGGATTTTTGATGATGAGTCATATGCTTAGTGCAAAAAAACTAGTTGAGCAAGCAAAGCACATGGCTGGTTATGGAGCAAATTGTCTTTATATCACCGATTCCGCAGGGCATATGCTACCTGAAGAAGTGACTAAAAAGATTAGTTTGATGCGTGAATTTTTTCCTGATCATGAAATAGGTTTCCACGGACATCACAACCTTGGGATGGCTGTTGCTAATTCTATTGCAGCTGTTGAAGCTGGTGCTGATCGTATTGACGGCTCGGTTGCAGGAATTGGAGCTGGAGCAGGCAATACACCATTGGAAGTTTTCGCAGCAGTTTGTGATCTGAAAGGTATAAAAACGAATATTGACCTCAGTGCATTGATAGATGTGGCTGAAGACGTAGCAACACCAATTATGGGTGAAAAATTACCTCGTTTAAGCCGGGACGCTCTAACGCTCGGATATGCAGGAGTCTATTCCTCTTTTCTGTTGCACGCAAAACGTGCTGAGAAAAAACATGGCATTTCATCGAGAGAAATTCTTATGGAATTAGGTCGCAGAAAAACCGTTGGTGGTCAAGAAGATATGATTGAAGATATTGCACTGGAAATGATAAGAGCAGGAGTTTAAAAGTGAGTACATTAACCAAAGAAGTTGTAGCAGAGCTAGCAGAGCACTTAGAAAATGCTGAACTAAAAGCTTATGATGTGACAAAAATTACCGATGACTATCCTGATATGGATTGGGAAGATGCCTACGATATTCAATGGGAGATACGTCGACGAAAAGAACAAAGAGGCACTAAGATTATTGGGCTGAAAATGGGCTTAACTTCCTATGCGAAAATGGAACAGATGGGCGTAGATACTCCTATTTATGCATTTCTTGCAGATTATTTTAGTGTCCTGGATGCTGGAACTGTGAAAATTGATGAGCTAATTCATCCTAAGGTTGAAGCAGAGATTGCTGTTATTACCAAAAAAGAATTAAGTGGCCCTGGTTGTACTGTAGCTCATGTTTTAGATGCAATTGGTTCTGTGGTTCCAGCCGTTGAGGTTATTGACTCTCGCTATGAGAATTTTCGTTTTGACTTAAAAAGTGTTGTCGCTGATAACGCCTCTTCGTCTCGTTTTGTTACAGGTGGAAATCTGAAGCGCATTGAGGATGTAGACTTAAAAACTCTCGGTGTGGTCATGGAAATCAATGGTGAAGTTGTTGCCACAGGTGCTGGGGCTTCTGTGCTTGGACATCCCGCAGCCAGTGTTGCAATGCTTGCAAATATGCTGGCGGAACGGAATGAAGTCATACCTGCTGGTACATTTATAATGACGGGTGGGATAACGGCTGCAGTTACTGTTAATGCCGGTGATTCCGTCTGCGTACGCTACCAAGACCTTGGTTGTGTTAGTATACAGTTTAAGTGAGGGGACCTTTATGCCATTTATACAAGCTACGATTATTAAGGGTCGTTCAGACAAGCAAAAACAGGCCTTTTTTGAAAAGGTGACAGCGGCTGCCGCTGAGACATTGTCTGTTAAACCTAAACAGGTACGTATTACACTGAATGAAGTCCTTCCTGAACATTGGGCGGTTGGTGGTGTTAGTAAGGCGGACTTGGATACAAAAAAAGTACAGTAAAGGTATCTGTTATTGAACTCTAAAGAAAATGATCCTACTTTAGCCTCTATGCCTTCAAATCAAGATTTGAAGGAGATGATTCGATTTGACGAAGAGTCTGGATTTATATGGCTAGGGCAGCAGCGTATGATTCTACTACATGCGTCAGCTTTTGGTTCAATGCGCAGTGAGCTTATTCATTCCTTTGGTGAAGAGTATAGCATGGGCGTATTAATGCGAATGGGCTTTAGCTCTGCTCAATCAGATGCGCAACTTGCTAAAAAATTACGCCCCAACTCGAGTACGTTTGATACATTTGTAGTTGGTCCACAACTCCATGCCCTTGAAGGTATCGTTTCAGTCGAACCAGTGATAGTCGATATAAACATTGAAAAAGGGCATTTTTTTGGTGAGTTTGTCTGGACTAATTCGTTTGAGGCCTCCGAGCACCTTCGTCTCTTTGGTGTGTCAAAAATACCTGTTTGTTGGCAACTTCTAGGCTACGCAAGTGGTTACACCACAGAATTTATGGGTAATCCTATTCTTTTTAAAGAAGTAGAGTGCATTGGAAAAGGCGATAAACAATGTAGAATTATTGGTAAACCATTAGATGAGTGGGATATCGAAGAACAACAAAGTCTAATTTTTAAAACCGGTGAGTCCATTGCCGAACTTTTATACTCACTGAAAGATGAAGTGACTCAGTTGCGTTCTAGCCTTCATGAGCAGACACAACTTACTGAAATTGTGGGTAATTCACCGAAAATACAAGAAGCATTAAAACTTTTACAAACGGCTGCAGATTGTGATGTAACAGTAATGATGCTCGGAGAGACAGGCGTAGGAAAAGAAGTATTTAGTCAAATTTTACATAAACTTTCAAAACGTGTAGATAAGCCTTTTATTGCGATTAACTGTGCAACCCTTCCTGAAGAACTAATTGAAGCTGAATTATTTGGTGTTGAAAAAGGTGCATTTACGGGAGCAGAAAAGTCACGACCAGGTAGATTTGAGAGGGCGGATGGTGGTACTTTATTTCTCGATGAATTGAGTGAACTATCACCGAAAGCTCAATCTAAATTATTACGTGTAATTCAAACAGGAGAACTGGATCGTGTTGGTGGTATTTCAACAATAAAAGTCGATGTACGAATTATCGTAGCAACAAACGAAGATCTTGAAGAGCAAGTCCAGTTGGGTAAATTTCGTGCAGACTTATTTTATCGACTCAACGTGTTTCCAGTTACAATACCTCCTTTAAGAGAGCGATTAGAAGATCTTTCTGGATTGATAAATAAGTTTATTAAACGTAACAATACCAAGTACAGCAAAAAAGTGAAGGGTGTTAGCGACCTGGCGATGGAATGGTTTAGAAGCTATGCTTGGCCAGGCAATATCAGAGAATTAGAAAATGTCATTGAAAGAGGCGTGTTATTAACTCCGAATCACCAACTCATTGATACCAATAAATTGCTTGGTCAACTACAGCCTGAGCAATCAAGTGTTACGTCAGGATTAAATAATGACGGTTGTCTAACCTATTTGGAAGATCAATCTCAAAGTTCTCTTTCAAAATTGATTGAAGAAGGGTTAACTTATGAAGAATTAGAAGTTAACTTTCTCAAAGAAATACTTGAATCAGCAGATGGGAATATTTCTGCTGCTGCTAGAAAAGCCAAAATGGGAGATGCTCAATTCCGTTATCGCTTAAAAAAACATAATATCAAATTTTAATATTCCTTCCTTAATTAAGTATTACCCCTTCAAATGTTAGCTTTATTGGGTAGATCTACAATTAATTCTACATAAAGTTTAACCAGTAACATTGATCTAGATTTAATCAAATAACGAACCCTTTGTCATATGACAAAATCAAAATCAAACCCGATTGCCTGATACCCCATAAATACGGCGAAGTTTAATTGGCATAGATAGTGCAAATATTCTTATGAGAAATAAATAAGAATATTTTATCGCTGTAGATTATACGTCTATGACATTAAATTAGGTCACCAAAACCAAATGAATGAGTTTATAAAAGTAGATACTAATAAACGCTACGTCCATATCACGGGTATTCGCAATAATAACTTTATTGAGTTTGACTTTTCCATAAGCGAACCGGGTATGTATGTTGAACTCATTCTGCCATTCGATGCCTTTCAAATATTTTGTGCAAATAATCAGATCATGCACCTAACTTCTGAGCAAGCTGCTGAAGTTGATTATGACCGTCTGAAATGGCGTTATGGCCAACCTGGAATAAGACAATAAAAATTTATAATGAGGGAAGAAAAAAATGCATATTGATATCAAAGCAAAAAAAATAGAACCCATTCGACAGACCTATAGTCATGTTGCACGTCGAATAGGAGAAAATAAACCAGCGACTCGTTATCAAGAAGCTGTTTATGATCTACAGCCTGTTGAGCACTTCCATTATCGCCCGAGTTGGCAGCCTGATAAAGAGCTCTATGATGCTAGTCGTACAGCTTTGAAAATGGAAGACTGGTACAAGTTTTTAGATCCTCGCCAGTACTACTACGGCACTTATTGTATGACACGTGCGAAACAGCAAGTATCGACTGAGCATAATTTTAAATTTGTTAAACAGCGAAAATTATTGTCCAAATTATCGGATACGATACATCATCAAATCAGTCAATTCATTATTCCTTTAAGACACTTCGAATGGGGTGCCAATATGAATAATACACAAATTTGTGCAATGGGATACGGTGCAGCAATAACATCTACAGCAATGTTTAATGCTGGTGACCGTCTTGGTAACGCCCAATATATTACGCAAATTGGTCTAGCCCTTTCCGAAGATGATAGTGAAATTCTTGATACAGCAAAATCGGATTGGCTCGATAAAGATATTTGGCAGGGTTTACGAAAAATTGTAGAAGATAGTTTTGTTGTTGAAGACTGGTTTGAATTATTTGTTGCTCAAAATTTAGTTATGGATGGATTAATCCATCCTCTATTCTTTAATCAATTTGAAGAGAAAATAAATAATGAGGGTGGTTCAAGTTATTCAATGTTGACGGAGTTTATAGTCACATGGGATACAGAAACATCTCGGTGGGTTGATAAACAAATTCAAGTAGCAACTGCTGAGTCTGAACAAAATAAAAATCTAGTGAGTGGATGGTTTTCTGCTTGGTTAACAGAAGCTGAAAAAGCTATTTTACCTCTGGCTGAAGCGGCATTTGAGAATGGTTCAGAAGTATTTGAAGAAGTTAAACAGGCGTTATTAAAACGTGCAACTAAAGTCGGCATTAACCTGTAGAGGAGATTATATAATGAGTAAAGTATTTTTAGCACTGCAGGATGTGGATGAGTCGAGGATTATTGTCGAAGCAATTAAAAAAGACAATCCTGAAGCAGAAGTGGAATATCCACCAGCAATGATCAGAATAACGGCTGAAAAAAAATTAGTAATTAAACGAGAAACAGTGTCAGAACTGCTTGGTATGGATTGGGATCCACAGGATATCCAGTTAGTAATGATTTCATTTGGTGGCAATCTTGATGAAGATGAAGATCATTTTACTATCTACTGGAATAACTAAACAAAATAAGAAAGGACTGAATAATGGCTAAGAAATTAAATATGCGTGAACGATATAAATTAATGACGCAATTAGGCTGGGATACTACCTATCAATCTATGGATAAGGTTTTCCCCCATGACAAATATGAAGGTATAAAAATTCACGACTGGGAAGCTTGGGAAGATCCCTTCAGAATGACAATGGATTCATACTGGAAATACCAAGGTGAAAAGGAAAAAAAGTTATACGCAATTATTGATTCATTTGCCCAGAATAACGGTCAGTTAAATATCACTGATGCGCGTTATGTGAATGCTCTTAAACTCTTTATTCAGGGTGTTTCTCCCCTAGAATATCAGGCGCATAGAGGCTTTGCTAGACAAGGTCGTCATTTCAGAGGTGAAGGAGCTAGAGTCGCTTGTCAAATGCAATCCCTTGATGAGTTACGTCATGTTCAGACTCAGGTCCATACCATGAGCCACTACAATAAACATTTTGATGGTTTCCATGAATTCCCATTATGGCATGATCGTGTTTGGTACCTCTCTGTACCTAAGTCGTTCTTTGATGATGCTAATTCAGCCGGTCCATTTGAGTTTATGGTTGCTGTTGGTTTTTCTTTTGAATATGTATTGACCAATTTATTATTTGTTCCCTTCATGTCGGGAGCTGCTTTTAATGGTGACTTATCAACTGTTACCTTCGGATTCTCTGCGCAATCTGATGAAGCTCGACATATGACGCTGGGTTTAGAAGCCATGAAGTTTATGCTTGAACAAGACGAAGCAAATGTTCCTATCGTACAAGGCTGGATTGATAAATGGCTGTGGCGTGGATACAAAGTCTTGTCATTAGTCAGTGCAATGATGGATTATATGCTTCCAGAAAGCCCTATTTCATGGAAAGAAGCTTGGGAAATGTACTTTGAAGAAAATGGCGGCGCACTGTTTAAAGATCTAGAAAGATACGGCATTAAAATACCGAGTTTTGCATCAATTTGTGCATCTGAAAAAGATCATCTGAGTCATCAGGTTTGGGGAATTCTTTATAATCATACTGCCGCTGCTGCAATGCATACGTGGGTTCCTGATGAGAAAAAAATGGATTGGTTGTCAGAAAAATATCCAGACACCTTTGATAAGTATTATCGTCCTCGTCTCGAATATTGGCGTGAGCAGGAAGAAAAAGGTGAGCGTTATTACAGCCAAACGCTTCCTTGTGTTTGCCAAACTTGTCAGATTCCTATGGGTTTTACAGAGCCTGACGATCCAACGCTTATTTCCTACAGATCTTCTGAATACGAAGGTGAAAAATATCACTTTTGTTCAGATCCTTGCAAAATGATTTTCGATAATGAGCCTGAAAAATATGTGCAGGCTTGGATTCCTCCGCAGCAAATTTTTCAAGGTAACTGTGGTGGAGAAAGTCTCGATGATGTCCTTAAGTGGTACCAGTTTAACTTAGGCAAAGACAACATGGATTATGTTGGATCACGAGATGAAAAACGTTGGAAAGAATGGAAAGGCATGGACTCTGAAGACTCGAAAAAAACGGGTACCGAAGACTCATAAATAAAAGTATAAACAAATTAGGAAAATCATTATGACAGTAAAAGCAATTGGACCTTATCCAGCATTACATAAAGATAAGGTGGAAAATTTTCACGGAAACCAAATGGTCATTATTGGTTGGGATAGACATCTGATGATTGATGCGCCTATGGCTTTCCCATTACCCCCAGGCATGCCCTTTGGTGCATTTCAAAGTGAGGTTATGCCCGCAGCATTTGCTGCTCACCCTGATTGGCCTCAAATTGATTGGTCAACGGTTGAATGGATGCTCGACGGAGCGCCCTTCACTCCAGATATGGAGGCTTCTCTTACTGATAACGGTATTGGTCATAAGTCAGTAATCCGATTTGTTACACCTGGTTTAGATGGCATTGGTGGATCGGGTAGTTAGGAGAAGTATATGTCTTATGAGGTAACTATTGAACCTACTGGTGAAGTTATTGAAGTTGAGGATGGTCAGACTATTCTTGATGCAGCATTAAGGGCAGGTGTCTATTTACCCCATGCTTGTGGCCATGGTCTTTGTGCCACTTGTAAGGTTGATGTTATTGAAGGTGAAATAGAGCATGGTGATGCGTCACCATTTGCTCTAATGGATATGGAGAGAGACGAAGGAAAATGTCTAGCTTGTTGTGCCACTCCAACCAGTGACTTAACCATTGAAGCCGATATTGAAGAAGAGCCGGATGCTGAAAATCATCGTGTTCAGGACTTCGTTGGTGTTGTCTCAAAAATTGAAACACTGACACCTCGCATTAAGTCAGTATTTCTAGCGATTTCTAATGACGAGATAGCTTTTCAAGCGGGACATTATATCAATCTAATAATACCCGGTATGGAAGACGAACCGAGGGCTTTTTCGATTGCTAGCCCTCCATCAGAAAGTAATCTTGTAGAGCTAAATATTTGTCTTATCGAAAATGGCAAGGCCACCACCTGGATTCATGAACAATTAAATGTGGGTGATGAACTTCGTTTTAGCGGACCTTATGGTCGATTTTTTGTCCGAAAGTCTGATGAAAATCCAATGATTTTTCTTGCAGGTGGTTCTGGTTTATCAAGTCCAAAATCCATGATTATTGATTTATTTGAGAAGAATGAAGATAGAGAAATAACCTTTATTTATGGAGCTAGAAATGAAGATGAGCTTTATTACAGTGAGATGTTTAAAGAGTTAGCGAAGGAACATAAAAACTTTACTTATATTCCGGTGGTTTCTGATGAACCTGAAGGTTCAGATTGGCAGGGAGCGAGAGGTTATGTCCACGAAGCTGCTGCTGAGTATTTTGGAGGAAACTTTGCAGGTCATAAAGCCTATATGTGTGGTCCGCCACCGATGATTGATACTTGTATTTCAACACTTATGAAAGGACGCCTTTTTGAGCGTGATATGTATATGGAAAATTTTTATACCAAAGCTAGTACCAATGAAAAACTTAAAAGCCCCTTATTCAAATCAATTTAATTATGGGTTGTTTTTATAAAAAACATTTAGTTGAAATTGATAAAACAAATGAAAGCTTTATCTGCAAGCAAGCACAGCATATTTTGTCGGGAATGGCTGCAATGGGAAAGAAGGGGATTCCTTCAGGTTGTCATGGTGGAGGTTGTGGCGTGTGTAAAGTTCACATCCTTGATGGAAAAGTAAAAACAAAAAGTATGAGTCGTGAACATATCAGTGATGAAGAAATAAAACTAGGGATTGTGCTTGCATGTAGAGCTTACCCAGAAAGTAGAATTAAGTTAAAAGTAATAGGAAAAATATCAAAAAATGTACTTAAAACTATTACTAAAAAGAAATATGGATTTGTGTAATTTAAATAATCCTTACCAGTTGTTATTATTAAATAAGAGGAAATTAGAATGAGCGTTTTACGTATAGGTCATATCAATATTCGCGTACTAGACATGGATGAAGCCCGTAATCATTATATTAATATTAACGGACTGATAGAAACCCATGAAGATGATCAGGGTAATGTCTATTTAAAAGGTTGGGATGAATGGGATAAATACTCTGTCATCTTAAGTAAGTCTGATACTGCCGGAATGAATCATATTGCTTACAAAGTTTCTTGTGATGGAGATCTAAATACTTATAAAAAGAGTATTGAAGATTACGGAATCGAAGTAGAAGAGGTACCAGCAGGAACTTTACCCTGTGTTGGTAGAGCACTTCGTTTTAACATTCCTAGTGGTCATGAAATGTATCTCTATGCTGAAAAAGAATTAGTTGGCACATCAGTAGGTAGCATCAATCCTGATCCATGGCCTGATGATCTGAAAGGCGTCGGCGTTCATTGGTTAGATCATGCGTTATTGATGTGTGAGCTTAATCCTGAAGAGCAGGTAAATAAAGTAGCTGAAGCGACTAACTTTATGATTGATGTATTAGGTTTCTATCTTGTCGAACAAGTGATGGTTGGTCCTGATGGTGATATTCAAGCAGCAACATGGTTATCTTGTAGCAATACGCCACATGATATTGCTTTTGTAGGCGGTCCAAAGATGGGCTTCCACCATGCAGCATTCTTCCTTGATAGCTGGGAAGATGTACTTAAAGCAGCAGACATTATGTCAAAGAATCGTGTCAAAATTGACGTAACACCTCAACGCCATGGTATTACTCGTGGTTATACTATTTATTACTTTGATCCCTCAGGCAATCGAAATGAGACATTTGGTGGTTTAGGCTATTTAGCTCAACCGGATCGTCCTGTTACAACTTGGACTGAAGATGAGCTTGGAGCTGGAATCTTCTACCATACCCGAGAGTTGGTAGAATCTTTTACTACAGTTTATACCTAAGAGGGTAGCAGTAACAAAACAGCATTTGTTTTACCCAAGAGATATCGGTATCACCCGATACTTGGAGATCCCCAACCTATGTTGGCTCAAGTAGCTGGATTAACTAATTAAGGATTTAAAATGAATGTATCAATCACACAACAAGTAATACACTGGCAAGCCGCACAGGCAGTCGTTAATGCAGCAATTGAAAAAGCAGAAAGTTTGGATATTAAAATTAATGTTGCAGTCGTTGATTCGAGCGGTAATCCAGCTGCCTTTCTGCGCATGCCGGGTGCCTTCATTCACTCTATCGATATAGCAAAAGATAAGGCTTACACTGCAGCCAGTTTTGGAATGACCACGGACAAATGGAAAGGCATATTTGAAGAGGAAAAAATGTTGAAAATTGGAATGCCAAATAGAAAGCGACTAATTGTTTTCGGTGGTGGTATGCCAATAGTAATTGATGGTCAGATTATTGGTGCTGTTGGTGTTTCAGGTGGGTCAGAGTCTCAGGATATTGAATGTGCTATGGCAGCTATTGAATCTATAAAATAACTTTATAAAGGGTGATGATTTATGTCTAGAATGAAACCAATTTCTAGTAATGAATGTATCGATGAAGAACTTAAGCAAGCTTTTATGCACTTTACCAACACCCTGGGTTTTGTACCTAACAGTTTGCTAACGATGCAAAGAGTGCCAGCCATAGCCAAGTCAGTAATCCAGATGAACAAAGCTGTATTTGCACCAAATAGCGCTGTAGATAATGCTTTTAAACGGTTAGTGGCTCACATGGCGAGTCAGGCTTCAGGTTGTCAATATTGCAAAGCACATACATCAGTCAGCGCTACTCGGCAAGGTATTGATGAGCAAAAGATGCAAGCTATCTATGAATATACTACAAATCCTCTGTTCAGTGAAAAAGAGCGTGTCGCCCTTGATTTTGCTCTTGCTGCAGCATCTATTCCCAATGATGTAACCGATGAATTGTATGATAAATTATCTGCACTATGGAGTGAAGTTGAGATTGTTGAAATATTAGGTGTCATTGGCATGTTTGGTTTTTTTAATCGCTGGAATGACTCTATGGCTACGCCTCTAGAAGATGAAGCACTTTCCCGAGCAGAAGAGCTGATTGGAGCTAAAGGTTGGGAAGTAGGAAAACATAAACGTCACTCGGTATTTAGCATTTAAACGCTCTATACTCTCACCATTTTTTAAAAGAGGGGAGAAAGTCCATTGTTTAAAGGCTGTTAGTGCTGCGTTCTTAAACACTCGTCGAGGGCTCTGTCCTAATATCACGAGGTCTTGAAGTTCGCCATTACTTTTTACAGTAAATTCAAAATCTACCCAACCTTCAATTCCTGATCTTATTGCATCCTTAGGATAAATTGGTTGAACCCTAGTAACTGGAGTCAACTTCTGTGACAGACGATCTGTCTCTTTAATTTGAGCTAGTTCATTGGCTTCAATTACTGCTAAACGTTCACGTTCATTAGTTTTACGTTCTAATTCTAAACGATTTTCAACTTCAATATTTAACTGCCGGACTCTTTCTTGCTCTGCAAGCTCAGAGTCTTTTTGTAATTTATTGAGACCGATTTGTTCGATTTGATATTTAATCTCTGTATCAGCAACTTGCCAATTATCAATCGCTTTCTGCATAGACTCGAGAGCTAAACTAAAGTCGTTATTATCTATAGACTTGTAGGCTGATGTTACCAAGTCATTTGCTGCCACTACTTGAGTCGGAATCGTTAGTTCATAGCTATTTTGGAGCTTGGCCCAAGAGCTCTCAAACTCATTAATTCTATTTGATGATGAAATAATATTAGATGCTGCATTATATTCTGACAAAAGTAACTTAGAATTTGCTTTGATAGCACTATAAGTGTATGTAGCTTCAGCATAGTGACCCTGTTCTAACAGACTGTCCCCCATACTCACCTTACCTTGCATTTCAATAATGACTGCTGCGTCCATCAGAGCTTTAATGGCATTTTTATTGATCTTAGTCTCAGAAGGTAGCTTATTTAACTCTAATTCAATTTTGGCTTTAGCATTCGCTAAAAGCTGATGATAGGAGTTTACCTCTCCTTTTATCATTTCTACGGATGCAATCTCTAATGCTTGCTCTTTACTGGTTGTTAATGACATGGATAATGTTCCATTATTAACAAGTACAGCTAAAATCCCACCAGAAACTAAGATAATCACAGCAACAACTGCAAATAATGCCGAACCACTCTTCTTTTTAGGCTTAATTATCGTTTCTACTACTTGTGCTTTTCGAATGGGTTCTTCGATAGGTTCAAGCTCAATTTCTTCTACGGGTAAATGTTCAATTGGTCGGCCTGACATCTTTGCTTTTATCGCAGCGTGGTTAGCTGCTCGAAGGTTCGTTGCCAAACGCTGAAAGCTTAAAAAGCTTTGATTGATTGTCCACCAACCTAACCACAGCATGAGTGGCAATAACAATAGCACTGGAACGACCGTATCGATAGCGAGGTCAGTTCGCAATTCCGATCGAAAGCTATCTTCCTGTAACAACAGTACTTGATAGTTTCCGGATGTCATTCCAAAAGCATGCCATTGTCGACCGTCGAGGTTAAACTCACTGAATCCTATTTGAAAAGGCACGATTGCAGGGGAAGGAGCGCCCCGAGTTTCGAGCGACCATGATGATGTCGTGTTGGTGATGCGATACGATAATTTATCTTCGTATTCATGATCACTCACATCACCGATAATCTGGGCACCCGCCTCTCGCTGTTGCTCGGTTATTTGTTCAGGTAAAAATGCGGCTAAAGTTTTTGCCTGTTGCACCATTTCAGCATCAAACAACTCATCAACTTCGTGACTCACTTCATAATAAATCCACAGGGCAGATAAACCTGAGCTGGTTAAATAAACAGCGGAAACAAAGACTAGTATTCGACGACGAATCGATCGGAATTTGGCCTTTAGCGGCGTTATGAGTTGCATTTTAGACGATACCCGATGCCCCGAATGGTCTCTATCCATTCTTTGTGTCCCAGTTTACGCCTTAAATTTGAAACATGCACTTCTAGCGCATTGCTTTCGATTTCATTTTCACCTTGAAATACAGCCGTTTCCAACCGATCTCGACTGAGCACTCGCTCGGGTGCAGACATTAACGTTTTTAGTAGCTCAAACTCTCGTCGCGATAAACTCACCGGCTCATCAGCTACTCGAACATCACGAGTGCTCGTATTAAGCATAATCGGTCCAACCGTTATAGCCGCCGAGGCTTGGCCAAGTTGGCGCCGACAAAGTGCTCGCAATCGCGCCGCCAATTCATTCATATCAAATGGTTTAGTAAGGTAATCATCTGCCCCGGCATCAAGGTGCGCAATTTTGTCATGCACCTGCTCGCGTGCTGTAAGAACTAAAATGGGAATCATCACGCCACGTTTACGCGAGCTACTCAATACTCGTGAACCATCCAAGTCAGGAAGTCCGAGGTCGAGTATCATCACATCGTATTCATTGTGCTTAAGTTCAGAGACAGCAGCGCCTCCTGTGCGTACCCAACACACCGAAAAGTCTCGATCAGACAGCCCTAACTGAACTGCCTGACCAAGTAGAGCATCATCTTCAACGAGAAGAACTCGCATCTAACCTACCTTCTTCGCTATTTTCTGGAGTAGCGCCTCAATTTCCATGCGCCGCTGTGCATCTGCCAGCGCACGCTGTGGTCGCGGCGGTGCTTGCAGTGCTCGCTCAGCAACCTGTTGAGCCTGTGTATAGTTGCCCTGCTCATACAGATAGTCAGCGTAAAAGTAGTTAGGGTCAATACCAGTTGGGTTGATATCAAGCGCTTTAAGAAGATATTCTTCTGCTTTCTTATCATTACCAAAGCCTAGCGGCCATCCTGGCACTTTATAATAGAGCGTTCCGAGACTTCCGTAAGCCGAGCCTTGCAGCGCGCGTGGATCAATCTCTAAAGCTCGTTCCAGGGATTTTCGTGCATCTTTGGCCAAACCGAGTGCACCGAGGCCTCCTTTCGCACCAGCAAAAGTACTTTGGATAATACCTCGCCAAATAAATGCCTCAGCGTTATTCGGTTCGGCATCAGTCCACACGTGTGCCTCCTTCAATAATGCCTCAAATGCCTGTTCTTGTTGGTCACCCTCAAGGGTATAATTTACTTCTGCCCAGCGACTTTGAATTTGTGCCAGTGTAGTTGCTTGCGCCTGCAACGTAGTTGATACACCAACCATTAAAACTGTCGCCATAACAATCGATGCTAGTTTCATAATAGGGCTCCTTTTGTGAGCTGTTTAAGAAGTCGTCGAGGTTTTTTCATAGTGCCGTCCACCAAGCTCGGTATCAGCCCATTCAGACGCACAAAGAGCTTCTCAGGCCAACCGATTGTGGTGTTTAGTTCACCCTTTTCCAGTTGCTTTACTATCTGTTGCGCCACAAAGTCCGGACTATCTTGAGGTGTGTTGAGTGCTCGATTCATAGCATCCATGATGCCGTCGTTTAACATTGTCGACATGGCGCGTGGCGCACAGTAAAACACACGTGCTTCAATGGGACTGCGTTCACGCTGCAATGCTTGTGAAAATCCTCGCAGTCCAAATTTCGACGCGTTGTAGAGTGTCTGCCCAGGAAAGCCAATTGCACCGAACACCGAACCAATGTTCATAATCCATCCAGAGGCTGGTAATTGCGGGAGTAACTGACGGCATAGCTGCATTGGTCGAATTAAGTTAGTTTGAATAATCCGCTCAATTTCAGTTGGCGGAGCAGTCTCAAATTGTCCAACGAAGGTTACTGCAGCATTGTTAATGAGTGCCGTGACTGGGTGGTCGGTTTGCGCCTTAACATAAGCATCGATCCGTTCGATAAAATCGTCGGCTAACACATCAGCTAGTAAAAATGGTTGCTGCAACGCTGTCGCAAGCTCTTCCAATCTACCAGCACTTCGACCAATCAGTGTTACCCGTGCTCCTTTCTTTGTCAGCTGGCGGCTTAATGCTTGGCCGAGTCCCCCAGTAGCGCCCGTCAGTAAGATATGTTGTTGCTGCCAATTCAGGTTCATCATGATGCAAGCTCAACCTTCAAAGTTGACAGCTCGTTCGCCAAAGTGGGAAGTGCACGAAACATATCGCCGTAGAGTCGATAGACATGTTTTGCTGTGGTAACGATGGCATTTTGAGCTGCTTCATCAGTCACTTTGTTCATCAGGGTTGCAAAGAATTCGACATGATCTTGGTCGAGGTCACCGTGAGATAACAAATAACTAAACGCCGCATCAGGAAGGTTCAACTGTTCTTTAATTTTCCCGGCTGCTTGAGTCGCCAGTTTAACGCTAGTTCCCTCTAGAACATGAGCCATACCGAAAAATGACGCGGGGTGAACATCGTCAATGCGATGATAAACCAATGCCACCATGCCTGCTGTGCTGGTATGAGGTTCACTTTGCTCAACCCATTTGGGCGATATTCCTGTCACCTTCAGATCGTTGAGTATCCAGCGCTCATGACCGTACTCCTCGTTGATATATTCAATAATGGCGCGACGCATCCATTCATGCTTATGCGAAATGCGGCTACCGGCACGCATTAATAACGGAGTGGTGTGTTTCACATGGTGAAATGCTTGGGTCAAAAAGGCTTGGTATTGCGCCAAGGTGATACGCCCAGATAGTGCGTCTGCAATAATCGGTGCGCTCAGTAAATACTGCTGTTCAGCTTCAGTAGCCTTACATAATTCATTAAAAAAGTTCATAAAATTACCTCGTGCGGCATGGCATTGACGAAAAGAATGGGTTCATAATGTGCACGAATCACGTCGCGACGCAGTCGACCGGTTCCCGTTAGCTGTTCATTTGCGACAGTAAATGGAGTCGAAAGCAGTTTGAATTGATGTATTTTTGCGTAATCAGGTAAATCTCGGTTTATCCGCTCAATGAGCTTCGCAGCATCCATGCCATCCTGATGCGGAACCAGTAATGCTGTGAGCGGTAATTGTTCATCACCTAACACAACTACTTGCGAAATTTCAGGTTCGAGCGCAATTAAACCCTCTAACCATTCGGGGTCAACATTGCGTCCATAAGCAGTCACAATGGTATTTTTCTTGCGCCCCAATAGTTGCAGGTTGCCGCATGCGTCAAATTGCCCTAAGTCGCCAGTGGGAAGCGCTTCTGGATACCATGTTTGCGGTTGATTAAGGTAACCCAACATGCAATTTCCAGACACCCAAACCTCATTTTCTTTTATCTCAACTTTGGCATGAGCTAGCGGTTTTCCGACGGTTCCTGGGGCTGGGTTGATTGGGCTGTTAAACGTCACAACCGAACCGAACTCAGACAAGCCATAGCCTTGCAATAACGGTAATTGAAGTGCATAGGCACGTTGCTCCAACGGCTCAGGAAGACGCGCTCCACCAACCGCAAACAATTTAAAATCAGTCGCATCAAGTTGGTTATTTTCCACGTTATGAACTATCGCCGCCAAAAGAGCAGGAGTAAGAATCAAGCTTTGTGCTTTATAACGCTTCAACGCTACACTAAATGAACTTAAATCGAGTGACGATGACCCTGTTATTCCAAGGTTTTCGGGGGAAGTAAGAACAACTTCATGCCCCAACCAAAGGCTTAAATACACTCCGGCAACGTTCTCCAGCAATACAGCTAAAGGCATTAAAACGAGATGTCTTTTTGTATTGACGTGGCCAATGCGCTCCGCAAGAGCAAACACGGTTTTGAGCATATTTGCTGCAGACAAACAAACACCCTTGGGTATCCCCGTACTACCCGATGTATACGTGATTTTTGCAGTACCAGTTGGTAGTTCAGCTGACGTTGTTTGAGATAGCGGCTGCATCTTCCCATTAGCTGAAATCACAACGTCTGCGCCGCAATCCCGCAAGACATCAAGGCGTTGTTGGGGCGTGAAAAATGGCGGTATTGGAATACAAACGCGCTCACTTAGAACGATCGCAAGGTCATAAACAACCCAGTTCACGCTATTTTCCATATCCAAAGCGATGCGTTGATAAGGCGCCTGCCTAATTGTCGCTGTCAGTTGCTGAACTCGTTCCCATAATTGTGAATAAGTTAACGTGATGGATTCATCGGCTAACGCATGATGATTGGGTTGCGTTTCGGCATAATCACGCAATCGCTGTACAAAAAGTTCTAGCATGCGATTGCCTTCACGCGCTCTGGTACACCCGAGTTGAGCTTGCTTGGCACGATCAAGTGCTTGCCCTGCGCTACCCAACCGGCAAAGACCATCGGCTGATGCTGGTAGTAATCACCCCAAATATCTTGCAGTGATATTGGGAGTGCTGACTCTCTCGCGAGAGCGAGCGTGGTTAACGTAATACCCAAGCGAGATAACTTTAAATGGAGGTAACGCGTTGCGGTAAATATTGCGACCTCACGTTTAAGCTGGGTCAGTGCGTTAATAATGGCCATAAAAAGATCTGGAAGGTAGCTTGCCGAAATTGCCGCCATAGAGCCAACTTCAGCGATTTGCAGACGTGCTGGCATCGATTGGTTCGCTACTTTATAGGATTCAACAGGCTCAGCTAAATAATATTCTGAAAACAACGCACGCTGGTCAGCCAGTTGAATGCCACATGCGGCAACCATTTCATTCTCATCACGAACAACTAGCAGTATATCCGGCAAGTTTTGCAAGCAAGCCTTGAAGCTTACCCAATAACGCTCACAAATAAATTGCTCAACTTCACGGCGGCGACTATGAGAACGGTTAATAAGTTCATACTGCATTGGCAACTCCCCTTGAAGGAATAAGCGCTAACGGGTCATGCAGTAAGATTAGGAGGGAAACCTTAAGGAATTCTTAAAAGAAAAATGGAGATTTTGTTACTAGACAACGCAAAGAGGTTCCCTGCGTTG
>NVWF01000052.1 GCA_002746155.1 Gammaproteobacteria bacterium | reverse complement strand
GAGATCCATCGAATGGAGATAAGGGAAATATTATTCTTGAATAGGACTTTCAGTCCGTGGACTGCAACCTATGGACTTTTAGTCCATAGTCGTTGAGTTCAAAAGTGTTTTATAAATCGCCAAATTGAGCTTGCAGGATACTGATCCCAGTCAAGGCAGCTGTTTCAGTGCGTAAAATTCTAGGTCCAAGTTGGGTGGCGGTAAAGGGATGACTATTCAATATAAGCTCAACCTCCGATTCACTTAAACCACCCTCTGGTCCAACGACTAGTCTCATGGCCCCTTGGCAGGAAAAATCTGCTATTTTAGATGTTGCACCTGGTACAAACACTAAGCCAGGCAAGGTTTCAGATTCCAGCCAACATCTTAATGATAAAGGCGAGTTGAGTGTAGGTACTAAAGCACGGCCCGATTGCTCACAGGCACTTTCTATGATTTTTTGCCAATGGTGCAATTTTTTTTGCAGGCGTTTAGTATCATATCGAAATTGAACCCTTTCTGTGATCAAGGGTGTAATGCTGACTACTCCGAGCTCTACGGATTTTTGTAGAGTGAAATCCATTCGTTCACCCCTTGATATGGCTTGTCCTAGGTGGATCTTTAAAGGGGATTCATTTTCAGCAGGTGTTTGACTAAGGATACTTGCTGTGACGGTTTTTCCCGAGATTGTGATACTAGCGCAGTAATTAAAGCCATCGCCATTAAAAAGTTCGATTTCCTGCTCATCTTTTAGGCGCAATACGCGGCTTATGTGGTTTGATACGTTTTTGCATAAGCTGATACGATTACCGACTTTTATCTCAGAGGCTTGATAAAAGCGATTAATACGCACCTTAGTAATTGCCACTTATGACATTTGTTATAGGTGGATCATAAATAGCTGCGAGCTGTTCCTTAAGACCTAAAATCTGGTTTTCCCAGTAATGATGTTCGGCAAACCAGGGAAAATGGTGTTGAAAACTCGGATCTGACCAGCGACGTGACAACCAGGCAGAATAGTGGATCATCCTTAGGCTTCTAAGGGGCTCGATGAGTTGTAACTCTCTATTGTCAAAATCACGAAACTCATTATATCCTTCTAATAAAATATCAAGTCTTGGTCTCATGGTCTCGGCATCACCACCGAGCAACATCCACAGATCTTGAATGGCTGGACCATTTCGACTGTCATCTAAATCAACTATGTGAGGTCCATCATCGGTCCAAAGAATGTTGCCTGGGTGACAATCACAGTGGGTGCGAATGATTTGAGTATTATCACGTTCTTTGAAAACCTGCTCAGAGGCCTCTAATACCTGTGATGCTATGGTTTCATAAGCTAGTTTCAAACTGGTTGGAATATGAGAGCCTTTTTTTAAAAAATCTAAACACTCATGGCCATAGGTTTGAGAATTAATTTCAGGTCTATGTTTAAACAGTTTAAGGGCGCCGATATTATGGATCCGTGCCATATAACGCCCTAACCACAATAGGTGACTCTCGTCATCAAGCTCAGGAGCTCGGCCACCATGACAGGGAAAAAGACAAAAGCGATAGCTTTCCCAAGTCTGTAAGGTATTACCGTCTTTTAGTACAAGGGGTGCGACAACAGGAATTTCTGCGTCAGCTAGTTGTTGTGAAAACTCATGCTCTTCAAAGATTTCATCATCTGACCATCGATGGGGTCGATAAAATTTAGCAACCAGTTTATTGCCCTCTAAATCAATCACTCGATAAACACGATTTTCGTAGGAGTTTAAAGTGAGCATTGAACCGTCAAGTTCAATACCAATTGACTCAATGGCGTCGAGTACCGTATCCGGTGTTAGTTTGTAATAATCCTGGTCAGTATCAGCTTGCTCAAACACTTATTGATGTCCAATTTTTATTTTTCCATAAGCGTACATAAATAAAGCTTTGAATGCTACGGTACAGGGCTTGAACAATCCAGATAGCGGTTAAACCGAAGCCATAAACAGGGCCAAGAAACCAAGCAATTGGTAGGAATATTAACCATTGCATGCCCATGGAAACTTTCATAATAACCTTGGTTGCTCCAGCTCCCATCAAGGCGCTCATCATTACCATACCTAAGGCTTCAAGGGGTAGGCTTAGGGCAACTATTTGTAAGGGGAGAATGGCAATTTCAAGTGCACTTTCTTCAACTAAAAATATAGCCAAAATGGGCTCTGGAAAGAGCAGCATAGGTAGGGCAATTAAGGTTACGGCAAGCATGGCAATTACACTAACATCCCAAGCCCATTGATAGGCATCATTTGAATCTTGCTTCCCAAGAGCTTCTGAGACTAGGGTTGAGGCACTGATGCCAAAGGCGATACAAGGCAATATAGCAACCAAAGTTAAATTTGTTAACACATTTGCTGCAGCTAAGGAATCTGTACTTACCTTGCCAATGATCCAAAATAGCATTGAAAAACCAGCGGCAAAGAAAAACTGTTGTAAAGAGGAGGGTATTGAAAGGCGTACCATTTTCTTGATAGAAAGCATGCTTGGTAGTCCACGCATAAAACCGTACTTATAACCCTTTTTCAAACAAAGGAAAAAGTGACAAGCAAAGCCAATGATCATAGAAATTGTGGTGCCTAGACCTGCGCCCTGAACGCCCATTTCAGGAAATCCAAAGTTGCCAAATATTAGGGTGTAATTCAGCAAAATATTAAGCCCATGCATGCCGAGTAAAACCCACATGTAATACTGGGCTAGCTTAACGCCACTCCAAAATCCCCTGAAACTGAAATTACAGGCTATGGCCCAAACGCCAATAAGCCGCATTTCCATATAAGGTATTGCTTCAGTGATAACCTCAGGATCATCAATTATCACAGTGATGAAATAAGGGGCAAGAAAAAACAGTAGCAGGGATGCTGGGACTGCAAAAATCAAATTTAACAACAGACTGCCGTTAAGTGGTACGGCTGCTTCAGATTCTCTTCCTTCACCTAAACGGCGTGCAACGATGACCTGAACACCCGTTGCGAGGCCCATGAATAGAGCAACAGCTAAAAAATTGAGAAAACTACTAATGCCAACAGCTGCCATGGTAGCTGAACCTAAGTGCCCCACCATAGCAGCATCCACTAGGTTTAAAATATTTTGGGAAATCATCGCTCCTATAATTGGAATTGAAATTGAGATGACTTGGCGTGATCGATGGCTTTCGGGAATAAATCGTTTCATTTAAGGCTAAATTCTTTTGGTTTGTTGTTTTGTTAGGAGGTTAGTTGGTTAATTATTATGGAAATAGTATAACTCAAGACTGCTTCAGCGTCCTCGCTATTATCCAAACTTCTATCAACTCTACACCAGCATTTTTTAAGCAAGCGGTTATACTGCTCATAGTAGCTCCAGTTGTAAATACATCATCGACCACTGCAACTTTTTTCGGAACAGTTGCCTTAATTTGAAAAAGTTGTTGTGCATTTGCCATTCGTTGCTTTTTTGAAAGAAAATGTTGTGTTTTAGCTTCTTGTACTCTAATAACACAGTTATTATTAATCTGAAGACTCAGTTGCTTTGCAAGGGGAAGGGCAATCTCATTAGCTTGATTGTAACCTCTGGTTAAAAGTTTGTTGTTATGAAGTGGTACAGGGATAATGACTAACTCGGGATCAAAACCCTGTGTTTCGATCTGCTGAGCGAGCAGTTGACCGAGAACTTTAAACACGGCTAGGTTATCTTGAAATTTTCCACGCTGAATCAGTTCTTTCACGGGAGATTGATAAGCGGATAAGTAGCGAATTGGATAATCCGTATCATCAAATCGATCAGCAAAACTATCATCATGGCTGATGAGCTGGCGACAAGTTAAGCAAATGGCAAGAGGGTGAGGACTAGGTAGCCGACAAAGTAAACAAGTTAAGGGGAAGAACTGATCGAGCAGTAAATAAATCATGGCTTTACCCAGTAGTAATTGACAGGATTAGTTATTAAGTTATGATCTCGTTTTGTTATGGGATCCAAGGGTTAGTAACTTATTATTGGATTTAGCAATTTTGAATCAGCCAATAGATTTTTGCCTAGAGCGAAAGTCTTGTTGTACTAGAGAGTTTGTCAGGATGTCACCACAGAATACTCAACAATCATCGGACTCAGCATTTGGGCCGTCAAAAAGCGACATCGTTCGCTCACTGAACGCCGTGGTGTCAAGCTATGATGGTGCAGCTCTGTTACAAAATATAGTGGGGGAGCGGCTGATTGAGCGGTTGGACTTGGTTAAAATTCAGCCGAATAGCATCATCGATCTTGGCTCAGCAACGGGTGTTTATACAGGTTTGCTTCAAAAGCGTTATAACACTGCAAGTGTCTTGGGTGTTGATATTGCTTGGAAAATGGCAGCTCAGGCTTTTAAACAAAGAAAATGGTTTGCTAAACAGCGTTACGTTTGTGCCGATGGTGAATATCTACCTTTTGCAGATAACTCCATTGACTTGGTGTTTTCAAATCTAATGTTGCACTGGCTTGATAACCCTGATTATTTGTTTAGCGAGATGCAAAGAGTTATCGCACCAGGCGGCCTAATGATGTTTACAACCTTTGGACCCGATACCTTGAAAGAGATGCGTCACAGTTGGGCTCAAGTGGACAAGCAGATCCATGTCAACCGATTCATGGACATGCATGATTTAGGTGACAGCCTTACTAAAAGTGGTTTTGAAGGTGCGGTTATGGATAATGAAACCATTACCATGAATTATGATGACTTGACAGATTTACACAGCGATCTTAAAGCTACCGGTGAGGCTAATCTTAATCCAGGGCGACATAGATCCTTAACGGGTAAAGTGCGTTGGAATCGTTATTTAGCCGCCTATCAACAACTTAGAAACTCTGTAGGTGAATACCCTGCGAGTTGGGAAGTTATCTATGGTCACGCCTGGGCAACTGACAAAATAGTGGCTAATACAGGTAAAAATGTAGGTTTTTTAGGAAACATAAAAATTAATACCCTTTAAAAAGGTTCTATAAACAACCACTTATAGATCCAATGATTCTCTGAGCAAGATGCATAAAAGATCTAAATAGAGTATTATATAACCAATTATGAGTCATTTTTGAGGTTTTTATGGAGATCAACAGCTTAGCATCGGGTGTTTCTGTGTTACAAGCAGCAGAGCAGAGAGTGCAACAGAGTGCTGCACAAATTGCCTCAGCAAGCAAATCGGGTTCTTCAGTTGATGTTACTAAGTCTATAATTGACTTGAAAGTGGCTGAACAACAGGCGCAGGCTGGTGTAAGAATTATTGAAGCTGAAGGCCAGGCAGTGGGTACACTGCTCAACTTATCAGTGTAGATGAGTAGATTAATCTTATGTTAGTAGTCAATCCAACACCTTTTGGTTTACCCCTAAACTCCGCGAATGTGCGAACGGAAAGTGTTGAAACTCAGAATCAGTCTGCCGTGCGCATACCTCAATCTGAGGCTACCTTTGAAATACCTAATCAAAAAGCCACTGAAACTGAACAAAAATCATCTGCAGCTGAAAGAAATGCTAAAAGCTTTGAATTAAGAGATAACTACATCGCTTCTCAAGGTGAAACTAAAGAAACGGGGACTACAGAGGAAAAACCTCAAGTTATTCAGCAAAATCAATCTTCTGAACAAGCAAGTCAAGCAAGAGCTGAGCAGGAACAACTGGCTCAAGACCAAGCTATTATTAGCAACTTATCGTCTATCGATAGAAAGGTAAGAGCCCATGAACAGGCCCATGCTAGTGTAGGTGGTTCTCTGACGGGTGCCCCCAGTTATACCTTTAAAACCGGACCTAACGGTGTACGCTATGCGGTTGCTGGTGAAGTTTCAATTGACACATCAGGCGTTCCAGGTAACCCCCAGGCTACCTTGAGAAAAGCTGAGCAGGTTGCTCGAGCAGCACTTGCACCAGCTGATCCGTCAGCAACCGATCAACGTGTGGCTGCATCAGCCCAAGCATTAGCTTCAAAAGCGCGCTTTGAAATTGCTCAATTGGCAGCTAACAAAATTCAAGAAAGCCGTGCCGAAGCCCAAGCAAGAAATACCGGTGAAGAAGTAGAAGAGGTTGCAGTATTTGAATCGAGCACTTCCTTCTCAGGTACAAGATTACGTTCTGCCTTAGCAACCGATGCCACGGATCAAGTTGGTGGACAAGTGAGCGCTTCCGCCTGATCCTGAATGGCATTAATTACCATTTATTGGTAAATTTTCTGTTACACTGAATCTTTATTCTAATAATTAAGTTATCAGCTACCTTGTCTGTAAAAAACATGTCTGTAAATACTAATCAGCCAAAAGCTAACCGTCCTTTTCTAAAATGGGCCGGAGGAAAAGTCCGTCTGGTAGATCGAATTAAGGCGATTTTACCCGAAGGGAATCGCCTTATTGAACCGTTTGTCGGTTCAGGGGCTGTGTTTCTCAATACCGATTATAAACATTATTTGTTAGGCGACATTAACCCCGATCTTATCAATCTTTATAATTGTTTAAAGCAAGAGGGTGAAGGTTTTATCGATTATGCCGAAGCTTGGTTTTGTGAAAAGGAGAATGACAAAGATGCCTATTACCACTGGCGAGATACCTTTAATCAAAGTCATGATACTAGACAAAAATCTGCTTTATTTCTTTACTTGAATCGACATGGATATAATGGGTTATGCCGTTATAATAGTTCTGGAAAATTGAATGTGCCTTTTGGCAGCTATAAAAAACCCTATTTCCCTAGAATTGAAATGCTTAATTTTGCAAAAAAGTCTAAAAAGGCAACCTTTGTTTGTTGTAGTTTTGAAGATTTAATGGACCGCGCACGTAAAAATAATGTTATCTATTGTGATCCTCCTTATGTTCCCCTTTCTGACAGCGCTAACTTTACTAATTACGCTAAGCAAGGTTTTGGCCTTGATAGCCAAATGCAGTTGGCAGTTAAGGCCAATAAGTTATCTCAAAGAGGTATCAGTGTTTTGATCTCTAACCACGAAAATGCCGTTACCCGTGAGCTTTATCAACATGCTAGCATCAGTCGATTTCCGGTGAAAAGATTGATCAGTTGTAAGGGTAGTAGTCGTAAGGATGTTATTGAATTGTTAGCTTTCTATTCTGCTAAGAAGTAAGTTTTAGTCTAGTAGTTCAAGCATGTCGACATAATGAAAATAAGCCGGTTTACTCGATGAATTAGTTAGCCAGTTCCACCAACTAGATCCAACCTTATCACTAATTACCTTCGTAGATTGCACTCTTTTATCATCCCTTTTGATTACGCTAGCCTCAGGATGGTTTTTAAGAGAGGGTTCCGATTTGGTAGGGTTTATTGTATCTGAGGGATTTAATTCAGCTGCATAACTTGTTGTTTGCAGTAAGCCACTTGAGATAACCAATCCTAAGGATAACACAACCGACATTACAACATAAATTCTGCTAGTCTTGGCGAAACTTGACGATTCGTTATTAATGGTCATTTAAGTCTGTTTCCTAAATATCAATAATTGAACGGGCTAGGAGAACCAGTATAACAAATTATTTGTGTTATTTCGAGGATCTAAAACCGACCAGCAGGGCAAACGGGTTATAAATAACCAATTTACCTAACTCAACCCAACTGTCAGTACTTTCATCATATATTCTTCATCCCATCCAGCCTTTAAACGCTT
>NVWF01000021.1 GCA_002746155.1 Gammaproteobacteria bacterium | reverse complement strand
CTTTGATCTTTCATGTAGCATAGAATAACATAAACCCACTTTTGCTAAAGCCTTGCACTGAAAGTGCATAGTTTTCACTAGCGAACTGAGACAATAAAGCATTCAATAGTGCTAAAAGAAGGTTGCTCTTTTCACTTGCAATGTCGGTTTTTATGACCTGCTTTTTTATTGTCTTTTCTTATGTCAGCCCTAATGAAAAAGGGATTACTCTTATTTGGGTTGGATTTGCTTTAACTTTCTATTTATTAAGTGATTATAAGTTGGTTACAAGCCATATAGATCGCCTGGCGGAAAGAGGCTCATTCATTATTTTGATTTACCAATACGGTAAGAAAGAATTCGTTTTCTGGATGATCTGTATGAGTATCTTCGGACTCGTTCAATATATGCTCCAAGTTGTTTTCGGTAGTTTTGATGCAATGATGTATAAACTTGGTGTCGTTTATTCAAATGTCAATAACGGCGAATGGTGGCGTTTATTTACTGGAACCTTTTTCCATTCAAGCTTTGGTCATTGGATAGTTAATGCCACAACAATTTTAATTATTGGACCAATAGTATGCATAATCTCTCGAGTTCGCGGTATAGGAGTCTTTTTATTAGGGAACGTTGCAGGAGCTACGGCTGCTTTAATTACTGCAAATTTGAGCGGGATGGGGGACTCATACGTTGGTGTTTCTGCCGGTATTTATGCGATGATGGGCTGGTTCTTATGTTATTCAAAAATTAACAAAACAGATGTTCCAAGTAAGTTGTTTTACACATTACTTAATTTAATAGTGTTATCTATACTATTAACTTATTTGATGATGCCGAAATCAAGTAATTCCGCACATATTGCAGGAATAGTAACTGGTCTTTTGAGCTACTTTATTCTTCCAACCTCCGGTAAGTATGTTCTGAGTCAGAAATAAATTATTTAGTGGGAAATAATGAAATATAGTTACTGTACCTTTTAACAAACAGTTAGGAACGTATTAGTCGTAATGAAAAATTTACTGAAAATAACAATCGAGAAGAACTGTCATTTTACTCGGGCTGGATTACAAGATGAAGTAATCGACCAGATACATCCAAACAGTTTATCTTATGCTCAAAGTAAACAAATGCTTAAACAATTGTTTGCCAACTATCAGTTAGATGTATCACTCAAAGAATTTAAGTACATGGGTAAAGATAAAATCTACGCTTACGCAAAAGTACAACAAAAAACACTGAAGATCTCAGGCCCTGAATTTAAAAATAATATAACCGAACAATTGATTGTTTTTAAACAAGATGGTGATGACTGGAAAATCTGGACAACAGCTATTCTTAATATTAAATATTTGGAATGAATTATTTTATAATGACTAGCTCTTTATTCCGCCATGAAGCAATCGATCAACAAAAAGATCGACTCTATGGCGAGGTGGTCATCAGCCAGCCTCGTTCATTTTATCTGATAACTTTTGGAACATTATTGGTCGTTTTTATTATTGTACTTTTGCTGGTTTATGGCACTTATGCTCGTCGTGAAACCGTGGTAGGTTATATTGTTCCCGACAAGGGGCTAGTTAAAATTTATGCCCCCATTCAAGGCGAGCTTTTTAAACAACACATCATCGAGGGTCAACAGGTTATGAAGGGGGATTTGCTTTTCTCCATACTAACCCTAAGTGCGAATATTCTAGGCGGCGATAGAGACGCTTTATTACTGACTGAACTGGAAGAGCAAAAAAGTAATGTGTCCCAGAAAATATAACAGGAAAAGGCGCTACATAGTTCAAGACTAGGAGGGTTAACAAAACAAACTGAAGGGATCAACCGGGAACTTAGTCAAATTCAATCTGGCATGACACTTCAAAGTGAACAACTGGCATTAGCCGTTGAGAAGGTTCGAAATTTTGAAAGTTTGGTTGAGCAAGGTCACATCCCAAAGACTCAATTAAGAGATAGTCAGCAACTCAAACTTGATAGTCAAGTACGTGTTCAAAACTCAAAACGGCAACAAATTCAATTACAAAATCAATTAGGCAAGCTTACTCAACAAAAAACACAATTGCCCTTAGAATGGCAAAGCCGAAAATCAGATCTTGTTAGCAACTTGTCCGATATAGAGCAGCGAATTATTGAAATTTCTGGTCGAAGAGAATATGCCATTAAGGCTCCTATAAGTGGTCGATTAGCAGCGCTGCAAATCTCTGAAGGACAAACTCTAAATACTCAATCACCACTAGTGGCAATACTACCTGAAGGAACTGAGCTTCTCGCTGAATTATTTCTTCCCACAAGAGCGGCTGGATTTATAGCAGTCGATCAAAATGTTCTTTTGCGTTATGGCGCTTTCCCTTATCAACATTATGGACTACATAAAGGCAAAGTGTTCAGTGTTGCTCAGGTAATTCTTACGCCCAGTGAGTTGCCAATTCCAGTTGCACTTAACGAGCCGGTTTATCGAGTTAAAGTCAGGCTAGAGAATCAAAACGTAGCCGCTTTTGGAAAGAAAGTTCCATTGCAAGCTGGGATGTTATTAGATGCCGATATTGTATTAGAAAAAAGAACTTTGGGACAATGGCTGTTCGAACCCGTGTATGGACTTAGAGGGAAGTTGTAATAAATAATGAGAAACCCTGTCGAATTACTTCAGTTTTCGGGATTCAGTAAACTTACACCGATATTACAAACCGAAGCTGCTGAATGTGGACTGGCTTGTTTGGCAATGGTGGCCAATTATCATGGTCATAAAATTGATCTCAACTCCTTACGCCGGGAATATCTTATATCTCTCAAAGGTGCAACACTGCAAAGTCTGATACTTACTGCTGATAAATTACAAATGGCTTCACGTCCGTTGCGGCTTGATATGGAGGACTTACCCAATTTAAAGTTACCTTGCGTTTTACATTGGGATATGAATCATTTTGTAGTACTCAAAAAAGTCACTGCAAAAAATATCACTATTCTAGATCCAGCGTTTGGAGAGCGTATTTATCGTTTGGAGGAGGTATCAAAGCATTTTACTGGTGTCGCGTTAGAGCTAACACCCACTAAAAACTTTGAAAAAAAGAATGAAGAAAAGATCCTTAAACTTTCCGAATTATGGAATCGAATATCAGGATTAAAACGTAGTCTTGTACAAGTTTTTGTTTTGTCATTACTGTTACAAGTATTTGCAATAGCATCACCGTTTTATATGCAGCTAACCGTTGATGATGTCATTGTCAGTCATGATTTTGATTTGATGACCATTCTAGCGATTTGATTTGTGTTGCTGATGTTAATACAAGTGGTGGTAACCACACTACGCTCCTTTGTGATCATGTTTATGGGAACACAAATGAGTATTCAAATCGCCAACAATCTTTTTCGTCATTTGATTCGATTACCTTTAGACTGGTTCGAAAAACGCCATATCGGGGATATTGTTTCTCGATTTGGCTCGCTAGATCAAGTCAAGGAAATGCTCACAACAGGCGTTATTGAAGCCATCGTAGATGGACTAATGATGATTGGAACGTTAGTGATGATGTTTATCTATAGCCCCAAATTGGCATGGGTAGTGATTATTGCAGTAATTATTTACGGTTTGACTCGAGCAATGCTTTATAGACCTTTAAAACGCTTGAGTGAAGAGAATATTGTAGCTAATGCTAAAGAAGACTCTAATTTTATGGAAACCGTAAGAGCGACCCAAACGGTTAAGATATTTGGCAAGGAAACTCAGCGGTAAGTTGTATGGCAAAATTTATATGCGGACGCCAAGAACTCTGGTATCCGCTTAGGCAAACTTCATATTGGTTATGTTGCAATTAACGGTCTAATATTTGGCGTTGAAAACATCATTGTTATTTATCTTGCGGCTACTAATGTGATTGAAGGCGTTCTTTCCGTTGGAATGCTTTTTGCTTTTATGTCATACAAGCAACAGTTCACTAGCAAATCAGCATCATTAATCGAGAAAATTATTCAGTTTAAAATGCTTAGTTTACATTTGGCTAGGATAGGCGATATTGCACTAACATCAACTGAGTCTGATAGCTCTGGAGTCATTGGAGGCTCGCTTGCTAAACGAGAGTTCAAAGGAGATATTTCGTTAAAGAATTTAAACTTCCCTTACTCTGTCGCCGAACCATTGATTATCGAAAATGCGATTATTGAGATCAAGGCGGGTCAATCCGTGGCAATTATTGGACCGTCAGGGTGCGGTAAAACAACGTTAATGAAAGTCATGCTTGGTTTGTTGAAGCCCGAGAGCGGACAAGTTTTGGTGGATGGTGTCGATATCGCTAAAATTGGAAATCAAAACTATCGAAGTCAAATAGCTGCCGTTATGCAAGACGATCAATTATTATCAGGCTCTATCGCCGACAATATTTGCTTTTTTGATCCAGAATTTGACCAAAAAAAAATAGAAGCCTGTGCAAAAATGGCAGCCATTCATGTGGATATTATGGCAATGCCAATGGCTTATAATTCATTGATTGGAGACATGGGAAATACGCTTTCTGGTGGACAAAAGCAAAGAGTGATATTAGCAAGAGCACTTTACAAGCGGCCTAAAATATTGTTTTTAGACGAGGCAACTTCACACTTAGATACAAGTCTAGAGACGCATGTTAACAATAGTATTAAATATTTAAAAATGACACGTATTATCATTGCACATCGACCAGAAACCATTAAAAGCGCTGATAGAGTATTGAAGTTGGAGGATGGTAAGTTATCTGAACTCAATTGAGCAAGCTTCCTCAAATGACACATGCAACCCTGTGAGCTGATATTCTTCCCATGCAAGGATAGCATCCTGTCTGAATGCTTCGAGCTTTTGGATTGAGTCGATTAAATTCATCCAAACATACAAAAATGACCATTGCACATGGTCATTTGCCTTGGTATAATGACTATACCACTTATTCATTTACAGGTATTAGCTATGAAAATGTCAAAAACTGAATTTAAGTCTCACGCGCTGGAAGTATTTAGAAATGTTGAGAAAAGCGGTAAAACCATGATTATTACTGATCACGGTAAGCCAAAARTAGAAATTAGAAAAATCAGAAGGCAGGAGATTAGCCCTTTGGAATTATTAAAAAACAGTGTTGTTAAATACGAATCGGCCACCCTTCCTGTAGCTGCTGATAGTTGGGACAATGCATGATGCTAGTAATTGATACTCATGTTTTAATTTGGTTTGTTAATGGCTCTAAAGAACTCTCTGCCACCGCTAAAAAGGCTATTGACGCGGTAATTGCCAAGGAGGACGAAATTATAATATCCTCAATTTCAGCTTGGGAAATTTCCATGCTGATTGAGAAAAAACGCTTAGTTTTAAGTATGGATATTGAAAGCTGGCTAGAACAGGTCGAACAAATTGAAGGCTTTCGTTTTATGCCCGTTGATAACGAGGTAGGTCATAAGTCAACTAGGTTACCGGGCGAGTTCCACAAAGATCCGGCTGATAGAGTGATTATAGCCACGGCCAGAAAATTAGCTGTTCCGCTTGTGACGGCTGACGAGAAAATTAGAGAATACGAACACGTTAAAACCATTTGGTAATTAGAGGATCTTTTGGATTGATATGATTAAATTTCAGTCCAACGGGTGCCAGTGAATTGTATCCGCTGAGTTCATCAAGTATTGACAGATCAAGTCTGAGCTACTACAGATTAAATCATGACTTTTTATTCTTTGCTATCGCCTCATTAGTACTGATCAACATAGCACTACTTTCTTCTAAAAATTGCTCGGCATAGTCACCAAACCAAGTTGATACCTTTTCAAAAGTCTTAATAAAAGCCTGTTTATCCCCTGACTCCATCAGTACAAGAAGCTCTTCAAAACGATGGCTAAATCGCTTAATCGATTTGGCATTATCAATATTTGAAAAAATAATATCTGTGTAGAGTCCTGGATCTTGCGCAAATAATCTTCCAACCATGGCAAGTTCTAATCGGTAGATAGGTGAGCTCAGGGCGATAATTTCTGATAAATCAGTTTCCTCTTCCATCAAATGATAGCCGTAAACTACCGTTGAAAAGTGACGCATCACTTGGATCATTGCCATGGCTTGATCATGTTTCTCGGCTGAAATACAGTAGGTCACAGCTTGCCAAATTTTAAGCTGTTCAACTAACCATTGATATTCTGAGCTTTTACGTCCATGGCAAATAATAACCGTTTGATTAGCAAAACTAGCCACATCGGGCCCAAACATGGGATGCAGTCCAACTACCGGCCCCTGGTGAGTTGTTAACATAGCCTTGAGAGGAGATTGTTTGATACTGGTAATATCAGCAAGAACACATTCATTGGATAAATTGGATAACTTGTTAATAATCTGATTGGTAACTTTTATTGGTACTGCGATTAAAACCAAAGCAGCTTCCAAAAGCATAGCATCGGAATTTTCCCAATCATTCTTTTCGATAATTGAAACTTGATAGCCTGAGATTCTAAAGAGATTAACAAATACCTGTCCAAGTTGTCCCTGACCGCCAACTATCACGACTTTTCTATTGCCCTGTTTTGCACTGGGATAATTTCTCAGCAAGGATGTTTTTAATAATTGATCTCGCTGTTGTTGCAGCTGGTTAATTTGTTCATCCAATTGTTCAAGGCTTAGGATGTTAGCTTTGTCTGTCACTTTCTTATCCACCAGTTGGTTTAATTCAATTATGATTCATCTGAATGCTGATCATCTAAATGTGTCATCTAGATGATCAGCATTGTAACGATATTCTAATCAGATCACCTAATAGGAAATACACTTTTCCTAATCAATTACCAATTCTAGTGCCAATTCACAACAAGTTATTGACAGCAAGGAACTGCTAAAGTTAATCTACTAGACCTCCTAAACGGTAGGTTTTTTGTTTAAAATCTAAGTACAAAGGTTAAATATGAGTAGCACCGATAATTCTCCACTAGACGTCCTTCGAAAAGAGATCAGTCAACTGGATGAACAGCTTTTGACTCTCTTTTCTAAAAGACGAGAACTTGTACGAAATGTAGCCGCAACTAAAACCCAACACGGTATCATGCTGCGTGATAAAGTGCGTGAAAATGAGTTGCTGAGCCGTTTAATAAGACTTGGAAAGGCCAAAAATCTTGATAGCCACTATATACTAGATCTGTTCCATAGAATTATTGATGACTCGTTACAAATTCAAGAATCTTTTCTACAAGGTGAAAGTAATCAGTCAGCCGATACCCACATAAAAGTTGCACACTTAGGTGCTGAGGGTTCCTATAGCTACCTTGCCAGTGACAATCATTATTCCCACAGTAAGAAGTCCATTGAACATCTGTGTTGCGATGATTTTACAGAAGCCGTAAATCATGTCATTGAAGGTAATGCTGATGTCACGCTTCTACCCATAGAAAATACAACCTCAGGTGGAATAAATGAGGTCTACGATTTATTGGTAGAATGCCCTTTGCATATTATTGGCGAAGAAATGCTAAAAGTTGAGCACTGTCTTATCTCTAAGAAGGGTGTTGAGCTTAAGCATATTGATACAATAATAGCCCATCCTCAAGCAAGAGCTCAGTGTATTCGACAGCTAAAAAAAATGGGCATTGAAAAGGTCGAGTTTACCAACTCAACTGCCCATGCTCTGCAAATTGTAAAAAGTGATGACCGGACAAATATTGCAGCCCTAGCTGGTCATCAGGGCGCTGCTGTTTATAAACTTCAGGTTGTTGCCACAGACGTTGCGGATCAAAAAGATAACTTCAGCAGATTTTTAGTTTTGGCAAGAGAACCCCAAGCAGTACATCAATCTCTAGCTTGCAAAACAACCTTGATGCTCGCCACCCAACAACAACCTGGAGCTCTTGTGGAAGCTCTATTAGTTTTTCAAAATTTTGGTATCAACTTAACAAAGCTTGAGTCTAGACCTATCTTAGGTAATCCCTGGGAAGAAATGTTTTATATTGACCTACAGGGTAATCAGGCGGAGGAAAAAGTGGCTCAAGCCATCGATAAGCTCAGCCAGACTTGTCGCCACATCAAGATATTAGGTTCCTACCCTTCAGCTGAACGCAAGGCGACTCAAGTTGTTGTTGATTAGCTCAGAGTCAGAGCACAATATCCCTGTCAATTGAGTTTTGCAGTGAAATGAGGGTATCAGTGGCCTGAATTTTATCAATAGATTGTATCTTATCAATTAATAGCCACTGTAACTCTTCTATTGCAGTGGTCATAATCTTAATAAAAATGCTGTACTGGCCAGTTGTGTAGTGAGCTTCAACAACTTCGTCTATATCTCGAAGCTGCTCTATTACCTTTGGATAATCACCAGCATTAGAAAGTTTAATACCAATGTAACAACACACATCGTAGCCTAGCTTTTTATGATCAATGGCCAAATGAGTTCCAGTAATAATGCCGGATTTTTTCATTTTTTCTATTCGGACATGGATGGTTGCAGCACTAACTCTGAACATTTTCGCTAATTCTGTATAGGGAAGTCGTGCATTATCCATGAGTTTATTAAGTATTTTTTTATCTAAATCATCGATTTGATAATTATTCATCGAATTTACCCACCTTTATTAATTATTTCACAATATTTATGGCTTTATTTTAAATAATATCTTAGCGATAAGCCATATTTATTAAATACTATTTAACTTTTAGTGAAATTAGGTGATGATTACATCACTTATTACTAATTGCTTATTCCTAATTGCTAATTACGAATCAATAATCACTTAAGAATCACTAACATTAAAGGCAAACACCATGTGCTCAATATTAGGCATCCTCGATATAAAAACTGATGCTTCCCAACTTAGAAAGCAAGCAATACAATTATCCAGACATCAACGTCACAGAGGACCGGACTGGTCTGGTACCTATGTAGGCAGTAAAGCAATTCTTGTCCATGAGCGACTTTCAATCGTAGATGTAGACAGTGGCGCCCAGCCTTTATTTAGCCCTGATCGCACTAGAGTTTTGGCTGTTAATGGTGAAATTTATAATCATAAAGTACTGAAAAACGAGCTTACCAAGGACTTCAAATTTCAAACTAAATCTGACTGTGAAGTTATTCTTGCTCTTTATAATGACAGGGATGAGCAGCATGACTTCGACTTTTTAAATCGTCTAGAGGGCATGTTCGCTTTTATTCTTTATGATGAAACAACTGACAGTTATTTAATTGCTCGTGATCCTTTGGGCATAATCCCCCTCTACACAGGTTATGATGCCCAAGGCAACTTTTATGTGGCCTCTGAAATGAAAGCCCTGACACCTGTGTGTGATGCCGTTCAAATTTTTCCGCCCGGACATTACCTCTTAAGTCTAGATGGTGAGATTAAGCCCTATTATCAACCCCAGTGGCGTGATTATCAGCAGGTGAAGTCTGCCCCTGCTGAAGTTGCCGTCATCCGAGAATCACTTACCGCTTCCATAAAAAAACATTTGATGACAGATGTACCCTATGGTGTTTTACTTTCTGGGGGACTTGATTCTTCCATTGTTGCGGCGGTAGCTAAACAGTTTGTTGAAAAACGTATCGAAGATAATGATAAGTCGAGCGCTTGGTGGCCTAGTCTTCATACTTTTGCAGTAGGACTTGAAGGTTCACCTGATTTAATTGCAGCACAAAAAGCAGCTGATCATTTGGGGTCAATTCATCATAGTCTCACCTACACCCTTGAGGATGGTCTCGATGCCTTACCTGACGTTATTTACCATCTTGAAACCTATGACGTAACAACTATTAGAGCATCAACCCCAATGTATCTCATGGCTAGAAAAATCCGTGCTATGGGGATCAAGATGGTACYTAGTGGAGAAGGTGCTGATGAACTATTTGGTGGTTACCTTTATTTCCATAAAGCGCCCAATGCCGAAGAGTTTCATAAGGAAACCGTAAGAAAACTCGATAAATTGCATTGCTATGATTGCCTGAGAGCTAACAAATCAATGTCGGCTTGGGGAGTTGAGGCAAGAGTACCTTTTCTTGATCGTAATTTTATCGACACGGCCATGGGTATCAATCCGCAAGCTAAGATGATCACTTCTGAAAAAATGGAGAAGCACATTTTGCGAGAAGCTTTTGCTGATCTGTTACCCGATGAAATAGTCTGGCGTCAAAAAGAACAGTTCTCCGACGGTGTTGGTTATGGTTGGATCGATAGCCTTAAGGATTTAGCCGAACAACAAGTCAGCGATGAACAAATGAAAAATGCCCAGTATCGATTTCCACAAAATACCCCCATGACAAAAGAGGGCTACTACTACCGCGATTTATTTTCCCAACGTTTTCCTCAGCAGTCGGCTGCTGATACAGTTCCCGGTGGTAAATCTGTTGCCTGCTCTACAGCCGAAGCTCTGGCGTGGGACGAGTCGTTTGCCAACTGCATCGACCCATCAGGTCGAGCAGTGGCTTCAGTTCATGAAGATGGTTATGATTGAAGATTGAGGTTTGATGCTTGAAAGTTGAGGTTAGAGTGAGCTACTTATCCAACCATTCAACAAAGTTATTAACAGCTATCACTAGTCTGTCTTTGGTAACTTCAAGTAATGCAGCGTGGTCTCCCCCAGCTAACACGACCCACTGTTTATTAGCATTCGGCAACTTTATAAAAAATCGAGCATCAGATTCAGCGGAAGCTAGGGGATCATGTTCTCCTTGTATGAAGAGTAGTGGATTTTTTATTTTTGTAGCATCTAACTGATTCCACTGAGTAAGCTGGTTCCAATCTGCTCGATGGGTATCAGCTTTCAATGACTCTGCTACAAACATATCAATGGCTTTTTGTGAAATTGAACCAGGTACAATAAAATCACTTGCAGCATTCTTGGCAGTATTCTTTTCTCTTGGAGCAACAGTCGGAAAACTTTCGGGGATGATGATTTCCTCAGGATCAATTGGATAGCCAAATAAAACAACAGCTTTTACCAAATCAGGATTTTGTTGTACCGCTAACTGGGCTGTCATTGAGCCATAAGACCAGCCAAATAAAACCGGCTTCACACCTGTTTTCTTGGTTACCCATCGCACAATATTGGCAACATCATTGGCTGATTTATCGGGATTGTTCCAACCTGTAGCATCTCTTTTTGTTTCCCCGTAGCCCCGTGCATCTAATGCCCAGACATCAAAACCAAGCTTCATCAGATTATCCATCATAGATAGCTCTTCACCTTCAACTTGTAAGTCAAAATCAGGTAGGGAGCTCCAAGTTCGTCCATGCAACAAAATTATTTGCTTGGTTGATGCAACATCTTCAGCTTGCTTATGCCAAAGTGCCATGGCATGGCCATTGGAATCTACAAGCTTTTTTGTCAAGTCTGCAGCTTCACTTGATGTGCTAGAAGGTCCAAATAAAAAAAGTTGAATGATAATTTGAGCTACAAATAACTGGACTAATTTAGTAAGAGGATATGTCATGTAAACATCCTGTAGTATTTATTGATATTAAGGAAAGCCTAAGCTCGATGCTACCATTGAGCTACCTTGACTTCTAGCAGATATTACTAAATATTGCTCCCAATAATAAACACTTGTTGGTTGTTCAAGGCTTTATAGGATAAAATGTCCTCCAGTAGTAGATAGTAGTAATCACTAGTATTAACTTGTAGTTTTTAATTAATTAGAAACTTTTTTTCTAAAATAAGGATATAGTATGAAATACAGATTTTTAGCTCTAGCTCTCGCACTTTCTTTTGGCTCACTTCAAGCTCAAGATGATGATTCAGGTTTTCTATTGAGTGCTGGATACGGTAAGTTTTTTTATGATAATTCTCAACTAGACGATGCGTCCACAGCAGTTTTTAGTTTTGGTTATCAATTTAATAAAACGTGGCAAGCAGAAATCATTAGAGGCAATCCAGATACTGAATTTAATCCTGGCAATCTAGATATCGATACAGATTGGACTGCCCTTAGAGCCCTCTATCATTTTGAAAAGGGTGATAGTTTCACACCCTATCTAACAGCTGGCTTTGATGCCACCGATGCTCTAGATAGTGGTTATCAAGCAGTGGTTGGATTAGGTCTTAAGGGCGAAATAAACAGTGATTTTTTCTGGCGCCTAGAAGGCAATTACCATGCTGATGAGGGTGATACATCTATACTAGCTCTGATTGGTGTTTATCTTGGACGCACTAGTACTGCCGCAACTGCAGTAGCACCAAAAGACAGTGATGCTGATGGCGTGCTAGATAATATCGATAGCTGCCCAAATACGCCAAGCGGTAGTCAAGTCGATGCAACGGGCTGTATTATTAAAACAAACTTAGATACGGATATGGATGGCGTTTTTGATCATCTTGACAAGTGCCCTACTACTCCTGCAAATGCCTTAGTTGACACAAACGGTTGCCAAAAAGAGTTGACGAAAGATGTATCCATCGAGCTTAAAATCAACTTTGATAGCGACAAGGCTATTGTTAAGTCAGACTATTTTGCTGAACTTGAGATGCTTGCTACATTCATGACCCAGTACGCTGGCACCAAGGTCGTGATTAATGGACATACTGACAGCAGTGGTAAAGCTGCCCATAATCTTGATCTATCAACACGTCGCGCCGAAGCTGCTGCTAAGGTTTTAGTTGAACAATTCCATATAGATGCGTCGCGAGTGGTAGCTAGAGGCCATGGTGAAGACACTCCAATAGCGGATAACGAAACAGTTGCTGGACGGGCTGACAATCGTCGCGTAGTTGCTGATATCAAACAGCAGGTGAATGAGAAACAGTGGAAATAGTTGTTTATTAGCTAGCAGTTTAAAAAAAGCGCTAGGAGGTATTCTATTTACAACCTCTCAGCGCTTTTTTTATAAGTGTTTTTTAAGTAAAGGTCTTTAAATTAAGCCTCTTTCTATCGCCAACAAAACAGCTCTGGTACGATCCCTCACACCAAGTTTACTTAAAACATTTGATACATGATTTTTTATTGTACCTTCAGAATTATGTAGTGCTTGGGATATTTCTTTATTTGAACAACCACTGGCCATCAGGCCAAGCACCTCAATTTCCTTTGGTGATAACTGTTCAATAAAATCAGGTGCGGAAAATTCAGATTTAATACCTTGTAGTCCCTGTAACAAGCGTTCAGTTATAGCGGGTTGTACAAGTCGTTGACCAGCCCGAACCGTTTCAATTCCATCAATTAAAGTATCCAGAGAAACGTCCTTTAATAAATATCCCTTCGCGCCAGCCTGGATACCACGGAGAATAAATTCATGATCATCAAAGGTGGTTAAAATAATAACCGGTGTTTCAATATTCTTGTTCGCGAGCAATTCTAAAGTGGCTATGCCATCCATAACCGGCATGGATAAATCCAAGAGAATAATGTCGATAGATTGGTTTTCTAAAATATTAACTACATAACTTCCATCCTGAGCTTCAGCCACCACCTTGACCTTATCAGATAGATTCAACAGGCTTTTAATGCCTTCTCRAACTAGCATTTGGTCGTCTACTAACAAGACATTAATTGTCATGATAATCCGCTCTGTGACTGGGTTAGTGGAATTGTTATATGAATGTTCATGGATTTACTCTCTGTATTGATCATCATCTTTCCCTCAAGCTGTTCAACTCTTTCTTGCATACCAATAAGTCCATTGCCCTTGACTAGTTTATCGTCCAAATGACCGTTATCTATCAGACTTAAAGATAAAATATTGTTCTTCTGGGCCATGGATATCCATAACTCAGATGCTCCACTATGTCGTAAACAATTAGTTGTGGCTTCTTGCACACAACTTAACAAGCTTCTTGCAAGTTTGATATTTTCCAGATTAAGATCCGTATCAATTTGATTATGAATAATTAAGTGTGGAATATTCTCAATCATCAAGTCGACCATTTCTCGAAAATCAAGGGACTGGCTTTCCCGCATACTTGTTACAGCTTCACGGACATCACTGAGTAGTAGTTTCGCAAGTGAGTGACACTGCTCAACCTTGTCCTTTGCTTCTCCACTACTGATATGTCCTGCCACTTGCAAATTAATAATAAGCGCCGTTAAATGATGACCCACTAGATCGTGTAAATCTCGAGCTATGCGCGTTCTTTCATTTTGTCTGGTGGCCTGCTCAAGAAGATATTGGGCAGATTTTAGTTCTTTATGAAGTCGTTCTGCTTCAAGGGCTGATTTTTCTGCTTCAATGGTTTGGTAGGCCATTAAAATTGAAAAGAAGTGAAAGGACGAAAACAACAGGGCAGTAAAAATAATACTTTGTTGCCAATGATAGGCATAAAAACTAAACCAAGTTATTAGCATCAAGAGCATTACCAGTATAGACTTTTTGATGCTCATGAAGTGTGGTAGTACAGCTACCCAGATCACGGTTAAAATTGACAAGAATAGAAGTTGTATGAACCACACTAATGCAAATGCAGATAATAATTGCAGTAAGATAAGCATGGATATTAAGTTAGGTTTACTTCTAGATACAAATCCCATTGTAACGGATAAAAAGGTTAATAAGTAAGTGATAAAAAACAACACGACATAACCTAAGTCCTTTGGAATGTCCTCAGTTGTCCTGATCATAGAGTACAAACTAATACCAAACACCACGGCCCAGGTTCCAAKSGMTGCRRATTCTGCTAATCCAAATTTTTTGTTTTTAATATTCATSWCSTHTTATGCCDAAVAATMRTWMTACTGACATATGCCAAAAGTCATGGTTACGATTCATGACTTATCACACTGCTACTGGCGTCAGTATTATTTTAATATCAATCATCACATAACAAGTCTGYTATTGAAAACMTAACTGAGGATTACCTAATGTATCAATTCATCCATCAAGCAGCTTTTTACCTACATATTGCTATCGGCGCTGTGGCCTTGATAGTTTTTTGGCTACCTTTAGTTGCAAAAAAAGGCAGTGCAAGTCATCGAAAATATGGAAAAATTTTCACGTATAGCATGTACATTCTTTCCATAAGCGGCGTAATCATGACACTGCTTGTAATAATGGATCCCATAGCAATCCGATTTCCAGATAAAGTTTTGTCACCAGAACAAATCCAAAAGATTTCTTACCAAAATCGTGTTTTCTCAAGCTTTCTATTTATGTTATCAATCCTTACCTTTTGTTCTACACGTCATTCTGTGGCCGTGCTGAAGGTAAAAGCTAATCGAGTCCTCTTAAAAACAACCAATTATTTGTCGCCTATTATACTTTTGGGTTTATTAGGAGGACTAATGGCTTGGTTTGGTTTTGATAAATCCATCATCCTCTTTAAATTTTTTGGAGTGCTCTCCATGGTTGTTAGTTTTGGAATGCTCCGCTATATTTTTAAAGCTGAAGTTAAACAACGGGAATGGATCGTCGAACATCTTGGCAGTATTCTCGGAGCAGGTATCGCAGCCTACACAGCATTTTTTGTATTTGGTGGACAAAGAATATTTTCTATAATCTTCTCCGGAGACTTACAGTTTGTTCCTTGGATTCTACCATCAGTAGTAGGAGTAACAGCAATTGTTTTTTTCTCTAAGAAATTCCGTAAACAATTTAGAGTGAGTTAAACACTGGTTGGATTTAAAAATAAATGATAGGCAGGGTTATTGCTTTCATTATTAAACCGATAACCCAGTTCTAGTAAATAGTCTTCAAATTGCTGTTGTTCATTTTCAGGGATATCAAAACCCGCCAAAATTCGACCATAGGCGGCACCATGATTTCTGTAGTGAAATAAACTAATRTTCCAACGGTCTCCGAGAGTTTCAAGAAACTTTAACAAGGCACCGGGAACTTCAGGAAAATCAAAACTTACAATTTGTTCTCTAAAGGCTTTAGGTGGAATACCGCCCACCATATAACGAAGATGCACCTTGGCTAAAACATCATCAGAAAGATCAAGTACAGCAATGCCGTTATTTGTTAATAATTGCATCAACTCTCTACGTTCAACTCCACTATTTTGCAGGCGGACGCCAACAAAAACATTGGCCTTAGACGCATCGGCAATTCGATAATTAAATTCAGTGATGCTCCTGTTGTTTAGCAGCAAACAAAACTTACGAAAACTTCCTGAATGTTCATCTATGGTGGCCGCAAAAACGGCCTCAGTACACTCACCAAATTCTGAACGCTCTGAGACATGCCTTAGGGTATGAAAGTTCATATTAGCGCCGCTAAGAATAACCGCGATTTTTTTACCCGGTAGAATGCCCAAGTGATGAAGCTTTTTTGCTCCTGCAACTGCTATGGCACCCGCTGGCTCAGCGATTGCCCGAGTATCGGTATAAATATCTTGAATAGCAGCACATATTTCATCTGTGGTGACGGTGATGTTCTGATCAACAGTGTCGCGAATAATTTCAAAGGGCAACTCTCCAATGCGCTTGACGGCAACACCATCGGCAAATAATCCAACCTTATCAATATCTATTGGAAAACCAGCATCGGTAGCTGCTTGCAAGCAGGCAGAATCTTCTGCCTCAACGGCGATAATTTTTATCGAAGGGTTAACTGATTTGATATAACTCGCTATACCAGCCAAGAGACCACCGCCACCCACTGGTACTAAAACAGCATCAAGATCACTGACTTGTGCTAACAGTTCTATAGCGATTGTCCCCTGTCCAGCTATGACGTCGAGATCATCATAGGGTGGAATTAAAACCCTGTTTTGATCAACAGCTATAGCTTCAGAATGTTTTTGAGCCACATCAAATGAATCACCTGCTATAACAACTTCAGCGCCCAATTTCTTAACCGCATCCACTTTAATCTCAGGCGTCGTTCTTGGCATAACAATGATTGCTGAGATGCCTAATTCTTTTGCCGATAAGGCAACGCCTTGGGCATGATTTCCAGCAGAAGCTGCAACTACACCTCGTTGTTTTTGTTTAGGAGTTAACAGACTCAACTTGTTGTAAGCACCCCGCAATTTAAAGGAATATACGGGCTGCATATCTTCTCGCTTGATATAGATTTCACAGACACTGTTTGTTGATAAACGTGCCGACAAGCTTTCCATATACTGAAGGGGCGTTTTAACTGCCACATCATAAACCTGTGCTTCTTCAATAGCCTTGACAAGCTTAGTCATATTTAACATTAAACTGTTTTAAACCCCTTCAACACTCTTGATTAGGTCTAGGTCACGCACCGCTCCACGGTCTGCACTAGTTGCCATCATTGCATAGGCCTGAAGGGCCAGAGAAACATGACGGTCGCGATCAGCCTGATATGGCTTAGGGTTCTGTCGCATCTTCTCCTGCCTCAAGCTAATTTCATCATCAGAAATATCCAGCTTAATGAGTCGCTCTGCTATGTTGATTTTAATTGGGTCACCGTCTTCAACCAGAGCCATCAAGCCTTTGGAAGCAGCTTCTGGAGAAACATGCCCAATTGAAAGACCTGAGGTGCCGCCGGAAAATCGTCCATCGGTAATTAGCGCACATTTTTCTGCAAGTCCGATGGATTTTAAATGACTTGTTGGATAAAGCATCTCTTGCATTCCTGGCCCACCTTTTGGTCCTTCGTAACGGATAACCACAGCATCACCAGCCTTAATTCTGCCATCAAGTATTGCAGCTGTGGCAGAATCTTGGCAATCAAATACTCTCGCTACGCCATTAAAAGCTTTAAGATTCTCAGGCACTCCTGCGGTCTTTACAATGCAACCATTCGGCGCTAAATTACCGAATAGGATAGCAATGCCACCATCGAGGCTGAAAGCATTTTCTATACTACGAATGCAACCATTAGTCCGATCTGAATCAATTGAAGGAAATTTAGCTGTTTGACTAAAAGCATCAATATTTTTCTTACCAGAAGGACCTGCTCGGAAAAATTCTTTTACCGCCTTATCAGAAGTTTGTTTGATATCCCATTTTTGTAATACTTCAAGCAATGAATCACCCGCTATGTGATTACCCTTATCATTAAGCAGGCCTGCCCGTTGCAACTCACCAAGAATTCCCATCACGCCACCTGCACGGTGCACATCTTCCATATGATATTTGTTAGTTGAAGGAGCTACCTGGCAAAGATGGGGTATTTCCCTAGAAAGTTTATCGATATCTGACATGGTAAAATCAACGCCTGCTTCATGGGCTGCGGCTAGAAGATGCAAAACCGTATTGGTTGAACCGCCCATGGCTATATCAAGTTTCATCGCATTGTTAAAGGCATCTTTTGTAGCAATATTTCGTGGCAACACAGACTCGTCGTCATCTTGATAATATTTATTACACAACTCAACAATACGTCGTCCTGCCTGCACAAATAAGGCAATTCTACCTTGATTGGTAGCCAACATGCTGCCATTACCAGGAAGTGCTAAACCGAGTGCTTCTGCTAAACAGTTCATTGAATTTGCAGTGAACATACCCGAGCAAGAGCCGCAGGTTGGACAGGCTGATTCTTCAATCAGTAATTTATCTTCTTTACTTATATTTGGATCAACACCTGCCACCATGGCATCCACCAAATCAAGCTTGATAATTTGCCCGTGCTTAGTAATTTTCCCCGCTTCCATAGGACCACCTGATACCATGATCACAGGAACATTAAGGCGCAGTGCCGCCATCATCATACCGGGAGTTATCTTGTCACAATTTGATATACAAACAATGGCATCGGCACAGTGGGCATTCACCACATATTCAATAGAGTCTGCTATCAATTCCCTTGAGGGAAGACTATAGAGCATCCCAGCATGTCCCATGGCAATACCATCATCGATTGCAATGGTGTTACATTCCCGTGCAATACCACCACTTTCCTCTATGGCATTTTTTACAATATCACTCACTTCACGTAGATGGACATGGCCCGGTACAAATTGTGAGTAGGAATTACATACTGCTATGATGGGTTTACCAAAGTCAGAGGTTTTAATACCGGTCGCCCGCCATAATGCACGAGCACCCGCTTGTTTATCACCTTTGGTGGTAGTGTCTGAACGTAATTGCGGCATCATTATTCCTTATGCAAAGTTATTTGTTTAATTTAATTTAAGTTAACTTAATTTGTTTAACATCATAAAGCTTTTCTAACTGATTAAATAATAAATTAACTGCGCGAGTGCTTTGCACGGTAAAATCTATTTGTAAATCATGATCCACTGCCTTGAGTTCAAAAGATTGTAACGCAAATCCGCGGTGTCGGATAACCCTAAGTAGCCTCTCCACCACTGCAGGTTGATTTGTTGCAGTAAGATTAAATGTATGCATCATAAATTTTCTCCATCATCTCTTCATTCGTAGCACCTGGAGGGACTAAAGGCCAAACATTATCCTTATCCTCAATTTTGATATGCAATAAATAAGCACCTTTACTATCCAGTGCTCGATTTAAAGCATCCTCCACCTGATTTTTTTGGCTGATAGTTTCGGCTTCAATGTTAAAGGCTTTTGCCAAGGTAACGAAATCTGGATTATCACTCAAATCAGTTTCACTATAGCGTTTTTCAAAAAACAATTGTTGCCACTGCCTAACCATACCCAGTTTTTGATTATCAATAAGAATGATTTTTATTGGCAATGCATAGCGCTTAATTGTCGCCAACTCTTGTACATTCATCATAAAAGAGCCATCACCACTTACCACCACTACCCTTGAATCTGGCTCAGCAAACTGGGCTCCAATGGCCACGGGTAATCCAAAGCCCATGGTGCCTGATCCGCCACTAGTGATTAACCTCGCCTTATCACTGAAGCGCATATGTTGTGCTGTCCACATTTGATGCTGTCCCACGTCTGTAGTAACAATAGAGGGGGATTTTAATTTTGTCGATAAGTCCTTAAGAAGTCGAGGAGCAAAAATACTTTCCCCAGGCTTATCATATTGCCAAGCATGTTGTTTTTTCATCTCTAAAATTCGCTTGCACCATTTAACATAGGCCTCTGACTTTAACTCAGATAACCCCTCTATTATTGCCTTAAGATAGGGTTTAAGATCACCTAATAAGGCAACATCGGCAGTTCTAAGTTTGTTAATTTCAGCCCGATCTATATCGAGATGGATTACCTTGGCATTTGTGGCAAAACCATCGAGCTTTCCCGTTACACGATCATCAAATCGTGCTCCGACTACTACTAAGCAATCACATTCCTGAACCGTATAATTAGCAGCCGCATTACCATGCATTCCTAACATACCCAGATACAACTCATTTTCCAAATTAATGGCTCCGAGACCTTTTAAGGTTGCAACACTAGGCACTTGAAGCAATGCTAATAGTTGATTTAGCTCATCCTGAGCTTCGGCAATTAAAGCGCCACCTCCCACATAAAAAACGGGCTTTTTACTGTGAAGTAATAGGTTTATTGCTGCTGAGACATTATCGCAATTACTAACATCTTTTGGGCTCGCTTTACTAATCTCAGAACTAACAACAGATTCTGAGGATTGTTTTTCAATTGCAGCTAATTGAACGTTTTTTGGAAAATCGATTAATACGGGTCCTGGTCGACCTGATGATGCAAGTTCAAAAGCTTGGTTAATGATATCTTCCAGCTGCTCAACTTTCTCTACTAAAAAACTGTGCTTAGTCACTGCTAAGGATAGCCCGAGCATATCAATTTCTTGAAAAGCATCGGTACCCATCACCTCGGTTGATACTTGACCGGTAATCACAACAAGGGGCACCGAGTCAAAGTTAGCATCACCAAGGGCAGTAATGAGGTTGGTTGCTCCCGGGCCCGATGTTGCAATGCACACAGCAGGCTTACCAGTAATTTTTGCATAGCCGAGGGCTGCAAAACCAGAACCCTGTTCATGACGACTTAACACATGCTCAATACCACTCTCAAATAAAGCATCATAGATGGGCATAATAGCACCACCCGGATAACCGAATACTCGGCTCACACCCTTATCTCTAAGTAATTGTATAACTAGTTTAGCTCCGTTCATTTTCTTACTCTTTTCTCTCAATGGAATAATTCAGTAGAAATACACTTCACAAAAAAGCCCCCGTGCTTTTCAGGACGGGGGCTTTTTTGTTTTGTTTATGTTTTTTAAGCAAAACCCCCAGTCTTTTCAGAGTGAGGGTTTTAATTTGTTTTAATCTATAATCAACCCTCAGCCTGATGAATAATAATCACCAGCAGAATAATGTTAATAATGAGTTGTATAAATAGATTGTTCATCATGTCTTTATATTCAAATTTTTTTGTTTTAGCAGTGTAAATATAAATAACACGGGCTTCTTTGTATTGCAATTATTATTTTATTTTTCTATCCAATCATAATAAATCATTGATCTAAGTCTATCTAAGTGAGCAGCTATTTTGTTATAGTTAAGTCATCAATTTACTAGAGTCATTATAGAGGTTTATATGTATAAAAATATACTTTGTGCTATCGACAATACACCTGAGAGTGAAGCCATTCTCTCAAAAGCATCCTCCTTAGCTAAACAAAATTCTTGCAAGCTATCTGTTGTGCATATAATTGAATATACCATTTTACCAAAAGATTACCAAAAGCAGCTTGAAGAAGAGGCCTTACCAAAAATGGCTGCCATAGCAGAAAAATTTAATATCCCTAGTAAGAATCGCTATATTAAGTTTGGACAATCTTATCCAGTTATTTGTCAACTAGAAGAGAAGCTTGGAATCGACCTTATTGTGATAGGAAGCCATGGAAAAAATGGCTTTCAAGCACTATTAGGCTCAACAGCAAATGGTGTACTTCAACGAGCTAAAGGTGATGTTCTACTTATCAAAGTATAAGCATAGCAATTGATATTGTATTTATAGCCAAGTTATTATTAATAGTTATCATTTAAACTATTTTTTCAACTGGCTGATATTCGTCAGTAAATTTTCCTTTATCAATAAAATGAACAACTTGCTTCATCAGATCCTTATCCCAAGGCATGAATGAATGGTGTAATGGCATGATAATAAAGTCGGTCATGTTATCTGTTTTTGTATTCACTAATTCCACCACACCATCACCAGGAGCATCATCGGTAGCTTTTTTGTAGTACCAACTAATTGGTATGAGCAGATGGTAGTTTACGTCCCCTGCTATGATGCCAGTTTCAATGGATGGCTCTGGCAAAGATCTCATCAACTCACTATCTGGAGCTAAATCGGTAGTTACCTTGGGTACAAAATATTTTGACCACCATTGAGAGATCAGAAAAGAAGCTGTTTTGGTGCCTTTGTTAGGCGTTCCAATCATCACACAGCGGCCTTTATTCCAATCAGGATTCTCGGCAAGTAGACCCCGAATTAAAATACCACCAAAGGAGTGGCCCACAAAATGAATCTTTTTCTCCGGATCGTGCCAATGATTAATTTTTTTATTTAGGGTTCGTAAGATTTTTTGGTAGTTATCTAGAAGGCTATTATAACCAAGGTTGATTACGCTATAGCCTTGTTGTTCGAAAGATTTCGATAACTTGGCCATACTTCTTGGCGTTCGACCTAGGCCATGTAATAGAACTACCTGTGATTGAAAATGATTCATTTGACTGCAAGTTACTCCATTATTAGGAAATCTATTGTTCTGTTAGCACTTCATGATTTATTGGCTTTACAAAATAAACAGCAACAAAACTTATGGCCGCGACAACTAATGAAGCAATAAAAAGTCGTTCCGTCATAACTTGCTGATAAGCGAATAATATAAAAGCACCATAGCGAATGTATTCCAAAGCAATTGCCCATTTTCGACCTTCTAAAATCATTCCCACGGAGATACAGCTTAAGATAATAAAGCAACCTCCCACTAGTTGTTGAAAGGTATTAAACTCCGTAACATTTTGAAAATATAAAAAGCCACCCACAAGAATAAATACATGTTGCAGCAAACTATAGTAGCTATTAAAGGTCGGAATTTTAATATCATACTTCTTGAAGGAGTCTTGGTGGTACTTTGCGAGGGGGAACCTTTCCTCCATATCCAAAGGTCGCCATCCGGTTGGTCTGAACCAGATAGTAAATTTATCCTGCCATAGTTTGGTATACCAAGCATCTCTTAATAACTGAGAGTAAAAATGTAAGTTTGTCCAAATGGGATTCCAACTTTTTAACGGCTTTCGAATGCCATAAATACAAGGTTCATCTTCTGACTCTTYGGTAAAGCTGCCAAAAATTCTATCCCAAACAATGAACACACCTCCGTAGTTCTTATCAAGGTATCTTTGATTAGTTGCATGGTGAACTCGATGATTAGATGGCGTGACAAAAATCCACTCATAAAAGCCTAATTTAGGAATATGACGAGTATGAACCCAAAATTGATACAAGAGATTTAGGGATGCTACAGCTATAAAAATAACCGGTTCAAAACCAAGTAAGGCCATGGGAACATAGAAAATCCAACTAAAGATATTACCACTTGTCTGACGTAGGGCAGTGGTTAAGTTATATTCCTCACTTGAATGATGAACCACATGGGAAGCCCAAAGAACATTAATCTCGTGACTATAGCGATGCTTAGCATAGTAGCAGAGATCGTAAAGTACAAAGGCGATAATCCAGACAGTAGTAGTTCGTTGCAAATCTAGCAGAGCATAATTTTGTTCAATATAAACATAAATAGAAAGGGGTATTAATTTACGGAACACATCACTTATTCGACTAAGAACGCCAGCATTCAAGCTGCTAATTGAATCATTAATACGATAATAACCCGTTTTTCTATGACCATCCACAACAAGTTCAATGCAAATCAAGATTGCAAATAGCGGCATGGCCAGAAGAATGTAATTCATATTAAGTAGTTGTTCCTATTTTGCTAGATCTTAGTCTTATCAAACATACCTTTTACTAAAGAAACTTGTGCCAGATAATAAGTGCTTAAAATTAAAATACTAATCCTGTTAAAAATAGCTTTTCAGAGAGTATTTTGCATTTTAAATAGGTGATTCCAATCAGTAATACTATTGGGAAAAGTTTAACTAACCAAGTCAAAGGATAGACATAAAACTGTGTTGATACAGTATATAATGTAGCAAGGATCACAAAAAGTAGAGTTTGTTTGGAATTCATAAAATTTTACTTATTAATTATGTGACTAACCGATTATAATACTCGTTATTAATGAACTTATTAATAYYAMRMWRGATNCTMANATKMTTNYMTWYKTMCANKTTSKWGMANAWCAWKAMCWWKAARWWAAWMTRMTNWKGTAMMATYWAKSGMMAYRMKMYKRWCARRKWGTNNGKTMCTYGMTSSYKRTRCWGGWKMRRGCAANRSSAKTWAAGCAACCAAATATGGCCTTGGTGCTGCGGTTGTTTGTGCACTAATTGGCTCAAGAGATTCAGGTAAACATGCCCGTAATGCAGCTCTCGGTTGTGGTGCAATTGGTGCCAGTGTTGGTGCTTATATGGATACTCAGGAGAATGAGTTACGCAAACAACTCATGGGTACTGGAATTCAAGTTAAGCGCGAAGGTGACAATATACGTCTGATCATGCCAAGTAAAATTACTTTTGATACAGCACAATCCAATTTACAGGCTTCCTTTATCAAAGTGCTCAACTCAATTGTCTTGGTATTAAACCACTACCCAGATACAGCGCTTAACATTGTTGGACATACGGATAGCATTGGTTCAGATGAATCAAACATTACTCTATCCTATCAAAGGGCCAATGCTGTAGCTCAATACTTAATGGGACAGAAAGTTTCAGCAACTAGAATTACAGCTCAAGGTGCAGGAGAGAAATTTCCCATTGCATCAAATGATTCTGATGCAGGTCGTTCATTAAATCGACGGGTTGAATTAAGCATTTCACCTTTACCTGTGCTATAAGTATTATATGGGTTTCGAATGGGTCGCAATAGCTCTTACTGATGTCACTTGGCTTTCTCTAGCTTTTGCTCTAGGGTTTTTAGCTAAACAAATCAACTTGCCTCCTCTAGTGGGTTTTCTCGCAACAGGCTTTGTACTCAACTATTTTGGCGTAGTTGGTGGCGAATCACTGGAAAAACTTGCTGATTTAGGCATTACTCTTCTATTATTTTCTGTTGGGTTGAAGTTAAATCTAAAGCTACTCATTAAACCTCAAGTCTGGTCCGTTACCATTTTACATATGGTCTTGGTAATTACACTTTTTGGAGCTGGTATATTTGCTTTGAGTAAGTTGAATCTGCCTGTATTCAATGGCCTCGATTTAAAACTTGCTCTGATGGTTGCCTTCGCCCTGAGCTTTTCTAGTACCGTTTTTGTCGTCAAGTCTCTTGAGGCAAAGGGAGAAATAAACTCTATTCATGGCCAAATATCGATTGGCATACTAGTAATGCAAGATTTAATTGCCGTGGGTTTCCTTGCGATTTCAATGGGCAAAGTCCCAAGTTTATGGGCTTTATTATTATTTTTGATAATACCCCTTAGWCCACTTTTCCATAAACTATTATCCAAGATAGGTCACGGCGAACTACTTGTCCTCTACGCCCTCGTGCTCGCCATAGGCGGTGCTGAAATGTTCGAATTGGGAGGTGTGAAAGATGATCTAGGCGCTTTAGCAATGGGGATCTTGATGTCATCCCATGTAAAAGCAAAAGAAATGGCCAAGTCGATGCTAGGCTTCAAAGACTTATTTCTAGTTGGATTTTTTCTCAATATTGGTATATCAGGCACTCTAACACTAGAATTATTTATTATCGGGTTACTCTTAGTTCCTTTTATTTTCATTAAGTCATCTTTATTTTTTATTCTAATGACTCGCTTTAAATTACGAGCTAGAACTTCATTGCTCGCTTCTATCAATCTAAGTAATTATAGTGAATTTGGTTTGATAGTCGCTGCCATTGGCGTAGCAAATGGTTGGTTACAGGGAGAATGGTTAGTTATTCTTGCAATAGCCGTATCCATTTCGTTTATCCTAGCGGCCATTTTAAACGGTGTCGATAATCATCTATACAATCGACGAAAACCTTTCTGGTTAAAGTTTCAGACAGCAACTCGATTACCCGATGATAAAATGATTCAGATTGACAATGAAACTATTGCCATTTTTGGGATGGGTAGAGTAGGTAGAGGTGCCTACGACAAAATGTATACAATTTATGGCGATGCGGTGGTGGGAATTGACTTTGATACACAAGTAGTCGAGCGATCAGAAGGGACTAGTCGCAAAGTAATTTATGGTGATCCTAGTGATGCTGATTTTTGGGAAAAAGTCGACCGCAACCATAGTATTGAGGTGCTGATGTTAGCCTTGCCTAATCTAGAAACTAATATTGAAGCCATAGAGCAATTGAAAGATATTAATTTTAAAGGTCGTATTACTGCCATTGCACGTTATCCAGATGAGGTCACTCTTCTAAAGCAGGCTGGAGCCACTGAGGCCTATGATTTTTACTCTGAAGCTGGTTCAGGATATGCAGAACACATACTTGACAACACCCCAACCGATAGTAAGGTTTGAGATTAATGGCTGACTGTATATTGAAATCCACCATCACCTGCCCACAATGTGGTCATGTGGAAACAGAAACAATGCCCACGGATGCTTGCCAGTTTTTCTATGATTGCAAAGGATGCTCTACTGTACTAAAAGCCTTACCAGGGGATTGCTGCGTTTATTGCTCATACGCAGATGTTCCTTGCCCTCCAATTCAAGAAGGTAATTGTTGTTCTTGATAAGGTCTCATTAAGCATTGATGTAACTTTCAAGATCCTTGATTAAAATTTCATTATTTTGCAGGATTACCTTAACTAAATCCCTCAGGGATAACATACCTACAAGATTTTCACCGTCTAAAACAGGCATATGTCTAAAGCCCTTGTCATCCATAATCGCCATGCACTCACTAATTTTTTGCCCGGAGCTTGCAGTGATCACATTACTGGTCATGATCTCACTCACAAGTGTTGTATTCGATGACTTACCGTCTAAGATTACTTTGCGGGTATAATCTCTTTCAGAGATAATCCCAACAAGCTTTTCATCGGTTACAACCGCCAAAGCACCTGTATTTTTCTCTGCCATTTTTTCAATTGCTGAATAGACGTTTGAATTGGGACCAATAGACCAAACCTGACCGCCTTTTGACTCAATAAGTTGTGCAATAGTTTCCATTAACATACTCCTTAAGACTTCTTTAACTAGAATAGCCCACTATCAGAAGTTTAGACTAAGCTAAAGCGGGATAAAAATGCAGTAATCGTCCTTTACCAGCAAAGGTTAGCTGATAAGTTGGAACATCATTAACGCCTTCAAGACGTTCTAAAAACCCTTTTTCCACAAGAAAGTCAAGCATGGAAGTTGATAACACCTGAGCCTTGGTCTTGGCGGCAATTTCCATTTGAGTAGCAACTCCCTTGGCTGAATAAAAAGCTTTTAAGATTAAAGCTTCGGCATCAGATAACTCTGGTACAGGGCCTGTATATTTTGGAAATTGAATGGCTGGAAATTTTGCCCTAACATTTCTATAGGCCTCTTGAATTGACCGAATATCTGATTTCTTGTCGCCAGTTAACTTATAGGTATGAAAAACACCAGACTCTTTGGTTCGATAATCAACCTTGGCAAGAAATATTGGCAGATGGCAACTCTTTGCCATATGATAAAAACCACTCTTCCATTTATCTATCTTCCCGCGAGTTCCTTCCGGCGTGAAGAGAAAAAAGATGCGTGCATTTTTATGGCGATCAACAAAGCGTTTTATTTTATTTACCTGGCCTTGAGAACCCGCACTTCTGTCTATTGGTATTGCGCCACACCACATGATCAAACTACCAATGATTGGAATTCGACACCAGCTCTCTTTAATGGAGAAATATATTTTTATATCAAGAAGTATTGCTGACCCAAAAGCATAGACAACATCCCAATTAGATGTATGGGGTGCAGCTATGGTTATTCCTGCACCTTCAGGAGCAGATTTTGTAGGCTTCCAACCCGTTAACTTAAACCAAGTTTTAAAAATTGTTTTTAAAACAGCTTTCATTATATAGCCATCAAAAATGGTTTTATCTCGTATCTCTAGTCGCTTTTTAGGCATTCTTTAACCCGTAAAATTCAATCAGTCTTGTAAAAAAGTAAGCCGTTGCTTGCTAAACATACCCGATCAACCTCAAAATGGAATGGGTCTATAAACAAAAGCAACAGGCAATAATGTCGTGAACTATAGCATATATGGCAACATTGTTATTGAATTCAAAGCTTTTATAGTGGATTTTATCAACTAGATAAGCTTCAATTCTTTACGTTTTTAAGCCAAGCGTTTAGACTTCACTCAAACTCACTCTAAAAGACCTTTTCAATGACAAAGATTTATCACCATCCGGTGCAGATATATTACGAAGATACAGACCACTCGGGCGTAGTCTATCATCCAAACTTTCTGAAGTACTTTGAAAGGGCTCGTGAGCATGTCATTGATAGCGACAGACTTGCAAGTCTCTGGAAAGATCATGGTTTAGGCTTCGCTGTTTATAAAGCTAATTTGATATTTCAGGAAGGCGTTGAATTTGCAGATATTATCGATATTAGAACGACGGTGAAACTAGACGGAAAATATAAAACCTTATGGCGTCAGGAAGTGTGGCGAGCTAATGCTACAAAAGCCGCAGTAATTGGTGATATTGAAATGGTCTGTATGGATAAACAAAAACGCCTTCATCCATTACCTGATGAATTTATGATCGCCATGTTTGGGTAATACAGCTTGGGTAATACAGCTTGGAAAATAACGGTTACTCTAAGATAATCTCACATCGCTCTTGATAATTAATCAGGGGGATAGTTTCAAAATAACGTATCTTATAATCATCACTTTTTATGTGAGTTGCCACCGAGCGAATTGAAACTGCCACACGATGTTGCTGATTTGGGTAGAAAACCCAACTTTTCCATGCTTTGGGATCATCTTCTCGCTTTGCTGAAAAACATAAGTTGATATTTTCATTTTGCTTTACAGAGTTAGACTCGCCTATGAGAAAACTAAAGTCACTCAAGGGGATAGACAACCCCTGACCCCAAGCTTTTATATAAGATTCTTTTAAGGTCCAGTAATCAAAAAAACGACTTCTTTGTTCGCTTTCAGGTAAACCTACAAGCTCTTTGGTTTCAAGTTTTGAGAAAAATCGATCAGCTATGGCAAGCACATCACTGTTTCGCTCGATGTATTCCACATCACATCCAATGTCATTCACTAACGTTATAGCACAGACAATAAGCTCTTTTGTATGGCTGATGTTAAATCTAATGGGTAAACTAGGCTCAAGAATTTCAGGCTTGCCCTGTTCACCCTTAGTAAATCTCCAATCCTCAGGCGACTTAGGCATATATTGAGATAATACATCCCGAATGAATGCTCTGGTAACAAGAGCATCGTGACGATCTTTTTCAAAGATATACCGCTGTTGCTTTTCAGTTTCCTGTGCAGTTAGTAGTTTCTTATATCGCTGTAGTAGATCTAAATCATGACAAAGTTGTGGCTTGGTATACCAAAGATGGTATTGATCAGCTTTTAAACTTGGTTTTGTGTAGAACAAATTATTCACTCAATTCCCTTTAATACATGGACTTGTCTAATTTATTTTCATTATCGACTAAACATTATCGACTAAACATTATCGACTAAACATTATCAACTAAATATTATCGGCTAAACATTAAGGCTTTTTTAATAGATAACGTTAGATATTTTATAACAATCACCCGATACTTAGCACTAGTTAACAAAACGGATACTTACCAAGTCATCCATCTCCAATACATCTRWWKATMAYYRYAYWKTTYAMTKRSTKAWWWAGKYWKAWWRTWSWCWWSWMWWCRKYTAMAKMMMMWMMAMKYRTMAWYYAATYYAAAATACTTTTATTTCTTTAACAAATATTAGTATCGGGTGATTGTATTGGGTGATGTTTTTGTGTATATTCCGACACCCTTAGGCTGCTATGCAGTCTAGGTATTGCGTATATTAAAGAAAAGTAAATGGCCAAGCAATCATTGAGAAACATAAAGACCGAATGAAACAACACGCTAACGCTACTACCACAACTGAAATGAGGGAATTTATTCGAGAATCGGATCTTCCCACAGCCGTTCTAGCACGCCTATTAAAAGTGTCTGAGTCAACGGTTCGTAAGTGGCGTAAACGTGATTCAGTGGATGATAAATCCCACGTGCCAAAACAACTTAATACCACCTTAAGTCCTGCTCAGGAATATGTGGTTGTTGAACTACGCACACGATTACTACTCTCCCTCGACGAACTTCTCGAGGTTTGCCAAAACTTTATTAATGTCAATGCATCAAGGGCTGGTCTTCAACGATGCTTGAAAAGGCATGGCGTATCAAGACTCGCCGATATGCAAGACTCAGGTATAACATCTGACGCCGATCAATCCATTCAAGTTGCTATCGAAGATACCGCTGATCATAAAGTTCTCCTGTCTGATGTGTCACCAGAAGCAATAAGAGAAGTACTTAATAGCACCAGTGGCATAGATGAAAGCGAAGTGGTGCAAGTAAAAGTTACAAAATTACCCGAATTTCAAGGGGAGCAGAGTAAACGTCGTCTATTAATAGCTAATGATCCTGACTCAGGTTGGGTCTATGTCGATATCTATGATGGCGATGAAAAAGAAGCTGCTAGTCGTTATATGCGACATGTACTTACTAAAGCTCCTTTCCACATCCGTCGAATTTTGGCGGGAAACTACAACGAATTTCTAAGTCGATTTCGACTTTTAGATGAAGCGGTTGATCACTCATTAAGTGATGCTGACTCTAATGACGAAGTTGAAAACAGTATTAAATCTAAAACGGAATAAGTAAATGACCAACAAAAAAGCTACAAAATCAACCAAGACTGTCTCTACTAAAACAGCTGAGCAGACTTTCAATTCGCGTCTTCAAGAGACTCCAATTGCCATCATTGGCATGGCATCGGTTTTTGCTAACGCTAAAAACCTTGACCAGTATTGGGACAATATCTTCGAAGCAGTTGATTCAATTATTGATGTCCCTGCCGATCGCTGGGCAATTGATGACTTTTATTCTGATGATAAAAAAGCCGCCGATAAAACCTATTGTAAACGTGGTGGTTTTATTCCTGAATTAGATTTTGACCCCATGGAGTTTGGTCTTCCACCCAATATTCTAGAACTAACAGATATTGCTCAGCTATTATCGCTTGTTGTAGCAAGAGATGTATTAAACGATGCGGGCATTGGTGATGGTAGTGGTTATGATCGCGACAAGATTGGTATAACACTAGGTGTAGGTGGTGGACAAAAGCAAATTTCTCCCCTTACTTCTCGCCTGCAGGGGCCAATTTTAGAGAAGGTATTAAAAGCCTCTGGTCTTGATGCTGAAGATACAGCCATGATCATAGAGAAGTTCAAAAAAGCTTATATCCCTTGGGAAGAAAATTCATTCCCAGGCATGTTAGGTAATGTTATTTCTGGTCGAATAGCTAATCGTTTTGATTTTGGTGGCACCAATTGTGTAGTTGACGCAGCCTGTGCTGGCTCTCTTGCTGCTATTAAACTTGCAGTCTCAGACCTACTAGAACATCGCTCTGAGGTTATGATCTCAGGTGGTGTTTGTTGTGATAACTCACCCTTCATGTATATGTCTTTCTCCAAGACTCCTGCTTTTACTACCAATGATGATGTTCGTCCTTTTGATGAAGATTCTAAAGGCATGATGGTGGGTGAAGGTATCGGCATGATGGCATTTAAACGTCTTGAAGATGCTGAGCGTGATGGCGATCGTGTTTATGCCGTACTTAAGGGTATTGGTACTTCTTCCGATGGTCGTTTTAAATCTATTTATGCTCCTCGCCCAGATGGTCAAGCGAAAGCACTGAAACGCGCTTATTTAGATGCTGGTTTTGCCCCTGAGACTTGTGGACTAGTCGAAGCCCACGGTACAGGCACTCTAGCAGGAGATGCCGCTGAATTTGGCGGATTAACCATGCACTTTACACAAGATAATGACAAGCTTCAACACATAGCCCTTGGTTCCGTTAAATCACAAATCGGCCATACTAAATCAGCGGCAGGTTCCGCTGGTATGATCAAAACCATCTTAGCCCTGCATCATAAAGTATTACCGCCAACCATCAATATTGATCAACCAGGTAGCTCTTTAAATATTGAAAATAGTCCGCTTTATTTAAACAGCATGACGCGTCCTTGGATGCCTAGAGAAGACGGTGTACCTCGTCGCGCTGGCGTAAGTTCATTTGGATTTGGAGGAACTAACTACCATATGGTTTTAGAAGAATATCAGCCAAAACAAATGGGACAATATCGAATTAATAATGTTCCCCAGTCAATCTTGGTTACAGCAAAAGACGAAAAGTCTCTTGTTAGTGAACTAAATGCATGGCGTAATAAATTATCGGTTAGCGCTGATGATCAACCTTTCATATTTAATAGTTTGATTTCTCAGTGTAATTTGGCAACGCCTGAAACTGCCCTTGCCCGATGTGGATTTATTGCCAAGAACGCTGATGATGGGATCAAGATGATCGACGCAGCACTTAAGCAATTTGATAAGCTTGCTGGTAAAGCTAATTGGTCTGTTCCCACGGGAGTTTATTATCGTGACACGGGCTTAGAGCAAAAAGGAAAAGTGGTAGCACTTTTCTCTGGTCAAGGATCCCAGTACGTGAACATGGGTTCTGAACTTGTTGCTAACTTTCCATCTGTCATGGAAACAACCGCTGAAATGGATAATCAATTTTCAGCTGCAGGACTTGGTCACCTTTCTTCAATTACCTATCCAATTCCGGTGTTTACGAAAGAAGCAAAGAAAGCTCAAGATGAGCAGTTACGTTTAACTCAACACGCTCAACCTGCCATTGGTACCTTGAGCATGAGTTTATATAAGGCGTTTCAAGACGCTGGTTTTAAAGCTGACTTTACAGCAGGACATAGCTTTGGTGAACTAACCGCTCTATGGGCAGCTGATGTTCTAAGCGATGCTGATTACAGAATGTTAGCCATGAGCCGTGGTCAAGCCATGAAAGCTCAGACTGATACTAAAGCCGATACTAAAGCCGATCCGGGTACCATGATAGCGGTTATTGGTGATGCCGATAAGATCGCCACCGAAATCGAAAATATTAAAAATATTTCAATCGCGAATTACAACTCAAATAATCAAGTTGTTGTAGCCGGATCCACTGTGAAAGTAATGGAAGCTTTTGATCAACTTAAAACTAATGGCTTTAAAGTAGTACAACTTCCTGTTTCTGCTGCTTTCCATACGCCACTTGTTGGTCATGCTCAAAAGCCTTTTTCTCAGGCTATTGATTCCGCTAAATTCAATGCCCCGTCTATTCCTGTATTTTCAAATGCTACTGGTAAGGCTCACTCTAATAAAGCAGCTGAGATTAAGAAGAGTTTGAAAAATCATATTTTAGAATCTGTTTATTTCAAAGATGAGATCGATAACATCTATGCAACAGGCGGGCGTTTCTTTATTGAGTTTGGTCCTAAGAATGTACTGACTAAGCTCGTAGAAAATATCCTCGGTGATAAGGATGATGTTACAGCTATAGCTGTGAATGCTAATCCAAAAAAATCTGCTGATCTGCAAATGCGTCAAGCTGCTCTGCAAATGGCGGTTCTTGGTATTAGCTTAAACGACATTGATAATCACTCGGCAATCAAACGACCCACTGAAGCACCAAAAGCATCACCCATGATGATGAAACTTTCAGCTGCTTCTTATGTTAGCCCTAAAACTAGAAAAGGCTTTTCTGATGCCTTAACTGATGGCTGGACTGTAAAACAAGCTAAGGCTAGCGCACCTGCTGCTGAGCCAGTTGTTGTTGAAAAAATAGTTGAGAAGATAGTAGAGAAAATAGTTTATGTCACTGACCCTTCAGCGGTACAAGTTGCTAACCCTAGTACTAACAACAGTACTAACAACAGTGCTAATTCAAATGCTAATACCATGACTTCAATTGAACGTAGCGTGAATCAATTTGTTGAGCATCAACAGCAGTTACTGGATGTGCATCAACAATATATGGAAGGTCCTAAAGACTACGCTAAAACCGTTGATTCTGTATTGACAAACCAAGCGAGTGCAGCTGAGCTACCGCAAAGTATTGAACGTACACTGGGTATGTATCATCAGTTCCAGTCAGAGACTTTAAAAGTCCACGAACAGTATCTAACCAGTCAAACAGGCAATATGTCTAGTATGTTAGGTAATGTAGTTGAGACAACTCCCGTAGTTCTGCCTACAACAACTCTGCCTACAACAACAGTTGCAGCTCCGACACCCGTAACTGCTCCAGCTGCGATCAGTCAACCTGTAATCGCTACACCTTTAACGCAAGCGGCTCCTACACCAGCCACTGATACAAAAACTGCTGCGCCAACCGCTGGTATTGATTTGTCAAAAATTCAAACCATTATGATGGACGTAGTGGCCGATAAAACAGGCTATCCTGCTGAAATGCTAGAACTTGAAATGGACATGGAAGCGGATCTCGGTATCGACTCCATTAAGCGGGTTGAAATTCTCGGCGCCGTTCAGGAATTAATCCCTGATCTACCCGAACTTAACCCTGAAGATTTAGCTGAACTAAGAACCCTCGGTGAAATCGTTGACTATATGAAGTCGAAGGCTTCCGACCTTGCTTCAGCCTCAAAATCCACACCCTCGGCACCAGTTCTCGCCGTGGTTACAACTAGCACTATCGATTTAGATAAGATTCAATCCATCATGATGGATGTGGTGGCTGATAAGACAGGCTATCCAGCTGAAATGCTAGAACTTGAAATGGACATGGAAGCCGACCTCGGTATCGACTCCATTAAGCGGGTTGAAATTCTCGGCGCCGTTCAGGAGCTAATCCCTGATCTACCCGAACTTAATCCTGAAGATTTAGCTGAACTAAGAACCCTCGGCGAAATCGTTGATTATATGAAATCTAAAGCAGCTGCCATAGCTGAGATCCCAACGCCTGAATTATCCGTTGTGGAAACCTCATCAGCTCCAGCGATTGATTTAGATATGATCCAAAACACCATGATGGAAGTTGTCGCTGACAAGACAGGTTATCCTGCTGAAATGCTGGAACTTGAAATGGATATGGAAGCCGATCTCGGTATTGATTCCATTAAGCGCGTTGAAATCCTTGGTGGTGTACAGGAGCTAATTCCTGAGCTACCCGAACTTAATCCTGAAGATTTAGCTGAACTAAGAACCCTCGGTGAAATCGTTACTTATATGAAATCGAAAGCACCTCAAGGTGAAGCCGGTAGTTCAGAAGTAGCGCCTCCAGTAGAAACTGTAAGTTCTGATAACACTGTTAGTCCTGAACTATTCACTAAGAATCTAATGACTGTGGTCGCTGAGAAGACRGGTTATCCCGCAGAAATGTTAGAGCTTGATATGGATATGGAAGCGGATCTTGGAATTGACTCCATCAAGCGAGTTGAAATCCTCGGCGCGGTTCAAGATTCTATGGAAGGCCTGCCTGAAGTTGAGCCTGAAACCTTAGCTGAAATGCGAACTCTGGGTGAAATCGTTAATATATTTAGTGCTACATCTACAAACGCATCGTCAAGCGCAGCTACAACTACAGATACAACTTCAACTGTTGCTTCAACAGATCAAACCGTTGAGACGACTGGTAGCTCAATGCAACCTGCGCCAAGTGCAATTGTAGCCATTAAACGTCTTGCTTCGGTTAATAAAATTGAGCAGGCCGCAAAGGGTGAGAAGTTAATACTGGTTGATGATGGCACTGGTAGCAGTCAAAAACTTGCTGCTAACTTTGTAAAACAAGGATATAAAGTTACCGCAATTAGACCAAGCTGGGTTGCTTCTAAAAAGGCATTCCCTAAACCAGTGAAGCTTGTTGAACTGAACTCAGTTGACGATGAAGCAATTCAATCTATCATCACTGAAGCTGACGACTTATCAGCTGTGATTTATATGCAGCCTAAAACCACCATTAAAGGTGTTGAATATCCTGATAATTCAAAACAAGGTTTGATGTTAGCTTTCCTCTTAGCCAAGCATTGTCATGTTAGTAAAAGCTCAAGTTCTATTCGATCAAGCTTTATGGTTGTGACACGTCAAGGCAGTCTTGGTGTTGAATCAGATGAGCTAAATACTGATTTAGTACAAGGTGGCTTAAACGGTCTGGTTAAAACACTCTCCCATGAGTGGCCCGAAGTATTCTGTCGCTCTGTGGATGTGTCTCACAAGTTTGGAATTGATAAGGTAGCAAACCTAGTTGCTAATGAATTTCTTGATGTTGATACTGATCTGGTTGAGGTTGCCCATGGTAGCAAGGGTCGACTAACACTCATTGGTGAGGTCACTGACAGCTACGCTTTAACAGCAGGCAATAGCATTGATAACAATTCAGTATTCCTAGTTAGCGGTGGTGCAAAAGGCGTTACAGCTCACTGTGTAATCCGTTTGGCAAAGCAGTATCAATCTAAGTTTATTTTACTCGGCCGTTCAGCTTATGAAAAGTCTGAACCTAGTTGGGCAAATGGAATTACTGAACAGGCTGAATTGAAAAAAGCCGCTATGCAATCCATGCTTGATGCCGGTGATAAACCAACTCCAGCTAAAATATCCCAAGCAATTAAACCCATTATAGCAAATCGTGAAATTACTCAAACCCTTGAGGCCATCACAGTAGTTGGCGGCCAGGTTGAATATGTTTCTGCTGATGTTACCGACAGCAAAGCTGTGCAGACGGCAACGCAATCTGCCATTGCAAAGTTTGGAGATGTGACTGGTATTATTCACGGAGCTGGGGTTCTAGCTGATAAGTTTATTGAGCAAAAAACCCTTGAAGAATTCAATGCGGTCTATCGCACTAAAATTGATGGTTTAGTATCACTTCTTGCCTGTACGGAAGAAGACAACATCAAGCATTTAGTGCTGTTTTCTTCAGCAGCTGGATTTTATGGTAATCCTGGCCAGTCTGATTACTCCATCGCCAATGAAATTCTTAACAAGACAGCCTTCCGATTTAAAGCCTTGCACCCTAAAGCGCAAGTACTCAGTTTCAACTGGGGTCCTTGGGATGGCGGCATGGTGACAGCGGAATTAAAGCGCATGTTTAACGAACGCGGTGTTTATATTATTCCTCTGGATGCAGGCGCTGATCTATTACTAAACGAACTTGCAGCTGACGGTAATCGCTGCCCTCAGATATTGGTAGGAAATGATTTATCGAGTAAGCAGTCAGCAGATGAGGGCTCCCCCGAAAAAAAGTTACAAAAAGTCGTTTGATTAAAACGTTACAAGCGGCTGATAACGACTTTCTTTCCGATCATATGATTGGTGATAATGCTGTGCTTCCCACTGTCTGTGCTATTGCTTGGATGGCGGATGCTGCTGAATCAATTTTCAGTGGTTATCAATTCCATGGACTTGAAAACTACAAGCTTTTTAAGGGGGTGGTTTTTGATGGAGCTGAAGCGACTGATTATCAGATAGATGTGAAGGTTGTTGAACAAAAGGTAAGTGATAGTAGTCCTTATTTAAAACTTGATTCAAAAATATCAAGCTTAAATGCTAAGGGCAAGCCAGTGTTTCATTATGGCAGTGAGTTGTTGTTAAAACCCACTTCTAAAAATCTGCCATTAGCAGATGTTAAATTAGCAAATACTAAAAGCATAAATGGCAAAGCAGCTGATGAGGCCCGCCAGCTTTATACCAATGGGACTTTATTCCATGGAGAAAGTTTGCAAGGTATCCAAGAAATAATTACCTGTGATGTAAAGGGTTTATTACTCAGCTGTCAGGTACCTGAAGTTGCCATGAATAAACAGGGTGACTTCCCACTTCACAGGCATAATATATTTGCCAATGATTTGGTTTATCAAGCGATGCTTGTATGGGTAAGAAAGCAATTATCCATGGGTTCACTGCCCTCTTCAACCAAGAGTTGGACCAGCTATCAACAAGTTAAACCTAATGAAATGTTTTATCTTCAACTTAAAGTTGTTGAACAGGCTTCTACAAAATTAATTGCAGATATTTCATTGATAAGTGAAGACAAGAAACTACTTGCTGAAATAAAGTCAGCAGAAGTAACTGTGAGTGAAAATTTAAATGATTTATTTAAGCCTCGCTCTGCCAGTCTACAAGAAAAGATATCAGGACTGTAACTGCTCACATGAATGAACAAGCGACACTCAATGAATTAGCAGTTATTGGTATTGATGCTCTGTTTGGCGCTGAGCTCAACATTGATCGTGTTGAGCGTGCCTTTTACCAAGGTAAGCCAACTGCCCCTAGTCGTTTATCAAAACAACAGGATATAACGGGGCTTTGTGCAGCTTCACTTGAACGCTTGGCTAAGGCAAATCAACTTGAAACTAAACAGCTTAACGTTATCATCATTAGCCAACAGGCTAGTAAACTTGATACGACTTTTAAGGAAAATTATTCTTCTCTAGAAGTGGTTACTAATCTTTCTAGTGCGCTTATTCTTGCATCAAAAATAATTGCATTAAAGATCACTGCTACAAAGATCATAGATGATCAACAAACTAATACCGTAGCAATTTTGGGCGTAAACCTTCTGACTGAGCCAACTGATGATAGCTCAGCACAAGCAACTATTTCCTATGACCAAAGCTTTGAAAAGTACCAAGAGATTGAAGGGCTGGCTGGGGTATTAATTTCATCAGCGCAACAGGTTAAAGAGCAGTCTGGTTATGTCTATAGTTGGATTAAATCCTTTGAGGGTTGTGAGTTTGCTAATAAGCAAATAACTAGCTCTGACATTCTAAGTATAGTTTCACGTTCATTAGAACAAGCAAAACTTTCTGCTGATAAAATTACTCTGCTAGAAGTATCTGCATTAGCTGATCCCTTGGCTAGCTCAACTGAACTAGATGCAATACTTGATGCCTATTCTTCTGAAGATTCACTGAAACTTCACACGGCAATTAGCTGTTCTAGAAGTGTCACAGGAGAAGGTTATGGTTTTTCCGAAGTGGCTGGCTTAGTCAAAACGATTATCTCGCTTCAGCAGCAATATATCCCCGGTTTAAATGATTGGAATAGTCCTTCACAAGATACGTTAGATAACTGGCACTCATCGGTATTTTATTTTCCAACTGAGGCACGTCCTTGGTATCCAAACTCAAATGGTGATGTGCATACAGCTGCCTTCAGTTGCCTGTCTGATGACAGTTATTGCCATGTGGTTTTACAGGAAAATCAGTCAGAAAATATTTCACAGGATGTACGCAGTAACGGCTATATGGCCTGTAGTAATCTGTCATTAATTTTACTGCCGTTTAATGATCAGCAAGAATTACAAACTAAGCTTGATGTGCTTATAGAAGTCACTCAAAAAATTATCAAAGGTGACACTTCAATAAGTGTCAGTTCAATCGCTCATGACTATTATGAGACTTTTAAAACAAATAAAAACTCTGCCTATCGAGTTAGTTTAATCGCCGAAAACCCTGAAGATCTGATCAAAGAAATAACCCTCGCAAAGGTGGGTGTTATTAAAACGCTTAATGAACAGAAAGAATGGAAAACACCTAAGGGAAGTTTCTTTACAGCTATACCTGTTAGTGCAACCGTTTCTGCAGGAAATGATGCTCAAAATTCCTCACAGAAGAACGTTGCTTTTTTCTACCCTGGCATAGGAGCAACCTATGTGGGACTCGGTCGTGATCTGTTTCATCTCTTCCCAAAAATCTACCAACCCGTAGCAGGGCTTGCGGATGATATTGGTGCCACCTTAAAAGATACAATGCTTAATCCAAGAAGTATTTCAGCGCTAGACTTCAAACAATTAAAGCAATTAGACAGTGACTTAAGAAACAGTCTTGCCCACATAGCTGAATGCGGAGTTGCCTTTGCCTGTGTGTTCACCAAAATATTTGAAGAAGTCTTTAATATCTACGCTGACTACTCAGCTGGATACAGCATGGGTGAGGTGAGCATGTACGCCGCCCTAGGCTGTTGGGAAAACCCCGGACAAATGAGCGCAAGACTTGCCAAATCTGAAACCTTTAATAACAGGCTTTCAGGTGATCTAACAACCTTAAGAACCCTTTGGGATATGCAGTTAGATAGCTCTTTAGATGAGCAGTATGATGAGCTACCTGATGAGCGGCAAACCGAAAAAATTTGGGAAACCTACAGCATAAGAGCAACACTAGAGCAAGTGACTGAAGCGGCCAAAGATGAAGATCGCGTTTACTGTACCATCATCAATACGCCCGATAACTTATTGATCGGCGGTTATCCAGAAGCCTGTGAGAGAGTAATAAAAAATCTCGGTGTAAGAAGTATGGCCATGGATATGCCAAACGCTATCCACAGCTCTCCTGCCCATGCAGATTACGCCTCCATGGAAAGTCTGTTTACCATGGAGGTAACAGAGAGAATAAAAACTAAAATGTTCTCAAGCTCCTGCTATTTGCCCATTCCTCATCGCTCGAAGGCCATAGCAAACAGCATTGCTAAATGCCTCTGTGACCAAGTGGACTTCCCAAGACTAGTCAATAGCCTCCATGACAAGGGCGCCAGAGTCTTCGTAGAAATGGGGCCGGGAAGATCATTATGTAGTTGGACAGACAAAATATTAAAGCACGACCAACCCAAACCCCATGTATCGGTACCCGTAAATGCCAAGGGCACAAGTGATGAATTAACCTACATCCGCGCCCTAGCAAAACTCATAAGCCACGGTGTAGAAGCAGACTTAGAAACAGTATTTAACGGCTCAATAGTAGTCTCTAAAACAGAGTAGAAATCATAACCATGACAAAAAGTATGGAAGACATAGCCGTAGTAGGCATCGCAAATTTATTCCCGGGTTCAAGTGCTCCGGAAGAATTTTGGCAAAAAATGCTCAGTAAAGAAGACTGTCGCTCAAAAGCCACAGCAGAGCAAATGGGTGTTGATCCCAATAAATACTATGGTAAGAAAGGCGAAGACGATAAATTTTATTGTATTCATGGTGGTTATATCCGTGATGTACAGTTTGATTCATCTGACTTTGCCCTTGAGAGCACTTATTTAGAGCAGATGGACGATCTTAGCCAGTGGTCACTCACCGTTACCAGAGATGCGCTAAAAGACGCAGGCTATTGGAATAGTGATGCCCTTAAAGACTGTGGTGTCATTTTAGGAAACTTATCCTTCCCAACCAAGTCGTCTAATCATCTGTTTATGCCCATCTACAATAAGGTGGTGGATAACAGTTTAAAGCAATTGTTAAACAATGACTTTCAGCTAAGCCATTTTACAGAACACAAATCAGTACATCCTGATAATGGACTGATTGCTGGATATCCATCAGCACTAGTAGCAAAGGCAGCAAAGCTCGGAGGCACTAATTTCTCCCTAGACGCCGCCTGTGCTTCATCCTGTTATGCAGTGAAGCTCGCTTGTGATTACTTGCATACTGGCAAGTCAAAAATGATGTTAGCTGGAGCCGTATCAGGCTCTGATCCTATGTTTGTCAATATGGGGTTTTCTATATTCCAAGCTTTTCCAGGCAACAATATTCACGCGCCTTTTGATATAACATCACAAGGTCTATTTGCCGGTGAAGGCGCTGGCATGATGGTGTTAAAGCTGCACAGTGAAGCAGTGCGTGATGGCGATACTATTCACGCAATCATTAAGGGCGGCGCCCTGACCAACGACGGTAAGGGTGAGTTTGTATTAAGCCCCAATACCAAAGGCCAAGTACTGGCTTATCAAAGAGCCTATGAAGATGCCGATGTTGATCCTGCTAATGTGGATTATGTGGAATGTCACGCTACGGGTACACCAAAAGGTGACAAGGTTGAACTAACCTCCATGGAAAGCTTTTTTAAAGAGTATGGTAATAAACCCCTACTTGGTTCGGTTAAATCTAACTTAGGCCACCTACTCACAGCAGCTGGTATGCCGGGTATGACTAAAGCGATTTTGTCCTTAAACCACGAAAAAATTCCAGCAACCATCAATCTTAATCAAGCTATGAGTTCACCCTCAGGATATTTTTCTGCTGAACAAATGCCAACGGAAACAGTGCCATGGCCTGATACCAAAGGCAGAGCAAAAACAGCAGGAGTCAGTGTATTTGGATTTGGTGGTAGTAACGCCCATATGGTGTTACAAGAGCCCACAAAAATTTTACAATCAAGCTTTGTCCAAGCCAAACAATCAGAGCCACTCGCCATCATAGGTATGGATGCTCACTTTGGTAGAGCGAAGAACTTAAGTGAATTTAAAGCCTTGCTTGATAACAATCAAAATACCTTCCGTGAACTGCCAGTTGAGCGCTGGAAAGGCATGGAAACCGATAGCAGTGTTATGAATGCTTTACAATTATCAAAAGCACCAAAGGGTGGTTATATTGAGGAATTTGATATTGATTTTTTACGTTTTAAAGTGCCGCCGAATAAACAAGACTGTTTAATCCCACAGCAACTGATGATGATGAGTGTAGCCGATAAAGCTGCCAAGGATGCAGGTCTAGTCGAAGGTACTAATGTAGCCGTACTGGTAGCCATGGGCATTGAATTAGAATTACACCAATACCGTGGTCGAGTCAATCTCACTACTCAGATAGAAGAGAGTTTAAATCAACAAGGTATTAGCTTAACGCTTGAGCAGCAAAAGCAACTTACGGCGATTGCCAAAGACGGAGTGGCCTCAGCGGCCCAGCTCAATCAGTACACCAGTTTTATTGGTAACATCATGGCTTCAAGAATATCCGCCCTTTGGGATTTCTCCGGACCAGCCATCACCGTCTCTGCTGAAGAAAACTCTGTCTATCGCTGTGTAGAACTAGCGGATAATCTATTTAGAACCTCCGATGTGGAAGCTGTGATTATTGCCAGTGTTGATCTGGCAGGTTCCATAGAAAATATAACACTAAGACAGCATTTTGGAGCCGTTTCCTTAAATGCAGAGCCATCAGATATGTCCCAATCGGCCGATGTCCTAGAAAGAAATGTCTTAGAAAGAAACCAATGGCTAGTTGGCGAAGGAGCTGCTGCCATAGTCGTCAAACCGCAATCCCATGTTGCTGTAGAAAGAGTCTATGCAAAAATTGATAGTATTAGTTTTGTTCAAGGAAGTGATGCCAAGAGCATTGAGCTAGCTGCTCAAAAAGCACTAAGTCTTGCAAAACTCTCCACTGCTGATATTCAACAGGTTGAAGCCCACGCCAGTGGATTTGCTGCCGAAAATAATGCAGAAAAAATTGCATTAGCTAAACTTTATCCAACCAAGAAGATCAGCTCTGTTAAATCCAACATTGGGCATACCTTTAATGCCTCAGGAATAGCGAGTCTTATTAAGACTGCGCTTTATCTAGATGATAAGCCCAATACCCACCTAGCCGTAAGCGGATTAGGAAAAGATAACAATGCCTGTCATTTAATTCTATCTTCAACCAAAATCAAACATCAGACTGCTCCAGTACAAGTTAATATTAAAAAGCGTCCTGAGTTAATTAAAAAAATCACCCTAGGCGGCCCATCAATCTTATCAACCATTGTTGATGGCGCAGCGGCGCTCGCTGGCTTTGCTCAAATTAAACAACAGGCTATTGGTAAGACTTTAAATGATGTGAGCAGACCTATTGATCTAAGCAACTTATTCCCTAAGACAGCAGTCACAATAGAAACAAATTCATCTCAAGTTGAAACACAACTCAAACCCGTTGCTCTCACTCGAAACCCAGTAGGAAATACCGTGAAGAATTCAGTCAGTAAAGAAATTTATCAACAATCAGCAACTCATCAAGCCTTCTTAAAATCACGGCAGGTTGCCCAACAGCAGATATCGCAAATGATTAGTATGCAAGCTAATCTAGGTGCTGGGCTGCCTCTACAACACTCAATACAACATTCAATACAACACTCAACACAGCAATCAACAGCACCAGAGTTGAACCTTGTTGAAGAGACTAGTCGGCCTACTGTTAAGCATAATTATCCTGCTTTACATTTAGTTGAGCGATATAACCAACCAACTAACATTATCTACAATCAAGCTGATTTAGTAGAATTTGCAGAGGGTGATATATCGAAAGTATTTGGTGAAGAATATGCCATTATCGATAACTACGCTCGACGCGTAAGACTACCGACTACCGATTATTTATTAGTCACCAGAGTGACGGATCTAGATGCCAAGATCAATGAATACAAAAAATCTTATATGGCTACGGAATATGATATTCCCACCGACGCTCCCTTTTTAATCGATGGACAAATACCCTGGTCAGTGGCGGTCGAATCAGGTCAATGTGACTTGATGTTGATTTCCTATATTGGCATTGATTTTCAAGCCAAGAGCGAGCGAATTTATCGACTACTCGATTGCGAACTAACCTTCAAGGAAGACATGGCTTTTGGTGGTGAAACCCTACGCTATGAAATCTATATCGACTCCTACGCTAGAAATGGCGAGCAACTGTTATTCTTCTTCCACTACGATTGTTATGTAAACGGCAAGGTAGTGCTTGAGATGCGTAACGGTTGTGCAGGATTTTTTACCGATGAAGAATTAGCTGATGGCAAAGGTGTTATTCATAATGATGCTGATAAAGTTCAATTGGCTGAAGCAAAGAAAACTTATTTCAAGCCGCTGATTGAAAACACTCGTACAGAATATTGCTATGAGGATATGTTGAAGTTGGTTCAAGGTGACATAACGGGGTGCTTTGGAGCTAAGTACAATCAAGGTGGCCGTAACCCATCGCTAAAATTCTCATCAGAAAAGTTCTTGATGATAGAGCGTATTACCAAGATTGATCCCCAGGGTGGACATTGGGGTCTAGGACTACTTGAAGGTCAAAAAGATCTCGCGCCTGATCACTGGTACTTCCCTTGTCACTTTAAAGGTGATGAGGTGATGGCAGGGTCGCTCATGTCAGAAGGTTGTGGGCAAATGGCCATGTTCTTCATGTTATGGCTTGGCATGAATGGCAATGTAAATAATGCCCGCTTCCAACCAATGAAAGACGAGTCTCAAACAGTAAGATGTCGCGGTCAGGTTATACCTCAAACAAACACCTTAACTTACCGCATGGAAGTGACTGAAATGGGCATGCTACCCCAGCCTTTCTTAAAAGCTAACATCGATATTATTCTCGATGGTAAAGTGGTTGTTGATTTCAAAAACCTTTGCATCATGATTGATGAGCAAACTGAAAACTCACCTTATCCTGTGCAATTACCAAGCTATGTTATGGACAGCCTTGTAACATCCGCAGCAATACCAAAACCAGCAGCAGTTACAACTGTAGAAACCTTGGATGAAACGGGTAAATACCCTTTTGCTAATCCAACTCGTCCTTTAATGCGCGTTGAGTCAGACTTCAAGGCACCAATCATCAAAGGCGTTACACCCATTAAACATTTCGAAGCACCGGATGTTGCAGGAGCTAATAGAACGCCAAACACAGCTCCTTTTACGCCTTGGCATATGTTCGAATTTGCAACGGGCAACATATCTAATTGTTTCGGTGCAGATTTTGATGTCTATGCAGGACGCATTCCACCTCGTACACCTTGTGGTGAACTACAAGTGGTAACTCAAGTCGTTGAAGTCAAAGGCACACGACTTGATCTGAAAAATCCATCAAGTTGTATTGCTGAATATTATGTTCCAGAAGACGCTTGGTACTTCACAAAAAATAGTCACCAGTCTTGGATGCCCTATTCCTTAATTATGGAAATAGCCCTGCAACCCAATGGCTTTATTTCAGGCTATATGGGTACAACCTTAAAATACCCTGAAAAAGATCTCTTCTTCAGAAACCTTGATGGAACAGGCAAGCTATTAAAACAAATAGATTTACGTGGAAAAACCATTGTTAATAAATCAGCACTACTTAGTACCAGTATTGCCGGTGGTGCCATTATCCAAAGCTTCACCTTTGATTTATCCGTTGATGGAGAAGTTTTTTACACAGGTAAGGCAGTATTCGGATACTTCAGTGGCGAGTCACTGACTAACCAATTAGGTATCGATAACGGTAAAACCACCTATGCCTGGTTTGTTGATAATAAGACACCTGAAAAAGATATCGAAGTATTTGATTTAACCAATAAAGACTTGGCTTTATTTAAAGCGCCTGAGGGCAAACCCCATTATCGCCTTGCAGGCGGCCAAATGAACTTTATTGATACCGTCTCCATCGTTGAAGGTGGTGGTGAAGCTGGTGTTGCCTATATTTACGGCGAGAGAGCTATTGATCCCACCGACTGGTTCTTCCGTTACCATTTTCATCAAGATCCCGTTATGCCTGGTTCACTTGGAGTAGAAGCCATTATCGAGTTACTTCAAACCTACGCAGTTAAAAATGATCTGGGTAAGGATTTTACCAACCCACGATTTATCGCACCTGCAACAGAGGTTATCTGGAAGTACCGTGGACAGATTACACCTATCAATAAGCAGATGTCCTTGGATGTTCATGTCACTGAAATCATCAAGGAAAAGGGTGAAGTTAGAATTATCGGTAATGCCAACTTATCGAAAGACGGCTTAAGAATTTATCATATAAAAGATATCGTTCTGAGTATTGTAGAAGCTTAAACGAAAAAAACTGAAAGAAAAGGAAAGAAGATGTCGAGCATAAATTTCAATAACAAAAAAGCCATCAATTGGTCATGGCAGGTAGATGAAAACTGCTTACTAACTGATGATGTATCCATTAAAAATGCCTTGATGGATCTAGAACAACCTGTTTATGTGGCAAATACAAATAGTCTAGGTGTTTGTAATAAGCTTTCTACCAGTGGATCTGAAAAAGTTTTAGCCTTTGCTCAATCCATAACGCCAGAGGATTTAGGTGATGATGAATATAAAAAACAACATGGCGTAAAGTATGCCTATCATGGTGGAGCCATGGCCAATGGTATTGCTTCTGTGGAGCTAGTCATAGCCTTAGGTAAAGCGGGTATGTTGTGTTCTTTCGGCGCCGCAGGACTTGTACCTGACGCAGTGGAGGATGCTATCAAACGTATTCAGGCTGAGCTTCCCGATGGTCCTTATGCTGTGARCTTAATTCACGCTCCAGCTGAAGAAGCTTTGGAGAGAGGTGCCGTTGAACGATTTTTAAAGCTCGGTGTTAAGACAGTTGAAGCTTCCGCCTACTTGGCACTCACAGAACATATCGTCTGGTATCGACTTGCAGGATTAACCAGAAATGCTGATGGCACAACTAACATTGGCCATAAGGTTATCGCAAAGATTTCTCGAACTGAAGTAGCACGTCGTTTTATGGAACCTGCTCCGACTAAACTCATCAACAAGCTTTTAGCCCAAGATAAAATTACCGAGGAACAAGTTGAGTTATCTAAGACAGTACCCATGGCCGATGATATTACTGCTGAAGCCGATTCGGGCGGGCATACTGATAACCGTCCATTTTTGACACTGCTACCTTCTATTATCACCTTAAGAGATGAAATCCAAGCTAAGCAGAACTATGCCCAGACTCTCAGAGTTGGTGCTGGTGGTGGTATAGGTACTCCTGAGTCAGCCCTAGCCGCTTTTAACATGGGCGCAGCTTATATTGTGCTGGGTTCAGTGAATCAATCTTGTGTAGAAGCAGGAGCTTCTGAACATACTCGCAAACTACTCACAACGATTGAAATGGCTGACGTGACGATGGCACCTGCTGCAGATATGTTTGAAATGGGTGTTAAGTTACAAGTCCTAAAACGCGGTTCCATGTTCGCCATGCGGGCTAATAAATTGTATGACCTTTATGTGTCTTACGATTCAATTGAAGATATTCCTCAAGCCGAACGTGAAAAAGTAGAAAAGCAAATCTTCCGTCAAAATTTAGATGATATTTGGGCGGGCACCGAAAGTTTTTTCCAAGAGCGTGATCCTGAAATGTTGGCCCGTGCAAAGCAAAGTCCTAAGCGTAAAATGGCATTAATTTTCCGCTGGTATCTTGGTCTATCCTCTCGCTGGTCAAACATAGGTGAGCAAGGCCGTGAGATGGATTATCAAATCTGGGCCGGCCCTTCCATGGGAGCATTTAATAGCTGGGTTAAGGATACCTATCTTGCAGACTACACTCAGCGTAAAGCTGTTGATGTGGCTCTACACTTATTAAAAGGTGCGGCTTATTTAGAACGTGTGAATCAGCTTAAACTTCAAGGTGTTAGTTTAAGTACTCAGCTTAGTCGCTATATTCCTAGTTGATTCTGTAATGAAACTACTCATTAATGCTGAGATGAACATGTTTAAAGGACGTGCTAAAACAAAAATATGTCATTAAAAAATCGCAAGACCTGAAATAAAGAAAGGAAAAGGAGTTAAACACATGATGTATTTAAGTCTAGTTGAGTTAGGTAACAAAGATGTCGCCTTTGGGGTGGCAGTGCCAGATGTGGAAGGTTTCTTCTCAGCTGGCGATACCTTTGAGGAAGCTTTGGAAGAAGCAGCTGAAGGATTGCAGAGTCATATAGAGATCTTGTTGGAATTAGGCGGTGAATTACCAAAACCTAGTAACATCGAAGCACACACCCAAACAGACTTCGGAAAAAATTATATTGTTTCGTTTATCGAGATAGATATGAACTTCGATAAAAAGGAAAGAGTAAACGTATCTTTGCCAAGATACATATTAAAATACATGGTTAAAGAGGTTGATAGTAATCCACAATATAAGGATCGTTCGGATTTTATTGCTCAAACAGCATTAGAGAAAAGATACGCATAAAAATAGCTGTCAATACGATTGTAGACTTGCCAGATAGGTACATACTGGGCTTATTGTGGCTATTCCTGTGAGATCAACAACGGAAATGGTTTTATGATTGAGCTCAATGGCATGGGAATTTTCACCTAGTAGCTGACCAAAAGCAATATCGTTGCCGTCATCAAGCCAGCGCGCACAGCCTGTATGATCGATTGCTTGTCAATAACGGCTCGAATTTCTTCTAAGGTTATAATCCGCATTACGGCCTAAGTTCATTGTGATTTTTGTCTAAAAATGTGCGAAATACGGAGAGCCCAGCGTCAATATTGGCACGTCCAAATCCAATCCGAAACCTGTCAGCCGGAGCGTCCATAAGTTCTGACTTATAGATGGACGCTGGTAAGATAAGAACGCCACTTTCTTCAATGAGAGATTTGCAAAAAGCCTCTACACCACCTTTGCCTATATATTGCGGGAAGGCAATGCAACCACCATCAGGCCTTGTCCATTTGAAAAGAGTTGGATAGTCAGCAAAAAAGTTATCCATTTTCTCAATATTCTTTTTTAGAAAGGCGCGGTTTCTCTTAATTATTTTATTCCTCGCGCCTAGCGCGATCACAGCCAAGCGTTCACTTGGGGCGGAGTTACAAATTGAAAGATAATGCTTATACCGTTCAAGCTTTTGCAAAAGCGCTGTATCTTGCGTGGCAATCCATCCAATACGAAGGCCAGGCAAGCCATAGGCTTTGGACATGACATTAAGGGATATCCCCTTTTCATATACATCGGCAACCTGATCAATACGTTTGTCTTCGTCTAACTCAAGGAGACGATACACCTCATCATTGAACAAATACAATCCGTGCTCACGGCAAAGTTCAATGAGGTCAGCATAGTCCTTCACAGGTATGATTGCACCCGTAGGATTATTGGGAAAGCATACAGATACCAGCCTTGTATTAGGCCGTATGGCGCGGCGTATGTCTTCTATATCAAGCCGCCAATCATTGTTTGGGTCTAGCGCTACACCAGACACGGCACAGATATCAAGAGGGAGCGTTTCCGCCGCCTGATAATTGGGAACAACGACAATGGCATGATCATCTCTGTTCAGTAAGACCCGCATCGCAGTGTAAACACCTTCCTCCGCACCAGCAAAGCACAGGATGTTTTCTGAATTTATATTATCGTAAGTTTTGGCAATTAACGCGCGGAGATCAGGGGCTCCCCATGTTTCAGTATATCCCAATGAAAGACTGTCTAAACTATCAGGCGCAGCCCCAGCCAGTTCCATAAGCTGAGCTATAGTCATGCTTTCGACGTCAGAAGCCGTCATGTGATATTTCGCACTAAACTCCCATTTGGAAAAATATGTTTCAAGTTCAAAATCTCGCATAATATTTATTCGCTTAGCCACCCCTTGATTTAATCCTTCGATATTTCTTCACGAACAATTTTTAATAATTTATAAAAACTAGCCCGGGACATACCAAGTATTTTAATGACGTATTGATGAGAGCCGCGAATATCAAAAATATTGGCAGTTTCCAGCGCAGTCAGGATTGCAATTTTATCACTACGTTTAGCAGCAACTAATGCCACACAACGACTTGCAAGTGTTTCTGAAACTGTTTTGTTAATCGTTTGTCGCCAATCTAGGTTAAACAAAGCTTGTGGTTTGGGCATTGTATTTATTTCAGTTAGCGAGGCTAATAAATTAGCTGCCGCTGATAGGGTTGCTGTTTTGGTATTAACGCAAAGAAGTCCTATGGGTTCAGCATCATCGCTGTATAAAATGACAGACATAGAGCGTAGCATTTCTCCGTCCCAATTCTCTTGGACATAGGGACCAATGACATCCCCCTCTTTACTAAACGTTAATGCTTTGATATCCACCAAAGACGCATCTCCAACTTCACGGTTAGAGAAGGCGCCTTCAATAGCCACAATACGATCTGTTTCGAGATCGTGTAATACCACCTCAACTTGCTCTGGAATCAGCAGAGCTATCAATTTGCAAGTCATGCCATATCGTTGAGTAACATTTGTCATAAGTCATTATAATCATAACGTATAGCAAGAGTCTATATTTAGATAATTTGTATCTAAAATAAATGATTTATAACGATTACTCTATAGGGTTAATGATCAGATAAAATCCAAGGCTTTCATTTTCGATTTCACCAATCAACTTGAATGCTAGGATTTTGTTGATATTGACGGGCAACTATTATTAAAATTCGATCATCCAGATGGATTGAACTAATCTTCAAACATAAACGTCACTCGGTATGTAGCATTTAAACGCTCTATACTCTCACCATTTTTTAAAAGAGGGGAGAAAGTCCATTGTTTAAAGGCTGTTAGTGCTGCGTTCTTAAACACTCGTCGAGGGCTCTGTCCTAATATCACGAGGTCTTGAAGTTCGCCATTACTTTTTACAGTAAATTCAAAATCTACCCAACCTTCAATTCCTGATCTTATTGCATCCTTAGGATAAATTGGTTGAACCCTAGTAACTGGAGTCAACTTCTGTGACAGACGATCTGTCTCTTTAATTTGAGCTAGTTCATTGGCTTCAATTACTGCTAAACGTTCACGTTCATTAGTTTTACGTTCTAATTCTAAACGATTTTCAACTTCAATATTTAACTGCCGGACTCTTTCTTGCTCTGCAAGCTCAGAGTCTTTTTGTAATTTATTGAGACCGATTTGTTCGATTTGATATTTAATCTCTGTATCAGCAACTTGCCAATTATCAATCGCTTTCTGCATAGACTCGAGAGCTAAACTAAAGTCGTTATTATCTATAGACTTGTAGGCTGATGTTAGAGCCATTGATGCCTTGGAATGCTAAACTAGAACAAAAGATCTAGGCGTACTTCGCCAGACGCTTACAGTCTAACGCGTAAGATGACGCACCCTAAAGCATGTGAGATACGAGGCATGGGCTTTAAGAAAGAAAAGAAGTCGGCAAAATATGTGTGGGGAGCAAATGGATGCCCTAAGCATCAATTTAAGCACAAAGGGTATTGTAAAAAGTGCCCAAAAGGTACAAAACGGATTCATGTGGCTGGTATCGATACCGGAACTTGTAAACTTAAATAAATGGGTTGTTATTTAGGGTCTAATTAAAACATGCGGCTTATTTAAATATGTATAAAACAAAAGAATAGTTTGCAGGGCAAGACAGAAGAGGTTGTAAAGCACAACACTGGCATTTACGCCACTGGCATTAAGTCAAAAGAAACAATAATTCGGTCTGTATCTGTTGTGAAAGGAACAGTCCTGTGATGAAGTGATGAAGGAAAAAATACGATATCTCCTAATTTTGGTTGATATATGACTTTTGGTAAGTCCACATCAAAATAGTTCTCACCACTCAAACCGAACTCTATTGAACCTTCATTTTTTCCGAGGGAAGGAACTACCTTTAAATAAATAACTCCACTTAGCCAACCATCTGAATGAATATGTGCAGTTTGATGCCCTTGTTGCTTCAAAATGACATGCCATCCGACTAAGCTCTTTTCGGAAGGCCACTTTTGAATGTAGGAGCAAGATTCATTTTCAAATTTTGTATAATATGAATCCAGTTCATCGATGATTATGGACTTAAGATAACGCATTTTTTTTAAAGGTTTTTTAAATAAATCAATCCCAGACTGAAAACCTTTGCGAGTAGTCTTATTAGAAGGCTCCCAGATGGTTTTTATATTCTGCAGCTCCTCAATCAATTCTGTAATAAAGGAATTAGCATCTTCGATATGAGATGAAATACTGGAAAAATATAAAAAGTCTAACGGCTTCTTACAAAAATTATGTGCGGTATCTTTTTTTTCTCTTTCGGCGATAAATGAGGCTATTGCCGCAACTCTTATATTTTCATCATCTTTTTCAGAATGGGTTTCAATTCTTTTGTAAATATCTTCAATTTTTCCTAAAGCATAAAGGCATGCCAAAGCGCGAGCTCTTGAATCTTCAGTATTGCAAAGGTCAAAGTCTCTTAACGCGCCTTCGTATACTGCTTTATCAAATAAAATTTGGCCTCTATTCAGTAATGCTTCACCATAGTCCGCCTTAAGCGTTATCGCCTTGCTGTAGCTTGCTTCTGCCTCCGTAAGTCTACCGTGTTCTTTCTGCATGATGCCTAAGTTATAGTGAGCTTCAGCATATTGTGGATTCAGTGCTATGGCTTTTTTGTAGCTTGCTTCAGCCTGCTCTAACCTACCAAGTTCTTTCAAGGTGTTACCCAAGTTGTTATGGGCTTCGGCATAATCAGGCTTTAATGTTATTGCTTGTTTATAGCTTGCCTTAGCCTGTTCTAACCTGCCGAGATCGTGCAGAGTGACACCCAAGTTGCTATGAGCTTCGACATCATTAGGATCAAGCGCCACTGTTTTTTGGTTGGCAATCAAAGCCTCGTCCAATTGTCCTGTTTGCGCCAATAAAGCTCCAAGCACTTTCCAGCTAAATGGGTGATCAGGAAATTGTTTAGTAATCGAACGTGCTAGGTTTTGAGCCATCTTATGCTGACCATTTTGATAACTTTCGACCATGCTATTGAGCTTCGCCTGAGGGGGAGTTTGTAACGGAACTAATTTTTCTTGCACTAACCTTTGACTTGTCTGTACCAGTTGTGCTTCTAAGGCAATAAATTTCTCTCCCACAAATCCTGCCTTCTTTGCCTTTGTAATAAATCGCTTAGCATTTTTAAATTGATTAACTTTGATAAGAGTATCAATGTAACTGATCCAGAATTGTTCAATACTTGGATTAACGGTGAGTGCAAGTTTAAATAAAGGCAAGGCAGCTTGCGACTCATTCACAGAGATTGCTACAAGTCCTAAGTTATGATTAGCAGTAGGATGCTTTGGTTGGGATTGCAAGATAGCTCGATAAAGGCTTTCGGCTTCTTGAAGTTTTCCTTCATTATGTACGGCAATAGCTTGCTGCAGTGCCTGTTCGACAGTCAGTCCCATTGAGTGTCCATAAATACTAATTCGCACATGATAGAGATACCTTTTTAATTGGTTATTAAATGCTAATAATTATTCCTACTCAATCGTCGCAGCAGGTTTACCAGAAATATCGTAAACCACTCGAGAAATTCCGGCTCTTTTGGCAGCTTCTTGAGCTGTCAATATTTCTTCTTTTCGATGGGTACGAATCATTCTACCTAGCTGTTCAAGGGCATCTAGGCTATAAATCGAAATAGGTTATCACAACTGATTTAGTCATAACTAAAGTTCCATACACGTCACATAAGAGCATAAAATGTAGTGCTTATGGAGCAAAATAGTCTTTATGGCTAACCTTGTCAAATATCATCCAAATGTTGACGGAAGATTTACTTATCCACCTTTTTGCCTATAAGATTACAACGAAGCGTAAGCCTAGTGATGCGGTTGCTGATAATTATACTGTTATGACAGTACATTTTTTAATAACTAATTAGTATTAAAAAATGTAAATAAATGTGTATTTATATCTATATAATATATCAATATACTTACACAACGTGAGTTGAAGGCTCTAGTACTTATATATTATTGACAACCTGAAGCTATATTCTTGAATGGGCATTTACATGACAACTGAAGCAAAAATTGAAAACCTAGGTCTTGACGAAAATGCAAGCCCTTCTGAAACTCAATCTAGTATGGAGGATGTTGATGCGAAAACGCCTAAGAATTTACACCACCTACCCCTTCCAGGCCAATCAACTTTAGACATAAAAGCAGCTAACCACGCTGCGATAAAAGCAAAGATGTCAGGCCGACCAATTGAACATTTACCCGTAGAAGAAATTGAGCTTGAACCTATCGAAGAACCCATTCGAAAAGCACAAGTAGTAGAAACGATAATTAAGCCTAAAAAGAAGAGTGGTTCGGCATTATTTGCAGTTGTTGCTGTGATTATCTTAGTTTCTGGTGGGATTTTAGCTGTACTTGTTAATAATGGAACATTATCCATGTCATTAACAACCAGTAAAGAGCAAGCATTAGAGATTGCATCCGTAGAAATGATAAAAGGAGAGGTAAACTCCTATCATCAGCTTTTAGCGAATGCTAAAGCCAAAATTGAATTAGAGTTAAATAAGCTACCTTCTGAGACTAAGATCAATAAAAATGCCATTAAAGCTCTGATGGACGCAGCAGTCATTATTGAAATGCAAGGTAAGGTGAGTATGGGGGACAGTCTGTTAGAACAGGGTCACTATGCTGAAGCTACATACACTTATAGTGCTATCAAAGCAAATTCTAAGTTACTTTTGTCAGAATATAATGCAGCATCTAATATTATTTCATCATCAAATAGAATTAATGAGTTTGAGAGCTCTTGGGCCAAGCTCCAAAATAGCTATGAACTAACGATTCCGACTCAAGTAGTGGCAGCAAATGACTTGGTAACATCAGCCTACAAGTCTATAGATAATAACGACTTTAGTTTAGCTCTCGAGTCTATGCAGAAAGCGATTGATAATTGGCAAGTTGCTGATACAGAGATTAAATATCAAATCGAACAAATCGGTCTCAATAAATTACAAAAAGACTCTGAGCTTGCAGAGCAAGAAAGAGTCCGGCAGTTAAATATTGAAGTTGAAAATCGTTTAGAATTAGAACGTAAAACTAATGAACGTGAACGTTTAGCAGTAATTGAAGCCAATGAACTAGCTCAAGCCCAGGCTGAAGCTCAAGCTCAAGCCCAGGCTGAAGCTCAAGCTATTATTGATCAAGAGCTAGCCAGAATAGCTCAAATTAAAGAGGCAGATCGTCTGTCACAGAAGTTGACTCCAGTTACTAGGGTTCAACCAATTTATCCTAAGGATGCAATAAGATCAGGAATTGAAGGTTGGGTAGATTTTGAATTTACTGTAAAAAGTAATGGCGAACTTCAAGACCTCGTGATATTAGGACAGAGCCCTCGACGAGTGTTTAAGAACGCAGCACTAACAGCCTTTAAACAATGGACTTTCTCCCCTCTTTTAAAAAATGGTGAGAGTATAGAGCGTTTAAATGCTACATACCGAGTGACGTTTATGTTTGAAGATTAGTTCAATCCATCTGGATGATCGAATTTTAATAATAGTTGCCCGTCAATATCAACAAAATCCTAGCATTCAAGTTGATTGGTGAAATCGAAAATGAAAGCCTTGGATTTTATCTGATCATTAACCCTATAGAGTAATCGTTATAAATCATTTATTTTAGATACAAATTATCTAAATATAGACTCTTGCTATACGTTATGATTATAATGACTTATGACAAATGTTACTCAACGATATGGCATGACTTGCAAATTGATAGCTCTGCTGATTCCAGAGCAAGTTGAGGTGGTATTACACGATCTCGAAACAGATCGTATTGTGGCTATTGAAGGCGCCTTCTCTAACCGTGAAGTTGGAGATGCG
>NVWF01000020.1 GCA_002746155.1 Gammaproteobacteria bacterium | reverse complement strand
AGCCTTCAGGAACCTTCGATAATCAGTAAGTTTAACCATCAATTTATTGAGCCAACGCCAAGCATTTCTGGACTCGGATTGTCCTGTGGCTTTTTGATAAGAGGCATGGACTGTCAGATTGACCAGCAGAGAAGCAATAAAAATACTAAGCTGAGTAGCACCGTATTGAAAGGAAATAAATTCACAGCTAATATAAAGTTGGAACGTCCGGCCACAGCCACTACGACCATAACGGTTTGAGCAAAAAATTCGTTTACCAACTTTCTCAGCTAAAGAGATAGAGCGTTGTTTATAAATAAATCCATGAGAAACAAACTGGTCGCTTTTATTACAATGAAGACATTSAAGCTTGTTTTTATGATAATCAAGAGATAGGGTAAATGAATCRATKGAYTCAATATTGTTAAAGTATTTTTGCATAARGCGTGATTAAACAAAAATTTGATAAGAGCAGCAAGATAAATTTTAAATTTCTGCAGGGAAATTCACTTTACCAAATTATCGTTATAACAAGCTGAAAGGATTATGACGCTAGATTGGTTGAAAAACCATAGTTCTTACTGCTGTAGATTGGTAAATAACATCGAGATAAAGCAGCAAGAAAAATTTCAAAATTCTACAGAGAAATTTACTTTACCAAATTACTGTTATAAGAGACTGAAGGGTTTACGACGTTAGATTGGGAAATAACGCTTTGGGATCATCTTGAGTGATGTAATCTCTGGCAGGCTGTAAACCCTTAATAGCACGTCTGAACCAGACAATTTTCATCATAGTGGAGGTTGACTCTCATCGTCACTTCCCCACGTTTCCATCCAGGACAGAACAATTTCATTATCAATAAATTCACTAGGGTTTGCGGTATCAGCTTCAGCTACAGCCTCTTTAATTTCTTGCACTTGCCATTCATTATTGGCTAAAAACAATTTGAGTGCTTGAGTTGCAAGATATGCTTTTGAGCGCTCGGTTGCACCGGCTAAGTTTGAAAGGCGTTCATTGGTTTCATCATCAAGACGAAGAGTCATGGTTCTAGTCACTGTGCTTCTCCTGTGTTCATGTGCATTCAAATGCATTCACATGCATTCAGTATGGCACTAGAGCTGCATCAAAATCGAACCTTAAAACTTATAAATTCATCAATGGCTAGATATTTTAATGTTATCATTCCCAGGAAGCCGCAAGTTTTCAACCAAGTCCTGAACTTCCTGTGAAGCTGGGCCGGTCAATTTTCCAACGATAAAGGCAACGGAAAAGTTAACCAAAGCACCTACTACACCAAAGGCATTGGGGGATATTCCAAAAAACCAATTTTCTTTCATATCACCAAGAAAATTTGTGTCTGGAATAAACATTATGCCCTTATGTTGAAACACATAAAGCATGGTAATTCCAATGCCAGCCACCATGCCTGAAACCGCTGCAGTACCATTTATCTTCTTAGAAAATATACCCATCATCAGGGCTGGAAAAATAGATGAAGCCGCCAGACCAAAGGCAAGGGCGACGGTTCCCGCCGCAAATCCTGGTGGATGTAAACCCAGATAGCCTGCGATAATTATCGATATTGTCATAACGATTCGACTTGATAATAATTCTTTCTTCTCACTCAAATTCGGTATGAAGATCCCCTTCATTAAGTCATGGGAAATAGCTGAGGATATGGCAAGTAATAAACCAGCGGCAGTGGATAAGGCAGCTGCTAATCCTCCCGCAGCAACTAGCGCTATGACCCAGTTAGGTAAGTTTGCTATGGCTGGATTTGCCAGCACCATGATGTCACGATCAATTTTGACCATTTCATTTTTAATTGGATCAGCTTCATAGTTYACCATGCCATCTTTATTCTTATCWTCAAACTGTAATAGGCCCGTTTTCTCCCAGTCGCTAAACCAGCCTGGTCGTTCAGAGTAGACAAGGTTTTCACCTGTGGCAGGAACTAGAGTATTGGTTAAGTTAAGTCTCGACATGGCACCAACAGCTGGTGCAACTGTGTAGAGTAGGGCGATGAAAACAAGTGCGTATCCCGCTGAAGAACGTGCTGCCTTGACGGTTGATACCGTGAAGAATCGCATGATCACATGGGGTAAACCTGCTGTACCAATCATGAGTGACAAGGTATAGGCGAACATATTTAAAGTGCCACCCATATTGTCAGTGGTATATTCTTTAAAGCCAAGATCAGTGACAACCTGATCGAGCTTATCGAGCAGATAAATACCGCTGCCATCGGACAGGGTACTGCCTAATCCTAACTGGGGAATTGGGTTACCTGTTAACTGAATTGAGATAAAAATAGCGGGTATAGTATAGGCGAAGATCAAAACACAGTATTGGGCAATTTGTGTATAGGTAATGCCTTTCATACCACCAAGGACTGCGTAAAACCACACCACTCCCATACCAATACCAAGTCCAATACCATAGTCCACTTCAAGGAAGCGGGAGAAGGCCACACCCACACCCTTCATTTGACCGATGATGTAGGTGAGTGAAGCGATGATTAAACACACTACAGCCACCAGACGAGCTGTTTTTGACTCGTAGCGGTCAAAAATAAATTCTGGAACTGTGAATTTTCCATGTTTGCGCATGTAAGGGGCAATCAACAGGGCAAGTAGTACATAACCGCCTGTCCAACCCATCAAAAAGACTGAACCTCCATAACCTAAAAATGCAATTAAACCTGCCATGGATATAAACGAAGCGGCACTCATCCAGTCAGCTCCAATGGCCATACCATTTTGGATTGGTCCTATGCCGCCACTCGCCACATAGAAGTCACTGGTGGTTTTTGCACGGGCCCACCAGGCTATGACGAAATACATACCAAAAGAGCCGAAGACGGCAGTATAAGTATAAAGTTGTAGTTCGCTCATGAGTCCTGTCCCTCAATTTCCTTATTGATTTCCTGATCTTGAGCATTATACTTTTTATCAAGCTTGTTCATCTGATAGCTATACCAGAAAATGAGACCAACGAAGGTATAGATAGAACCCTGCTGGGCAAACCAGAAACCTAGTTTGTAACCGCCAAGTCGAATGGTGTTTAACTGCTCAACCAATAATAATCCAAAGCCATAAGAAACGATGAACCAGATAGCCAAACAAATGAAAATTAGACGTAGATTTTCATGCCAATAATTATTTTTATTATCAGATGTTTTGCTCATAATCGTTCTCTTATAGTCTGACTTGTTTGGGCAGGGCTGCAATCGTATCACTAATTAATCGTTCGATTCCCCTGCTTGTGCCGGGTTCGGTAAAGCCAAATCGCACTATGACAAGATCCTTAGAAGGTACCACCACCACATACTGGCCCTGAAAACCTCCCATATAAAACACATCAGTAGATACCGAAGGCCAGAATCGTTTGATATTCTTATCATCAGGATCTTTATTTAACCAAAACTGAGCTCCGTAGTTATTCAGAGGAGAAGTCTTCGTTGCTGTAGTAGTGTATTTAACCCAGCTTTCAGGCAGAAGCTGCTCACCCTTCCATCGACCATTTTGTAATAACAACTGACCTAACTTTGCCCAGTCACGAGCACTGGCGTAAATGTAGGATGAGCCAATAAAGGTATCACTGGCATCGGTTTCTAAAATAGCTGTGTTGATCCCTAAGGGCAAAAATAACTGCTTCTGGGTAAATTCGTAATAGTTTTGTAAATCTCCACCTATACTTCGTTTAACGATACCGGAAATGATATTAGACGTACCACTAGAATAGGACCAATGACTATCTATATCAAATTCCAGTGATTTAGACGCTGCAAACTCACCACTATCTCCTTCAATAGATAGCATACGACTAACATCGGTGTTAATACCGTAAGTTTCATTAAATTCAAGGCCACTACTCATACGCATTAGCTGATCGAGAGTAATTTTTGAGCGTGGATCATCAGAGTCTTGCCAAGCAGGTACTATTGCTGGTTTTAGAACATCAAGTTTGCCTTGCTTAACCAATAGTCCCACTTGTAAACCAGTGATACTTTTTGCCATGGACCAGCTTAGTAAGGGCGTGTTTAGATCAATGTCTTCAGAATATTGCTCTGCAATAAGTTTACCATTATAGATAATGGCGACGGCTTTAACATTTCTTTTTCCGGTAGGCTCAGGTTCACTAAAAGCCCGTTCAATACCTTGATTGAGCAGTTGATAGTTAACCGCTTCATTTACGGTTGCTGCTGCTAAGCCATTAGGCCAACCTTCTGTTGATGATTGATTTTTGAAGTTAAGGGGATTAACTTTTGTCGAAATACTTTCTTGTCCACTGACAAGTAACGTACAACCAAGTCCTTGGCGATAAATGGCCTTACGCTCAAATCCACCAAGTACTGAGGTAGTGATGCTTTTATTGTCTTTATCGAATTCATAGCTTACAAGACTAAAGGCGGGACTAATTGGGGCAAGTGACTCAGCTGCAAGGCTGTCTCCCTCAAAACCACTAATAAAATAGCCTGAGCATAAATTTTTAGCAGAAAAGCCAGAGACTACATTTAACGTTGTTGATATATTTGGATAATGATAAGTACCAAAGCCAATCAAAATTAACAGTAGTACTAGAATGACCTTTTTCACGCTTTAACCCTTGTTTTTATTATCTCATTAACTTCAGACTAACAGCATTAATAGATAATGAACAAGGGCTTTATACTAATCAAATATCTATGTTAATATTTGCTTAGTATAAAATAGTAGCATCCATCATAAGTTATGTAGGGAATTCAAATGAGAAATTTAACCAGTCAATTGATAGTGGTTACACTTTTACTATCAAGTTTTGTTATTATTGGCGGCTCAACATTAGTTGCTGAAGAAAAAGTTAATCAGAAAGCTGTTCTAGTTACTGGTGCCAGTACCGGTATCGGGCGAATGATAACTGAGAACTTAGCTGCTAAGGGGTATTTTGTTTATGCCGGAGCACGAAAAGAAAAAGATCTTAAGTCACTTAATTTAATTAAAAATGTGCAATCGGTACGCCTTGATGTGACAAGGCAAGATGAAATTGATGCGGCTGTAGATCTGATAACTAAAGCGGGTCGAGGGCTAGACGGCCTAGTTAATAATGCCGGTGTAGCCATTTTTTCAGCCTTGATTGAAGCCGAGCAATCAGAAATGGATTTCCTGTTTAATGTTAATGTGTTTGGTGTAGTGAATGTCACCAAGGCATTTTCACCGCTTATTATTAAATCCAAAGGCAGAATAACCACTATCGGTTCAACATCAGGTATTGGTTCAGGACAATTTTTTGGTCCCTACAGCATGACTAAACATGCTGTGGAGGCTTATACAGATTCTCTAGCCATAGAAATGGCCAAGTTTGATGTGAAAGTCAGTGTTGTTGAACCTGGAAATTATGATTCTAAAATTGTTGAAAGTTTGTTGAAGCATATGAAGTCTAAAAGCATAAATTTTGATAAGTCTCTTTATAAAGAAGAGTATTTGAAGCTTATTGAAGGGTATGGTGCAGATAGAAGTCAATTTAAATCTCCAGAGGAAGTGGCTGCTTCAGTAGAAGATGCCCTTTTTTCAGAGAAGCCTAAACGTCGTTATTTAACAGTTCCAAATCAAGGTGAAGCCGAGTGGGTTATCACAACCATGCTACGTGAGCTAGCACAGCTTAATGCTGGTCACGAATATACTTATAGCCGTGAAGAATTAATTAAAATGCTAGATGAGCAATTAGAAAGTGTTAAAAAATGATCGATAATTTATCATAAAGGAAAATCAATAGTGAAACTTTTTGGAATGGGAAACTCGCGCTCGCTATGATGAAAGCATTTTTTTTGTGCTAACGGAACTAGAGCAGGGGCTTTGGACCAATGGAAAACATCGCTTTGCATTACCTGAAGAGCATCGAGTCAGCGATATCTTACCCACAGCTACTTTTGAGTTTAATAAGGCAGTAAGCACTTTGAGCCATTGGTTTGATGGTGACAGATTTGTGTTAGGTGAGCAATTCACCATGGCTGATATTATATTAGCCCATACATTAAATTGGGCTGAAAGCTTTGAGTTTGTTGTACCCGAAAAGCTTCTCAATTATAAAAATAGAATGTATGCAAGAGAAGCCTGTAAGAGGGCCTTGGCAAAAGCCGGTTGAATATTTGTATTATTTGTACTGAGCAAGTTTAGTAATCTACTTGCAGATGGTATATTCCAAACTACTTAATCTCTTACTAGGAAAAAACTGTGAATAAAAGCCTTATCACCAACCTTTTAGCCTTTGCTTTAATTATTATCGGCTATCTACTACCTCAAGAAACACTCTTGGCTGTTGGCTTGTTTGCTTTCTCTGGTGCTCTAACCAATTGGTTGGCAATCCATATGTTATTTGAAAAAGTTCCTGGTCTCTATGGCTCAGGTGTTATACCTGCACGCTTTGAAGAGTTTAAAATAGCCATTCAATCCATGATGATGGATCAATTTTTTACCGATGAAAATATTGATAAATTCTTAAGTAGCAATGAAGGTATCAAAGCTGATTTACATCTAGCTCCTGTGATCGAAAAAGTAGATTTCTCACCTGCTTTTGATAACTTAATCGTGGTGATTAAGCAATCTTCATTTGGTGGCATGCTAGGTATGTTTGGCGGTGAAGAAGCGCTACTTCCTCTGAAGGAACCCTTTATTGAAAAAATGAAAGTTTCTCTGATTGAGATGACTCAAACGGAAGAGTTTTCCGAGTTACTAAAATCAGAAATCGAACAGCCTGAAGTACTGTCCGATATCAAAGATAAGGTTTCTTCTATTATTGAAACCCGTTTATCAGAATTAACGCCCAAAATGGTAAAAGAAATCGTCCAAGACATGATCAAGAAACATCTTGGATGGTTAGTAGTTTGGGGCGGTGTCTTTGGTGGCGTTATCGGCTACCTATCTACGCTTTTAATTGTCTAGTATGCTAGTTATAAGTTCTGATAAACGAAGTTTACAAAAAACTCTCTACCCGCAGAGTTATAGCCTGAAACTAAAGTCGGCGCCTTATCAAGAGCATCAGAAATCTTAAAGCTCAACTGTAAATTATCGCTAAACTGATAGCTAAAACCTAAATTTACTTGAGCATAACTATCAAGCAGGGTAGGCATAAAGTTTTGAAAATCGGTATCTGGGCGCTCTCCTACCTGCTGAACCTGTACAAATACATCAAATACCTCGGCTTGGTAAGATATCTCATAACCAAAATGTTTCTTTGCACGGAGTGCTAACTGATTTCCCGTGACACTATCTTCAGCACTAGTGTAGCTTGCCGTAAACTTATGGAAAAAATCCCCATAACTTAGCTTATAAGTTGCATCGACTCCTGATATGTCAGCTGCCCCGACATTGTTAGGAGCCCATATACCATTAGTATCGGGTATCCACTGGATCAGATTGTCGATTTCTGAATCATAGACAGTCACAACTAAATTCCCAAGTTCGTAAAAACCTTTATAGACCAACTCGGTATTTGTTGATGTTTCAAATTTCAGATCTGGATTGCCACCAAAGGGAAAATAGAGATCGTTAAATGATGGAGCTTTGAAACCTTCACCAAAATTTAGACTGATTTGATGTTGCTTGTTGATTTTATATCCGAGACCAAAATTAACACTGGTTTCACTTGTCACATTCTCAACATTATCATTTCGAACAGCGAGTTCTGCTAACCAATTTTCACTTTGATAAACGCTGCTTATATGAGCACTTTTTGTCGTGCGTTTACTTTGAGCATAAACCGTAGTGCTATTTGAAACATCATCTTCAAGCCACTCTAATCCCGCAGCTAAAGAGATAGAATCAGTAACGGTAAAATGGGTTAAATAGTTAAGCTGTTTACGCTGAGTTTCAAAGACACCGGCATCAGCTTTTGATAGTCCATTACCAAAAATAATATTTTCATCAGACGTGCGGCTTACTGAAAATTGGTTATTCCAATCATCCAGTTGATGACTGAAACGAAAATGCCAAAGGTAGTTATCATGGCTGTTGATATTGCCACCAAAGAAGGTATCAAATTCTGTTTCACCCTGATCAATTTGAGCCAGCCAATCTAAACTGCTTGCTGCAGATATTTTATAGTCACCCCTAATGGATAGACTGTCATTCTCATAGCCGTCATCATCAGTATCTCCATCCATACGGGCGTCGATTCCCCTAGTGTCTTTATTACTGTAGGTGATGGTATTTGAGAAACTCTCATGGCCAAACCCTACAGAGACATCGATATCTCTTGTGTCATTGGAACCCACTGTGAAGGCTATACGATGCTCATTTGATTTAAGGCGGCGTGTGAATATATGCATAACACCACCTATTGCATCACTCCCCCACAGGGCCGCTCTTGGTCCCTTTATTATCTCAACTCTCTCGATTTGAGAGATGGAAATATTAGCAACAGACTTACCTCCAAGGGTAGCAGAACCTACTCTAACACCATCGATTAAAATGAGTATTTGGTTGGAGTTTGCGCCCCTCGAAAAGATCGATGTATTTTGACCCTGCCCACCTCTTTGAACTACATCGATACCAGCAATGTTTGCTAGTAAATCGGTAAAGGTTTGAGGCTGAATTCGCTCGATGTCTTGACGGTCAATAACCTCAATATCGGTTAGAGTATCATTAATATTTTGCTCCATCTGATTAGCAGAGATAACTAAAACATTTTGATTGTTTTGGTTTTCTTCAGCGAAGCTAAGCAAAGTTGAAGATGTCACTATGGCTAATCCAATAGCCTGGTTGATAGTCGTTGTTTTCATTGTGGTTTATACCTTATAAATATGACGCCCGCCGCGCCAATAAAAAGCAGGATTGTTTCCATACTTAATATTTAAGTGAGAGTTTAAGTTAAGCCGGTCTCCGGACTTAATAAACTTGGTTGTAACTAACCTTAGCTACTACAAAACTTATTTCACCGTTGCGGGGGCAGTGTCTGATTCACACAGACTTCCCAATTACTATTCGATTATTACTCGAACACTTAACTTGATTGTTTTAAAGCATCATCCTTGTTAGATGGTTAATATTCATATAAGTAAATCATCTACCTGATTAACAGTGTTAAACAGTTCCTAAATACATTTTATTTTATTGTGTTCCGAGCATCATCTATAGTCTTACATAAAATCTCTAAGCCCTTGAGAGCACGGGGGCTAAATCGATGCAACAGATCACCGTCAATCACAGTGACATGTTGATTTTTTACAGCACTTAGTTGATACCACTTATCCCAGATAGAACTTTTATCAGTTTTGCTGCCAGAATGATGGGGGATAATAATAACTTGCGGATCCTTTTGTAATACACTTTCTATTGAAACAACGGGATAGTCTGAGCTGGCGTCATTAAAGATATTACTGCCATTACAATCCCTGATTAGCGAATCAGTCCAGTTATTTGCACCAATGGTTCTTAAGGGGTCATGCCACAACTGATAGAAGGTTTTAATCCTAGAAGTATTGTGATATTTGGCTTTAATTATTTGGTATTTATCCGCAACCATCTTCGCTGCAATCTTGGCATTTTCTTCTAAGGAGGTGAGCTCACCAAGCTTTATTAATTCACTACTGATCTCAGAAATATTTTGAGGGTGGGAATAAAAAATGTTAAAACCAAGGGATTGAAGTTTTTCAAGATCAGAGTTCTTATTACCCGTTTTCCAAGCAATAATTAAATCAGGTTGTAGCTCAACGACTTTTTCTATTTGGATACCGTTGAAATTACCTAGTCTAGGAATGTCTAAAGCAGCCTTTGGATAGTCTGAATATTCTAGCGCGCCTACTATACGATCACCTGCTCCTATGGCAAATAAAAGCTCAACGGAATGGGGTGATAGGGCGATGATCCTCTGCTTAGAAACCTGCACATCATTCGCTAAGCATTGATTAGCAATTAGTAGGCAAAATAACAAACAGTATTGAGTTAAAGTGTGCATCATTCAGGCCTACCAATCTACGCCTTGGCGGGCTTTTATACCGGCAGTATAAGCATGCTTTTCGTCCTTGATAACACTCACCGTATCAGCCAAATCACGTAATTCTCTGATGGCACCACGACCTGTGACTATAACGGTTTGGTTTTCTGGACGATTTTTAATGGCGTCGAGAACTTCTTGCTTATCGAGATAATCAAAGCTCAGCATATAGGTAAGCTCGTCCAGTAACACCAGATGTAGTTCAGGATCTTGTAAGTATTGTTTCACATCAGCCCAGACACTTTTAGCGGCAAGTATGTCACTTTCACGATCCTGAGTGTCCCAGGTAAAGCCGGTTTCCATTACAGAGAAGGGCACACCATGTTGCTCTAACAAAATGCGTTCGCCACATGCCCAAGTACCTTTGATAAACTGGGCCACAGCTGCCTTGTAACCATGTCCCACTGCTCGGGTGACGGTGCCAAATCCTGCCGTGGTTTTGCCCTTTCCATTGCCAGTAATCACCAGAAAAATACCTCTTTCAATTTGAGCTTTTTCAATAGAGGCATCAACTTTTTCTTTCAGCTTTTGCGACTTGCGTTTATGTTTTTCTTGACCACTCATATTGAATTTCCCTGCTAGTGGTTAGTAGTAGAACGATATTTTAAAATAACAAAAAAGAACATGCTACCCAAAGCTGACGTTACTATGCCCACGGGTAATACTTGGTTAGTTAATAATGTTCTGGCGATCACATCAACCCAAATCATAAAACTTGCACCGAGCACTAAGGTCATAAGAAGTAGTCGATGGATCTGTACGCCAACGAGGAAGCGAGCTATATGGGGGATCATTAACCCCACAAATCCTATTCCTCCAACCTCAGCAACAAGAACGGCTGTGATGGCTGCGCAAACCATCAACATAAACAGTCGTAGTTGATTAACGGGTATACCGAGAGTTAGGGCGCTTTCATCGCCAGCTTGAATTGCACCTAACCAACGTCTGTAAATAAAGAATAAACTGACACCAACAAACAGCGTGATGGCAGGAAGGGGCAACTCATTCCACTGACTGTTAGAGAAACTCCCCATCATCCAAAAGAGCAAAGAGGTGACAGTATCAGGAGTGGAATAAAATAAGACTAGGCTGGTAAAGGCACTCAACATAAAGGATACGGCGACGCCGGCTAATAAGAGTTTTTCAACCTCTACAGCTGAGCGACCCGCAAGCACCAGCATGAGTATTACGGAGAAGGCGCTACCCACTAGTGCGCCCAGAGTAACCGATAGAGCGGCACCTGACACGGCTGCCATGACAATGACAGCGCCAAGTGAAGCACCTGATGAAATACCAAATAAATAGGGATCGGCTAAGGGATTGCGAGTGACTGACTGTAAAATTGCACCGGTGACTGAAAGGCCAGCACCTGTTAATAGCGCCATAAGTATTCGAGGTAGACGAAGTTCCCAAATAATTTGCTGATGGATTGCACTGACCTGACAATCGGTATTAGCTGTGCAGGAAAAGAGGGTGGCTAATATTTCTTTAAAGGTGATATCAACACTACCGAGGCTAATTGAAACTATTATTGATGCCAACAAAAGGATGATTGTGATCGCTATGGTAATGGCAAATCGTCGCGACGAACTATTCATTCGAGGCTCCAGATTGAGCTTGAAGATCAAAAGAAATACGAATTTTCTTACTAAAGGGTTGCTGATCAATTTCAGCTGATACACCAAAAACTTGCTGAATATTTTGTTGGCTTAGTACCTCTAAGACTGAGCCCTGAGCAACTATTTTACCCTGGTCGAGCAAAATAAGATGATCACAAAAAGTCGCGGCTAGGTTTAAATCATGGATACTGACAATCACCGTAGTATCCATGGTTTTAGCAAGCTGTAGGACTTCAAGTTGGTGACGAATATCAAGATGATTGGTTGGTTCATCCATAAGCAGTAGTCTGGGACTTTGTAATATCGCTCTGGCGATCATTGCCCTTTGCTTTTCTCCACCTGATAGAGAGTTAAAGGGTTGTCCGAGTTTTTCATGGAGATCAACACTGCTTGCAGCCTCATCAATGGCTTGTTTGTCTTCACTAGAATCAAATGACAGTAGTGCCTTTTTAGGGATGAGGCCCATGCGGATCACATCTAACACCGTAAGCTCAAATTGAGTAGGAGGCTCTTGTAGAACAACGGCAATATGTTGGGCGATTTCTTTTCTTGAATAGTCCTTTAATGGTTTATTTAAAAAGTGAATGCTACCGGATGAAGGCTGATATTTTTTGTATAAACAGCGCAATAAAGATGACTTACCCGCACCATTTGGCCCAATAATGCCTACAAAGTCAGCAGCGTTGACTGAAAAATTCAAATTATCAAGAATATTAGTATTTTGCACACGCCAAGATAAATCCTCAGCGATTAGAATGGGTTTGCCTGATTGATTGAATTTACTCACAAAAAACCTTCCACATCACCACCGAGTTACCCGCTCGGGAATTAGTCAAACATCATCGGTAGGTCTCCTGGCTCGTAGAGTGTAACTTCAAGCTCCTTCCCGGCAATGATGGCCATTGTCCAGTGGATATATGCTTGTTGCTCTACTTACAGTTGCGGGTACAGCCGCGGAATTTAACCGCCTTCCCTATTAAGCGCTTTGCGCACCGATAAACTAATGAGGATTGTAACACAGTCTTTTGAGAGATCCACCCTAGCTGTCTGTTTGAGGGTTGTTTATGATTTCTAACCTATATTTCAATTGAGAAGCGAGTTTGAATTGTCATTATTTAGAAAGGAAGCTGTCTCCCACCAAAGTGAGCGCTTAACAGGTGTTATTACTTTGGCTCAACCTTTATCTCTAACACTTACCGTTTTAATACTGTTATCAATTACCGTAGCAATTATTACTTTTGCCTTTAGCGCTGAGTATTCCCGGAAAGAAACCGTACGTGGGTTTTTAATGCCCAATAAAGGGGTAATTAAAAGTTTTGCTAACCAAGGCGGAACGATAGAAAAGTTATGGGTGAAAGAGGGTGACAAGGTCATTAAAGGCCAATCACTCGCAACTATTATTGTTAAACAAAGCAACAACAGTGGTATTGACTTAAGTACACAGCTTGCCGACCAACTGAATATACAAGCAAATTTGCTTAGTGAAGAAATAACACAACACCAAGCACTAGAGATCCAAGAATTACTGAATTTAAAAACTCAGAAAATTGCATTACAAAATGAGCAAGTGGCACTTGAAAACCAACTCGCATTAGCTGAAGAAAAACTGGAGTTATTAACAGAGCAACAATTAAATTTCGATCTGTTGAATAAAAACGGCTATCTATCAAAGTCAGAAAGAGAACGTCAGCAACAAATATTACTTGAATCTAAACAAGAAAAACAAAATATCACTCGTCTATTGCTACAACAGAAAAATGGCTTAAGCAAAGTAGCTTTTAATATTATCAATATTCCTCAGCAGTATGCTTTACGTATCAGTAATCTTATGCGTCAGAAGGCCGATCTTCAACGCCAACTGGTACAAATAGCAAGCAATCATAAATACACTGTTACCGCTAGTAATAACGGTATCGTCACAGGTATTCAAGTCGTTGAGGGAGAAGCCTTATCGCAATCGCACACTAAACTCTTATTACATATTTTACCCGAGGACTCGGAGCTTATTGCTGAACTTCTATTGCCTACCCGCTCAGCTGGATTTGTGCAAGTAGGGAATAACGCTCGTTTACGCTTTGATGCATTCCCATATCAACGCTTTGGTTTTATTGAAAGTAAAATCGTACGAATCGACCAAACATTGATTACTCCCAATGAAACACAACTTCCTATAGCATTGCAAGAGCCTGTTTATCGTCTAAGAGCAAAGCTTAATCACCAAATTATGCATGCTTTTGGCAAGCAGCTAGATTTAAAAAGTGGCATGTTATTTGAGGCAGATATTATGCTAGAAAAACGTACATTAATTGACTGGTTACTTGAGCCTATATATAGGTTGAAAGGCCGAGTTGGTTAACGTAAGTTAAAAGAATTTTTCTGGTAAGGTGATTAATTAATATCAATAGCCTTGTTGGAAAATAAAGTGGCCGACTTTAGTCATGCTTTAACGAGAACAACTAAAGCCAGCCTATTAATCGCAAGCTCAAAAACTGAGACTTGCAAATCAATAACCCAACTATAAAAGTCGGGTCAATGGAGTATAACAAATGCGTGAATTAAATATAAGAGAAAGAAAAGAGGTTAATGGTGGCAATCCTGTCGTAATTGCCGCCGTCATAATCGTAAAAGTAGCTTCGAATAAAAAAGTTCAAGCGGCTGCCGCAACGGTCGTTGGTGTCATTGCAGGTTGGATAATTACTGATTAAGGAGTAAAAAATGAAAGAGTTAACATCTATACAAATACAACAAGTTAATGGTGGTGTGATTATTCAAGCTTTCCTAGCTGGAGTTGCCTTGGGAGTCGTAGCAAAAAAATTATATAAAAAGTATCAGGCTAGCCAAGCTGCTGCTACTTCTGCAGATGTATGCAAAAGTTAATATAACAATATAGTTAATCAATGGCTTTCAGTTTCTTGAAGGCTATTGATTCAATGGAGAGTTTTTATGGTTCTCATTTTATTATCTATTGTAGGTATTATAGTAATAATTTTTCTTAATGAATCACTTGAAAAAAAGAGTACACAAAGTAGGTTTATACGGTTAAAGCTGATTTCCTTGCAAATAATTTGCACTCTTGCTTTGGCACTACTTATTATTATCTTTTTCTCAGATGTATTAAACGCAAGTGAGGCACAAATAGAAATAATTGGTGCTATGTCAATTGCAATGTCTTACCTGTTGTGTGCCTATATATTTAGAAGAAAATAATAATAAGTAAACTTATGACCACATCATCACATCAACAATTATTACGTTTTTCATTTGTTAAGTCAGTTCCTCTGATCCTGCAATCAGAAATAGCGGAGTGTGGTTTAGCATCCATCGCAATGATAGCTTGCTGTAATGGTCACAAGCTAGATATGCCCGCTATGCGTAAACGATTTTCGGCTAATTTAAAGGGCATGGATCTTCAGCAGTTGATTGACCTAGGCGATAGTCTGGGCTTAGCTAGTAGAGCTTTACAATGCCCTATTGAGGAAGTGCATAAATTAACTACCCCCTGTATTCTGCATTGGGATTTAAATCATTTTGTGGTCCTGACACAAGTATCTGGAAAAGGAAAATCTGCTAAGTTTTTTATTAATGATCCTGCTATTGGTAAGCGTGTGTTCAATTCTGGAAAATTTAGCAAACATTTTACCGGGGTTTGTTTAGAACTTACTCCTACTAGTAAATTTGAAGTTAAGCAAGAACAAGCACGTATGAAGTTAACCCAATTGTGGAGTTCGATGTCGGGCTTAAAAACTGGGCTGGTAAAATTGATTGGCTTGTCGCTTGTGTTACAGCTTTTTGCATTAATGGGACCTTATTATATGCAGTGGGTCGTGGATGAGGTGTTAATTAGTTTTGATAGACAGTTATTAACCGTTTTAGCCATTGGCTTTGCTTTAATTACCATTATAAGTACTGTAACCAATGCTGTGCGTAGCTGGTTGATTTTACGCCTATCTAGTTTGTTAAACATGCAAATGGGTGTGAACCTGCTCAGGCATCTATTGCGCTTACCCATGCAGTATTTTGAATCTCGGCATATTGGCGATATTGTTTCTCGCTTTGGTTCACTAGAACAAATACGAGAGCGTATTACCACGGGTTTTGTTGAAACGCTGGTTGATGGTGTGATGGCTATGACAGTATTAGTGATGATGACCGTATATTCTTTAAAACTTACAGCAGTGGTCCTTGGTGCAATGGCCTTATATAGCCTAGTACGTTTAGCATTATACCGCCCATTGCATCAAGCTACCGAAGAAATGATTCAAAACTCTGCAAAAGAACAATCAAATTTTTTAGAAAATATTCGTGGCATGCAAACCATAAAGCTGTTCGGTAATGAATCTCAACGACTAGGTATGTGGCAAAACCGTTACGCAGAAGTGATTAATAGTGAAATTCGTCTAGGCCGTTTGAACATTAGCTTTGATACTTTTAATAAATTTCTCTTTGGTTTAGAAAATGTCTTAGTCATCTACTTTGCGGCCATTATGGTCATGGTAAATACTTTGTCAGTAGGTATGATGCTGGCCTTTATTGCCTATAAAGGCCAGTTTACTAGTCGTATAGCTAGTTTAATAGAGCAAATTATCCAATTTAAAATGATGCGTTTACATCTTGATCGAATTGCTGATATTGCTTTAACAGAACAAGAAGCTAACCGAGAGGGTGAGGCAGCATTTTCGAACACTGAAAACAATGAACAGAAAGGACAATTAGTATTAGAAAATATCTGTTTTAGTTACAATGATGATCAAGCACCTATTTTAAACAGGGTAAACTTAAGTTTGAATGCAAGAGATTCTATTGCCATTACTGGTCCATCGGGCGCAGGCAAAACAACGCTAATGAAAATCATGTTGGGCTTGCTTCAACCTTCTTCTGGCCAGATATTACTAGACGGAAAAAACATTACGCATTTAGGGCTTAAATATTACCGCAAGCAAATAGCAGCGGTCATGCAGGACGATACGTTACTGGCTGGTTCTATAGCCGATAATATTAGTTTTTTTACTCCCCAACCTAATTACTTAAAAATAGAAAAATGTGCTCATTTAGCAGCCATTCACGATGATATTAGTAAAATGACCATGGGCTATAACTCGCTTGTTGGAGATATGGGTTCGACTTTATCAGGCGGCCAAAGGCAACGATTATTACTTGCTCGTGCACTTTACCAGTCACCATCTGTGTTATTTATGGACGAAGCGACTAGTCATTTAGATAAAGAAAATGAAGTAAAAATTAGTGAACAAATCCAGCATTTACCAATGACACGGATCATGATCGCCCACAGGGAAGAAACCATTAGTATGGCAGATGAAATTTATTATTTAAATAATGGTACTTTAACTAACCTTACAAATGTTTGCTCAAAAACGGCTAGTTAAGACTGTTTACTTGCTAAAATCTAAAGTGTGAGAAAGTAAAGAGTTTAAGCCTTATGATAAGGCGTTTGATTTAAAAAGTGGCATATCGCTTGACTAGATATTAAGGTGGCTAAAGGTCAGTCTTTTTTATAGACACCCAAAAGTGATGCATCGAACTCACAACGCTATAGGACTGCATAGATACACATTATCAATTGCCTCAGTTGTGTAAAAATCTTGATAGTAAGCTTAGATATTTATCTTTGCTGACCAGGTTATTGTGATTGGAATTAGCAATGGTTTCTACCTTAACTTGATCAACTGGGAAGGCTTTAATCAGCTCAGTAGAATATTTTTCCGGAATGACTAAATCGTTTTCAGCAAGAATTACTAAGGTTTGGGCCTTAATATTATTGACTCGATCAACAGAATTAAATTGGTGAGTGAGCAATATCGATAGTGGGAATATTGGAAATTGATCCTGAGCTATATGAAGAATACTGTCATAAGGCGTGACGAGTACTAGCTTGTCTACTTCACGAGAAGAAGCAACAAAGGTCGCAACACCTGTACCAAGACTGCGGCCAATAATTGATACTTTCTGATGTTGACTAGAAACTTTATCAAAGATGTATTCCGCATCCTTGTATAGAGCAGCTTCTTTTGGTACCCCTGTACTTCCGCCAAAGCCTCGATAATTAGTTAAATAAACTGTCTGGTCAGAAAAAGCTCGGAAAAAATGAATAGCATTCCCCACCACGGCTTCGGCATTCCCGCCGAAATATATAATGGCATTGTCCATCCCTGCGTTAATTACGATGACATTGAGAGTTTCATTATCGTGAGTAAATTTTTGGGTATGAAAGGTGTGCGATATTTCAACACTTGGATGATACAGTAAATTACCTTGATAAATAAAAAGTAAGCCGGCCATTATTAGATAAGCCGACAATAGAATTCCAAAAACAGTTTTAAGTTTTTTCATTTCAACATTAATCCTCTTGAGCTGATTGGGNTNTWTTTATYSKTWAWTAAMKWAGSRANKAAGYYYMMYRTASWAGRYTMAKYWGNTNGSMAAYTGATNWGSGTNTCTTKWTAWKYTKTNKTASKKAGMTGWYTTWCATGGGTTTTAAGATCGAACCATTTTTCTAACTGTTGACCAAATCCGAGACCATAGCCTGCAAATAACAGAGTGATTAAAACTAAAGAGGCTACAATTCCCCATTCTGGCTTTATTAAGACAGACATGAGAGATTTATAGAAAATAACAAGTAATAATATACCGACAACAAATCTGAATAGGATGGTGACAAAGTGATTAACCTGTCTGAGGGTGTCCATTTTATGAGCCTTAATTAGTTTATACAGTTACAAAAATTATAATAAATTAGCAAAATCCATCATATATTTTTGCTACAAAGCTAGGTCACTTATAATATGGTTAAGTACTTCGACACCAAAACGCTTAATCAGTTCAGATTGCTGGACGATTTTATCCATACATATTATGAGGATAAATAAGACGATAGTTACCTATAAGCTATCTATGAGCTATTTATAAGGAAACAACAAGTCACCGATTTAGTAAAGTGTAGTTTAAAACAAGCTAGAAATAAAATAAATTAACAGATTTTAGTCAACATTTATGAGAATATTCTCTTTTAATTTCAACAATCTGGACAGAATAGGATTTATACCAGTTAGCACGACCATAATCCTGAGCTAAAAGATGCTCAGAGTCATTTTTCCAATTTTTGATTGATTGCTCATCTTTCCAGTAAGAAATAGTAATTTCCTGCTCTCCATCACTCGCTGCTATAAATTCTAGGCAACCATATTTATCAAAGGCAAGTTCCCGCATTCTGGCTACGGTTTTGCTATATTTTTCATCCTGTTTTCCTGCTTTTGCTTTAAAAATGACTGCGTACATTTTATTTTCTCCAAATCTTATAGTTCAAATCTTATAGTTCTAGTGAATAGGCATGATAATCATCATTTAAGATGGGCTCACTAAGAAATTGCCTAGCCAGTTCAATATCAGCTTCATATTCATAGAGTTGACGGTAAAGATCAAATAAGCGCGCTACTTCATCAAGGTGTTTCTGCTGAGCTCTGACAATATCCATCTCGTTGTCCTCAAAATAATAGAATTATTTTACCAAATAATGCTACCTAAAGTTGGTTGATAGCAAATAGTTAAAGCTGGTAGGATCTTCTGATTTTTCCTGCATGATGATTGACTCATACCAGTCTTGCTGTGTCATGGAATAGATAAGTTTTTCCCACTTATCACCTTCATCTGTTATCACCTTAATACGACACGTGTTGCTATTGCAAATTACCTGTTCTAGATAATGAATTCCATCGGTATCAGATTCATAGATGAAGTTATTAATATTCTCTTCATAGGCGTCATTCCAATCAGCTCTTGTTTTATTCCTGTCAAAGCTCTTAGTCATTCGCTCAAACCCAATACTTTCCACCTCAACGGAATAACCTTTGAATTGATCAATGAAGTGGTCGGATATCAATCCTTGAAAACTCTTCTCACTAATAGATTCAAGTTTGTTGCTGCTAATATCATCTTCAAGGTTTTCAGATTGTTGAAATTCTTCAGCTTGTCCAGTAATAGAGGTATTAGCTGATCGAGTATTTTGCAATTCTTTGATTTTAATCTGTTGTGATTTGATCAATAGGTTTAATTTGTCCAAGGTCTGTTGATTAATCGAGTCACCGACCTGTAATGTAGAAACGTCAATTTGAGATGATAGTTGAGAGATTTTTTTAGATTCAGGCTGTTGATTTGAAGAGAGAAATAAATAACTACCAAGAGCGCCGAGACTCAAGGTTACTAAATAAGTAATTGCACGAATTAACATTTGGGAAAGATCCTTTTAATTGAATTAAGTAGTGCAGCATTGAATAGTTGTTCGTTCAAAGCTAGAACACTTGATAAGTTGATATAAATCCATTTATTATTGTGGTAATTAATAAGGTTAATTCTATTCAACAATAATTGATAAGTCGAATGAAATTGCAAGAGATTCGTATAACCAGCGATCCTTCATAGATACCCCGTACTTAAAATTAATAAAAAGGTTATTCATGGGAGCTAAAATTGTTGTTTTGTTAACTTTATTCTTCACGGTAGTAGTTATTTACACTGTTCAACAGCAGGAAATTACTCAAACCAAAGAAAGGTTATACATAAACGGTAATCAAATATTATTTTAACAACTACGCCTATTCAAGGATTCTTGCTGAGTCGTCATAGCTTTGATGTTAAGACTAGAGGTGGACGGCCAGAAATCCATTACTGGGTTTCAACAGCTGAAGGCCCAGTAAAACTGGTTGTTGATAATGAGCGACCCCTGTTCTTTGTTGAGCAGGTAGTAAGCGAAAAATTAGAACTGATCTTAAGCCCCCTGCGAAATCAATATTCACTGTCACCTCTTGATCTTAAAACCTTCGACCAACTTGCTATTAGTGGTTTGTATTTTAATAGCCTTAGGGCATTTTATGATGCTAGAGCTCTTCTAGATGATGCAAATATAACCTATTACGAAGGGGGAATTCGATTTGAAGATAGATACCTCATGGAGCGATTTGTCAGCGGAGGTGTAGAATTTATTGGTGAAGTAAGTTCCATAAAAGAGCAGCAACGAAGGGGCTACATAGAATACCGAAACATAAAAATTAAAGCGTGTGATTATCTGCCAAGCTTTAATATTTTATCCCTTGATATTGAATGTTCAGAAAAAGGTGAACTCTACAGCATCGGCTTTTATCGTGGTGGAAAAGAGAAAAGCTATTCAAGGGTCATCATGATTCAACTTCATGAGTTAAATGACAATGAGCTCACAGCTAAAGATATTGATTGGGTTAACAATGAACTTGAGCTACTCCATAGATTAGAGAAAGTCATACAAGAAACAGATCCCGACATAATCATTGGTTGGAATGTGATTAACTTCGATTTCAAACTTCTAGTCAAGAGGGCCGCTGTTCATAATATCAAGCTGAAATTGGGTCGTAATAATGCCTATGTTAGATGGAGAACTAGTCGGAGTGATAGCAATCAAGGTTTTGTGTCAATCGATGGGCGGGTAGTTATCGATGGCATTGCTGCCTTGAAGGCTGAAGCCTATAGCTTCCCGAGTTTTAGCTTAGAGGCAATAGCACAGCACTTTCTAGGACGAGGAAAGTCAACGGATGATGTGGATAATCGACTTGATGCCATCACAAATGACTTTATCCATAATAAGGTTAAGCTCGCTGATTATAACTTACAGGATTGTATTTTAGTCTGGGATATTTTTGAGAAAATTAACCTTCTCGATTATCTAATCTTTAGAAGCCAACTAACTGGGCTTGAACTTGATAGGGTCGGTGGCTCAGTTGCCGCCTTCGTTAATTTATATCTACCTAAACTCCATCGCCGCGGATATGTCTCGCCTAATTTGCCTGAGGATGGCGGGCTTGCAAGCCCAGGTGGATATGTGATGGACTCAAAACCAGGATTATATGATGATGTGTTAGTGCTCGATTTTAAAAGCCTATATCCTTCAATAATTCGTACGTTTAAAATTGATCCTTTGGGTTTAATCGAGGGACAAAAAAATCCCGAGAATGCCATAGAGGGTTTTCGTGGAGGCAGTTTTTCTCGAGACAATCATTTGCTTCCTGAGATCATTACTGAGCTTTGGGCTAAACGTGATCTAGCCAAAAAGAATAAAGACAAGGCCCGATCTCAAGCAATAAAAATTATCATGAATTCTTTTTATGGTGTTCTAGGTTCAGGCGGTTGTCCTTTTTATGACACTAAACTTGCCAGTTCAATCACTCTTCGTGGTCATGAAATTATGCAACTTACCGCTAAGTGGATAGAGGCAAAAGATCTAGAGGTGATCTATGGTGATACTGACTCCATTTTTGTGCTTCTACAACCAACCGTTACTAAGCTTGAAGCTGACCAAATTGGGCATTCTCTCGCTGAGCATATTAATCAGAAATGGCAAAAAAAGTTAAAGCAAGAACATCAACTAGACTGTCATCTTGAGATAGAGTTTGAGTCACATTTTACAAAATTTTTGATGCCAACTATTCGAGGTTCTGAGCAGGGTAGTAAAAAACGCTATGCAGGATTATTAGAAAAAGACGGTGAAGAAATACTTATTTTCAAGGGACTTGAAAATGTGCGTACGGACTGGACTAAACTCGCAAAGGATTTTCAACTTAAACTTTACCAGATGGTATTTCATGACCAAGACCCTAGAGAATTTATTCTGGAAACAGTCAGAGATACACTCAACGGAGACAGGGATAGTGATCTAGTCTACCGGAAAAGATTACGACGTAATCTAAAGCATTATGTTAAGAATGTACCGCCACATGTTAAGGCTGCTAGAATTGCTGATGCAGAAAATTTAAAAAGAGCAAAGCCTCTTAAATATCAAAACAAGGGATGGATTTCATACATGATGACCATAAATGGTCCTCAGCCTATGGATTACATAACATCATCCATTGATTATCAATTTTATGTTGATCGGCAAATTGAACCAGTTGCAGATGGTATTTTATCTTTTATTGATCTTACCTTTAAGGAAATTGTTGATCAGCAAATTGGGCTTTTCTAATTAACTGTTTATTGACATATCAATAGGACTTTTGCGTCGGCTTCCAGCTATAGGCGGTGTTTCAGCAGGTCCTGCAAAGCATTGAGCAATGGACATCCAATGTGATGCTACTTTACCTTTTAATTCTAACTTAGTATCAGCAATATTTCTCACTTGAGTTACTACCTGACAAAACTCAGTTGCAGAGCCTGTTATAGAGTTCATATTAGATGGAGCATTCCACTGCCAGATGACACCGGATGGTGCTGTCAATTTAACGTAGGGAACGTCAGTTGGAACCTCAAGATTACGACTTTGATAGCAAAATGCAAAAGTGTTAACTCCAAGAAAAGCGATATTTTTAATGCTATCTGTGTTGATGCGCTCAATACCAAGAAGGTCATAGATTGCTTGTCCGTGGGCCCAAGTTTCCATTAATCGAGCACTGACACTTGATCTAGCACTCATATCAGGTCCGAACCAGGCTAATCGTTTTTTTGGTTGCTCTTTATAGAATTTATCAGACAAGTCTAGATATAGCTCGCGCCAATTTTCTAATAGAACTAGATTACTTGAGTCATCTAAACACTCCTCGGCTAGATCGATCATTGAACCACCATCGCCCAGAATACTTGCAAGTTTTTGAGCAAAAACTTCAAATTCTTCAGGTTTCTCTATGGATAAGTCCACAGCTTGATTAAACAGATGAAGATGGCAAAGCACATCATGAATAGTATAGTTTTTGAAAGCAGTTTTAGTTGCAAAGTCTTCTTCAGACAGTTTGCCTAAAATTTTATACAGCGCCTCACTTTCGTCTTTAAAATCTATTGCTTGCTCAATCATAAACAACCTTTATTTATTGTTGGCTAAGCCGTATTATGTCTCATATCAGCGAGATTACAATTAGATGAGTATATTAAAGCTCACAAGGAGATACGGTGAAAGAGAAATTAAGTCGATCAATAACAACGCTGGGCTTTAGTGTTCTGGCAATTAATGGTTTTATTGGCGCAGGAATATTTCTTCTTCCCGCTGCAGCCGCAGAATCAACGGGCAGTTTTAGTCCTTGGATGTTTGTGATATGTGGTTTGTTAATGTCTACCATTGTTCTATCCTTTGCCCAACTTGCTAGTTATTACCGTGGTACAGGTGGCCCAGTTTTGTATGCTAATGAAGCCTTTGGACCTTTGGTAGGGTTTCAAACCGGTTGGCTTTTATATGTTGGTCGAGTGACAGCCTTAGCGGCTAATAGTAATGCCTTGATCATCTACTTAAGTTTTCTCTTTCCCATTTTTTCTGATGGCATAATGCATGGGTTTGCCTTATCAGCAGTTATTTTATTACTTACGGCATCGAACGTCTTTGGTGTTCGTTCTGCCATGGGCACTATTTCGGTACTCACATTTTTAAAACTAGCCCCTCTATTATTGTTTATTGTAGTGGGTTTGGCTTGGATTGATGTGGATCAGATTTTTTCAGTTAAAGATGCTCCTCTTGATAAAGTGAGTACTTCTTTATTGTTACTAGTGTATGCTTTTGTAGGATTTGAAGGTGCAGTTGTCCCGGCTGGTGAGGCTAAAGATCCAAAAAAATCAATTCCAAGAGCTTTGATTCAATCCGTTATTTTCACCATTATTTTATATTTTTTAGTCCAAAGTATTACTGTAAGCGTGCTTGAACAAGCCGGCTCTTCAAAAGCTCCCTTATCAGATGCTGCTGGTGTTATGTTTGGTTCTTGGGGAGTACTATTACTCACTATAACAGCTATATTATCCATAACGGGCAACCTTGCGGCGACCTTTTTTGCTGCGCCCAGGATGACCTATGCCCTCGCAAATGAGAAAAGTCTTCCAGCTTGGTTTGGTAAAATAAATGAAAAATACAAAGTCCCAGCCAACTCAATTTATTTCATGTCGGCACTGGCTTTGGTACTCGCCATAAGTGGCTCCTTCGTCTGGCTTGCTATTATAAGTTCTCTTGCTCGTTTAATCGGATTTGCAGTTTGTATGCTTGCCTTAATTAAGTTGAAATCTAAGCAGGACGGTTTGGTTGAAAAAGTATTACAAATGTTTGTGCCTCTTCTTGGTTTAAGCGTGTGCATTTGGCTTTCTACTCAGGCAAGTAATCAGGCATGGATGCTAACCTTAGGTTTTATTGTTTTGGGTACTGGGTTATATTATCTTGCAAGAATTAAACGATAACCCATGGGAGTTTTATTAAATGATTGAACAGACAATTGAAAAATGGCACAGTTTTGTAAACGATCAACAGCCCAAAATTTTGGATGAATTACTCGCTGAAGATGTTGTGTTTTATTCCCCTGTTACCTTTAAAGCTCAGCAAGGAAAGGCGCTAACTACAATGTATCTTACTGCGGCGGCGGCAACATTTACTGCAAGTGGAATATTCAACTATACAAAAGAAGTCTTGTCGGGAAATCAAGCCGTTTTAGAATTTGAGTCTGAACTTGAAGGGATCTACATCAATGGTGTAGATATAATAACCTGTGATGAAAATGGCCAAATTACAGAGTTTAAAGTTATGATTAGACCTTTACAGGCAGTAAATGTTTTGCATAAGCAAATGAAAGAGATGTTACTTAAACGAAGAAAACTAAACGATGAAAACTAAAATAGAAATTGTAGAAAATTGGCTTCCTCGATATACAGGTGTCAACTTGGAGGATTTTGGTGAGTATATTTTACTGACCAATTTCCATAACTATATTGAAATGTTCGCTGAAAAGTTTAACACAACTGTCAATGGCGAAGATAAACCCATGCAAACGGCAACGGCCAACGATATCACCATTATCAACTTTGGAATGGGTAGTGCTATGGCGGCGACTGTTATGGATTTACTCAGTGCGGTATCACCCAAGGCGGTATTGTTTTTAGGCAAGTGCGGTGGTCTAAAAAGGAAAAATAAAATAGGTGATTTGGTACTACCCATTGCTGGCATAAGAGGAGAGGGTACTAGTAATGATTACCTACCTGCTGAAATACCTGCGCTACCTTCTTTTCGTTTACAGCGCGCCGTGTCATCGGTGATAAAACAGCGAGAACTCGATTATTGGACTGGAACGGTATATACCACTAATCGGAGAGTATGGGAGCATGATGAAAAATTTAAAGAGTATTTGAGAGTAACCCGTGCCATGGCTATAGATATGGAGACGGCTACTATTTTTACAGTGGGCTTTGTAAATGAAATACCCCGTGGTGCCTTACTGCTAGTGTCTGATAGTCCAATGACGCCAGATGGTGTAAAAACTTCAGAGAGTGATAAACAAGTGACTTCTGACTTTGTCATCAGACATCTACAAATCGGAATTGATTCATTGATTGAACTGAGGGATTCAGGAGAATCTGTTAAGCATATGCGTTATTCGGAAGATTGAAACGATTGACTTTTAAAAATCACAGTGATGAGGGCGATAAAGAACCTCCTGTTGTACAAAGTAACAAAGCGCCTCTAGTGAATCATCAGCTGGTATGCCATCAGCTTGCATAATATCCATAAAAGAATCACCAGTAAAAGGCTGAAATTGTTCACATAAAATTGTTAGGGCTTTAAMSWRKGCWWYKKKRWSKMRKWYKRKYGACTGTTCATTGCCAGGCCGTTTAAAAGTAACGGCTTCTGTACGTATACCTTCCCGGTAATTACGACTTTCTATATTGAAACTAATGTCAGGGTTAACAGCAAAAAGCGTTGTATCTATTTCATCACTATTAAAGGCTGTTCGCTTGTCATTATCCTCGTGACCAATTATTAATTCTAAGGATCTTTGCCAAGTAACTTGTTCAACGAGTTTGTAGAGATCTATTTCGTTGAGGGTTTTAGCTTTGTCCCTTAATGACCCTTCAGGCAATACATCCGCAGACCATTGCTCAGGTAAGCTCCACCGCAAGAATTTCATTTTAGATGTTGATAAAAGCTGCCACATTGTCTCGATACTGTAACTGGTTTCATTTGGATTGAGGCTGAGATCAACAAACTCAGTATCGTTTGTTGTTGGCACAAAATCCCAAGGTGTTTCTTTGAGTATGGTTTCACCACAAAACTCAGCAAGTTCTCTCGCCGGAGCAATACGATCTCTAAGTGAGGCATCAGCTTTGCCTAATAGCTCAGTCGCTCTTATTAAGCGAGATAAGGGTTGGCGCCCATAAGTTGCATACACCATCATGGAAATAACACCATGGGGAGCAAGCACACTGCGCAGTTGAGTTAATCCTTTCACAGGATCAGAAAGGTGGTGTAATACACCTGAAGAATAAATTACATCAAAGCCACCTTCAGGAACCTCTAAACCTTCTAAGGTCATTAGATTAACTTCTTGCACTTTTAAATTCGTTAACCCTCTAGCTTTGATCTGTTCATTTATTTCTTCTAGCCCAACGCGATTGATGTCGATTCCAAGAAATTCTACGTCAGGTTGTAGAGTTGCACAGCCGAGTAAGCCAACTCCTCTCCCACATCCGGCATCAAGTACTTTGATGGGGCCTGTCGTTGGGGGTGTAGTTGGATCTGTAGATGGCTTAGAAGAAGCTCGGCTTTTTTCTCCAAAACTTAATAACAAGCGAGCATTAGTTCCTGCCCGTATCATAGGTGTACCAGCAGGATAGGGAAAGTCCTCATATTGTTCACGAATTGCTTTCGTAATCTCGTCCATGAAACAGTACCACCTTAAGTTGCTCAATAATATAATCAGCATAAAGGTGTCAATAAAAACACACAACCTTATTTTTATATGCTATTAATAGATACACTATAATGTACGGCAAAAATGCACAAGAAAAATACACAGGAAGAATGCATAGGAAAAGAAAATGATGCAATGCCAAAAAGAGCTTTTCGATATTCCAGATGGAATAACCTATCTCAACGCTGCCTATATGGGACCACTCACCAAGCAAGCCGCCAAGATCGGTAGACAGGCGGTAGAAAAGAAACTTGCGCCTTGGTCAATTAAGATCAATGAATTTTTTGATCTGCCTAACGCTATCTATGACCTTTCATCAAAACTGATAGATGCCGAGCCATGGGATATGGCGATTGTTCCATCCGTGTCATATGGCATTGCCATTGCTGCAAAAAATATTCAGCTGAGCAAAGGGCAAAAAATTATTGTGCTGGCAGATCAATTTCCATCCAATGTTTATCAGTGGAATGAACTAGCTAATGATAATGATGCCCTAGTCGAAACTGTAAGTTGGCCAGAGGATGGTGATTGGACGGCCGCTATTTTAGAGGCCATAGATGATAAAACAGCCGTTGTAGCAGCGGAAAATGCCCATTGGACCAATGGTACAAAAATCGATCTCATCGCCATTGGAAAAAAAGCCAGAGCAGTTGGCGCGTCATTGGTTGTTGATTTGACACAGACCTTGGGAGTGATGCCGTTTTCTGTAAAGGAGGTTGATCCRGATTATATGGTGGCAGGTTGTTATAAATGGCTACTTGGCCCTTATTCCTTCGGATTTATGTATGTGGCACCGCGCAATCAAGCTGGAAAGCCCATTGAAGAAAACTGGATAACCCGCAAAGATGCCCATGATTTTGGACGTCTTGCGGATTACAAAGGTGAATATCAACCAGGAGCTCGTCGCTTTGATATGGGTGAAAAAAGCAATTTTATCAATGCGCCCATAGCGGCATCCGCTTTAACATTAATTAATCAACTCGGCGTTGAAAACATTTCGCTCTATATAAAATCCTTGACCGATTATATTGCAGTGCGTGCAATGGCCATTGGACTTAATGTTGCTGAAGCTCAGCAGAGAGCGCCTAACTTAATTGGTATTAATTTTAACGGTGGTGTCCCTGCTCATCTTGCTCCGGCTTTAGCAGCAGCGAATATCTTTGTCAGTATCCGAGGGGATAGCATTAGAGTAGCACCGCATATTTATAATGATAAAAGCGATATTGACCGATTATTTGAAGTGCTTGAAGGAGAGATTTAACTAGGAGTAATATTCATTATGTGCATCTTGAGTGATGTTACTTCTCTCACGCTTGTTGAATGTGTCGGTCAATCCTAATTTACTTTTTCAGCTTAATCAATTACTCAGCAAAACGGCTTGCTTAACATAAAGCTCTTTCTCAATTGACCCAAGGATAAAATGTGCCACGTCTGCTCGTGAAATTGCTCCCACTTCAATGCCTTGAAGATTGCTTAATACGCGGTATTGTTTAGTTGGTTTATCATCGGTTAAAAAACCTGGTCTTACGATAGTCCAGTCAGTCTCACTTGCTTGCACCAATACTTCTTGTCGAGTTTTATCGGTGATGTCTGAGCCTAGTATTAAGGTACTATTGAGTAGCTTATCAAAAATAAATCCACCGTGACCATGACTATCCCCAGCACCAACAGCACTCACTGTTATGAGTCTTGAGACAGTATTTTTTTTCATGGCAGCCAAGACGTTTTTCATGCCTTCGGAAAAAACAGTCACTTTTTTAGAGGTGGGGGCGATCCCAACAGCACTGACTATCACCTCATGATCAGAAATAACGCTCATCATTGCCAATTGATCAGTAATATCAGCCTTTAATAATGTTAGTGAGGGATGAGAGTAGGGCATACGTTCAGGCCTACGTGCAACTGCTGTTACCTGATGTCCTCGCTTAGTACTAAGCTTGACAATTTCGAGGCCAACGCCTGAGGTGCCTCCTATGACGAGGATATTCACAGGTGTAGGATTAAGAGATAGCATAGGGGGATCATCACCAACGCCCTTAAGTGAATCGCCGTTATAGGATCCAAGCCCAATACATCCAGTGAGTAAATAACAGAATATTATTAATAAACTGTGATGAAAAAATTTAACCATTAGTTTAATTTACCTTTCACTCATTTAATAATTCCTTCACTGCTCGATGGGCTTCGTCGATAGCGATATTTGCCATGGCAGAGGCCCCTGCATCGGAATTTGCAATAGCGATATTACCAAAGGGTTTTCTGGCAATTTCGTGTGGCGCTTCACCATCAGGCCACTTTGGATCCCATAAATCGAGATAATCATAAGCGTAACCATGGGGCCACCGGTTAACGGTAATGGCCAGAATATCATTTTTGACATCGAAGCCCGCAGGTCCAAGCATGCCATCAAGTACGGTTCTCACTTCACGCTCATAATCATCAAATTCCAAAGCTAACATTTGTAGTCTACTATCACGGTGTTGTGACTTGATATCCTGTTGACTATTACTCGGGGCAAGGCTACCCCAAAACATCATTGAAACGGCACCATCATCACTCCAGTCATGCTGGTAATCTTTGCTACTAACCCCTTTAACAAGCCAAGTAGCACCATGCATGCGGCCGGGGCAATAGGCACCAGAGATCCCCAGTTTATCGGCAGCTTTGCTGTTTCTTAGCAGCACATTAGTGACAATAAGTGGTCGTTTCACCTGATAGCGAGCGGCTTGTTTTTGTGCCTCAGGTAGTTGAGGACAAAGATGTGGAATGATGGCGTGATAACAAGCGAGTACACAGTGCTTTGCCTGTACCTTGAATACTTTTTTATCTCGAATATAAGAGACGTTAACTTCATTGCTTTGCTTGTCATTTTCTACCTTGATGACGGTTGAATTAAGTCGCAGTTTTACATCAGATGTTGCCTCATCCAGTTTTGAATAATCAAACTTTGCAGTAACTATATCATCCATGTCTTTGCCACTGGCCACAGTGGGAATCAACTTTCTAACCAGTAGACGAGCTATAGAAGCATTCCCATCAGGAAAGATAGCCGAAGCACCACCAACGGGGTCTTTATTATTAGGCAAATGCTCTTCACCCAGAATATGCTTAATTGGTAGGCCTGCACCAATACATTCGGCAACGGAAAGACTATGGGCGCTGACGCCCCAGTAACCGTCTGTGGTTTTAATAAAAAGGTCGGCAGCTTGCTGAGTGAGATTACCATATTTCGTTAAAAACCCGACATAGCTGGTATTATGCATCAGCTGATGAATTTGTTCTGCACTCATGCCTTTTGTGACATCGGTCTTAGCCTTGGCAAAATCCATTAATGACTTTCTGGATGCATTACTAATGGGAAATTCATCGATCTTTTCAGCCAACATTTGCAGACTGAAATCACGAAAGTTACAAGGAACTGATAGCACGTCCTTGCCATAGGTTTCTTTATCAAAGTAAATTCCAGGACCTTCTTTACCATCATAGCCATAATGAAAATCAGTCTGTTTTACAAGACGCTTAATATCAACACCAAGTTCCGTCATTAAATTGTTAGCGGTGTCACTGAAACCTTCATACTCAAGATTCATCGAGCCACCCCAAGCAAGGCGCATTTCGCCACCTTGATAGAATTCATTACGTCTAGCATGACCACCAAATTCATCATGGTTTTCTAAAATTAATATAGAGGCTTTAGGGTTTTGTTTTTGATAGTAATAAGCAGCTGCAAGCCCGCTGATCCCACCGCCAACCACCACGAGATCATARGATTCTCCAGTATCGGTACCACTAGTCCAGCTTTTACCTTCACGGGCGAGCAGGTGGGCATTTTCAAAGGCCCCGGGATGAGAACCTCTTAAACCTGTTTGTATTGGAGGATAGTAGTTATTCGCTGAGGTTGTACTATTAACATTTTGAAGTTGATCAGCAAAGCTGAAGTTTGGCACTGACATGGCAAGAGATGCTAAGGATAAATCATGAATAAAATCGCGTCGGGTGATCTTCTTATCCATACCTAGTAAGCGATCAGTTTTTTTCATTGATATATCCCCATTAGAATTTCATGTAGGAACTGATGATAGCAGGTTTCGATTCTGAGTCGTAAAAATGCTACTAACAAATTAAATTCAACTGGTGCATAATTTAGCAATAAATAGCAAAAGGACAAGAAAATGAACAAGATAGCAATTCTCGGTACGGCGTTGGTCGTGTTGCAAATATTAGGCCTTACCAATCAAGCTAACGCCCAATGGGTTAATCGTTATAAAAAGCTTGATGATTTCGGTCACCATATTTATCTGGAGCAGCATGAATTGCCGATCTTGGCCCATGGCCAAACTGATCCAGCACCTTCACCTGATGGAAGCTCTCTTGCCTTTGCCTCACAGGGATGGATCTGGACCCTTGATTTTAAAACAAGTGTGGCTACCAGACTCACCAAGGGGGCAGGGGTGGATTCCCGTCCACGTTGGTCTCCAGATGGCAAGCAATTAGCCTATGTAAGGGATACTGGTTCGGATACATCGATAATCGTTTTGAATTTGAACAATAAATCCGAAACAGAGATTAACTCAGAACACATTGAGTTGGACCCTGAATTTTCTGCGGATGGACAATATTTATTTTATTCGTCAGGAATGTCAGGTTCTCTAAGTCTTTACCGTCACCATTTGGCTTCAGGTTCAAAAATTCAGATCACCGACTTGAGGCAGGTTGAACGGAATGTTCGTCGGGTGCCAGGGGCTGAATCGATACTTTATCTGCATGGTTCGGGAGCACACAGAAGTCTAAGGATGAGAAACTTTATCACAGGAGAAGATAAAGTCGTTCATAAAGAGACCTTGGCCTATCACCTTACAGCTGATGTGCATTCCAAAGAAAGATTGGCAGTTTTTAGCGCTCCAATGGGCGATGACTATCATCTTAGGACTATTGATCTTGATGATCCCAGTGTCAGCCATCAACTGACCTATGGTAAAAGTTTTGTCATCACTCCTGCCTTTAGTGCAGACGGCACCAGTGTTTATTTTGTTGGGCTTGATGAAAATAGGCAATTCATGATCCGTAAAATTGCAACTTATGGAGGGCAAATATCGGATGTTGAAATAGTGGAGTGGAACTATGGTGAAAAAACTGGGCAAGTCACAATCAAAATAAGCGAAGATAACCAAGCAGTTACCGCCCGAGTGTCTATGGTCCATAAAAACGGGCATCCTGTTGCCTTCCATGAGGACTCTACTTATTTTGATTCTCAAACGGGGAGGAATTATTTTTATGTTCAGGGGGAAACGACCCTCACTTTACCAACAGGAAAATATCACATCGAAGTTGCCCGTGGCCCCATGTCTTTAATTGAGAAAAAAAATCTGACCGTAAGATCAGGTAAGAAAGTGACGGCAAATATAAAGCTTGAAACATTATGGGATGCTGCCAAAGCCGGTTATGTTTCGGCAGATTATCATGTCCACTTGAATGGTGATGGCCATAATCGCGCAACACATAATAATGCTCTTCGTCTTATTGAAGGAGAAAACCTCAATCATCTTGGCGCCATGTCATGGAACAGGTGGGAGAGGAAGATTGATAGGGAAATCCTCGGCAAACGCACAGAAAAGAATGTTTATGTTATTGAGCAGGGACAGGAAGTACGCTCTCACTTTCATGGTCATATAAGTCTGACTGGTGTAAAAGTCCCCTATAATCCCTGGTTTTTTGGACCCAACAACCCAACGCTTGGTGATCCAGATCAAACCAATGCAGATGTAACGGCTTATGCCAATTCAACCGATATTTTTCCCACTTATGTCCACCCTATTGAAGAAGATGCAGATCCCTTCTTGTCACTGGAAAAAGGTTCCATTCCTCTTGAACTTGTTAGTGATGGGGTCTTGGCCGACCAGATGGGAATTGAAATAGTATGTGCCTGGACTAGCCCACTTGGCAATTCAGAATTATGGTACAGGTTTTTAAATATTGGAAAACCTGTTGCCGCCATGTCAGGTACCGATGGTTGGGTAGATTTTTACCGCACACCTGCCATGGGAACGGGCCGAAATTATGTTCGTGTTAAGGATGACGATACAGACTTTACCTCGATAAGAAAATCCGCCGCCGAGGGCCGTGGATTTATCACAACAGGCCCCGCTCTTTTGTTTGAATTAGAAGGCGGTATAAAGCCCGGTGATGTTACAACATCTGGCATAAGAAACTGGAGTGCAACCTTGATAAGCACTGTTGAGGTTGATGTGGTAGAGCTTATGGTAAACGGAAAAGTGGTTGAGCTTTTGAAAGGTGTAAAGGCCGGCAAATCGATTACCCTGAAAGGGCAAGTTGACCTCCCCGAAGGAGGATGGGTTGCCATAAGAGCTTATAGCTCTGAACTTTTGAAGGATGGCTGGCCAAGTATGCACCAACGTTTGTTTGCACACAGTTCCCCTATATGGATTGATAAGATCGGCAGCACCGAAAAAATGTCACAGAAGGCAGCGGCCGAAGATCTGATCAGGGCAATTGATGCGGCTAAAACAAAAGCCAAAACTGCCTACGGTGATGTGCCTATACCACGCTTGATGGCACGGTTTGAAAAAGCCAGAACAAAGCTTGTAGAGATGGTGAGTTCTCCCTGACTGGTAGTGTAAAATTAGCTCCGGCTAGTGGCTAGTCCATCCTGGTATATTTATCATTGTTATTATTAATGACATTGAAACTGTCCGTTACTGCCATCGGTTCCCGAATGAGGTTGGCAGTATTTTGGCCAGCCAAGCTTTTGCCAAGCAATTGGGAGTTTGTATTTTTCAAGCAGCTTTATAAAACGAGGATCTGACCGAAATGTTTTTATGACCGGTATTGGAAACCACATGTCGTCCGAGGCAAAGCCGGAGAATAAAGAAGGGTTTTGATCTAATATTTCATAGGCCCGATCAATTTTATCCAGGGCTAAGAGGTACTTGATTTGCCATCCAAATTGAACTTCAATTTTTCTAAATGAGGTTTGTCCAATATTTATTGCGGCTTGTTTCTGTTCATCTGTACCACCAAAATAAGCTAAAGCCTGTATTTCAGCTTGTTCTTGAGATATAAACCCTTGAGGTCCACTTCTGTAAACTGCTTTTTTATAAATCGCTAAATAGAAATCGATTGCCTTTTTGGTGAGACCTTGGTGATAATAAATATGTGCAATTATATTGAGTATGTTTACTCCTCTTATCTCATCTGAAATTTTTAAAAAGCGTAAGGCCTGTTCTAAATTGCCGAGTTTAAAATGTACAGCACCCAAATTAAAAGTGTCTATACTTGATAATGGGTCAAGGACATAGGCTTGCTCAAACAAGGGCAATGCCATTTGATCAAGTCCCAGCATAGAATAAGTGTTACCCAGCCAACGAATTGCTAATAAATTATTGGGTTCCATGTTAAGTGCTTTGTTGTAAAATTTGATGGCGGAAAGAAAATCCGTTTGATCTAGCTCAATAAGCCCTTTAACGGCATAGGGCAATGCCAGACTACTATTGATTTCAAGTGCTTGCTTAATGTGACTTAGCGCCCTTGCAGTTGTTAAACCCCAATCGACGGTTACATAACCATGACTGACGGCTTCGGCTTCGGCAAGTTTTGCCCAGGCTTCGGCAAAATTAGGATCTAATTCTACTGCTTGGTGCAACAGTGCTATTCCTTCTGGGATATTAGTAGCTATGCGCTTTCTTACCTTCTCACGACCGCGAAGGAACAAGTCATAAGCGTCTATGTTGTTGGTCATTTTACTGGCCAGTCTTTGCTCAGCACCCAAATTTAAAATCAACTTTAATTGTTCAGTGACTTTACGAGATATATCTTCTTGTAAATCAAAAATATTTTCCAATGATCCATCATAGGTTTCTGACCATAAATGAAAACCATCATCAGCTTTGATTAATTGCGCCGTAATACGAACACTTTGGTTTTGTTTGCGAACCGAACCTTCCAGTACATAAGCGACGTTCAGTAATTCACCAATGTGTTTGATGGTTACATCTTTTCCTTTAAACGAAAATGACGATGTGCGTCCAGCAACTCTCAAACCAGTGGCCTTGACCAAGGCATTTAATATTTCTTCTGAAATGCCATCGGCAAAATAGTCTTGATTGCTATCAGCAGACATATTTACGAAAGCTAATACTGCTATGGATTTTTCAGAAACTGCGTTTTGAGGTTTAATGGTTGTAGGCGCAGCTGTGAGAGTTTTGTCCGTTTCATTGATAATTCTGCTATAACTAGGATTCATTTGTTGCCAGATAACTAGGGCTGTCACCACCACAGCTGCAATTAATGTGATCACATTGAGTTTTTTAGCCGTCAAGTCTGTGATGGAATCGTTGCGTTTTACCTCTGAATCTTTTTTAATGCCTTCGGGTGTTAATTCAAATGCCCAAGAGAATAGTAATGTAGGAATAAATCCAATCGCCACTAAGGCAATGATCATTTTCATCACCCAGACAGGGGCTTCAAAAGAATCAGCCGCTAGCTCTACAACTTGAATTAATAACCAACCAATTACCACATAGGCAACCGCTACTCGGAATACATTTCTTCTTTTTAACTCGTTAAACAAACTCATATGGTGTTCTCTAGTTTTAATTGTTATTATTCTAAAAAGCGATATTCTATAGAGTCGAAGATACATCGAGGATATAAGAAGAATAAGTAGTCTGTCAATAATCGTCTAGAAATAGCGGAATTTCCCTGACTCGAACAGCGATCATTCTGCACGCAGTGACGCCATTAGCGAGATAGATAATACCGTTATGAACAACTTCCTCTACACGTCCTTTGTCTACTAAGTCTAAGTTGTAATGGGCATGCAAATCGAATAGGCCGGGTCGTATTGAATATGGCATGCGGTATGTTTCCTCCAAAGCTTAATACCCATAAATTGAGGTGCGGATTCACTATCAATATGCAACAAGTCCTGTCCGATAGTTTTCTGATACCACTCGCCAGGTTATCTCTTGCATGAGTTGTGCGGCTTGTTTTGAAGGTGCTACTGCATTCTTGCCGGTTTCATTCTTGAGCTGGTAAGGTAAACCCTCAGGGCTAGTTTGATATAAGACGGCATAATGAACCAACGCAACTAAATAGGCACCAATGTCATTGACGTGGATGGGATCTAAACCTCCATCTGCATTACGGCCGAAAATATCCTCAGGACTACTGATTCCTTCAACGCCCCCTAAACGTTCAATTTCTTTAAAAGACAAAGATTTGCATGAGCAAATCTTTGATAGCTATCTACAAGCTGAAATGAGTAGTATGAAGCTACTCGACACTCTCGATAAAATCGTTGATCAACGACAAAATCTAGAAGGCTTTCATGGTAATGAAAATGCTCAAGAAACTGAAGTCGACTTGTTTTAGCTAAAGGCTCCAGCTGCCAAGTCATTAAAACACCGATAAAACAGAAAACCAAAATTGACGACCGGATTCATTAACTTGAACTGGCTCACTATTAAAGGGATCTAAATTAGCTCGGCTTACATGATAAGCATAGGTTTCATCTAACAAATTATTGATCCCGAGTGATAACTGCCAAGTGGGATTAATTTGATAACGTGCTTTTACGTTAGCTACCGCCCAGGGTTCTGAATCACCCATATCAAGACCACTTCCTGTCATTTTATTATCATCGACTTGAGTTTGCGACAACGCCCACTTGACGTCAAACCAAACCGATAGCTTTTCGGCTTGGTAGTTAAATTGTACTAAGCCCTCAACAGGTGGGATCTGATAAAGTGGCACATTAGTTTGAAGATTTTCGCCGTTAACATAAGCAATATTAGTATAAAAACTCCAATCATTTGCAAAAGAATGATTTAGCGCCCACTCAAAACCGTAAAGTCTTGCGTCGACATTGCGATAAATGGTTGCGCCATCCATTGCAACAATCCCCGGTTGCATCCTTGCTCTATCGCGTAAAATAAAATCATCGACTTCATCCCAATAAATGTTGAGCTCGTGCCAGCCAGTCGAAAAGCTCCACTTGGCTCCAATCTCTAACTGATTATGTCTTTCCGGTGCAATGTTAGGGTTTCCGACCCAACGCATCATCGGCATCGCGTTATTAACGCCCAAATAACGCTCCGTTGCATCAGCCGTTCTAACGGTTGTACTTAGCCCCACCCAATAAAGCCTATTGGCGTCTCCTTGATAATATCGTGAAAAAGCACTTAAATTATTCTCACTGGTTGATAACGGTGTTTGTTGATAATAACGCTGATATAACGCCTGATTATTTTGCTCAATGGATGGATCAATTGCGGCGTCCACATAATCATAACGTATTCCGGATTTAATTCGTTTCGTAGCAGCTATTTCATATTCCGCTTCAACCGCTGTACCAATAATTTCTAAACTATTTTTTGGCCAAACAATCGATTGTAAATTATCGGGAGTACCCATCATACCCATAAAGCGGTTGGCTTCTCGTTGAACTTTTTGCCAATCAGCACTAACTTGCCAAATAGTATTATTACTTTGCCAATGACGTAACCACTTAGCTCCCTGAGTTTGCGAGCTTGAATCGGTTAACATTTTCATCGGCGAGGTTTGTTCTCTCAAGCTATAGTTATCCATAACGTGATGAGCCTCATTCCAGTAAATTTGATATTCGCTAAATGAGTCAGACAGGTTATCGCCATCTAAATAAAGCAACTGAACTGAATCTATATCCGTCGTGGGGCCATCCATCATGGTGCCCGCAAACAACGCATCGCGCCCCCGATTTGCCATTACCGTTAAGCGTAATTCTTTGTCATCTGTCGGTGTATAACCCGTCACTAATGTATTTGAAGTGGTAATAAAAGCCGTTCGAGTGGTATTGCCATCACCGTCTTGATAACTGTCTTGATCATGATGTTGGCTAATAAATCGAACATAACCCTGTTCATTTCCCATCGCTAAATCAGCCGCCAGTTTATAGTAATCGGGAGAATAGGCCGCCATCACTTTACCGCTCACACCATCGTCATTAAAATAAGGTTTATAGCGCTTAAAATTTAGTGTGCCGGCAGGTCCTCCTGAGCCAAAAACCAACGTTTCCACGCCTTTTATTATTTGCAATTCATCCCAGCCGAACGGTTCAATATAAGCCCCGGGTGAATCCATTCGATTGGGGCCAGCGCCATGTAAAAAAGCCCCTTGTTGAAGAATGTTAATACGCGTTTGGCTCTGCCCTCTTAAAACCGGATCTATACCGTGGCCACCGGCTCGAATGGCCGAAAAACCCGGGAAACGAGTCATCAGATCGCCAACATCAATAATTGCTTGGTTATCATATTCATTCAATTGCTCGGCGGATCCTTCAATACTTTGGCGAATGGGCGAGCCGGTAATCAATAATACTGAGTGTTGATCATTTCGCTTGCTTTGGGGGTCGTCAGCATTGCTATTCTTCGGAGAATCAACTTCTTCAGCATTTACAACTAAACTGGCACTAAGGAATATTGCTAGTACAGCAACGGACAATGAATTTTTCATATTATTGGATACAATTATGGGTTATCAATGGAATAGGTGAAGTCTAAATGGAGTTCACCGACAATCCTATGTGACTAATTGTCGCACTGCGATTGTACGGAAATCCGCTACCATAATAGGCTATACTCAAAACAATTCTAAAATCTATACCTATCTCAACCCACTAAATGTCACTCAGGTTAAAATTTAATGCTAGCCAATAACAATCACATAGAGAACATTCGTATTTTAAGCCGATTTCGTATCGTCGCTATTATTGGGCAATCGAGTTTGATTTTATTTTCTGTTTGGTTTTTTAATCTTAGTTTGGAGTTTGGCTGGATTGTGTTAATTCTGGCTATCGAAGTTATTTTTCAGCTCTATGTTATTGTCAACATTAAACGGCATATAACTTTTACAGTCGACCATGTTTTTGGACATATTATAATTGACTGTTTAATTCTGTCGGGACTTATTTATTTTTCTGGCGGAACCAACAATCCTTTTGTTTATTTGTTGCTACTATTTATGGCTTTAGCCTCTTTCATGTTATCAAAAAAATATCTCGTTATTACCGCTGCTATTTTATTAACGCTCTATTCACTCCTGAATCTCATTCAACGGCCATTAGAATATAGCGATCCCAGCCCTCTCAATTCTTTTCATTTTCATTTGATTGGCATGTGGATAAATTTCATATTGAGTATTATTTTAATTGCTATTTTTGGCTTGCTGACTCGCCGTGCTATTTTAAATCAAGAAAAGAAGATTCAGCAATTACGTGAAAAACAATTACAAGACGAGCAAATATTAGGGCTTGGAATTATGTCTGCCAGTGCCGCACATGAATTAGGCACACCGCTTTCAACCATGGCAATAATTGTTGATGATCTGCAATACGACGATCTAAATTCGCCATATAAGGCCGATTTTACGGTATTGTCTGAACAAGTAAAAAAATGTAAACATATTATTGCAACATTACAACAAAGAAGCCGCTTTTCGCAGCAGCAAATTTCATTGCAAAACGATCCGTTAACCGCCGAAAATTTAAAGCAGCAACTTAATACATTTTTTGAGAGTTGGTTGGTTTATCGGCCTAAGATAAAGCTAAACACTCGCTGGGATCGAACAATTGATCAAATTGATTTTCAATTTTCTATTAGTCTTGAGCAAGCGATTATTAATTTACTGGATAATGCCGCAGATGCGAGCCTAGAGAATCAAAGCGATCAAGTCAATGTCGCTATTTCGATCACCGGTAAAAAGTTAATCATTGATATCGCTGACTATGGTAAAGGCATCACAAATGAAGCAAAAAAATCGTTAGGTCAAAAAATCCAACATTCAAATAAAAGGAATGGTCTCGGCTGGGGGCTGTTACTTTCAAATGTTAGTATTGAACGTGTGGGTGGTAGTGTTCAACTGTTGGAACGTGAAACAGTGGGTTCGTTAACTAGAATTTTTATTCCTTTGGGCAATGAAAAATGATTTCTAATAATCTAATTATAATTGATGATGATCAACCCTTTAGAGAAGCACTAAGTCGAAGTCTAGAACGTCTCGGATTTATTACCTTTCATTTTGATCAACCGAGCAAAGCTTTGGAGCGCATTGCTGCCACGGTTAAACCAACGATATTATTAGATTTAAAATTGGAATCTGATTCAGGTTTGCGTTGGATTAAAAAAATTAGAAAGCAAAATGCCAAGGGTAAAATTGTTTTATTAACCGGCTACGCCAGCATTTCAACCGCCGTCGAAGCCATTAAACTCGGTGCCGATGATTATTTAACCAAACCAACCACTGCAAGGGAAATTATTTTACATTTAGAACAAAAAAACGAGCCTGTTACGATTAATTTGCCGAATAAACCGATGTCGGTTGAACGTTTAGAATGGGAGCATATTCAAAAAATATTAAATGATAATCAAGGAAACGTTTCCGCCACCGCAAGAGCGCTTGGAATGCACCGCCGAACACTGCAACGAAAACTAGCAAAAAAGCCGGTTAGACGTTAACTCACTAGCCGATATAAAAGGACTGGCGTATAAGTAGAACAAACACTATATCAGGCCTTGCCCAGCTCTAAAACTCTCCAACTCTCATCAAGTTTTCCATAAGTAATGACCTAAAAATAATCTATTTTTCACAAATACTCTACAATATTTGTTCTTATATCACTATTTTCAAAAAAAAAGCATGCACTACCCTACCAAAAAATAGTATATGAACAATCTCAAGTATTATTAAGCGAACTAGCAGCCAACTGGAGGAGCTCTTTCATCAGGTAATAATGAAATTTGTGATTTATTTAAATTTATAATCTGACCAGATTTCTGTCTTTTGAGGTAGGAAAGTATCTTATTTATTACGGCTGAATCTTCAATACAAGCAAGGGCCTGCCCCGCGAACGCAGTGAGTGCTTTGGGTATGACTTTGACCGCTCCACCACATTCATTGCAAGTTTCAATATACCCCAGGGCACCCTCTCTTGATGCTCCGCATCAATTCACCTTGTCGATATCGAATACTCGCTTTAGTCGCTGTGCCCAATTCATTGCGATATGGCGTTCAGCAGGTGATTTCTCAGAGCCCTCTTTTTCTGGTAGTTTTTAGTTTTTCCCCGTTTTGCAGGAGTTACCTGCTCCCGCCATTTACTGTTCTACCCGAGGGCATAAAGGTGCAAATACGCCGTGAAAACGGGTTAGGTTAACCCTCGGTAACTGCTCCTGCGTTACTCTACCTCCTGCATCCATGCAGTCGTTGGCTTGGGTATCAATGCTGCAAGCTTAGCAACAAAATCCAGAGGTTCAAATATCACATGAGTAGCCCCATCACGGTAAGGCGTTTTAAGTTGATATCTGATATTGCCATTACTAAGAACTGTCAAACGATTCTCTGATACAGCAGGACGAGAAATATATCGGCACAGTCTCTCAAGCTTATTTCGCTGATAGGCTTCGGCAGCAACACCAGCATGCAAGCTGAAGCCTGCTATATTAGCAACACGAGTTGAAACAGAAGATTTTGCTTTACTTGGTGGAATGGTTTGCAAGGTAAAGACTTTTCGTCCTTGCTGTGACCCTAAAGCAATTCGATAAGTAATGGCATGACCATGCAATTGATGCATCGGCTCATCCAGACAATCGAGGGTTAGATAACTGTCTTCTTCATCTCTTTCAAGTAAGCCTCTTCGTTCAAGAAAGCGTGCGACCCTGTGACTGATTGTATGAACCAACTTAGTAAGCTCTTTTAATCCTGGAGCCTTTACCCTGTGAAAACGCATTTGCTCCTGTTGACGCAAAAATGACGGCCTTAGAAATTGGTAAGGGTCGAGTAGTGCGTGAAGGCTCAGACCTAGCAATACTATCCTTCGGCCATCTACTTCCTGATGCCTTGGCTGCTGCTGAAAAACTCAACGCCACTGTTGTGGATATGCGTTTTATCAAACCCCTTGATGAAGCGATGATAATATCTATTCTAAAATCCCATACAAAAATTATTACCCTTGAAGAAAATGCCATAATGGGCGGTGCCGGTAGTGCTGTGAATGAATTCATCGCTACTCAAAACACTGCCGTTTCAATTAAAAACATTGGTCTTCCTGATCGATTTATTCAACATGGTAATGTTCTTGATCTGAAAGTTGAAATCGCTTTGACTGAAGATGGCATTATTCAAGCTGGACGAGCTATGTTGGTTGAGTGAAAATATTAAAATATTCATTTCATCTTGTTATTTAGTCAGGTAATCGTAAATTTCTCCTTTATACATAATCTTTAACTAAACTTACGTAGCTTTTAAACCTAGTGTTATTTCATAAATTTATATCGTCAGTAAGGAATTAAGTTGTCTCTCAAACTCCAATCCATTTGTTCATTGGGCATTGTTGTGCTATTTATTCTTTCCTCAAATAAGCTAATTGCAAAAGATCTAGTCACATCCTCTGAAGAATCTCCTCCACCCTTAAGTAACTCCAATTATCCCGCCAGTTTCTTTGAACAATATTTACCACAAAATGCCTTGGAAATGATTGGTCATCTTCCAGGTTTTAATTTTGACCAGGGTTCAAGTGAACGTGGTTTTGGTGGAAATGCTGGTAACGTTATAATTGATGGTTCTCGTCCTACTTCAAAATCTGGAGGGTTACAATCAGCTCTCAAACGTATTCCAGCAAGTCAGGTGTCTCGGATAGAAATTTTAAGGGGCGGGGTTAGTTCAGGCGAAGCTTCTGGTCAATCAATAGTAGCCAATGTTATTCGGAAAAAAAGTGTTACCTCTGGAAGTTGGGCATTTAAAGAAAGGTGGCCTTCCAAGGGTAAACTGCAACCAAACCTCGAAGCTTCAATAACCACCGGTCTTGGAGATTGGAACACCTCTTTCGATATTGATGTTGGTAGTGCAGCAGGCTATCGTACGTCAACAATTACCAACCATGATGCAGATGGATTACTGATAAACTCAGCTAAAGAACGTCAAGACGAAGGGCCAGAGTTCTTATTTATTAATGGTGAAGGGGCAAAAGATTTTACCAAGGGTAAACTAACATTAAATGCTAGGGTTGGAGGAAACCGTTATACACAAGAAACTGATCGAGATATTTATGATGGACAAATTGAGTTAAACAATTTACCCGATAAGCTGTGGCATCTTGATTTAACTAGAAAGTTCAGGGTTGGTGAAATTGGTATTGATTGGAACCAATCCTTTAATGATTGGCGATGGCATGTTATTGCTATAAGCCTGCAAGAAAGAAAAGATTTTCGAAACCATCTAACTATTCAAGAAGAGTTGACTGGCCAATTAACTGATAATGCTTTTGAACAAGAGGCACGTACAAGTGAACAAATTTTCCGTTCTACATTTGGTTTAAATTCCAGTACAAAATTAAAACCTGAATATGGATTCGAGTTGGCCAAAAATAAACTCAACAGTAAATCTATATCATTCATGGACGGAATTCAGCAATCACTCAACGGAGGTGATGTTAAGGTTGAAGAAATACGCGGCGAGATTTTTGCTTCTTTCATCTATGGAGCCTCTGATAAGCTTACTCTAGCAGGAGGATTAACCACCGAGTTTTCAACCATAGAGGTTTCAGGTGATGCAAAAGAGAAACAATCCTTCACATTTTTAAAGCCTCGATTCTCAGCAACCTATAAGTTTAACCAAGTACAACAACTTACTTTAGAACTAGAACGTAGTGTTGGCCAGTTAAATTTTAATGATTTTGCGGCCAGTTCTCAGGCTACGGATGACCGAACAACTTCTGGAAATCCTAATCTTTCACCCGATAAAACCAATGAACTGTCCCTGACCTATGACTGGAGCTTTAGCAAAAAAGGTAGTTTTAAGATCAAAGCTTTTTATCAACAAAAAGAAGACATTCTCGAACAAATTATTTTACCTTCTGGTGGTCAAGGACTTGGTAATGCTGGTGATGCAGAGTTTTGGGGTATTCTTACTGACTTGAATATTCCGCTAGATTTTATTTTAGATAATGGGCTCATTGAAATATCCCACGTCTACCAAGATTCAAATTTTGATGATCCTGTCATCAAAAATCATGCCTTAAATAAGAATAGAGCAATTAATAACTTCACTCCTAACCAACTAAACTTTACATTACGTCAGGATATAGTTGATTATAAATTTGCTTGGGGAGTTGAATACTTGGGCAATTTTACCCATACCAATTACTTTGTCGATGAAATTATAGAATTTAGTGGTAATAATCAATTCAGAGTTTTCATTGAATCAAGTCAATTTTTTGGTGTTAAAATTCAGTTAGAAGTTACACAGATCAACACAGCTGAATTTGATCGACAGAGGTCTATTTTTAATGGAGACAGAGCAGGTTCATTATCTAATGTTATATTAGAACATAGATTGCGACGTCCTAAATACACCTTAACCTTTTCAAAGAACTTTTGAGTAGCTAAAGGTCAATAGCCTTTTACTAAATCAACCTGTGATAATAAGGCTTCACCTGCAACGTAGCGTCTTAGATCTTCTCTTGCCACTAGCCAAACTCTTTTTGAATATTTCTCAGAACGGTATGCCACGTGGGGAGTGATGATTACTCGTGGTTGTTTCCATAAGTAATGACCTAAAAATAATATATTTTTCACAAATACTCTACAATATTTGTTCTTATATCACTATTTTCAAAAAAAAAGCATGCACTACCCTACCAAAAGAGCCCTCTTTTTCTGGTAGTTTTTTAGTTTTTCCCCGTTTTGCAGGAGTTACCTGCTCCTGCCATTTACTGTTCGGTGCAAATACGCCGTGAAAACGGGTTAGGTTAACCCTTAATCAGATCTCGCTGGACTATGACACGTTCAGGGTAGTACTCACCAGCTGACCAAGTAGAAGTGACGCCATTAGCTAGATAGATAATACCGTTATGAACAACTTCCTCTACACGTCCTTTGTCTACTAAGTCTAAGTTGTAATGGGCATGCAAATCGAATAGGCCGGGTAGGATTGTTTCTGACTCATCGAGATCTATAACCGTTGCACCAGCAAGGTCATGATGCTCTGCACTAACATCTAGGTCGACGATTTTACCTTGTCGAATAACGATGCCAGTATTGGCTCGGCGGGTATTGCTGATCCCGTCGAACAGCCAACCACCACGGATAAGCAAAGGCTTTGGTTGAGCTTCAATTTCTTGAGCGATGATCGAAAGAGGCGTTAAGCCAACGATAAGCGCGATCACATAAATAACAAGTCGAATTGAATATGGCATGCGGTATGTTTCCTCCAAAGCTTAATCCCCATAAATTGAGGTGTAGATTCACTATACATAGTTATAGCTGGAAGACAATTACCTTAATGTGTTGATAGGCAGGGCTAGATTGCGAAAATATAAATCACACTCTTACTCGTAGAATCTCACAGCTTGATAGCTTACTTATAGGGATAGAATTAATCCTTGGTAGAGTGGAATTACTAGATAGCTATCTTAAGACTATTAAGTAGAAATTGGTTTTTGGGTTTTGGTCTCAAGCAAATGTAGCAGTGACAAATGTATGATATAATCATACTGCAATTTTTATGGAGAAATGGAAATGTCAATGCAACGAAAAACTATAACAGTCACTAAACAACAGGACTCATGGATTAAATCACAAATAGATTCTGGGCATTATGGCAATGACAGTGAGTATATTCGAGAGTTGATTCGTCATGATCAAGAATATAAACATAAAATTGAATTACTTCGTTCTGCTTTAATTGCAGGTGAGAAAAGTGGGATCAGTGAACGAAGCATGACAGATATTCTTAATGATGCTAAAGAAAGACATGGTGTAAATGTATAGTCTTTCAAATAAAGCTAGTACTGATTTAGATTCTATTCTTGATTATTCCATTATCAACTTTGGTACTGATGTCATGCTTAAGCACCATAAATCAATAGAACAATGCTTTGAAATTCTCGATAAAAACCCAGATTTAGGAAGAGAGATTGAACATATTCATTCGGATTACTTGTGCTTTGAACATTGTTCGCATTTAGTCTTTTATAAAAAATTAAGTAAAGACATTCTAATAATACGTATTTTGCACAAAAGTATGGATGTCCTAGAGCATTTTAACTGAGCTCTACCCTTAAGTGCTCACCTCACCTTTTGTATATCAATATGCAACAAGTCCTGTCCGATAGTTTTCTGAAACCACTCGCCAGGTTATCTCCTGCATGAGTTGTGCGGCTTGTTTAGAAGGTGCTAGTGCATTATTACCGGCTTCATTCTTGAGCTGGTATGGTAAACCCTCAGGGCTAGTTTGATATAAGACGGCATAATGCACCAACGCAACTAAATAGGCACCAATGTCATTGACGTGGATGGGATCTAAGCCTCCATCTGCATTACGGCTGAAAATATCCTCAGGGCTACTGATTCCTTCAACGCCCCCTAAGCGTTCAATTTCTTTAAAAAATGCTGACATTACCTGGCCGACAGGAATAAGATATATCGTATTGTTGCCTTCCATATTTATATGGGCACGGTCGACAATCTTGTCTAGCCAATATTTATTGAAATCTTGATCAAGCCGAGTTATCCAGCCTCCTTTATCTGTCACCTCATGCCATGTTTCATATAAATAAACGCGAGCATCAGGATTGTATTTAACGATTTCTTCGACAAACTTCTGAAGATACTGAGCACTGTTGAAATATTTGATGGCAGACTTTATTTCCACCATTTCGGTCAATACAAATACGTCGTACTTAGTCTCCTTGATTGCCTCAAAAACATTCTGATAGTTTTCATGAGCATTTTCTACTTCGAAGCCATTGATCTCTAATTCTGGATCCCAGTGTGCTTTTAGCGTTGTTCCCCATCCGAGTTGACTTCGAAAGTTATGATCTGAGCCAGCCAACTGTTGTAACATTGAAGGCATAGTTCTACCCACCAAACTGTGGCCCAGATGATAGACATTAAGCTTTTTATCCGTTTTCGCTAATGGTTTGGAATATAGCTTTTTTAGTACACCTTCTTCTATATTCGATTCTGAACAACTGGTGAGCAGTCCTAAATTGACAAGTAAAAGGACGGAAGTGGCGATAATTTTTTTAATCATATTATTTAGTAATTTTCCTACTTAGTTATAGCTAAGACTATCATGTTTTTTAATTGAGCAATAATTTTTTGTGTTTTAACAGGTTCAAATTCCCTGAACCTTGGTGTATGTATATGGCCTACCGCCAAGTCAGGATTATATTGGTCTCGCAACAGAATACTACGATAAGAGACTTCATTAGAAAGGTAGCCACCACCTGAACCCTCTACAGATGTCATGCCTGCAAGTTCATTTAATGTCTCTGGGCTGAATGACTTTTCGGTTGTTCGTACTTTATGGTTATCGTTGATTTTAAAATCCCCTTTAGCTTTCAGCATTTTACTTGCTGGCAGACTGAACTCTACAAATTCAGGACCATTAAGGGGCTTATCATCTAATAAAGGGACTAGAGGGTTATCAGCAGTAGCGCCAGTAAAAGTATTTAAATTTCCAGGTGCCTTAGCACTGCGTCTAAGGCCTGGAAAGCGTTCAAGATCAAAATCATCACGTCCCATACTAACAGTGATCACCATATCGACACTTTTATCTTTGATATAAGGTGCCAATAATTGTTCGATCATACCCTTGTCAAAATCACCGAATCGTACTGGGACAATGAGAGTTTCAATTTCTACACTTTGGTCATTTAGATTTATAATACTATTATCCAGTGCAAGGGCCACAGCACCTGAAGGATTCGATTGGTTGATATGGCGATCTAGAAAAAATGGATCGAATCCAGTTAGTAGTATTTTTTTTGTAGATTTCTTATCAAAATTTATATCCTCTTTACCCCGTGAAAGCAGTTCCAGATTCCATAATAATGCTTCTTGTTGAGCTGACGTCAGAGCATTAAAGGCTGGGTTCTGGCGTAGAGATCGGGATGTTTGTAACCTTGCCCAATATAAAGGCCGATCATCATTGTCCTTTAGATCTGCAAATGATAAAACCGCCTTAGACCATAATTGCTTAGCTCTTAAGTTAATAGCGGTTTCAAAACTGTCTAGGCTAGTTAAGGGAGCAATTATATTTTCAAAACTATCAACGTCTACTTTAAAACGATTGATTACATCAGGTAGTTGTTGGGCTGCCTTTTCGATGCGCTTTTCTTCAACCATCAAGTTGTTGCTATCAGCTGCCTGATGTGAAGAACATAAAATGCCTACTAAAATATAAATGACACTAGATAATATTTTTTGCATAGCTAATCCTTGTTAAATCAGTATATTGTGATAACAGTTTTTACTTGTCAATACCTCAAAGAGAGAGTCCTCATCAAAGCCACATATTATCCACATGTCATCCATTGCATGAATACCGTGATTCCGTTAATATGTGTATATGATTATTTCATTTGGTGGTAAAGAAACATCAGACCTGTTTCATGGTATATCAAGCCGTCATGTTCGCAAGCTACCAAATCAGATACATGAGACTGCTCGAAACAAGCTCGATGTGCTAAATGCAGCCCAAAACCTTGAGGATCTTCGATCTCCACCTGGAAACAGACTCGAGCCATTAACAGGTAATCTCAAAGGCTTTCACAGTATCCGTATTAATTCTCAATGGAGAATCGTATTTCACTGGGATACAAATGCCGCACATGATGTACAAATTATGGACTATCACAACTAGACGAGGTGATTTATGATTCCTTCAAATAGAACAGCAACACATCCAGGTATCATTTTGCTTAAAGAGTTTCTTGAGCCGCTTGAATTAACTCAAAAAGCACTTGCTATGCATGTGGGTGTGCCTGTGCAAAGAGTTAATGAAATTGTTCGAGGTAAAAGAGGTGTAACACCAGCAACAGCTTGGTTGCTTTCTGAGGCTTTAAGCACTACACCGGAGTTTTGGTTAAACCTTCAATCTATACATGACTTGTCTGCAAACCGTCCGGATCATCATATCCAACCGTTAGTGGCCGTGAGCATGTAAACAGGAGATCCTTCTTCAGTCGCAGTTGTCAATCAAGAGAAGTATATTCAGCACAATTTTGCGGACCGGTCCTTCATGACCAGGAGTAGTGGATGTTTCTTGTAATTGGTTCAATAAAGTTTCAATCTTAACAAGGTTAAGTAGCTGCAATGGAAAGGTTAAACCATGTCATTATCCACCCTTGGATTTAATTCCCATTTTTCCCAGACTCACCCGCTTGAGAGCAATTTAACTAAGCGACTGGAATAATTATGATATTTAGTGTGTAATAGTTACTCTGATTAGGTATACAATTTCTTTAGAGGAGATTCTTATGGTGTCATCAAAACTGATTATATCTTGTGTAGTTTGTCTGACTATTTTCTTGGCGGGAACATCCGTTATGGCCAGCGATAAAAAACTAAAAGAAGAAAACATAACAAAAGCCAAGGTCAATAAAAACAAAGCCCCTAAAAACAAAATCAAAAAACACCCACCTTCATCATCATTTGCACCTGCGGACGTTGTAAGAACTCCAGCAGGTCCTGGCCCGGTGCCAATTCCACCTCCAGGTGCCAGTCCTCCTCCGGATCCAGACCCGAAAAAAAAGTTGAAGAAAAAACTTAAGGAAAAAACGAAAGAGTAAGAGTAGTAATTGATTAAAATGAAATTAGAGGTGGTCTTACCAGAACATATTGTAGGGGAGGTCACTGAGCTAGCAGTTGCCTAATTCTCTTTAGCAATTTTTCTTATTGCTTGTTCAAAAACATCTGCTGGTTGGCCACCACTGATCAGGTGTTTATTGTTAATAATTACTGCTGGCACCGAACTGATCCCCGCAGATTGATAGTGACGCTGTAACTCACGTACATCCTGTTCATATTTATTTGAGTCTAATATTTGTTGCGCTTTCTCTTTCTCTAAGCCTACATTTTCTGACACTTCGAGCAATTGTTTGTGATCACTGGGATTGCCGTTTTGTTTAAAATATAAATCGAACAAGGCAAGTTTAAGTTCGGTCTGTTTATCGTATTCTTTGGCCCAATGTAGTAGCCTATGTGCATCAAAAGTATTATAGATTCGACCACCGCCGCGGTAACCAAACTCATAACCAAGCTCCAAGCCTCGCTGTTTGATCATGGCTTTATTCTGTTCACTTTGTTCGATACTAATAGCGTATTTTTCAGTAAGGTGTTCGGTGATATCCTGACCTTCCATGGGCATGTGAGGATTGAGCTCAAACGGTTGCCAGGTAATATCTACTGAAATATCAGCAGCCAGTTTTGTTAATGCCTGATTTAAAGACAGATAGCCAATAATGCACCAAGGACAAGAAACGTCGGAGACAATGTCTAATTTGAGGTGTTTACTCATAATTGATCTATACCTTCATTAGAAGTACATTCGTTATTAGTACTGTCAAGTTGATGATTATCATCTAAAACATGCGTTAATCATGCAAGGATAAACACTCTGAAATCTTGAAAACTGAAATCTATTATCGTCGTTCTTCAGAGTCGAAGACGATTTGTAGCTTCACAGATTTAAGTTCCATGCCAATTGACATTAGTTTGGCTTGAATGAGTTTTCGCATTCCACTCGAGTCGCCGCTCTGACGGTTTTCGTCTGTGTCGAACACACAGGTGATCAATAAACTGTCTGGAAAATTGTCGTAATTGGCTTGATGGGTTAGCCACTGAAATCCAGTTATATCTTGCAGAAATTGTTCACAGGCTTTGGTCAGTGCCAGTCGGATATTTCGATCAATCTTCTTCTGAGTTTTGGTCTTAGGCAAATCTAAGTTCCAGATAGCCGATGATCTCTTTGGAATCGAACATCCATTGAACGTCGCCGTCACCTCCGTCAATTTTCAAACAAGGCACCTTCAGTTTACCAGCTCCGGCTATGAGTTCTTTCTTGGCGTCGATGCTGCGCTTGGGATCACGGAGCTCCACCGGCAAGGATAAACGCTTAAGTGTTCGCCGTACCTTGACGCAAAACGGGCAGGCTTTGTATTGATACAGTGTGAGATTGTGACACTGTTCATCAACGGCGGTTTGCTTTACCGCGGGGCGTTGAATGCCTTTGGGGCTAGTCAGCCAATCGATGGATAAAATCAGTGAACCTAAAATAAAATGAATTATGCGCATAAATGAAACCTAGTGGACTTTTAATGAGTCAGAACCCTTCTGGGTCTGTGCCTGACGATTACGAGACAAGAAGAATCATCGGAATGTTATCACTAAGGCCAAGAAAATCAAAGAGTGGATTATAAATGATTTTCAATATACATATTTGAGCCAGAGGATTCTGGTTACATTAATTTCGGTACTGACAAGTTAACCTGTAAACACCCCCCTGAGCATGTCGCTTATGTTCGAGCAATTGTTGACGATCACTTGGATTGCCACTTTGTTTAAAATATAAATCGAACAAGGCAAGTTTAAGTTGGTCTGTTTATCGTATTCTTTGACTAATGTAGTAGCCTATGCATGTGAGGATTGAGCTCAAACGGTTGCCAAATAATATCTACTGAAATCTCAGGAGCTAGTTTAGTTAATGCTTGATTTAAAGACAGGTAGCGAATAATGCACCAAGGACTAAAGCTAATATTTATTTAACCTATACACCTAGTATAAAGGGGGCTATTCACTCTGTAATATAAGGTTGTATTAAGTTATAGTAACCATATCAACAATCAACTTTGTTCACACTTATCGAAATAGCCTTAGATAAATAAAAAGGAAAAACATGTTTAAATTACGTTGGTTTATAGCTCTAACACTTATGGTCAGTTCTCTATTTATTTTTATTGAATCATCATTTGCACAAATCAATATAAAACCATCATCTGTTAGTTACAGAGATATTCAATTTGAAGCTTTTCGCGGTTTACCTCGCTTAGGAGAGCAAAACACATCGGGGATTATTCGTCACAATAACCATAACTCACAAAACCAAAATAGAATAAATAATAATAAGAATAAAGCTGAAAAAATTGGTAAACGCATAGCAAAGCATAATTATTCTTTAGGCTTATTATCACGATTAGATTTTATGAACAAAAATCCTGAATGTTTTAAAAATATGAATGGATATGATGTTCGCATTGAAAGCTGTGCTGGGTTTGTTATTAACCACGAAAGCCAAAAAAGTTTCTGGAAAAAGTACATTGAAAACATGGCTTTTTTTCTTACAGAAAAGTCACACTCTACAGCTTTTTGTAAAGGAGAAGAGATATGTACTGCTCGGCAACTTGATAGGTTGTATAAAAGAAATTTACAAGGTCAGACAATAAAATTTGATGAGTTTGATAAAAGAGATTTTGTTAATGATTTGATGAACTCTAAATACAGCTCCTTTGAACAAGCTCGTAAGAAGATGGATTTTCCTAAAGAAGCTTATTTTGTTGGCATTATTAATTTAGGTGATTATGACTTTGATCAGAAAAATTTTAGTTTCAATTTACCACTTTTGAGCAGTATCTATTCAGCAAATAATTTAATTGCCAACACAAATAATTTAAATTCTAGACATATGAGTTTATCAACTAATTATCTTCCTACTCTTCCTTTTGAGAAAGAATTTAAAAACGGTTCCTCAATTAGATACAACGTAGATTTACCTATGGAAGCTGGTAAGGCTCGTAATTTAAGCGGAGTTAAAGGACGCGGCATTTACGCTGTTACACATATAAAATTTATTAATAAAGTATATGATAAAGACTACGATCTTCTTGATGATTTACAAAATCCTAAAATACAATATCACTATGCCGAAAATAAGGTTGAATTATTTAGTGATGAAGCGCTTAGCCAGAAAATTGCCGAAGTTTATATTACAAATATTAAGCAGCAACAGGTTGTTGATAAAAAGGTATTGGAAAATAAATATACCTTCGATAAAAATAGTAAAACTCTTGACTGGAAATCACTTTCACTTCTTCGCTTCAAGAAAGGTAACATAACTAAAAAGGATATGGATGTTATAGCATATAGCATTACTGCTGGAGAAAAAAAGTTATGGGTTGAGCATAAACAAAGAGTTGATTACGCAAATAAACCAATACGATCAGCAAACTCATATGATGTTCAGGAGAAATTTAGAAATCAAAAGAAAAGAGCTGGTGATCGGGCTAAACTTTCTAGCATTAGTTGGCAAGATATAGACACGCTTTCAGAAAAACAGAAGAAAGATTTTTATAATTTCATGATTGGGGATAAATTTCATCATAATGGTGAATTAAACTGGCCTGAAAGTTTTTCTGCAGTTTCATGGGGAATGAATTTAGTAACTATATTCAGAAAAGGCTATTTTCCTGATGCTCCAAACGATATTTTATCACCGGTTGATGATGAAACAAGAAAGTTTATAAAAGATTTTTTAAAGGATTTAGCTAATTCTCAGAATTTAGATAATATAACAATAGTATACGGTCTTGAAGGGGTGACATATAATCAAGATCGTAAAATGTTAATTATAAGCCAAAATAAAGGACCTTTTATTTCTATAGATAATCCAGGTAAAAATGTAGCACAAGAGGCTAAGGATAGAATTATATATCCTCTTATAACAAGCGATAAAGGTGCAGCTGGTATAGAGCCTAATGTTAATTATAGAAATTGTTATAGTAACAAAAAAAGAAAATCAAAAGATTGCACAACAGGTTCTGGAAGTTTTCTGAATATTAATTTCCCTAGTGCTTTTTTAGCCTTTGATAAAGAAATTTATTTGCCAGATATTCCAATGGAGGTAACAAAAGCAACAGAACTTCTTAAGCATAACAGCAATAACGGTTGGCGTTTAGTTGTGGAGCTTAATAAGCCTGACATGAAAGTTGTTAAATATAAGCACACTAACCCTCGAAATAAAAAAATGATAGAGAAAGAAACACAAACTTTATTAGCGAATGTAAAACGTGTTTTATTATTATCTCCTAATGATGATATAGTCTTATCAATAATTGGTGATGAATTGACCACAGCAAAAGAAGTTACTGACGCCATTAAAAAACAGGCTCAGGATACTTCAAAATTGCATCAAGAACTAATAAATAATACTCAACAGCAACAAAATGAATATGTGTTGCTAAAGCGGTGCAACGATAGTAATGATAATCTAATGAGTATGTTTAATAAATGTGAAGACTTAAGATCAGTCATTACAAAAGAAAATGTTGAACTTGAAAATGCACAGAAAAATAATTGCTACATTGATAAAAGCATATCGTCAGATGATACTCCTATGAATGTTAGTGATTCCTGCAACTCTTTTGCTAATCTTCCAATTAATGAAATGAACAAAACCATGAAAAAATGCATGTTGAATGCTTGTGGAGATATTCCTAAAACGATTATCGGAATTACTAAGTACCAGACATGTATGCAAAACGCAGCCAAAGACATGGCAGAAAAAATGAGTCTCGCACTTGGTAGTAGAGAGATAAATAATAAATCAACAAAAACCTGTAAAGATCATCATGATAGCATTAAAACATATATGGAACGTTTAAATAACTACAAATGTGTTAACTACGTTGATAAACCGAAGTTAACTGATTGTAGTACAGCAACTTAAATAAACGACTGGAATAATGAAGATATTTCGTGTGTAATGGTTACTCCGATTAGAGATATATTTTCTTTAGAGAGTTTGACCTCAACTCGTCATTCCAATCTATTCTTTAATTGATAAATAGGGTGAATAGAAGTACATTATTCCTGAAACAATTCTTGAACACTATCCTTAAAGGAATATGGAATATGACTAAAGAAACTGAAGCCCTTATTGAAATTGGTARAGATGTTATTTTATTCTGTCAGAACGGTCCAGATGCCCTCTGCGAAATGTATGATGGATCCTGGATTGCATTTTCTGGTGTACAGGGATTAGCTGACCTTAAYATGATAGGCATTACAGCATCTGTAAATAAAGATAAGTTTGATGAAATATTAAATGAAGCAGCAGAACGTCGGGTTGATGCCATTCTTTTTGTGGCTTCTGATGCATCCGATGCTCTGGTATGGGCTGCTGAAAAAGCCCTCCCTTCAAAAACCTACGATGATCCTGCCATAGACCTTTGGATGGCGAAGACAAAAGACGATCAACCCCTTAGTTGTGCGGCATTTATGCAATGGCTACTCCACCGCCATCCATGACCCCCTTCGAAAAATGGTGGCCCTCCCTAACTCGAAGGGAGACCTACCGATTATGAGTGATTTGCTTTCTAAATATTTCAAGTGAATTAGAATTAGAATTGATAGTAAATGTTAAGGAAATGAATTATTCTTCAATACAATTATTTGAGGAATAATGATGCGTCGAACTACTCTAATTGTACTAATGATCATATTCGGATTTTCTACAGTATTAGCCAACTCAGTAAACTCCACTAGGGCAACCTATATTTTACAGGTATCCAGTAATTTGGGTTGTGACTCTCTAGAATTAGTACTAATGTCTCAAGACAAAAGTACACAAGGAACGCTCATATTTAAATCAAGTGCATTTGCTGCTGTTGAACTTCAGGAGGGCATTTATCTATTCGATGAAGTTATATGTAAGGTCAAAGGGAAGTCACAATCGTTCGATATACTCAAAGATAAAATTTCACCATTCAAACTAAACGACAATCAGGCCTACTTTGGTGGAAAATTAATTTTTCTCGACTCAGCAGTAAAGAACGCTCATTCTGAACTTGAAGTACTGAGTAACTGTCCAAGTATAAATAGCCGCGCGCGTGGTGACGAGCATGGTGACTCGATTAGCGCCACAGAATGTCGAGATGGCACTGGTGTCGATACTTCCCATCAAGTGGTTAAGCAAATTAAAGTTTTTGCTCCCAAAGCCACTGATGAAGAATTATCTACAGTGATAACAGCATTAAATATAACGAAGGATCAACTGATTTATTTACCTCTTGATGTATAAAGTCTGGCTCTGCATCATTAATTGTGATTATAGTAAGACCGAATATGCGACAATTATTTATTTAAATCCATCCTAGAAATTTTTGCCGTAAAAGTGAAAATAAATTAACTGACCGTTCAGCTATGGCTATGAGTCAGCTCAGCTTTTCCCAGAGGTCGCCACTCCACCGAATAATCAACGCCGTGGCGCAGGTCGTGCAGTAATTGAAAATGCAATACTATCAAACCAAAGGAATTAAACGTTTTACCCTTGGTGCAACAGAGGATGGTTTTCCTTTGTACCAAAAGCTAGGTTTTGAAGTTATTGCAGAACCTTATGCTTTTATATTGGGTTCCTCTACTCAATTTCCTTAAACTTTACAAAACACAAGCCTCAAATACAACTGAGGCTTGAGTGTTACGACTGGCCGCTGCGCGACGAAAGTGGACATTCAAGACCCCAAAAACACCAAGATATTCAACTGCGGGATGGATCAATTCATGGAATCGCTTTCGGGGTTCCGGTGGGGGAAGGGTATGAAAGTACCGTCTGGACAAATCTCAACAGTGTCTTTACAATCTATTCAGTCAAATAACTACAATAGGGAAATTCTAATGACTAACAAAGAATTAATACAGCAGTTGTATGAGAATTTTGCAGTTGGTGATGTACCAGCTGTTTTGTCTGCCTTTGCAGAAAATATTGAATGGACAGAATCTGATGGCTTTCCTCTGGCAGGGACATATGTTGGGCCAGATGCCGTACTTAATAATGTCTTTATGAAACTTGGTGAGTTCAGTGAAAACTGGGGAGTAGAAGTCGAACGACTGATCGCCGATGGTGACACGGTGGTGGCAGATGGTCGCTACACATGGAATCACAAAACGACAGGTGAACCTTGTGCTGTCCGAATGGCACACATCTGGACTTTTACCGATGGCAAAGTGACAAAATTTCTACAACATGTTGATTCAGCCACAGTGAAAGAGCTGATTGGCTAAAAGACCCGCAGTCGGGCGGTTCAACAGCCATAGTCGGTAGGTCCTACATAAGAGATTGTGTAGAATGGCACTAAGATTTTATCCACAAATTGCATTAAGAATTGATCCTAGTAATCTGGTGTAATGGGTTGCAATTAGTCACGCCTCAATCGAACAATATGTAGTAACGTATAAACATACATTGATTAATAGTGTATATTATAGTAACGTTACTACATAAATTGTCATAAGGGGTAAATCATGTCAACACTCTCAAGCCGAGAATTTAATCAAGACACTGGTAGAGCCAAAAAAGAGGCTCTTGATGGGCCTGTATATATCACTGATCGTGGTAGACCCGCTTTCGTTTTATTGT
>NVWF01000051.1 GCA_002746155.1 Gammaproteobacteria bacterium | reverse complement strand
CTTAGGAGCGGCTTTCTTAGGAGCGGCTTTCTTAGGAGCGGCTTTCTTAGGAGCGGCTTTCTTAGGAGCGGCTTTCTTAGGAGCGGCTTTCTTAGGAGCAGCTTTCTTTACTACAGCTTTTTTCTTTACTACAGCTTTTTTCTTTACAACTCTTTTGGCAGTCGATTTTTTTGCTGCAGTTTTCTTTGCAGTTTTAGCCATGTTTATCTCCTAGCGTGGTTGAAGTAACATTAATAAAAAGATGGAATGAATATGTTGTCCTGTTCATTGTATGCACAACCGAATAAAATTTCAAAATTATTTTTATAAAATATAAAATTATGTTCATTAAGAACTTCAAAATTATTTTTATTTGTGCTATTTAGGAACACAGTATTATTTTTTATTTAATAATAAACCCTAATTAGCTCAAGGTGCATCTTGAGGTGGAATGGGTATAAACTGCTTCTCTAATTTTTTAATAATAGGATCCTTAATCATGACGTTATTATTACCCGTTTCAATGCTCTATTTGTCACTTCTTTCAGCACTAGCAATATTTTTAACCATCTCAGTTGTCAAAATGCGATTAAAAACTAATATTGGATTAAGTCATGGAAATGATGAATCCTTAACAAGAAAGATCAGAGTTCAAGCAAACTTACTTGAAAACTTATTACCCTTTGCTATTCTTTTTGTTCTCGCTGAGATGAGTGGATTTTATGCTATTTTTCTTCATGTGGTCGGTGCTGTATTTCTTCTTGCTAGAATGGCCCATGCCTATGGATTTTCTCAAACATCCGGAAAGTCGCCGGGAAGATATTATGGAACAGTTGCAAGTTGGCTAATGATAATTGCTCTAATAGGTGTAAATCTGTATCAATCAATTTCGAGTTTTTTGAATTAATTTATTAAATTCAGCCAATTAAATTTTAATTGTTTACACGACTAAAAAAGGTCGGAATAATCTGACCTTTTTTAGTTAGTATAACTAGAGATATCCAACTGAAAACTTCTAGTTAAATGTCATCTCAGGAATATCCCCTTCAACAATTAACTTACCTGCGGTCTTTTCTTTTATTTCTTCTACCGTGACACCTGGGGCTCTTTCAATAAGATGAAAAGCGCCATCTTTAATTTCCATAACGGCCAGATCCGTTACAACTTTTTTAATACAAGCTACTCCAGTTAAGGGTAGGGAGCATTGTTTTAATAACTTCGAATCGCCATGCTTACTTGCATGGGTCATGCAAACAATTATATGTTTTGCACCTGCAACCAAGTCCATGGCACCACCCATACCCTTTACTAATTTTCCAGGGATCATCCAAGAGGCGATACTACCATTTTGGTCTACTTCAAAAGCACCTAGCACGGTAAAATCTACATGGCCACCTCTAATCATTGCGAAACTATTTGCTGATGAAAAGAAAGCACTGCCGGTGACAGTTGTTACGGTTTGTTTACCGGCATTAATTAAGTCAGCATCGACTTCATCATCAGTTGGAAATGGGCCCATACCTAAAAGACCATTTTCTGACTGCAACATAACCTCAACACCTTGAGGAATATAGTTAGCAACTAGGGTTGGAATTCCTATGCCTAAATTAACGTAATAACCATCTTTCAGCTCTTGAGCAATTCGCTCGGCAATTTGTTCTCTGCTCAGGCTCATGTTTTTTCCTTAGTTCGTACGGTTCTTTGTTCTATACGCTTTTCAAAAGTGCCTTTAATGACTCTTTGAACATAAATGCCTGGTGTGTGGATCTCTGCTGGATCAAGTTCTCCCGCCTCAACAATTTCTTCTACTTCAGCAATAGTAATTTTACCGGCAGTTGCCATTTCTGGGTTAAAGTTCATGGCTGTTTTTCTATAAACAAGGTTGCCCATGGTATCAGCCTTCCAAGCTTTAACCAGAGAGTAATCAGCAGTGAGTGATTCTTCAAGAATATAATCTTCACCATTAAACTGACGACTTTCTTTTCCTTCGGCGATTGGCGTTCCAAATCCTGTTGCTGTGTAAAAAGCAGGGATCCCAGCACCACCTGCGCGGATCTTTTCCGCAAGGGTTCCTTGGGGAGTAAGGATAACTTCCATTTCGCCAGAAAGCAGCAATTTCTCAAATAAGGCATTTTCACCAACGTAGGATCCAATCATGGTTTTGATTTGTCGTTGTTCGAGCCAAAGCCCTAATCCAAATCCATCAACACCGGCATTATTTGATATACAAGTCAGGCCTGTTACACCCATCTTTTGAACTTTTTTGATAAGGCCTTCAGGTATACCACAAAGACCAAAGCCGCCAATCATAACGGTCATATGATCGGTTAAGCCATTAAGTGCCTCGTCATAATTTGAGACAACTTTATTAAATCCTGACATTTTTATCCCTCTATTGGATCAACTCTTAATTGTTTAACTCTTAATTATTCAGCTCTTGATAGTTAAGCTCTTAATTTTCCAACAATAGTATCTAACCCAAGAAGGCAGAAGCTACTTTAGAGCTAGGTTGTTTTTGTAAATAATTTGAAATCATCATACTAGCAGACACAAGTTTAGCTAAATCTATACCGGTTTGTATACCCATACCATCAAGCATATAAACTAAATCTTCTGTTGCTACATTTCCAGATGCACCCTTAGCGTAGGGGCATCCACCCAGACCCGCTACGGCAGAATCTACGGTGCTAATTCCCATTTTTAATACAGCAAAAATATTTGCTAAGGCTTGACCATAGGTGTCATGGAAATGTACCGCTAGTTTATCTAAAGGTACTTTTTCACTGACGACAGAAATTAACCGCTCAGCAACCAGAGGTGTACCAGTGCCAATAGTATCGCCTAATGATATTTCGTAGCATCCCATCTGATAGAGCTTATCAGCAACTTCAGCTACCCTAGAGGCAGAAATTTCACCTTCATAGGGACATCCCATAACACAGGAAACATAGCCGCGAACTGGAATATTTTGCGACTGGGCAGCTTCAACCACGGGTAAAAATTTATTAAGGCTTTCATCAATACTGCAATTAATATTCTTTTGAGAAAATGATTCAGATGCTGCACCAAAAATTGCCACTTCTTTTGCACCAGCAGCAATGGCTCGTTCAAAACCTTTCATATTGGGAGTCAAAACAGGATATCTAATAGCATTACGTTGTTTGAGATTTTGCATGACCTGTTCGGCATCAGCCATTTGAGGAACCCATTTCGGAGATACAAAACTGGTTGCTTCAATAACACTGAGACCAGCATCACTTAATAATTCAATGAGTTGTAATTTAACTTTTACCGGAACAACTGCGGTTTCGTTTTGTAATCCATCTCTCGGGCCTACTTCAACAAGGGTTACCCTTTTAGGTAAGTTATTAAATTGAACAGAATCACTTTGCATGGAAACTAGTCCTCGTCACTATTGAGAATGATTAATTCTGCGCCATCGGCTACCAATTCACCAGCTTGGTAGAGTATTTCGACCACAACACCCTTTGTTGGGGCACTGATGGTATGTTCCATTTTCATGGCTTCTAATATAATAAGCGGTTGATTTTGACAGACCGTATCACCAACTTCAACATTCACTGCTATGACAGTACCTGGCATAGGCGCAGTTAAGTTGCCCCCTGCTGAGTCGTCATGATTCTGCTGTTCATTGTCAATAAGCCCAAGTACAGCTGTATTACCATGGGATAGAAGATGGAGTTTTTGTTCGTGTTCTATGACTTGTACATCTAATCTTTGCCCTGAAAGTATTGCTGACAATTTTTTGTTATCTAAAGTAGCCGAAGCATGAAATGAATGTTTATTAACGTCAATGATAAATTCATTTCCTTGAAAATGTACTTCTGCAACTCTTACGTTATCTAGATTATCAATAAACTCAAGTTGGTGCTTGTTCGATTCATTATTATGCCAGCCAGAAACTTGATGCCATGGAGAATGAGGATCGTGACTATGAATTGCGTGGTTTTTTGCTTCTTTAATACGACGCTTCATAATATAAAGAGCGGCAAGGGCGATTGATTGATCTGTGGCAGATTGCTTTTGTGGAAATAAATCCTGCCGTTGTTTTTCAATTAAGGATGTATCAATATCCAGCTTATTAAATGCTTCATTGGCAGCTAAGGCAGATAAAAATTTAAGATTAGTGGTAATTCCTACCACTTGATAATCAGCGAGAGCACCTCTTAACCTTGCTAGGGCTGTTTCTCTATCGCGTTCCCAAACAATTAATTTAGCGATCATCGGGTCGTAATAGATACTCACTTCATCGTCTTGTCGTATACCACTGTCAACTCGTACATTCTTTGATTGTTCAGGTATGTTTAAATGAACTACTTTGCCAGTTGCCGGTAGGAAATCCTGATCGGGATCTTCGGCATATATTCTAACTTCAAATGCGTGACCATTACATTCAATCTGACTTTGTTTTTTCGGTAGAGTCTGATTATTCGCAACCAGTAATTGCCATTCAACCAGATCAATACCTGTGATCATTTCAGTTACTGGATGTTCAACCTGAAGACGTGTATTCATTTCCATAAAATAGAAACTACCATCCTCATCGTATAAAAACTCAACAGTACCGGCTCCTGAATAACCAATTGCTTGAGCCGCTTTAATTGCAACTTCAGCCATCGCATTACGAATTGCACTCTTAATATTAGGAGCTGGGGCTTCTTCAATGACTTTTTGATGACGTCTTTGAACTGAACAATCTCGTTCAAACAAATGCACCGTATTACCGTGATTATCGGCAAAAACTTGGATTTCAACATGGCGAGGTTGGGTGAGATACTTTTCAACGAGTATTTCATCATCGCAGAAGGAAGCCATGGCTTCACGCTTGCAAGATGAAAGCGCTTCTGTAAATTCGCTTTCAGATTCAACGATTCGCATGCCTTTTCCACCACCACCAGCGGTGGCTTTTAATAGAACAGGGAAGCCGATTTCTAGGCAAGCCTTCAGTAAATTCTCCGTTGATTGATCATCACCGTGATAACCTGGAACAAGAGGAATTCCTGCTTCACTCATAATTTCCTTGGCAGCACTCTTAGATCCCATAGCTTCAATTGCAGCTACCGGAGGGCCTATAAAAACCAAATTGTTTTTAGTACAAAGCTCAGCAAACTTCGCATTCTCAGATAAGAATCCGTAACCTGGGTGGATTGCTTTAGCCTTACTTTTTAGAGCTACCTCGATAATTTTTTCTGCAAGTAAATAACTCTCTGATGCGGGAGCTGCACCAATGCACCAAGCCTCATCTGCCATGGCTACATGCTTTGATTTGGTATCGGCTACAGAATAGACAGCAACGGTTCTTATGCCAAGACGACGTGCAGTGGAGATAATACGGCAGGCTATTTCACCACGATTCGCTATGAGTATTTTATCAAACACTACTTACTCCTTAAGCCAATTAGCTTGACGTTTTTCAAGAAAAGCGGAAATGCCTTCCTTGCCCTCTGAAGATGCTCTGATATTGGCAATTCTATTGGCTGTCATGGACTTTAATTGCCCATCAATTTCTTTATTGAGCACATCATTAATAATTAATTTAGCGTCCTTAACGGCCGGGCTAGAATTATTGATAATCACTTGGGCTAATGCGAGTACCTTATTTTCTAGTTCTTCTGGTGCAACGACTTCAGACACTAGTCCCAATTCAGCTGCTCGGTTTGCATTAAATCGCTCAGCTGTGACGAAGTAGCGTTTTGCAGCGCGTTCACCTATGGCTTTAACCACATAGGGGCTGATCACTGCAGGCAAAAGTCCAAGCTTCACTTCTGATAGGCAGAAACTGGCTTTTTCACTGGCTAAGGCAATATCACAACAGGCAACAAGACCAACTCCACCACCAAAGGCGGCACCTTGAACAGCAGCAATAGTCGGACATTTCATGGTGTAAAGCACCGACATAAGATCGGCTAGTAATAGAGAGTCTTGATGATTTTCATCCCTAGAGTAATCCGCCATTTTACGCATCCAATTTAGATCGGCTCCTGCGGAGAAACTTTTGCCTTCAGCACCCAAAATCAATACCTTTACAGCAGGATCCCCATTGAGTTGTATTAAAGCTTCCGTTAAATCTGCGATTAAAACATCATCAAAAGCATTATGGATCTGAGGCTGATTCAGCTGGATCCTAGCAATTCCGTTAGTCTGTTGATTGACTATAATTGTTAATTTTTCTGTCATGTTATTTATCATTCTTTCGGTAAGTTATTAGTGTTAACTGCTCATGTTGCGCTCATGTTGTGTTCATGTAGAAAGTATGCTGCTAAGTCTACATTCTTATTTTACATTCTAAATACGCCAAATTTGGTTTCTTCAATGGGAGCATTAAGTGCTGCTGAGAGTCCTAAACCAAGAACCATACGGGTATCAGCAGGGTCGATTATGCCATCATCCCAGAGACGAGCACTGGCGTAATAGGGGTGGCCTTGGGTTTCATATTGCTGTTGAATAGGTGCTTTAAACTCAGCTTCCTGCTCAGCAGACCAATCAACATTCTTGTGTTGAAGATTATCACGCTTAATTTGTGCCATAACACTAGCGGCTTGTTCACCACCCATAACGGATATTCGTGCATTAGGCCACATGAATAACAGGCGAGGGGAGTAGGCTCGACCACACATACCATAATTACCAGCACCAAAACTACCACCAATAATGATGGTGAATTTAGGCACCTTGGCACAGGCAACAGCCGTCACCATCTTGGCACCATTTTTAGCGATGCCATGAGTTTCGTATTTTTTGCCAACCATAAAACCCGTAATGTTTTGTAAAAATATCAGCGGGATGCCTCTTTGAGAACAAAGCTCAATGAAGTGTGCACCCTTAAGAGCTGACTCAGAAAATAAGATGCCATTGTTTGCAATAATACCTACGGGATAACCATGTAGATGGGCAAATCCACAAATTAAAGTGGTACCATAAAGCGCCTTAAATTCTTTAAATTCAGAACCATCAACAATACGAGCGATAACTTCTCTAACATCATAAGGCTTCTTGCTATCAGCCGGTATAACGCCGTAGATATCTTCAAGTGGATAAAGAGGTTCTTCAGGCTGCTGCATTTTAAGCTGGGGTGTTTTACTGATATTTAAGGTAGAAACAATATCACGGGCAATTGTTAAAGCATGTAGATCATTTTGAGCATAATGATCCGTCACACCCGATGTTTTACAGTGCACATCAGCACCACCAAGATCCTCAGCAGTCACCACTTCACCCGTAGCCGCTTTAACAAGTGGCGGACCCGCTAGAAAAATCGTGCCCTGATCTTTAACAATAATACTTTCATCAGCCATGGCCGGAACATAGGCACCACCCGCAGTGCAAGAGCCCATAACCACCGCTATTTGAGGAATTTTCTTAGCGGATAAGTTAGCTTGATTATAAAAAATCCGCCCAAAGTGATCACGATCAGGAAAAACCTCATCCTGTTGAGGCAAGTTAGCACCACCAGAATCAACAAGGTAAACACAGGGAAGATGATTTTGATCGGCTATTTCCTGAGCTCGAAGATGCTTTTTGATAGTCTCAGGAAAATAAGTTCCGCCCTTAACCGTAGCGTCATTACAAACAATGATACATTCATGCCCATTAATACGCCCTATACCAGTAATCAACCCAGCAGAGGGAACCTGATTGTCATACATATCAAAGGCAGCAAACTGAGAAAACTCAAGAAAAGGCGAACCCACATCAAGCAATTGCTTAACCCTGTCCCGAGGCAATAACTTACCCCGAGCCAAATGCTTCTCACGTGACTTCTCAGTCCCACCGAGAGAAATGTGCTGAACCTTACTCTTCATATCCAACACCAAGGAAAGCATAACCTCCTTATTAGCCAGAAATTCCTCAGATCGAGAATTAATAGTAGTTGTCAAAATCGCCATAAATCAAAATCGCCTAAAAAGTAGAATAAAGGTGACAACCCGCAGCCACACAAATAAAGGTAGGTGCTCAGAGGGGGTTTATTATTAGTGAAAGAAGTATTTGCAGCAGGGATGCTGCAACTAAGCCTACAGGGAYGTATCYACGGCGTCTTCTGWAAYWMWWARWRARSSYCMKCTKRRSRKCYRSMRWMWWTSRAARWMYAMTCWAACTMWMSARRWRCWWYCWMWSTAKYRAWRWACWMWYWAWCWAWMRWARKAYWMTCAAACTCAGCACTTTTCAAAGGAGGACTGTAAAAATAACCTTGTCCTTCCTTGCAATTAAGATTACGCAAAAACTCATGTTGAGCAAAGCTTTCAACACCCTCAGCAACAACGCTTAATTCTAGATTATGCGCCAGTTGAATAATCGATTGGACAATCATGCCATCACGCTTTTTCTCAGTAACATCATCAATAAAGCT
>NVWF01000003.1 GCA_002746155.1 Gammaproteobacteria bacterium | reverse complement strand
TTGATGAAATATTAAATGAAGCAGCAGAACGTCGGGTTGATGCCATTCTTTTTGTGGCTTCTGATGCATCCGATGCTCTGGTATGGGCTGCTGAAAAAGGTCTCTCCTCAGCTGGGCAAGCTCCATTGATGGAAAAAACGTTAACCACTTCGCTTGTAAAACCTGATAATAAATTAAACGCCCAACTATGCGATAGCAGTGAGGTAACTCTTGCCAATGCCATGGGTGAAAAAGCATTTAATTTGCCTGAAGATAGTTTTCAAAAAGCCCTCCCTTCAAAAACCTACGATGATCCWGCCATAGACCTTTGGATGGCGAAGACAAAAGACGATCAACCCCTTAGTTGTGGGTCATTTATTTGTGATGTTGATGGTGAGAGAGTAGGCATTTATGCAATGGCCACTCCACCGAAYAATCAACGCCGTGGCGCAGGTCGTGCAGTAATTGAAAATGCAATGCAATAYTATCAAACCAAAGGAATTAAACGTTTTACCCTTGGTGCAACAGAGGATGGTTTTCCTTTGTACCAAAAGTTAGGTTTTGAAGTTATCGCAGAACCTTATGTATTTATATTGGGTTCCTCTACTCAATTTCCTTAAACTTTACAAAACTAAGCCTGGAGTAAAATAAAGTCTGTTGTGTGAAGTTCACCGCCATCTATGACTGTCCACTATGTGACGAAGGCGGTCATCCAAGACCCAAAAATGCCAAAATATTTAGATTTTTATTGGACCCAATCCACGGAATCGCCGGGTCCAGCCTCGTTAAGCCCATGAAAGATAATAAGAAAATGGTGGCCCCTCCCCGACTCGAACGAGGGACCTGACGAAGCGCAGTCGTCATGGAACTCCAAAACTAAAATCCTGGGAAACTGCCCCTGTAACCACCACCTGAGCTAAATCCCGAGGTTCCCAAACTGATCCCCTACGACCCGTCCAGCCACACCATTGGGACGGCCATGCTCGGATCCGAATTTTTCCGGAGGGTGCCGCTCCGGTGCTGAGAGGATCGATTAGGAGCCTGAGTCGGGTTGCTCGGCGGTGCTTCCGTGGTAGCTTCCGAGGTTTCGGTGAGGGTGGTGATGTAGACTTTTGGGCATTTTGAAACAGTCTTGATAACATTGACTGAAGGATGGAGTCTACAATATCAATAAAAGATCGATCTCGTAAAATTCTATAATTCTTTGCCTTCATCGTCGTCATCATCAAAAATGTCAGGGGTAACGACATCAACCACATCGATTGCACCGCCAACAACGGCGGTAGTGGTTCCTACAACAACACTAACGACAGTGCATCCAGATAAGATGACTAAAAGAACAATAGTAATGAAAAGGGTGGTTAGTCGCATAGTGATATCCCGTGGTAGTTTGTGGAATGTTATCACTAAGGCCAAGAAAATCAAAGAATTTTTATCTTCAACTTTTCACCGAATTGAACTCGGCAGGTGTGGAGTTTTTGCTTTATGACTAGCTACCTTGTCCATTATAAATGTTAACTGTGACTTCTTTTTTGAACTGTTTTTTATGTTTTTAGATTGATCATTAAACAATTTAGAATATACGCCTGTACCATAATAATTCCAAAAATATTCTTGGAATATGTCTCTTTTAGTCAATACTATCTTCGTTGTATTAATCATTATAATGCTATTCCTATCGTTAATTCATGACGATATAGTCAAATACGATGGTTAATTAATACACTATACAATTCTCTATTACAAGACGAACTGGGGGTAAAGGTTAAATAAATTACGTTTTGTCGCTTGAGTATAACTAATTCGATATATCAGCCATATTTTTATAGAAAAACGACATTTTGTGAAATTCCAATCAGAGAATAATGAAGCTACTAAGTAGTTAATACATAGTTTATTTACTACTTAACAGCCGATCGCATTAATACCTTCTTGTCGTATGGTACTTTTTGCTCATCGGAAAGAATTGCACGCATTTCGATCAGGTGTTCATATCTCAAGCGCATGATCTGTGTTTTTGCCGCCATAAGTTCAYYAATCTTKACATTAAYTTYTTCAAGATTAACATCRTCAAGGATGGTCATTTCATTAAGTTCTTTAAGTGCCTGCACTTCTTGTGTTTTAAAGAGGGCCTGATCAATATGCAGTTTATGATGCATTTTACCTATTGCGGCTTTTTGGGATGCATCAGGATCCGGAATTTGATCGGCCAAAAGAGAAGTACTGATAAGGCCGTACATAATGACGAGTGGAACTAACCTGGATGCTAATTTGTTTTTGTATAGATTCATGAGTTTCTCCCTGTGAAATTATATACATATTAGACCACATCATGGTCCTGTCAACATAACACTAAATTTGATTGTTTATTTACTGATTTGGCCCAATCTGAACCAAATAATCAACAACATTCAAGAGGTCAGATCATTTGATCACACCAATCAAGTAAATCAACTGTTCTGACATTATTGTCAAGTTACCAAACTCAGACGGAGTATGATTACAATTTCAGTCCTAAGTCATATTCTGGACACAGCTAACCCTATCCCATTCAATAAAAGATCGATCTCGTAAAATTCTATAATTTTTCGATATCTCTGAAGCTGAGCGTGAATCTGAAATATAGCCAAACTGTGTGACTTATTATTTGGAATGGGTAGGGATAACCTGAGTACATTTTAGTATTTTCCATTAGTAGGTTATTGCATACTTAGGTAATTGTTGGTTAACTTGACAATGCCCTTTTAGAGGAATGACAAAACTTTTAGAGAAGAATTTATTTAAAAATTCTAAAAACATATTATTTATTCATAAAAAGGAGTTGAACTACCATGCTAAGCATTAAATTTAAGAAATACCATGCTTTAGGAAATAATTTTTTGATGATGGACGAAATGGGGTTAAATAGTGCGGATTATTTTGAATTAGCAAAGTCCATTTGCTGCGATTACAGTGGTTTTGGTACAGATGGGCTCATTATTATAGGAGCAAAAGATAAAAAAATCCTTCATGTAAATAAAGATGGAACTCTAGCTGCCCTATGCGGAAATGGCTTAAGATGTTCGGTTCATTATTTCTGGGAAGAGCATAAAATATTAAACAATACAGATTTCATAAAAACTGATGATGGCTTAAAAAAAGTTTGTATATTAGGGACTAGCCCTTTTACATCAAAAGTAAAGATCAGAGATAAAAAATTAGACATAAAAAAAATAATTTATGAAAATAAAAATCTTAATCAGGCACACAAAAACATTTATTTTCTTCATGTAGGAGTCCCTCATGCAGTAGTTTTTGTGAAAGATCTCAATGATTTTGATGCAAAAATTATAGGCAAGGAAATCCATGATTTAAAAGAATTTCACAATTTTGCAAATGTGAATTTCGTTCAAATTCAAGACGAAAATAATCTAAAGGTTATAACATATGAAAGAGGAGTTAACGATACTACTTTAGCCTGTGGAACAGGTGGTACTGCATCTGTAGTAGTTGCCAATTCTCTCGGCATATGTTCCTCTAAAGTTAGTGTACATTTTCCAATAGGAGATTTAAATGTTGAAAATTTAGAAGGAGAAACTTATATTTCAGGTGCTTCTTATAAGATTGGAGAAGGAACTTATTATTGGAAGAAATAAAAAATTCTATAATTCTTTGCCTTCATCACATGTCTCCCTAACCGAAATAAATTATTCACAGCGATTGTTTTCATATTGTATAGTTGACAATGCCGAGTAAGTTCGTTCTTCTTTCTTATCTCTTTACTCATTTTCACAATTTCTGTCCGAGTCTTACCGTGCATCGATTCGTGATTAGGCACAAAAGGTAAGCCAGTACCGTCAGCAGGCATGCCAAATTGACCCTGTTGACACCTCTGCTAATACAAATGCCATTTTTTGGCTCATGGTGTCATTCCAATCTATTCTTTAATTGATAAATAGGATGAATAGAAGTACATTATTCCTGAAATAATTCTTGAACACTATCCTTAAAGGAATTAAACGTTTTACCCTTGGTGCAACAGAGGATGGTTTTCCTTTGTACCAAAAGCTAGGTTTTGAAGTTATTGCAGAACCTTATGCTTTTATATTGGGTTCCTCTACTCAATTTCCTTAAACTTTACAAAACACAAGCCTCAAATACAACTGAGGCTTGAGTGTTACGACTGGCCGCTGCGCGACGAAAGTGGACATTCAAGACCCCAAAAACACCAAGATATTCAACTGCGGGATGGATCAATTCATGGAATCGCTTTCGGGGTTCCGGTGGGGGAAGGGTATGAAAGTACCGTCTGGACAAATCTCAACAGTGTCTTTACAATCTATTCAGTCAAATAACTACAATAGGGAAATTCTAATGACTAACAAAGAATTAATACAGCAGTTGTATGAGAATTTTGCAGTTGGTGATGTACCAGCTGTTTTGTCTGCCTTTGCAGAAAATATTGAATGGACAGAATCTGATGGCTTTCCTCTGGCAGGGACATATGTTGGGCCAGATGCCGTACTTAATAATGTCTTTATGAAACTTGGTGAGTTCAGTGAAAACTGGGGAGTAGAAGTCGAACGACTGATCGCCGATGGTGACACGGTGGTGGCAGATGGTCGCTACACATGGAATCACAAAACGACAGGTGAACCTTGTGCTGTCCGAATGGCACACATCTGGACTTTTACCGATGGCAAAGTGACAAAATTTCTACAACATGTTGATTCAGCCACAGTGAAAGAGCTGATTGGCTAAAAGACCCGCAGTCGGGCGGTTCAACAGCCATAGTCGGTAGGTCCTACATAAGAGATTGTGTAGAATGGCACTAAGATTTTATCCACAAATTGCATTAAGAATTGATCCTAGTAATCTGGTGTAATGGGTTGCAATTAGTCACGCCTCAATCGAACAATATGTAGTAACGTATAAACATACATTGATTAATAGTGTATATTATAGTAACGTTACTACATAAATTGTCATAAGGGGTAAATCATGTCAACACTCTCAAGCCGAGAATTTAATCAAGACACTGGTAGAGCCAAAAAAGAGGCTCTTGATGGGCCTGTATATATCACTGATCGTGGTAGACCCGCTTTCGTTTTATTGTCTTATGAAAAATATAAAAAAATCACTGGGAAGAATGTATCTATGGGTGAATTACTTTCAATGAAAGGCGTTGGGGATGTCGATTTTACGCCTGGTAAAATTTCTGACTCAGCCACTGCAGCAAATTTCTAAAATGTATTTATTAGATACTAATGTTATTTCTGAGCTTAGAAAAATTAAGAGCGGCAAGGCTGATGAAAATGTACAAAATTGGTCTTTCCATATAGATCCTCAGCTTATGTACGTTTCATCGATTACCATTCACGAACTAGAACTTGGGATTTTACTGGCAGAACGAACCGATCAAGCTAAAGGCCGTATTCTTAGAAAATGGATGAATGAGCATGTAATACCGGCCTTCGAGAACCGAATTCTTTCGGTTGATAAAAATGTAGTACTGGTTAGTGCAAAGTATCACGTACCCGATCCAAAACCCTATAGAGAGACATTAATTGCAGCTACCGCGGTGGTTCATAATATGACTGTAGTTACACGAAATACCGGTGACTTTAGCTTAGATAAAGTAAAAACACTAAACCCCTGGAATGTTAAATATTAAAGTGTCAGCAGGCATGCCAAATTGACCCTGTTAACACACCAAAAGATATCGAGTACATAATAGGAAAGCTCAAAAGACATATTTCTGAGTCAAATATTTCGACTAGGCAACATGTTAAGTCCTTACGACAGCGTCATAGTTCTAATACAATTTGTCCTAAATGTCGATTTACAAAAATATTTAGGGCCGAATTTCCAGTTTCCTAGGATCCTAAAACTTTCCCAAGACTGCAATCCTCCACCCACCGAAGCAAAATCCTCAACCTCTCCCAGACTGAGGCTCTGCGTCCAGTTCAGTCGCCGGCATGGGGATGGCCACGGTACAGCCCGGATTTTCCGGAGAGTTTCAGTCTGGAGCTGAGGGGATCGGTTCGGGATCTGAATTGGATTTCTCGGAGTCGCTTCCGGGGTTCAGTCTAGGGTTCATGGTGGAGGGAGGTGGTGGCGGATATTCGAGATTCTGAAAAACTGGGATTCTGGGATTCTGGTGAGCTGGACTTTTGAGATGGCTGGGCGTAAGTTGTCTGCATCGAATAAAAGTCTATCATGAAGTCAACTAGGGGATATTGATTGTACCAGTATAAAATTCATGCAAACCTATGGGGACGAATTTTTGGTACATTTTCTTCATTAGAGATTGGTGAGGATGAGTTTACTATAATTGGTAAGGATAAAGAGGAGTCGAAATATTGTTACGACAAATTAATCGATATCCCTAATTTCAATTATTATCTTTGGGGATTGCAAATTACTTTCTCGTTCAAAGGAGGCGAGATCAAATTATTTTTTTTGGCTAAGAGTAATGCAAAAGAAATAGAACACTTTATCTCAATCTGTACTGCAAACTCACTCAAACAAAAGATATCAAAAGCATATATTGAATACCAAGCTTTCGCATTAAATCAATATTTACGAGATTCATATATTAAGCGGCTAGATTCTTCATTCAGGACTCTAGTTGCGGCTTACAAGCACTCGGAACCACTTTGGAATACTTACATTGGTGGTGATGAGTTAAAGCTAATAAATGAAATAACGTCGGTATACCCCATAGTGTCTCATGCTGATCAAATTAGAGATTTATACGAGAAGAACTCTCTACACAATAAAGATAATTTCTTTTGTAATGTCGAATCTAATCCGCTGACAGATAAGCAACGTAAAGCTGTAATTCGAAACAATGATAGAAACTTAGTATTAGCAGCAGCTGGTACAGGTAAAACATCCGTGATGGTAGCTAAAGTTCTAGATTTGATTGTTAATGAGGATGTGCTTGGGAATGAGATACTTGTGCTCGCTTTTAATAAGGCGGCAGCTGAAGAATTGAAAGGACGATTATTTAAAAGGAGTGATAAGTACAATATAGAAGAAAGCGCCTTTCCCATTATTAGTACTTTTCACGCGCTAGGTAGAGGAATACTTAAAGAATCTGAACAGTCTACTCGGATGACAAAGTTTGTAGAAGACCCTGCTAAAATGCTTGCTTGGGTTACAAAGTGGTTAATCGATTACTGTGGGAGGCACCCTGATAATCTTGATAATTTTATTAATTTATCAACTGTAGAAGTTAACCCATTTGAGTTTGAGTCGATTGAAGAATATGATCGATATGTCCACGATAATGAGTTTCGGACTTTAAATGGTGAGCTAGTAAGAGGTTATCAAGAGCTACTAATATCTAACTGGTTATTTAAGAATGGTGTTGAATATGAATATGAACCAAAATACACACCAAAAACTCGAATAGATATTGGGTTTGATTATAAACCAGATTTTAAAATTAAAGGCACAAATATTTACATAGAACATTTTGGTATAGATAGGATCGGGCGAACAAGAGTTGGTATTGATAGTGATGATTATGTAGAAAAATTGCTAGAAAAAATAGATCTACATGAAAAACATGGAACATGTTTACTTCAAACGTATCACTTTTATTGGGTTGAGGGAAATCTTGAAACTAAATTAAAAGGTTTAATCAAAGCGAAAGATATAACCCTGATACCCAAGAGTCCTGATGCATTATTTGAAACGCTAAAGAAGCTTGGGAAAATTGCAGAAAGTGCAAACAACTTTCAAAAGTGTATTGTGGCCATTAGGGCAGAAAATCTAACTGAAAATGATATATCGGAGAGACTTGAATCTTTTAATGTGCCCAACCATAAGAAATATACAACGATACTGCAATCGTTACATCAAGCCTACATATATGAGCTCTCATCACAACAGGAGATTGATTTTGATGACATGATATTGATTGCTACAAAAGCAATAAATGAGCAAAAATTCAGACCATGCTGGAAACACATTTTAGTAGATGAGTTCCAGGATATCTCTAATGCAAGAATGAAACTCATCAAGGCTATTGTTGCGAAGGGTCCTAATCCGATACTGACAGTTGTGGGCGATGATTGGCAATCAATATACCGCTTTGCAGGCGGTAAACTAGAACTCACCACACGTTTCTCTGAATATGTTGGTAGTAATAGTGAAACTATTCTAGATAAAACTTTCAGATATAATAACAGTATTGCTGAAACTGCCGGTCAATTCATAATGAAGAATCCAGAGCAGTATAAGAAGGAGGTAGAAACTCACGATAAAGTTACTAGTCCACAGATATTCTTATTAGATAATAGTGGATATGTGAATGATGAATACGCAGATAAAGTTGCCAGTATAATCAAAACAATTCGTCAGCAAGATACTAAAGGTAAAATATCAGTCCTGTCACGTTATAAATATCAACTTAGAAGTGCTAAGACTACTATATCAAGAAAGTATAAAATAAAAGGAATAACTTTCTGGACCTTTCATGCATCGAAAGGACTAGAAGCTGACTATTGTATATTAATTGGGTTTTGCAGTGGGATATTAGGATTTCCTAATCGGCGTGTTGATGCAAAATTTGTTGAAGCATTATTACCAACATTAGATGACTTTCCATTTTCAGAAGAAAGAAGGTTGCTATATGTTGCTATTACTCGTGCAAAAAAGAAATGCTATATAGTTGCTGACCCAAATTCTCGCTCACAATTTATCGAGGAATTTATTAGTCCGAATTATCATATTAATATCGCATCTGAACGGTTTACAGAAGAGTACAAAAAAATCTTCAAATGTAATTCCTGCTCTGATGGTTACTATGAGCTTTTAGAGGGAAAGCATGGTAAGTTTTACAAGTGTTCCTCAGGTTTTGTATGCAGGTCAAAACCGAGGGTTTGTAATGAGTGTGGCTCACCTTCCATAGATTATAGAAATAAAAGCATATGTAATAATCCGTCTTGCCATAGCGAAAAAGAAATATGTGACAAGTGTGGGCGTCCTATGGTTGTTCGAGAAAGTAAATTCGGTAAGTTTTTAGGTTGTAGTGGATATAGTTTAAAAGAAGACCGTTGTGAGAATACTCGGAGACTATAAATGGGCAAGCCCCAAAATCCCGCAGTCGGACGCTCCATCTTGGAGTCGCCGGGTCCCAACGCGCTAAGTCTATGATTTAAAGGAAAAAATGGTGGCCCCTCCCTGACTCGAACAGGGGGCCTGCCGATTATGAGGCCCAAGGATTACCGCAAAAACACACCCTAAGCGCATGAAAAATAATGCTTTTATGCCGACGAAATGACCGCCCCGGTCAAAACCGAAACCATGCCGAAACTATGATTTGAGTGCCGACTTTTGGCGTCCCGTAAGTGGCAGATTATCAATAGGGTTTAATGAATGCCATCCCCCGTTAATTGGGTAGAGCCTAGGGTTTTAATGAATGCCATCCCCCGTTAATTGGGTAGAGCCATTGAAATATAAAGAAAATGGTGGCCCCTCCCCGACTCGAACGGGGGACCTGACGATTATGAGTCGTATGCTCTAACCAACTGAGCTAAGGGGCCATTTTGAAGGGGGGAGTGTACTGAAAAGCTACCCATCCTGCAAGTTAGTAATGCCATCAAACGGGTTTTATTCTCTTACCAAGGTCATGCAGCGAGATAGATTTCCTTCGCAGCTCTAATTCCAGACTCAAGAGCTCCTTGGATCCAACCCGGAAAATTAGAAGCGTGTTCACCTGCAAAATGTAATCGCCCCTCCACTGAGCTTAGATGAGACTTTAAAGATGCTTCTTGGCCCTCTGTTGGAGACGCATAGCCCGAACCTGACTAGGGTTCCTTTGTCCAAGCAAAGGAAAAATTATCTAGTATATAATCGTCCAAGTCGGCTGCCAAATCTCCTCAGGCAGATCAGTATCACTCCAGCCATTTAAATTATGATTTGAAGGGATCCTTGAGGCTCCAGCTTCAGCAAATTGACTTGATGACCGACAATTGATAATTCTAAGCCCGCAACCAATTAAAACAACTGATGATGCAGAAATAGCCATTCTTTGTAAAAATTTTCGTCTATTAATATTTGGTGTCAAAGGATCCATTTATCAGCCCATTACTCGTCTACCAGCCATCCTTTAGAGACAGCAAGATCAATCTGCTCACAGGCATATTTCCATAGCCTTGGCGTTGATTGTTCTAAATACTCGTTACGTTTCAATACTTGGGATTTACTCACTTGATGTATTGCCCAACTTCCTCCTTGGTTTTGCATATTTTGAAGAAGTGGTAATAACCTGTCCATGGCTTTAGCAAACTTTGCATCTGAAGTGGTTGCCTGTTCAAACTCAAGCCAAAGGTTTTTCATGGTTTCAAATTGGTCTTTTGGCAATAGTCCAAAGAGCCTTTCTGCTGCAATTAATTCTTTATCTTCTTGATTATCAAGATCAGTTTGTGCGGCAAATGCAAAGGTGTCACCGGCATCGATTTCAACTATGTCATGGAACAACAGCATCTGAACCACTCGAGAAATGTCGATAGGTTGTTCTGCATATTGATGTAATACTTGCGCCATCATAGAGATATGCCAACTGTGCTCAGCACTATTTTCATTTCTATTATTGTCAGATATGACAAAGGTTTGACGATAGACAGCCTTAAGCTTTTCTAATTCGATAATAAAGGCTAGTTGTTGATTTAAGTCGCTCATAATTTTCCATTCTAGACTGCATTCCCGACTGCTTTTTCAATTGCAGCATCGGCATGAATTTTTGTGGTATCTAATAATCTTACGCTGGTATCTTCTTGATTAACCAACATACCAATTTCAGTACAGCCAAGGATAACAGCTTCGGCACCTTGGCTTGCTAGTTGTTCAATAATTCGCAGATATTCAAGTTTTGACTGGGATTTTATTTTTCCTAAACAGAGTTCCTCGTAGATAACCTCATGGACACATTTTCTATCTTCATCCTCTGGAACAATCACCTTGAGTCCATATTTTTCGATTAATCTGCCCTTGTAAAAGTTTTCTTCCATGGTGAAAGCTGTGCCTAATAAGCCAACAGTTTTTATGTCTTTTTCTAGGATGACTTCAGCTGTTGCATCGGCAATATGTAGTAGGGGTATATTGATAGCGCTTTCTATTTGTGGGGCAACTTTATGCATGGTATTGGTACAAATAAGTAAAAAGTCTGCACCGGCTGACTCAATATTTTTGGCCGCCTCTGAAAGTATTCTCGCAGTCTCGTCCCAATCACCCTGGTGTTGTAGTTTCTCAATGGGATCAAAATCTACACTGACCATGGCAATTTTGGCTGAATGTAAACCTCCCAGTGAGTTCTTAACTCCCTCGTTAATGGCACGGTAATAACCAACAGTGCTTTCCCAACTCATGCCACCTAATAGTCCAATAGTTTTCATCTAGTCACTCATTATATTGTTAGTGTTGGTGATTATGATTATGAACAAACATTGAATCCTTAATTTACAGTAGCCTAGAACAATTTAGTATGGCTAATTGATAAAAATTAAATGAAATCGCCCATAGTTTTTTTGAATGTGTTATTAATATCTCATTAGTTCTAAAATAAATATAACAATAAAAGAGAATGACTATGAAAAGAGTAATGGGATTTTGGCGGTGTTGGGGCCTAGTGGTTGGCATCGTTATTGGCAATGGCATCTTTATGCTACCGGCTGTTTTAGCACCCTATGGCAAGTTAAGTCTGCTTGCTTGGATCATCGCTGGTATCGGAACAATCTTTATTGCTTTGATGCTTGGCACCCTAGCTAAGCGACATTCAATGCAGGGAGGGTTTTACGCCTATACACGAGAAACATTTGGTGATCTTTCAGGCTATCTGATTGCTTGGGGTTATTGGATCAGCATTCTAACGGCTATGGCAGCGGGAGCAATTGCAGTAACCGGATATCTAGGTTATTTCATACCCCGAGTTGCTACTGATCCTATTATTGGTGCTGTCATCGCTCTAGCACTTATCTGGCTTACCACTGCTATTACTCTCACCGGTATGAAAACGGCGTGTACTTTTCAATTGGTGACCTCAGTTTTGAAACTGTTGCCGTTATTTGCTATTGCCGTTGGCGGATTATTTATTGTCGATATCACACCCAGTCTTATAGAAACTAATGAACCTGAACCAACCCTCTTTCTGATCTCAACCATGGTTATGATCACCATGTGGGCTTATGTCGGAATTGAAGCAGTGACCTTGCCATCTGATGATGTAATAAATCCAGAAAAAAATATTCCCAGAGCGCTAATTCTCGGAACATTAACCGTTACCGTTATTTATATTGTGCTTTCATATAGTGTAATGGCATTAATTCCCCAAGCTGATTTAGTAAAATCAACATCACCTCTTGCCGATGCTGCCTCAGTAATTTTTGGTCCTTGGGGCGCAGGATTTATTGCCGTTGGAGCACTTATTTCTATGCTCAGTAATATCAATGGCAACACGTTAATTGTATGCATTATGCCAAGCGCTCTTTCAAAGGATAAATTAATTCCAGAGTTTTTTTCTCAGAAAAATGAAGCGGGGGTGGCAGTAAAATCCTTGGTGATCTCAGCTTGTATAGCATCACTGCTAGTGATAATGAATTTTTCAGATGGACTATTAGCAGCTTACAAAGTTTTGATATTACTCTCAACCTTAACTGTATTGTTACCCTATGCCGTTTCAGCCTTGATCGAAATAGTCCTACAAATAAAAGAGAATAGCTCAACAAACAAAATTAACGTAAAAACATTTACTATCGCTGTTGTAGCATTCATTTTTTCAATCTTCGCCATCATCGGTTCAGGTCTTACGGCTGCATTACAAGGCATCCTTCTTTTGGCAGCAGGATTACCCTTCTACTATTGGTCTAAACGTACCAAGCAGGATATTTAAAATTTAACAAGATGGTTATTACCCACCGTTTGGCTAAAGCTAATGATGTCCCGAACATTATGGCGCTAATGAATGCTTCTATTGCTGAGAATATGAAATCGTTTCTTAGTGCTCAAGAAATTATCGCTGCACAAGAAACCATGGGCGTAGACCGAACATTACTAGAAGATCAAACTTATTTTATTATAGAAACGATGCACAACAATGAAACTGTGATTATTGGTTGTGGTGGCTGGGGAAAGCGCAAAACTCTTTATGGTGGCAATCACACAGTGGGTAGAGATGACAGTTTGAGTGACCCAAAAGTTGATCCTGCGAGGATCAGAGCCATGTATACCCATCCGGATTGGATACGTTGTGGTGTTGGCACTTACCTGCTTGAACTAGGCGAAAATGCAGCCCGTAAGGCTGGGTTTAAAAGCATTGAACTAGGCTCAACTATTGCGGGAGAGCCTCTTTATACGGCCAAGGGATACATTGAAATGGAGCGTGTAAGCATGATTGCCGAGAATGGTGCTGAAAATACAATTATCAAGATGAGTAAGACTCTCTAGGAATGACTCTCTAGGAATGATTTTCCATGAAAGAATGTTTTGCATTTGCTTGAGATTAAACAATGGTTTGATCAATAAGATGGCCTTGTAATGAATAGATGATCGGATTGAACTGATCACTATTCTTAGGCTTAGTTTTTTAAATTCTGTGTTATATTGACCCTTAACTTAACTGCTCATTAGAGTGGAGTGTTAACAATCAAGCCGACATTGGATCTTATAATAGTATGACAGAAGCTAACCAAAAATATTTAAAAACTGCTGAGGATGGCATTACCCGATGTTGGTGGGGACATGAACATCTTGATTACCAGCATTATCATGATCATGAGTGGGCTCGTCCTGAGGCCAATGACCACAAATTGTTCGAAAAAATATGCCTTGAGGGGTTTCAATCTGGACTCTCCTGGCTAACCATACTTCGAAAACGAGATGGTTTTCGTGAAGCCTTCCTTGATTTTGATTTTGATAAGGTCGCCCAGTATGATGAAAATAAGGTTGAAGAGTTACTTCAAAATAAGGGTATCGTACGTCATCGAGGAAAAATTCAAGCTACCATCAATAACGCCAAGCGAGCTCAAGAGATAGTCAAGGAGTTTGGTAGTCTTGCTGCCTACATCTGGCAATGGGAGCCAAAGACTAAGGAAAGCCACTTTGGCAAAGATAGTAATGAATATACCCTTCCTAGTATCACCGAAACATCAATCGCCCTGAGTAAGGATCTTAAAAAAAGAGGATGGAAATTTTTTGGACCTACCACTGCCTATGCTTTTATGCAGGCAATGGGACTGGTCAATGATCATGTTGAGGGCTGTCACAGTCTAGAAAAGACAACAGCTGAAAGACAAAATTTTACTGTCCCTTTGAGCTAAAGAAACTGCTGTCTATAATAAGAACAAACTAGCTTTGTCTTATCCAGCGCCAAGCTTCGCGCCATTCAGGTTCCTTACCGTACATTAGCATACTAAGGCGAAAGACCTTGCTAGCAAATTTTCGTGTCCAAGTCACAGCTACAATTAATATGACTAGTGAGAGAATTATCTGCCACTCGGGAACAGTACTCATCACCATTCGTACTGGCATTACTCTCATGGAGGTTATGGGTAGCAAACTTAATATTTGAACGACAATGTTATTGGGTTCAGAGATTGCAAAGAAGGCCAGTGCTACCGCTAAAATCGGCAACATCATAACAGGTGTCTTAGTCGAGGTATTCGGATCCTCCACCATGGCTGCAACAGCGACCATAAAACAGTTCCAAAATAACAACCCCAAAAATCCAAAGCAACCTATCAAACCAAACATTAATAATGAGCCTTCAAAACCATGAAATAAACTGGGAGTATTAGTAAACTTTGCATAGACTAACATCCCAAGCACAACACTTACTGACGAGGTAATCACGCTCTTTAAACTCATGGCAGTTAGGCCTATCAATTTACCGTCTATCCAGTTTTGTGGTGAAATTGCTGAAATTACCTGTTCTGTTACACGAAGTTGTTTCTCAGAGGTCACAGAAATGAAGATGTAACTGAAGCTCATTAGAACGCCAATTAACATCATTATCAGCATGATAATGACAAAGACTTTCTCTGATGCACTACTGGGTGGATTACCTTCTTGATGATATTTAAAATCTACCATCATCGGAGTGTTAAGCAGCTGAAATTCATCGAGATTTATATCAGACGTCATTAGACGTTTTTCGAGTATCAAATCATTTAAATTTTCGATGAAATCTCGTTGCCAATTTTTATGTTCAAAAACCGTTAACTGAGCCTGCCAAGGATTTTTGATGGTTAATATCCCTGCAATTTCTTTCTCAGCCATTTGCTCCATTAAGCTTGATCTTTGTTGCTCTGTTGCTGCTTGCCAAATAAATTCTCATTGGAAATAAAAATAGCCACTACAAAGATTTATGTTGACCCAGCCTAGTTGTTATCATCGATTGTGAGTGGCACAGCAGTACCTGAAACTGTCACTCCGCCTGATTCAGGGATCTCAAGAAGTAACAGGCTGGGTCGTCCCATAACTTCACCTTGGCGTATAGTTATTTTAGCTGGCGCTGAAATTAGTTTCGCATCTCTTAAATAACCTCCTAATGCGACTGCTGCAGCACCTGTTGCAGGATCCTCAACGACACCTCCCACTGGGAAGGGGTTTCGAGAATGTATGACATTACTACTTTCTTGCCATATCAACTGCAAGGTTGTTAGGTTGTCCTCTAGCATGAGTGATTTTAGAGCTTCAAAATCATAATCTAAATTATCCAGACGGTGCTTTGATTCAACGGCAATGACGAGATGCCAAACTCCAGCAAATGCTCGAGCTGGTGGTATTGATGAATCAAGTTCATCTAAGGACCAATTGAGTGCCTTAAGTGCTTCCTTGAGTAAATTGTCAGAGGCTATTTCAAATTTTGGCTCTATTGATACCAAAGACGCCTGCCTTATACCCTCCATTGATTTCACCGTGACAGGTATTTCACCTATGGCTGTACTTAATTGATAGACATCATCACCCGATGTTTCACCCAAGGCAACACCGAGAGCAATTGTTGCGTGACCACAAAATGCTACTTCAGCTTCAGGGCTGAAATATCTAACCTGACGGTTATTGCCTGTTGTGGGGGCTACGAAGGCTGTTTCGGAGAATCCAACTTCAGTTGCAATGCTTTGCATATGCTCAGGTTCAGGTAGTTTATTCCCTATCCAAACGCCTGCAGGATTACCACCTTGTGGATCATTGGTAAAAGAAGACAGACGGTGGAGTGTTCCTGTAGTGCTGTTGTATTGTTTCATATTTGATTCCTAATATTAATTAGCAATTAATTCTGATCTTAGTCAAGTTGACAACAACCACAATATACAGGATGCTAGATTGTATGAAAATGTATTTAAAATCCATTTATCTTGTATTGTTAATAGGCTTATCTGTCAATGACACAGCGACAGCTAAGACAATATTAACACTAGATGGAAGTCAGCAGAAAATACCCTTAGTAAACTATCTTTCAGTATACGAGGATATTGAAAGTAAATTGACGATTGAGAACATATCAAATCCTGAAATGCAAAAAAAGTTTCAAGTTAGTCAAACTGGAAACCTAAATAAAGGCTCCTCGAATTCTACTTTCTGGACAAAGCTTCATTTAAGAAATGACACTAACCATTTATTAAGAAAAATATTAAAATCAAAATATTCTACAATCAGCTATTTGGATTTATTTATTCCAATTGGCTCAACTGATAGTTTTCAACAAGTATCATCAGGATTTTTATTTCCTTATTCAAACAAACCCATTTCAAGTGAAAGCCTAGCATTTGAGTTGGAATTAGAGGCTAATCAAGAAAAGATAATTTATTTTAGATTTAATAGCGTCACATCAATTAATTTGGAGATGGAATTGTTGTCTGTTTCTAAGTTTGCTGAGCTAGAAATAAATCAAAGTTATTTTATTGGTGGATTTTACAGCATCTTGTTTACACTGTTGCTGGCAAATTTATTAATCAACATCTTATTCAAGAAAAAATTTCATTTGTATCTTTTGGTATTTATCTCCAGTTTAATCGTTGTATTTTCAATTGTTGATGGGTTAAGTTTATCATTTTTTCAAGGCCTTTCAGCATTCGGACCTATGCAGTTCATTGTACTCTTTAGTTGTATTGCCTTGGCATCATTGCTTTATTTTTGTCGCTCATTTGCATTAGATACTTACCAGAATAAGTTAGTTCTTTTTAGTCATTATTTCATTCTATCAACTCTAGTGATAACTGCTGCTGTAGCCTTCTTATTTGGATATTTAACTGCAAAGCCTTTTTATATCTTTTCAGGCGTCATAACACCTTTATTTCTTCTAGTTATTGCCATAACCACTTGGAAATTAAACAAACACACTTCCTATATCTATTTACTTGGCATTTTCTTGCTATTTGTTGGGGTAGCTCTACAAATTCTCTTTCGATTAGGGTTTGTAGAAAATATTTCATACATAGATCAGAGTGCCAGAATTGGAATGTTGTTATTTTTATTATTTATGTCCCTAACCATTGTTGATTTTGTGCAAGGGTTGCAGTTAAGAGATAAACATATTCTTTCCGCTTTATCCAAAAGCGAGACCCGCCATTTAACCAGTGAGGAAAAATTTACCAAGTCTTTCTATCACCTACCTATTCCAATGCAAATGATTGATTATCAAACAGCCGAAAGAGTTGCTGTTAATGATAGCTTTTATGAACTGACAGGTTATTCAGCTGATGAAATCTTGAATAGCCCCTTTTTTGAGGTAGACATTCTTGTAGATAAAGATGCAGCCAAAATTCATCTTGCACAACTAGTATCTAGCGGAGAACTATTGAATATTCCGATTACACTTAAACATAAAAATGGCGATCTTATTCACACTCTACTCAGTGGTACAATCTTAGATATAGAATCTCAAAACCTTGCATTGATTTCAATAAATGATGTAACGCAACAAATGAAACAAGAAAAGGCCATCTATGAAATTGCTTCTGGTGTAGCCTCTGCAACTAATGAGGATTTCCTTAACCACTTAATTCTTCAACTCTCTAGTCTATTCGAAGCAGATTATGTATTTATTGGTCTAGTCAATGAAACCAACCCAGATATTATCGATACAAAGAATTTCTGTGAAAATGGCATAATCACTCAAAACTTTAGCTATGAATTAACGGGCACACCTTGTGCGAATGTCGTTGGCCAAAAGATGTGTAGTTACCCTTGTGATGTTTCTGAGTTTTTTCCCAATGATAAAATGATAGTAGAGATGGGAATAGAAGGTTATGTCGGAACGCCACTCAATGACTCGAATGGGAATAATTTAGGGCTTTTAGTGGTCCTCAAAAAATCACCCATGGAAAAAATTGAAAACTTAAAAGAAATGTTGAAAATCTTTGCTTCCCGTGTTGCGTCAGAAATAGAGAGGGCAGCTTCAGAGAGTAAATTACGTGAAGTTCAACAAAAACTATCATTACATATAAAGCAGACTCCTCTAGCTGCTATCGAATGGAATAAAAATTTTGAAGTCGTTTCTTGGAATGCAGCAGCTGAGCATATATTTGGTTACAGTGAGGAAGAGGTGTTAGGTAGATCTGCAAAAGATCTTATTATCCCAGATGAATTTATTCACCACGTAGATGCTATATGGAACGATTTGCTTAACATGCAAGGAGGCCTAAGAAGCTCAAATAAAAACATTACCAAACAGGGTTCAATCATTTTTTGTGAATGGTATAACACTCCCTTAATTACTGATAGTGGTGAGGTCATTGGGGTTGCATCATTAGCTGCAGATAAGACTTCTGAGCAATCAATAAAAGAAGGGCTTATCCAAAAAGAAAAAGAACAAACAGCCATTTTTAGCTCAATTTTTGATGGTGTTATTACCATTGATGAAAACGGTATTATCTTGAGTTGTAACGAGTCAGTGTTGAGAATTACTGGGTATTCTGAAGTAGACCTTCTAGGTAAAAATGTTATCCATTTTGTGTCTAATAAGATTACCAACAATTACCAAACTGAAGCTGATTTCATGAAATATCTCATATCCATACATTCTACTGAATTAAAGACGGTTGAAAGTATCGGCATTAGAAAAAATCAAAGTAAATACCCCATGAGAGTTTCTATAGTAGAATTAAAGAGTGATACAAAAGAGGGTAAGATCTATGTTCTTTCTATACATGATCTTTCAGAAAGTAAACTTCAAGAGGAACAATTGCGACGTTCACAAAAAATGGATGCGTTAGGAAAATTAACAGGTGGCATTGCCCATGACTTCAATAATTTACTCGCCGTTATCATTGGTTATTCAGATTTACTCGATAAAACGATTAAGCCTGATACTAATCAATCACGTTATTCCTTGCAGATCCATAGAGCTGCTGAACGTGGCGCAAAACTCACCAAAAAACTATTAGGCTTTTCTCGTACTAAAAGAACAGAAACAACAGTGGTCAACATCAATGAATTACTCTTATCGCAAGTCCATTTATTAGAAAAGACGCTCACTTCAAGAATTAAATTGCAATTTGAGTTTAGTGATGAGTTATTGAATACCAATATTGATGCTAGCGATTTTGAAGATGCCATTTTAAATTTATGCATTAATGCTATGCATGCCATTGATGGTACGGGGCAAATTACCATCCAAACTTCCAAGGAGGTTATCAAGGGTTCTGACGCAAAAAGTCTGCAAGTTGATGCTGGTGAATATGTGTTAGTACAAGTAAAAGATAGTGGTTGTGGCATTGAAAGGAAGATATTAGACAACATTTTTGACCCATTCTTTACTACCAAAGGTGAGGAAGGTACTGGTTTAGGTTTGAGTCAAGTCTATGGATTTGTACAGAACTCACAAGGAGCGATTAAGGTCTATTCTGAACTTGAAGAAGGTAGTCAATTTACCCTCTACTTTGAAAGCACCAATGCTTCTGATATCTCAACTATTCAAAGTACAACGGAAAAATCACTTGATCTATTCGGTACTGAAACCATCTTAGTTGTTGACGATGAAGAGCCCATCAGATTGATGTCAGAAGAGATCCTTTTGCAAAATGGCTACAAAGTCTATACGGCTGAATCAGCCAAGCAAGCATTAGAGCTGCTAAAGTCTAGAAACTTCGATCTATTATTGTCTGATGTCATCATGCCTAAAATGGATGGCTATGAACTTGCTAAAATTGTTCAAAAGAAATATCCAGAGGTTAAAATTCAATTAGCCAGTGGTTTTACTGACAACCGTCAGAAAGATAGAAAGCAGGAACTCTATTTTAAACAATTGTTACAGAAACCTTTTAGCGCAAACACCTTATTGCTTACCATAAGAAAATTATTAGACAATAAATCATAATGTTGGTAAGCCTTTCTACAGTACCGGATCAGATGCTGTGCTGACATCTAGTTGATATCTCACCCTATAAGCAGTACATTGCCTTGGTTGAATTAATAAATAACCTCATAAGGACTCTCTTTGGCTGACTCACTCTTTTCAGAACTCAAAAGACGCAATGTATTTAAAGTGGCTGTCGCAATGTTTGGACTTTGATATCAACAACTAACAAAAGGAATGTCCTATGATGAACTTATTCAAAATTACAATACTAACATTTATCTTGTTGAACATGGCTGGCACCAACATCGCCGCAACGACAGCTGATGCAGACAAGCAGCAAAAAGCGATTCTAATTACAGGTGCTAGTAGCGGCATTGGTCACAACGCCACAGTAGCCTTGGCCGCAGAAGGTTACTTCGTCTATGCCGGAGCCCGTAAGCAGCGTGATATCGATGCTCTGAATAAAATACCTAACGTCCAGGCGATTCGGCTAGACGTCACAATTCAGCAAGAAGTTGATGCCGCCGTTGAGATAGTGCGTAAAGGTGGGCGGGGACTATACGGGCTAGTAAACAATGCCGGTGTTGGTTCCGGTGGACCGCTGCTTGATGCCGATGAGGCTGATATTCGCTGGTTGTTCGATGTTAATGTCTTTGGGGTGATCAAGGTTACCAAAGCCTTTGCTCCTTTGATCATCGAGAGTAAGGGCCGTATTACCACCATTGGATCAATCGCTGGAATTCTGACTTGGATCGGTGGCGCTGATTACACCATGAGCAAGTCTGCAATCGAGGCATTTTCTGACACTTTGGCGTTAGAAATGGCACGTTTTGATGTCAAGGCCAGTGTAATTCAACCGGGTAATTACGATTCAGAGATTGGCAAATCCAACCAGGCCCGTCGCAGCGACTTGACCGAGGCACAAAAAAGCTCACCCTATGCGGATTTATATAAGGCTCGACAGAAACGAACAGGTGACAGAAGTCATTACAAAGAACCCCATGAGGTGACTGCGGCTATCCGACACGCCCTGTTTGATGCTAACCCTAAGTTACGCTATATGGTAGTACCTAATCGACAGGAGGCTAAGATGACCATAGCGGCTACCATAGCACGAGTGGCACAACGAAATGAGCGGCAGGAACATGCCTTTAGTCGAGAGGAGCTAATTAAAATGCTTGATCAGGCCATAGCGGCTGAAAATGGAAAGCAATCAGCTGAGGATTAGATAAAAGTCCACAGGGTCTCAMAYRWKKMKSGSTWTMWKCMKYKSMWYWWAYYKYTMAKSSWSMYWRAARRMAWCMMMKMSARGRTYMMGMWMTAAANYGCCAGCGTTTAAAGCCATTGGGTGTATTCAATAATTTTTCTAGCAGGATTAGCGCTTCATCATGCTGACCCACAAGAGCAAGTACATAACACACGGCTCTATCGATAATAACACCATCAGTTTTATCTATGGCTTGTGAAAACAAACCAAGTGCTTGCTCTGCCAGTGCAATGGCATCATCAGCGTTTCCTAGAAGTGCTTTTGCCGTGGCAATATTAACCAATTGAAGAGCAAAATAAAGCGGTTCTTGCTCATGGCTAATAACATCTAGACTATCAACTAATTTATTAAATTCAACCGCTGCTAGCTGCTTTTTTCCATATTCATGATAGGCAAGCCCGCGTGCTCTTTCCTCGCTACCAGGATAGCGATTGAGATAAGTTAGTACCTCAGGATTACTCAAGGCGCTTAATAAGGCAGACAAATCACCTTCTAACCAGGCTAACCGCAGAGTGGTCGATACATATTCGCTACCGGCATTTGGTGTTACTTTCTGAAATATTTTCTGAGCTTTGGCTAGATTACCCTCATCCCAAATGGCTAAATCGGCAGCAATAGCACCTAAATCACTATCTTTAGGAAAACGGGCACGCACAGTAGCCAAAAATAACTGTAAACGCTTCACGTCCCTCATAGCACTGAGTGTACTTGCCGTTGCACTAATAATAGACTGATTGTCAGGCGCGAGTTTGGATGCTAACAATAAATTTTCTGCCGCATCATCCCACTTGCCTAGACGCCGTTGGGTAAGAGCGATTGCTTCTAAAATCTGAGCATCAGAAGAGTTATCTTGCAGTGCTTGTTGTTGAAAATCGAGGGCTGATTGATAGTTTTTATCAAAGCGGTAGGCATATTCTCCCTGAGCCAAGAGTACTTCTGCACTGGTCGGAGCAATTGCAATTGCTTTATCTAGAGCAGTGCGAGCCATTTTTTTACGTTCATCGCTTGTATCGACATTTGTCCAGTAGAGTAATCCATGAATGTTTGCGTACATCAATAAAGCTGGCAAAAACTCAGGGTCAAGTCTTACTGCTTCTTTTGCAAGGGGTAAAGTGGCGAGGTATTTTTCGGCATTGTAGCCTGAACTGCGCAGCAACAATCGAGCTTGAGAATAGGCTTCCCAAGCTGCTAGGCTCTTTGTCATTTTATTATCTAAGCTGCTTGCTTCCTCAGGATTAAGCTGGCCCTTAACAGCTCTGACAATGTGCTTGGTGATATCGGATTGAATATCGAATAAATTGTCGATAGTCATTTCACGATCAAATGTCTCAGCCCAGAGATGTTCATCGGTAGCCACATCAATCAACTGGGCATTAATGCGAATACGCTTACCAGCACGTTGCACACCTCCTTCTAAAATGGTGGTGACTCCGAGTTCACGGCCTATTTCTGGAATGGTTTTATCCGTACTACGAAACTTCATTACCGATGTGCGTGACACAACTTTCATGTCTTTGACCTTCGCCAATTGAGTTAAGATGTCATCATGAATACCATCGGTAAAATAAAGATCATCTTCTATATTACTGCGATTAGCAAAAGGCAAGACGGCGATGGAATTATCAGAAAAAACAGCTTTAGCAGACTCCTCATTTTGTGCATTTACCGAGTCGGTAGTGATTTGTACTAATTCAGCGTCACGAGATGGATCGAGTACGAACTTGTCAAAAGCAAAGAAACCCAAAGCAACAATTAAAAGCCCTTTGACGGTATAATCAATTTTATGTCCAGTAAGATGGCTAATAGAGTCTTCAGGATTAACGTCATGATCGCGCTTAATACCATCAGGTGTAATTTCAAACGCCCAGGCAAAAAAGATAACAAAAGGCACGCCCAGAAGACCAATGATGACGAGAAAAGTTATCGTCCAATCCGGTAGATTAAAGGCTGGAACTAAAATGTCGGCAACTTGCAAAACCGCCCAGCCGAGTATGATGTAACCCAGAACTACCTTAAATACGTTGCGTCGTGTCAGTTCCTTGTAAAGAGAGCCAGCCAAAGTTATCCCCTGATCTTATTTATTTTTTTTATCCATCTTGGTTAATGTACAGCAGTGCATGTCATTAATCGACAAGTGATGACACCTAATGGACCCTTAGTGATGATATTTAGTGCCATGGGAATTATTTTACTTCAGTTTGGAATCACATGGATAGGGCTTCTTGAACAGCTCTATATCCTTGTACTATCGCTGAGTTGGTTCCAGACGTTGCACCCGCATCCGAATTTGCTATGGTAATTCTGCCAAAGGGCTTTCTTCCAATCACCCAAGGTTTTCCTTCCTCGTCAGGCCAGTCTGGTTCCCAAAGTAGTTGGGTTTTATAGGGGTAGCCGTGTGGCCAACGATTAACGGTAATTGCATGAATGTCACGCTCAGCATTAAAACCTGCACCGGACAGGGCTTGATCAAGCTGATCACGTACATGCCCTTCAAACTCGGAAAAGGCTGTGGAGAGCAAATGATGTCGGCCTACACGCCACTGTTCAGGTCCTTTCACATCTGCAGAATAATGCGAATGACACATGTGCAGCACCATCGGATCGTCCGGCGAGCTACCAAATTTGTAGTTGCCTAGGGAAACTGGATAGTCGAGCTCAACCTGTTTGAAAAATCCATTGGTGTAATAAACAAAGTCGAGACCTAGCTCTGCAAATGGCCTCCAGTTTGGTATCAAAACTTTCGTGTAACTCAGCGGAATTTTCACGCCGTATTTAAGCCCCTCTACTTGCTTTTTCGGCAACTCAGGGCATAAGTAAGGTATCGCTCTATTGTAACAGGCCATGATGCAATTTTTGCCTCGTACCGTGTGCGCCTTACCCTTGTGGACAAAGGTCACATCCACAGCTTTGCTATCTCGCGTATGGACGACGTTGACTACAGTACTGTTTAATCGAATTCTTAAAAGGTTACTTTTTTTATCCAACTGTGAATAGTCCATCTTGGTGGTAATCACGTCCTCCATGGTCGAACCCGGAACCGCAGCAGGTATCATCGAACGTACCATTAAACGTGTAACCGATGCATTGCCATCCGGAAAATGGAATATATATGGCTCACTAGAAGAAGCTGTTTTTTTCACCAGAGTATGATTAAGCCCCGGAATACCAGAATCGTATGCTTGCATTCTTCTTGCTGGAATTTCTTCACTGCCAACGCACCATTTACTCATACCCCAACGGCGATATAACTCCACCACCTGCTGATCGACTTTGGCATAATTTAAGAGAAAATCTTCATAACTAATATTATCAAGAATCTTCCACTTTTCTTCATAAGTCTTGCCCGGTAAATAATCACGTTGTTCGGTGAATAGCCGGAGCAGATCGGCCTTCGCCTGAGAATTCATAGGAGTTTGTTCTATAAACTTTTCCCATGGGATTTTGTTATAACCGACTACCAGTTTTTGCTCGCCGTAAGTTTCTTTGTCAAATAAGATACCTTTAGATAGGCCCATTGATGAATAAAGTTTCTGGTCATAGGCATCGTAAAATTTGTTGACGTCAATACCGATATCTATCAGCAACTCTTTACCAACCTGGCTATAGTTCGATGGTGAGTCGATTGATTCTGTTCCACCGTAGCCAATACGTGTGCGACCATCAATCTCAAATTCATTACGTTTTGCATGACCACCAAAATCATCATGATTGTCTAGAATTAAAATTCGCGCTTGAGGGTTTTCTTTTTTGTAAAAATGAGCAGCAGACAGGCCACTAATCCCGGCTCCTACGATGACAAGATCATAAGTTTCTCCATAGTCGCCCCTTGGCCAAGTAGTGCCAGTTACGCGACTATGCATAGTTTCCCAAGAACCATCGTGACTACCGCGCATGCCCGATAAGGCTGGAGGATAATAGTTCGGACCTAAGTCAAATTCTGAACCACTCGATCCGAAGACTGAAGTCCAGGGAGACAAGAGGGAAGCACCAATTGCTATTTGTGTTCCGTTAAGAAAATCCCGTCTTGTGATATTTTTTTTCATAAGTATTTCCTAGTCCGCCAATGACTATTTAGGAGAGGCGATTACGCCTTCACGACGGATGATTTTTCCCGGACGTGCGTCAGTGACTGCGCCCTGCTGGTAAACGAGTACACCGCCGACCCACACTGAAGTAATTCCCTTCGACAGAGCTAAGGAATCTTCCGGTGTTGCGCGATCGTTAACGGTATCAGGATCGAACAAAACTTGGTCTGCGATCATGCCTACCCTGATCAATCCACGATCGGTGATTCCCATATGTTCGGCAGCTAGGCCGCTCATTTTGTGGACAGCCGTCTCAAGGGACATCACTTGTCTGTCGCGAGCAAAATGACCTAACACACGGGGAAACGAACCAGCACCACGGGGGTGAAGATCCTGTAGACCACCGTCGGTACATATATTGGTTCCCTCCCATGCCATTAGCGCGTCAATATCAGTATCTTTCATGCTTGTAGCAATAATCATCTCGGCGCTACGGCCATTTTCCTGCTTCCAGCGTTCCGCTTCTGCCGCGATATGCGTGAAGGCGTCTATGGTGTCCATCTCGAGTAGTTGTGCAATTTCAGTCAGACGTTTTCCAACATATTCCGGATTTGGTTCATACCGGCTCATCCAGATACCTTCGGCTGGAGCGAGCTGATCGAAAACTTCTTTGATTGCCGCCCTGTCTGTGTAATCTCGCTCAGGCAGTAACACCATCATCGTGGATTGCCAGAACTCATAGGGGTAAATATCCGCAGAAATTTTTACGCCGTCGGCCCGTGCAGCATCGAGCTTAGCGAGGGTCTCGCCTGCACGACCCCAGAGCCGCGTCATGGCCAGCTTGATATGGGAAATCTGTACTGGCATACCGGTTTCACGACCAATGTGAATAATCTCATCAATGGAGTCTTCAAACCAGCGGTCTTCACTACGAATGTGACTGATGTAGCGACCGCCGACTTCGGCTGCGACCTTTGCTAGAGTTAGCACTTCAGAGGTTTCAGAATAAATGCCTGGATCGTATTCCAAACCCGTTGCAAGACCGATGGCACCACTGGCAAGTTCACTGGCAAGTAGCTTTGCCATCCTCGCGACTTCTTCATCAGTTGCTAGGCGTTTGTAATCATTGCCGAGCACTTTTCTACGAAGCGTATTGTGTCCAACATAGGAAGCCAAGTTAACCGTTGCAGGGTTTTTTTCAAGCTTTGAATAGAACTCAGCAAGTGGGTACTTTGAATCACCGTCCTGACCGACGATAACGGTGGTGATACCCTGACTGACGGCAGAAAGCGCATCTGGATGCTCGAATATCAGGGTATCGGCATGGCTATGTGTATCAATGAAACCCGGCGCGAGGATTTGTCCAGCACCGTCGATTAAGGTCTCGCCTACACAGGCTTCAAGCTTACCGATCTCAGCGATTTTACCATCGCGTATTCGTACGCTCGCCGCGAAAGCAGGCGAACCGGAGCCGTCGATTACCTGCACATTGCTAAGCAGGAAGCCTGGCGCGTCATTAACGCAGCCCAGCTGTTCTTTTTTGTCGTGTTCTGTGCATGACACTAAGCTGATTGCCAGGGTGATTGATAAAGTGATTGATAAGGTGATTGATAAATTAAGTTTCATTAGTTTTAACCTTTTTGTGAAGTGTCAATATAGGAAAATCGAGCATGCAAGTCAAGGAGCAGAAAATCCAGCTTGGTTTGACAGATCCAAGCAAGGATCGATATAGTGTTGTTTGAGCATAATACAACGAATGACTAGCCTCATCATTAAATAAAGGTCTCTACGCAATGAATTCTAAAATTATTAAATTACGCAAACATATTCTATTTTTCGCCCTTGTGATGATTAGCTTGGGCGGTATAAATAATCCTATCTACTCTCAGGTGAGTCCAATGGAGGGAAGTTATCCAAAGGCTCTAATAAGTCATATAGCTGACTGGCACATTAAACAATCAGACAGGACCAAGAGACCTGATACCTATATTGAAATCAATCAAAAAGCCTTCTATGACAACATCCTGTTGGTGAGAGAAGAACTTTTGAATGACACTACAAAAATGATGATTGTCATTAAATCCGATGCCTATGGACATGGATTAAAAATGCTTGGAAAAGTAGCTGAAATCGCTGGAGCTGATTATTTTGGGATTACGGAAAATAGTTCAATAAAAATTATAAAAGAAATGAATTTGACTACTCCGGTTATGCGTTTGCGGTTGGCTAGCAATAATGAACTATTGACTGTTCATTCTAAACCAATTGAGTATGGTGATGTTGAAGAGATGGTCGGAAATTTTCAAATGGTTAAATTTCTTTCGAAACTTGGAGTACAACAAAATCGTATCATTAAAATTCATTTGAATTTGAATGCAGGAGGTATGTCCAGAAACGGCTTTGATATGAAGGTTGAAAAAATAAGAAAACAGTTGCTGTCTATATCGACACTTAAAAACATTAAAATTGCAGGGATAATGACACATTTTTCAAATGCCGATGCCGCTGATATTGATGAAACGCGTACTGCCCTAAAAACTTTCATGGAACAGTCCCGCTGGATAATTGAAAAGGCTGGTTTGAACCGTCGCGATATTTTGCTACATGTTGCCAATACATCCACCACTTTACGTTTACCAGAAGCGCATTTGGATATGGTGCGTGTGGGATCATTATTCTATGGCGAAAAATTAGAGAAAGAATCGCCAAAAGCTCTACAACAATTGATGTCTGTTTATTCAACAGTGGGACAAATTAATTTTTATCCCAAAGGAAGCTCTGTAGGATATGGCAGTAATTACATTTTACAGAGGGATAGCTATCTGGCCAATATTCCTATTGGAAAAGTTAATGGAATACCCCGAGATTTAAAGCAAGTGTTAATCGGTGGCAAAAGATACCCAACGGTAGGTAATATGTCTATGAACACCACCATGGTTGATATAACAAATGGATGGAAAAAAATAGTTCTTGGTGAAGAAGTGGTTATTTTTGGTAAGCAAGGACACGACGAAATTAGAGTAGAGGAGCATTGGTTAGGGAGCATATCTGATATTCATAGTTTTATGGGCCAACTAAATCATAATGTTAGGTTTTCAACCCCACCCGATTCAACCTAGTAAAGAATCAGCAAACGGTTAATGTTGTTAATTTGCACTATTTTTCACATGGCAAATATTAATCAGATAATTGCAGTTGAAACTTAGCTGATAAAGGTTGTAACCGAGAATGCTCCTCCCTTAGATTATCTTTTGAAGGATGATATTAAAGGATTGGCTACCGACCTTCTTAATCACGATTAACACTAATACCAATAACCGGGCACTTTATGCCCTTGTCTCTGATGGCGAACAATATCGACACAAAGCAGCTATAGGTGCTAGAACCTCTTTTACTCAGGCTCCATGGGAATTTTTTCAGTCATGCCGGGTACGACTATGCCGCCTCGTTTTGAACCGAGTTCAATATTACTATAGCGTTCTGCAAAAACCGGTGGTAATGGTCGACCGTCTGGTTGTGAAAGCCAAAGACGCAGCATATGCCTTTTTAGAGTGGGGTCCTTGTGATCTTGATATTTTGTGCGGGCATGGAGAATGGAATGATTATGGGCTAATTGAATGTCGCCTATTTCAAGTTTGAAATCGAGGCGCAAATTTTCATCGGCGGCTAAACTATCTAGCATATCTAATGCTTCTTCTTGCAAAGGTGTGAGGCGAGGAACGTCATCAAAACTCAAGGCATTATCAATAAAATTTCTATCATGCATGATACTCAGATAACCTTTGTAATCATGGAAGATTGCCATTTGATAAGTTTTCTCTTTACCTTCAGGAATTTCACCCTTGCGTCCAATGTTAAAAGGTTGATATAAAACCTCAACTAAATCCTGCCTTATTTTCATCATTTCATTGTGGATCGTAACCGCACTCACAATGCTGCTAAGGCCGCCAGTTGGGGCTGGTCTTAGACAAAAGAGAGCAACCATATCACAGGAATCGGTGTGAAAAGGTTGTAGATCATTGGTTCTATAAGTGCGTGTTTGCGTAGTTTTGATTTCGTTACCTATCGCTTTAACATGACCAATCATGTGGCCTAAAGCATTTTGAGAAACAGCATCACCTAGATGACACCCCAAACCCCATGAAGCGCGTATTGCATCTTCTTTATTAAAACTCTCGATGGGAAAGTTACGGATCACAGTAAATCCGCAACCTCGAAGTACTTGTTCATGAATGGCTAGGATATTTTTTTCTAAGGTCGGTAAGGGGAAATCTTGTTGCGTGACTTTAACAATGTCTGGTTGTGTTTTTTTAGACAAGAGCACAGCTTGTTTGATTTCTTCGATTTCAATTGCTGTTAGCTCATAAAGCCAACTAGACTGTTGGTTTTTCATATCAGAGCCATACCAAGCTTCAGGACCCGAATATGTATTTTTAGATAATATCAACTTTAGAACCTCCGAAAAATGCATTTGTAATGATGTTAGCATTCTATATATAATATGTGAAATATATTATATTTATAGATATCATCTAAAAAATAGATTGGCTAATGTGATAATAAACTGCAGTTAAGAAAGGTAACAGATGGACAAGCGAGAATTAGAATACTTCGTTCGTGTGGCAGAGCTTAAAAGTTTTACTAAAGCGTCTAAAGACATGAATGTTGCTCAGTCGGCTATTAGTATCAAAATTCATAAGTTAGAGAATGAACTGGGTATATTGCTTCTTAATCGCAAAAAGCGTCAGGTCTCTCTCACTAAAGATGGACAAGTTTTATTCAGTAAAGCCAGAAAAATTTTAGCGATGTTTGAAGAAGCTGAACTAGAAATAAAAGAACTGTATGGTATGGATAAAGGTCATGTTCGTTTGGGCTTGTCAGATGTTTTAGGTTCCTATTATTTTCCAGATATTTTAACGAAATTCATTAAAAAATATCCTGGTATTAAAGTCTCTGTTTTTGAAGGTGGCACAAATGAAATCAATGAAAGAGTTATCAACGAAGAAGTTGATATCGCTTTTATAATTATAGATGAGAAGCTTGATAAGAGGCTTAAGGTTCAAACGGTTCTTAGTGATGAACTTTATGCATGTTTTTCACCAAAACATGCTCTTGCTAAAAAGAAGTCAGTAAAGCACGACGAATTTGCACATGAAACGTTATTTTTGTATTCAGAAGGCTACTATGTGCGTGATCGCCTACTTAAAGAATTAAAAGCGTTTAATTTGAAGAAAAATATTAAGGTAGAAACTAATTTGAGTTACTTGATTCATAGTTTGGTTAGAAAAAACATTGGAGCAAGTGTGTTTGCAGGTTTCCTTTTAAAGCATATCCCTGATTTGGTTTCACTTCCCTTTAAACCAGCCATCAAATTTAAATGGGGGGTGGCTTGGAAGGAAAGTTATCATTTGTCAAAGGCGTCTCAGGTTCTTCTCGAATTTTTGATTGAAGAAATTGAAGAAATTGTTTCGGCGAAATAAGTGCGAAGAAGACCCTTGGTTTTACAAAGTGTGCCTAGGTCGTTTGTTTTGTTGCATCGATAAGTTATTATAATAAGATGTATTATTTGGGGTCTTTGGATATTAAATGAGAATACAATTTGTAGTTATATTGCTGCTATTAAACTTATTTCATCACGCCATAAAAGCTGCTGATAATCTTTTATGGATGAGTTATAGCCAAATCCAATCTGACTATTATGGCGATGGCAATAGCAGCTTAAAACCTGATGGGTTCAATTTTGGTTATATGGGTGACTTATCAGAACAATGGCAAATTTCTTTTAATTATGGAAAATTTACAAGTGCAGATAGCTGGTCGATAGAGGGAGTTGAGAATCGTGACCTCTTCAATCAAGCAAGAACAGAGTCGCAATCTATTGGTTTGGGTATAACCTGGCTAATTGATGATTACAGTATTTCATTTGATTATGCGCAACAGGAATACACTGAAAATGCCATCTCTAGAATGCCGAGACTTGATGAAGAAATTAGTTCAGATGATCAGTTCTATAGTGTAAGTCTTGACAGTTTTGTTGGTTTTGAAAACTGGATTCTGGGTTGGGGCTTGGGTTCACAATACTCTGATAGCAAGAATAAAACCCAACAAATCTACCGTACAGATCCTGTAATTATGTCCAATTCACAATTTGATCAAACCCGTTGGAATGTTTTCCTTGACCTCGTTATTGGAAGTAGTTATGCATTCGATGATTTTGATTTGTTACCAGCTTTATCCTTAAGCTGGAACAGTGAACTTTCCGGAGATGGTGAGCCATTACTTGTTGTAACCCGTGATGGTGAGAGGAGGGTATTTACCCAATTTGATTACCGCAACAATAATACTTACCGATTGCCTGACTCAGGCCTTTGGTTGATATCATTTACCTTTGATTGGAAAAATAACTGGAGTACAAGTCTAACGTATGGACAAAACTTTTCAGCAGATATTGAAGTGTCAAGTTGGTCAGTAGATCTGAGTGTGGAATTTTAAAGTTAACCACGACGCTTCCTATCTGACCTCATTTTCCGATGTTGCTTCATTCGCCTTAGCAGTTGTTTTCTCTTTTCAAGTGACATGCCCTTGAACTTATGGCGTATTTTTTTACGTTGTTCAGGACTTAGGCTTTTAAAATAATCATAGGATTGACGCATTTGCTTTTGTCTATCAAGGGGTAGCTGCTTGAATTTTTTAAAACGATCCTTTAACTGTTTACGTTTCTCAGGATTCAATGAACGCCATTTTTTATTGCGACTTGCAGCAACTCTCTGTTGGTCTGCTGACATGCCAATCCAGCGTGTAGCACCCTTGACCAGATTGCCTCTTTTTTCTTCAGATAAACTATCCCAGTCGGATTTAAACGGTTTTAGTAGCTGTTGTACTTCGGGAGTTAAATTCTGCCACTGGTCATTTGTTAGACTGTTAGTATCAGCAAATAAGCTGCTGGCAAAAAATAAGTTAATCATTATAACGAGCAAATACTGTTTCATCATCTAGTCTCCTTTGCCGTTGTTTTTTCATTGGGTTGATCATTGGGTTGATCATTGTTCATAATTTTTTCGCTATTCAAATCGTCAGTAGTAAGAGTTATTGTGTCATCTTCTGTCATCTCGAGCATGTCTAGAGGATCAATCATTTTTCCATTAATTTCTGTCATAAGGGCTAAAAACTCTAAAAAAGCTTCGTCAGGCTGAATCGATTCAGAATCAGTTTCCCTTTGCTTTTGGCCAGCCATTGCATTTGTCTCAACTGCTGTGAGAATGGTTGTTTTCATCGTTAATGATATTGCCATCAGGATCACCAGATTACAGTGTTGCATTATCAGTTTCCTCGGCCATCCAGTAAGCAAACTCTAGATCATTGAGCATATCCAGATCTTCCTCCAGTACTTCGGCAAAGGGTGTTAATGGGACTTCTGTTTGGCTTGGCAAAAGTTGCCAAGCTATAACCACTGTCAACATAAAGCTGAAGGTAGTTGCCGTTTTCCAAACAGGGAAATATTTTGCTTTAGGCTCAGTTGCTTCAATCCGAATTTTATTCAGGTTGCGACGCAGTCCCATAGACATGTTATCCACACTGTCATCAAGTGCTTGATTTACTACTTCCTCAACAGACATATCATTGAGTTCAGTTTTGTCTTTAGTCATTTTGTCGTTCAAGTTTGCCTCCTAGTAAAACTCTTCTACTAATGTATTTTTCAGTGAAATCTTAGCTCTGGAATAATGTGTTTTTACACTACCTTCAGAACAACCCATGGCTAATGCCGTTTCCCTGACACTTAATCCTTCCCAGCTACGCAACATAAAACACTGTTGCTGGCGAGGAGGTAGCTCTTTTAAGGCTTTAATGATTTGTTGAAGATTTCTACGACCTGAAATTTCTCTTTCTTGGGTAATATGATCACTTGCTCTGCTAATGACATCGTCACCTTCAGCATCTTGTTGATATGGATTTTTCCAAAAGAAAAGGCGACGATAAATTTTCTTGCGACGAAAGTAATCCATGATATGATTGTGTAGTATTCTGTAAAATAATGGCTTCCACTCACTAGCAGGTCTATCGGCGTATTTTTCTACAAGTTTAATCATTGCATCCTGAACGATATCTAGTGCATCTGATTGATTTTTAGTCGCTATTTCAGCCATTCTATAAGCCTTTTTTTCGATACTTGCTAAAAAATACTCTAATGAATTATCCAGAACGACTCTCCCAGAGACTGTATTATCACTTTGATTGTTAACTAGATTAGCTAACATAATTAAAGTGTGCAAGCTTGTGAGAATACAACAAGGGACAGTGTATATACAACTGCACCTTGAGGATTTATAAACCTGTAAATCCTTCTGCTGAAAGTAAAGCAGTCATCTACAAAAGAATAGTGCATTACTTTCATGATTTATTGGCTTAGCTCAATGGCTCAGTCATCACGGTTTAATTTTATTGCTAACTTCAGAGCAGTAAATATTTTGCTCTCGGCTGAGAATCCACCGAAGCCATGTAAACTATCAATTGTTCGTCCTTCACTCAATCTCATCTCTAGCATAACTGTAAAATCAGCAAAGTTGGAATAGGCGGAAATACGATCACCACTTTTAATTGTGTAAAGACCACGTTCAGACTTAGGTTGGATAACTATCGCTGAATCAAAGGATGCCAAATCAGTTCTAATGCCACCTTGGATGAGTTTATAAATGCCATCTTCACCACCATTAACAATATTGATTGTTAAGCTCTCATTACTGATTTCTGAGAAAGCCACTATGTCTGCACCGTCTGGCCAGTCAATTTTTAATCTGCTCCGTGTATCTTCAAAACTGATCACAGTTAAAGCATCAAAATCAACGGGTGCAGTACCAAAGGGAGTTACATAACCACGAATTCTGACAGGTGCATTAGTCGTGATATCTGTACCCATTAAATGTAGAGTTGAAACTTCATAGTTCTCTGGATCAGCGTCGAAATCTACGTTAGTACCGGTTCCGGAAAAATCAAAAATCTCAGGGGCTTTTCCATTAAGAGCTCGTAAGTCCATAACAAGCAAAGTACTGTCACTGCTAATTGCATGTCCTGAAATACTGTTAACATGCATTCTAACAGCACCCTCAGTTGCATCTAGTACTCTTCCCATATCACCTTCAATAATGGTGCCTCGAATAGATACTGCCTGGCCAATCGATAGTGCATTAATTGATATTTGCTCAACCATACCACGGTGTTTTTTGACCTTGGTTGTATCGTTAATCAGTACATTTATTTCACCATAAAAAGAGACAGTGCCATCTTCAAGCAGCACAGTGGCACGGCGTAAGGTCAAAGTGTTACCATCACGCGCCACTATGATGCCTCTAGCAGCATCATTACTATTGCCTAGGACACTTGAACCAGCCAGTACTGTGATAGCTGTAAACTGATCACTTTCACGGTCAAACGTTCCCAGAGACACTGTAGGTGTACCTACTGATAATTCTGCTAATTTGGTCAAACCTGCAGAGCCAGTATAAGCTTCATTATCGATTTCAAAAGCTGTGTCATCTACCACCTGCAAATCAACCTCACCGAAGTCGCCATCTCTACGGTGAAAAGGTCGTACTTTGATACTGAAAAATGATTCGGCTTCATTGACTTCAATTAGAGGGCCTCTTACTCTAAATTCTTTATCAAGCACTGGGTTAACTTCCGCAATAATATAAGGCTCGGTGGTAATTGTTATGGGATCAGCATCAAGATTGATGGTATGAGATGCGGCTAAATTAAAATCAAGCTCGAGCAGAGCTGGACGATTAGTGTTGATTTGCAATTGGTTATCCACGTCTAATTGCAATTGTAATGTTTGGGATAACAAGGGCTGGCCTAATTCATCAATCATGACAGCAGGAACAGCAACGCTATTTAATTCAACTTGAATATCAGCATTGGTATAGTTGATGGTGATGCTGCCCTCAGTATAATTACCCACTGGTATTGCGGACGCTGCAGCTAATTCGCTGAGTTCAACATAGTTGACGAAATCAACAGTTTGAGAGGTTGGCATTACTGATACTAGAGCACCATCAGCGCGAGTCAGTTCAATACCGCTAATTTCAACACTGTATGTCAGAAAATCACCATCAGCATCGGTTATGCCTAATAAAAGTGTTCCACAGGCTGAATCGCTACTGTCACAACTGGCAGAGGAAGGAGGTAGTGGTGCTGGAGGCGCAGGATCATCCATTACATCAGTACCACCACCACAGGCGGTAATTGACAGTAAAAGGATAGTTATGAGCGAATATTTATAGTTCAAATAACGACTTTTCATGGTAAAGCTCCGTTGTGTGTATATTAGTTCAACGGAAAAAGAACAGCTTGGTTGACAAGATGATTAAAATAAACCTTAAATAAACCAGTAATTGTGTATATTAGCTGATGGGCTGTTAAGGTGGGCTTTGATAAAAGCTTGTCAACCAGAGATGTACTAGCAAAATGGCCGATGGACAGGTACTCAGTCGTACTCTGGTCCGCGAGAGCGTTTGCTCTCTGTCTACTTACCGTCTAGGAAACTACGTAGTCTCTCAGAGCGGGTGGGGTGGCGAAGTTTACGTAAAGCCTTAGCTTCAATCTGACGAATACGTTCACGGGTAACGTCAAACTGCTTACCAACTTCTTCCAAAGTATGGTCGGTATTCATATCAATACCAAAACGCATTCTAAGTACCTTGGCTTCTCGAGCCGTTAGACTTCCAAGGATTTCTCTGGTGGTTTCCTGCAAAGACTCAGTCGTTGCATCATCAACAGGAGAATCCATATTGGCGTCTTCGATGAAATCACCCAAGTGAGAATCTTCGTCATCACCAATAGGTGTTTCCATAGAAATAGGTTCTTTAGCAATCTTTAAAACTTTACGAACCTTATCCTCTGGCATCTCCATGCGCTCTGCTAATTCTTCAGGCTGAGGCTCGCGACCCATTTCTTGGAGCATCTGGCGGCTAATACGGTTCAGTTTGTTGATTGTTTCAATCATGTGAACTGGAATACGTATGGTTCTTGCCTGATCCGCAATAGATCGGGTAATCGCCTGACGGATCCACCAAGTTGCGTAGGTTGAAAACTTATAACCACGACGGTACTCAAACTTATCAACTGCTTTCATTAAACCGATGTTGCCTTCTTGGATAAGATCGAGGAATTGTAATCCGCGGTTTGTATATTTTTTAGCAATGGAGATAACCAAACGTAGGTTTGCTTCAACCATTTCTTTCTTGGCACGTCTCGCCTTTGCTTCACCAATCGACATCTTACGATTAGCTTCTTTAATTTCATTGATGTTCAAGTTTGAAGACTTTTCGGTAAAGATCATCTTTCGTTGACCACGGATGATGTCTTCAACATGTTCTTCTAATGAACTACTCCAAGGCTCACCGGCATTAATTTGATCGTTGATCCAATTAATGTTGGTTTCTTGAGAAGGGAAAGAGGCGATGAAGTTCTTTCTAGGCATTTTCGCTCTTTCACAACACAGCTTCATAATGAGACGTTCTTGTGTGCGAAGAACATTCATCATGGCACGCATGTGACCAACAAGCCGGTCAAATTGCTTAGGAATTAATTTTATTTCAAGGAACAGCTCACTTAGATGGGCAATTTCTTTTAATGTTTTTTTATGTGTTTTGCCGTTTTTAGCAAGTACTGTAGTGGTCTTCTCAAACTGCTTACGAAGCGCTATAAAACGTTCACGAATTTCTTCAGGATCAGGTCCAGTATCGATTTCTTCCTCTTCTTCGTCATCGTCATCATCTTCTTCTGCGAGTTCTTGTTTGTTCAACTCTGAACCAACGTGAGTCGCGCCAGCATTATGTGGCTCGTCGTCTTCAGTCACAAAACCTGTTAATAGATCGGCAATCTTGATTTCACCGGCTTCTAATCGATCAAATTGATCAAGAATATTTTCGATAGTTCCTGGATATTCAGATATTGCAGATAAGACTTGCTTGATGCCTTCTTCGATTCTGATAGCGATTTCAATTTCGCCCTCACGACTCAGGAGTTCAACCGTACCCATTTCACGCATGTACATACGCACAGGATCCGTTGTTCGACCAAAGTCAGCTTCAACGTTGGCCAGAGCTGCAGCAGCAGCTTCAGCGGCATCTTCATCTTCAACCGCAGTCTCATCTGTCATGATTAATTCATCAGCATCAGGTGCCGTGTCATGAACAGTGATGCCCATGTCATTAATCATGCGAATAATGTCTTCTATTTGGTCAGAGTCGACGATATCAGCAGGCAGGTGATCATTGACTTCCGCATAGGTTAGGTAGCCTTGCTCCTTACCTTTGGTAATCAAGATCTTTAAAAGTGATTTATTTTGATTTTGTTCCATATAACTAACTTCACACCATCTAGTTAACTTACTAAAATCCGCTTGCTTGAGTGGAGTACAATGTAAAACATCCACTTCAGGCTTTTGCGGAAAGCCGGGCATTATATACAATTTAGATGAAAATCGAAAATTAGTTATCGATTTGCACAGTTTTTTACACTTTTTTACTGTTTATTAGCTAAATTGAGCCAGAAAGCAGTTGTTTTAGCTCTAATTGCTCTTTTTCAGTTAAACAATTCTGTTTCTTTTTGGAAATTAAATCACTGAGTCGTAAGTGACGAATTTCAATAAATAGTTTTTCTATGGCATCACAAAACATCACGACGACTTTATCTTGCTCAACAATGAGATGTTCCCAGCTCGCCAGAGTCATTAATTGCTGATGTTCATCCTGTCCACGCCAATTTTCAATCAGAGCGCCGGTGGTAAGATGGGGACTCTTATGCAACATTTCAAGCATTGATTTTAATAAGGCAGCGCCAGGTTGATTTAGAAATTCTAACCAGTCTGTATCGGCAACTTGTTCGGCGAGTTTAGGCTGTTGAACTAGTAGGCCTATGACCATTCTCATGGGCGTCATGGTCTTGGGTTTGCCCGAGTGTATTTTCCTCGATCTTACTGCACTGGTTTGTGTTATATCCATGGCATTGGATAATTGTTCAGTGGATAAATGCACTCTTTCGCCAAGCTCTGTGATCAACAATTCTCTGAGCACAGGATCGGTTACTTTTTCAAGATATTTTTTAACCCTTGCCACATAACTACTTCGACCATCTGCTGTGGCAAGATTACTGTCTTTGGCAAGATGCTCAAACATGAATTGTGATAAGGGCATGGCTTGGGTTTGTAGATCAACAAAGGCTTCTTTTCCAATTGCCCGTACAAGGGTATCAGGATCTTCACCATCGTCTAAAAACATAAATCGGACTAAACGATCACCGCGTATCAAAGGTAGTGCTATTTCTAAGGCTTTCCAAGCTGCTGCTGAACCAGCTTTATCACCATCGAAGCAGAAGATCAGATCATTGACTACGCGAAATAGCTGTTGTAAATGATATTCGTTGGTCGCTGTACCAAGGGTTGCCACGGCATTTCTGATATCAAATTGGGCTAGGGCAACTACATCCATATACCCTTCAACGATGAGAATATTTTGCAGTTTACGATTGGCCTGACGCGCTTCAAATAATCCATAAAGTTCACGACCTTTATGAAAGATTGGCGTTTCCGGTGAGTTGAGATATTTAGGTTCACCCTGATCAATGACTCGTCCACCAAAGGCGACGACCTTACCTCTCTTATCTCGAATGGGAAACATCACCCTATCGCGAAAGCGGTCATAACACTTACCTGTGTCTGGTTTTTTAATGATCATGCCAGTATCAATAAGCTTTTGTTGCCTGTCAGGACTACCGCCAAGAAAATTGAGTAGACCATCCCATTTTTCGCTGGCATAACCCAGGCCGAAGTCGCGGGCAACCTCACCAGAAAGTCCACGTTTTTGTAGATAGGCTATGGCTTTACCGCCATCGGATTTTTTGCGAAGCAGTTGTTGGTAATATTGACTAGCTTCAGCCATAAGGTCATAGAGATCGGCGCTTCCAGGCACTTCAGCCTTACTTGCATCTCTTGGTATCTCTAAGCCAAGTTTTGAAGCGAGATCGTCCACCGCATCAAGAAAATCTAGGCGGTCATATTCCATGAGAAAGCTAATAGCGTTGCCGCTAATGCCACAGCCAAAACAGTGAAAGAATTGCTTGTCTTGATTAACATTGAAAGAGGGCGTCTTTTCATTATGAAAAGGGCAGCAAGCACTGAAATTTTGACCGGATTTTTTTAAGGGTACGCGACTATCAATGATTTCAACTAGATCGGTGCGAGCTAGTACATCATCAAGAAATGCTTGGGGGATCCTTCCTTTCACGTGGCGGGTATTGCTCCTACTTTTATTTGAACAGAGTAAAATAGAAAGGGTAGGCAGGTGCCAACTAGCTAAGTTGAGATTTAATCAATCCACTGACCTTGCCCATATCGGCGCGGCCTTGCATCTTTGGTTTTAATATACCCATGACCTTACCCATATCACGCATGCTTTGAGCACCTGATGTGGATATGGCTTCTGCGACAAGTTCTGATAATTCCTGCTCAGTTAATGGAGCGGGTAGGTAGCCCTGTATGACTTCAATTTCCATTTTCTCGATGGAGGAGAGATCATCACGTCCGGCTTTATCAAACTGTTCAATACTATCCCGTCGTTGCTTTACCATCTTATCAATGATGGCTAGAATATCGACGTCTTCTAATGTTACACGACGATCCACTTCCTGTTGCTTTGCAGCAGCAAGAATTAATCGGATCGTTTTAAGACGCTCTTTAGCACGGTCACGCATGGCCTGCTTCATATCGTCTTTTATGCGTTCAAGTAACATAATTTGGATTCAGTTTGGAAAGAAATTTTTAGCCGAAAGCCTTAAAGACCCACGGCTAAATTCATCAAATCTAGTATAAGCGAACGCGTGAAGCGTTTTCGCGAGATACTTTCTTTAATGAGCGCTTTACAGCGGCAGCTTTCTTACGCTTACGAACGCTTGTTGGCTTTTCGTAGAATTCACGCCGACGTACTTCAGCAAGTACACCAGCTTTTTCACATGAACGTTTAAAGCGTCGTAGCGCTATATCAAATGGTTCGTTCTCTTTTACACGTACAGCAGGCATCTAAAAACCCTTTAAAATCAGTTAGTTAAGGTTGAAAACAAAGCTACAACCGTTGCGAGGGCGCAATTCTACTCCTTTTTGAATATGAATGCAAAGATCTATTTTTACAGATAGTTATTCTTTGATTCAACCAGCTAAGATGCTGTATCCTCCAGACATTGAATTGCTGTTGTTTAACAAAGAGCCATATTACAGAGTTGGGTGCAAAAACGGAATGATTATATTAGGAATCGAGTCATCCTGCGATGAAACAGGTGTTGCCATTTATGATGAGCACAAGGGCATCATCGCTGATGTGTTGCATTCACAGGTTAAAATACATGCCAAATATGGTGGAGTGGTACCTGAACTCGCCTCAAGAGATCACATTAGAAGAACAGTTCCCTTAGTACGTGAAGCGTTAGAGATAGCTGGCATTAATGGCGAAGATCTTGATGCGGTAGCCTACACAGCTGGACCAGGATTAATCGGAGCCTTATTAGTAGGTGCTAGTATGGCGCGCGCTCTTGCCTTTGGATGGGATTGTCCTGCCGTACCAATACATCATATGGAAGGACACTTATTAGTGCCTATGCTTGAACATCCTACCCCAGATTTTCCGTTTATTGCCCTGTTGGTTTCAGGTGGTCATACTCAGCTAATTAAAGTGCAGGCCGTTGGTTGTTATGAGCTTCTCGGTGAATCGCTAGATGACGCTGTGGGCGAAGCTTTTGATAAAACGGCGAAGATCTTAGGTCTTGGATATCCCGGCGGTCCAGCACTTGCTAAGCTTGCCACTCAAGGCACTCCAGGTCTGTATAAATTTCCACGTCCCATGACTAATCGTCCGGGTTTAGATTTTAGTTTCAGTGGGCTTAAAACCTTTGCTGCAAATACCATCCGTGCTCAGCAAGATTTAACTACTCAGGCAAAAGCCGATATAGCCTATGCTTTTGAAGAAGCTGTGTGTGAGACACTCGCAATTAAGTGTCGACGAGCTTTGAAAGAGACTGGGTTAAATACTCTGGTGGTAGCCGGTGGCGTGAGTGCCAATATTCAAATACGAAAAAGGCTTACTGAAGTGTTATCTGAATTAGGCGGTAAGGTATTTTATCCCCGTCCTGAGTTTTGTACTGATAACGGTGCCATGATTGCTTACGCAGGCTATTTGAGATTTAAAGCTGGCGAGAGATCAGATCTCGGTATCCAAGCACGACCTAGGTGGCCATTGACTGAATTAAATGCTGCGGGGGCCACACTCTAGTGACTCTAGTCAGAACCGCCAAGGCGTTGCTCATCCCCCGATAGCAAACCTTTGATATTGTCTTGATGTCGCCAGATCATCAAAAGCGCCATGATGGTCATAGGTAAAACACTTTCCACGGAAAAATACCACGTTGCTATGGGAATCGCACTGGCTGAACTGATCCCAGCTAGGGATGAGATGCGAAATAACATAAAAACGATAACCCAGACAATTAAAATGACCAGACCTATTTGCCAGTTCATCGTGGTTAGGGCACCAAAAGCTGTTGCTACTCCTTTTCCACCTTGAAATGAAAAGAAGATGGGTAAACAATGTCCAAGAAATGTTGCGGCCACCACACCACTAAGCCATAAAATAGAAAAATCAAAGTACTTGGCAACAAGCACTGGGATTACACCCTTAAGTACATCAAAAGCGAAGGTTAAAATTGCTGCCTTACGACCGCCGATGCGCAGTACATTGGTGGCACCTGGATTATGAGAGCCAACCTCCCTTGGATCAGCCATACCCATTAGCTTACAAATGATGATGGCAGATGAAATTGACCCAAGTAAATAGGCGAAGATAAGGACTGTGATTTCAATTACTGGCATTTTTAGATTAGTGTATTTTGTATAAATGCTTGGCTATCGTCTAGGTGTGAATTAGTATAACGCTTCTTTCCTTAAAAGGCAGTTAAAAAGAGAGTAACAATAGTGAGCATAAGTCGGGATATTGTATACATCAGAGATTTACAGGTTGAAACAATCATTGGCATCTATGATTGGGAGCGAAAAATAAAGCAAACGGTTAGCATCGACATAGAAATGGCTACGGATATTGCCAAGGCTGCTAAGTCAGATAATATCGAGGATGCTCTTAATTACAAAGCGGTTGGAAAGCGTATTATCAAGTTAGTTGCTGATAGTGAGTACCAACTTATTGAGACCATGGTTGAGACCATTGCTCAAATTGTACTGAAAGAATTCAACGTCAACTGGCTTCGATTAAGAGTCAGTAAACCTGGCGCTTTACGAGGTGCTAAGGATGTTGGGATAGTCATTGAAAGACAAAATGCTGAGTGAAACTCGGGTATATTTAGGCATTGGTAGTAATATCGATCGTTCCAAAGCCATATCAAAGGCTCTGCTTTTGCTTGAGCAGGTTTTTGGTAAGCTCGATATTTCTCCAACCTTTGAGAGTGAGGCAGTGGGTTTTAGCGGAGATAATTTTTATAACCTTGTGGTGTCCTTTACAACACATTTATCCTTAACTGTGATGGTTAAAACCTATAAGAAAATAGAAGATCAGTCTGGCCGAAATCGCAGTGACCCTAAATTTAGTGCTAGAACACTTGATATTGATCCCTTGATTTATGGCGATCTGGTTTGTGATACACCTGTGCAACTACCACGGGATGAAATCCTTAAAAATGCCTATGTACTTTGGCCTCTGGCGATTATGGCTGGAGATGAAAAGCATCCTGAGACTGGTTTGAGCTTTTCAGAACATTGGAAAATGTATGATAAAAATCAAAAGCTTTGGCAAGTTGATACCGATTGGGATTAATTTACATCCCCTAGAGAGAACGCCCACCATCCACCTTGATAGTTTGACCTGTTATATAATCGTTTTTTAGTAAAAATAGCACTGTTTGGGCGATGTTCATTGGCGCTCCCATTCTAGTCAAAGGAATTTTAGCCAATACTTTTTGCTGTTTTTGCAGATCACCCTCGTCGGCTTCAGGCCAAAGTATTGCACCGGGTGATACACCATTGACTCGAATATTTGGTGCCAGTTCCTTGGCTAAAGAAAGTGTCATGGAAATTAAGCCAGCCTTACTCATGGAATAAACAGAGTAGCCAGCTAGAGGTCTTTCACCATGGATATCGGTGATATTGATTATTGATCCAAAATTTTGCTTTAGGCTAGCTGAGAAACCCTGAGCTAATATAAACGGCGCCTTGAGATTAGTACTGAAAAGTTGCTGCCAATCTGAATCGGTAACATCTCCAATAGCCGTAGGATAAAAAGCAGAGGCGTTGTTCACTAGAACATCGAGTCGCCCCTTAAACATTCCCGAGTCTTCAAGCACAGCTTCAATTAGCTCATTGCAACCTTGACTTGTACTCAGATCTGCTTTTATCACTAGGGCGCTAGCAGCTCGTAAATCATTAAGTTCACTTGCAAGCTGCTCGGCCTCAGTAAGAGAGTGATTACAGTGAATAATGATTTGATGGTGATTCTGATGAAGCAGTCGGGCGATAACTGCACCTATCCTGCGGGCTGATCCTGTGATTAAAGCTACGGGAAGCTGTGTTTTTTCAAGATTTATATCATTCATGCTTGCATCATATCCATAGTGTCGCTACAGTCTGCCGATAAATCCACCAGCAAAGCTAAGTTAGAGATCCTTAATGTTGTATGCTGATAGAATTCGCCAACAGATTCAAGTATTAGGCAATGTTCCTATGCCGTCAAATGAGGCTATTGAGCATAGTGAGCAACTTTATCTGCAATTAATTGATCAATTAGGTGATCGATCAGACAATCAACCCTTACCCTTTGTAGAGGTAATGGAGCAATTATTACACAGTCCGGGTCTTGGATATTATAGCGCAGGTGCTTTAAAAATTGGAGCAGCGGGTGATTTTGTCACGGCTCCAGAAATATCAGCCTTTTATGGCTTTGCACTTGCGAATCAATGTGCAGAAGTTCTTAAGGTTACATCAGGTTCAATTCTTGAGTTTGGTGCAGGCTTAGGCACCCTTGCTAAAGACGTCCTTGTACAGTTAGAAAAGCTCCAGTGTCTACCTGAGCATTATTACATAGTCGAAATATCTGCTGATTTAAAACAGCGTCAACAGATAAAATTACAAGCAGAAATCCCCCATCTCTTTCCTCTTATCAGTTGGCTTGACCAGTTGCCTGACGAAGGTTTTAAGGGAGTTATTCTAGCCAATGAAGTTATTGATGCCATGCCAGTACATTTATTTGAAATGACGGCTAATGGACCTAAGGATGTAGGGGTTGTTAAGGCAGTCGATGGTGAGTTGGAATTTCAAACATCTACAGAGCTTTCAAATGAAATGGCTCAATGGTTTGCAAGGGATGAAATTCAACAGCTTCATTTTCCAGAGGGTTATATCAGTGAAGTTAATCTCATCATGGAAAGCTGGATAAAGGCGCTAGGGGATTGTTTATCTCAGGGTCTAATACTGTTGATTGATTACGGCTACCCTCGCCATGAGTATTATCTAGAAGAGAGAAATCAGGGCTCCTTGATATGCCATTATCGACATCATAGTCATGACAAGGTGCTTTATTTAGCAGGTTTACAAGACATTACTGCCCATGTTGATTTTACGGCTGTTGCAGAAGCTGCTTTTGAATCAGGGCTCAGTGTTTCAGGTTACACAAATCAGGCTAGTTTTCTCAGTGGCTGTGGTATTCTTCAGTTGGCTGAAGCGGCGGCGGCAGATGATTTAGATAAACAAATGCAAATTGCACAACAAATAAGAACCTTGATTATGCCCGATGAAATGGGAGAGATGTTTAAAATAATTGCCCTAACGCAAGATTTACCCCTTGAGTTAACCAGTCATTTACAAGGTTTTAGCCTAAGCGATTTAAGACATGCCCTTTAAGTATGAAGCTAAGCAAGTATGAAAAAATAAGTAAATTATGAGAAGTCAGGAGATTTAGAAGGCATATGGATTGGTTACAAACAATAATTTTGGCAATAATCCAAGGATTTACCGAATTTTTACCCATCTCAAGTTCAGCTCATCTGATCTTGCCAGGACAACTTTTTGGTTGGCATGATCAAGGCCTAGCCTTTGATGTGGCTGTCCATGTGGGCACACTGGTTGCAGTGGTTATTTATTTTCGAGTAGAGCTTAAGGCCATGACTAGAGCTTGGTTTTTAAGTTTACCAAACTTAGCCAAGCCCGAGCCTTTCGATAAGAATGCTAAGCTTGCTTGGCTAGTGATTTTGGGTACCATACCGGCTGGACTTGCAGGGTTTCTTTTAAAATCTTTCATCGAGCAGAATTTCCGCTCGGTGTTTGTTATAGCCATGGCAACTATCACCTTTGGCTTGCTGCTCTGGGTTGCTGATCGCAGGAAAAATCTTACACGAGATGAATATTCCCTGCATTTTAAAGATGTATTAATTGTCGGATTTGCTCAGGCTATTGCCTTAATTCCAGGTACTTCACGTTCTGGAATCACTATGACAGCTGGGTTAATGCTCGGTCTAACAAGGGCTGCTGCAACAAGATTTTCATTTTTACTGTCCATACCGCTAATTACTGTAGCCGGTGGTTATTTAATGTTGGAGTTACTGCAAAGTTCAGCGCCTGTAGATTGGCCAAAAATCGCTCTCGGCACTGGTATAGCAACCCTCAGTGCTTATGCTTGTATCCATGTGTTTTTAGCCATGATTGAGCGAATAGGCTTTTTGCCTTTCATAATTTATCGAATAGCACTGGGCGTTATTTTATTAATGATGGTTGGCATTTAACTGCTTCAAAGCAACCAGTCGGGCTTTTCTAAGTGCTTCACTAATCGCTTTTCCAGTAATTGATGGGTCATCTAAGGTTTTATTGGTAATAGTCAAAATCACTTCCATTGCCTTTTCCAAATATTCCCTCTGGGGGTATAGTTTATGTTCAAAACCTGTACGTCCCCGTGAATCAGCCTCACTGATATCAAGGAAGTGTTCAAACCTTTCCCGCCGACGATAAATATCAAATGCTTCCATCATCTTCAGCAGGGTCTTAGGTTTCAACTCAAATACTTTATGGGAATGCAAGTGATACTCTGAACCAAGGCAGGCAAGTTCACGAAATTCTCGTGGGATCTTAAGGCGTTCACACAGTCGATTGATTATTTTAATACCAGCCTTTTCATGGCCGTGATGTTTTGGCCAAAATTCCTTAGGTGTAATTCCTTTGCCCAGGTCATGGCAAAGGGCAGCAAATCGTACTAAAGCCAAGTGGGATAATTTAGCTGCTTGAGTCAGCACCATCAGAGTGTGAATACCCGTATCTATTTCTGGATGCCACTGCTCAGGGTTAGGTACGCCAAATAGAATATCTATCTCAGGTAACAATACTTTTAAAGCGCCAACCTCGCGCAATACTTCAAAAAATACACTGGGATCCTTCTCCGTTAAGGCACGCTGCATTTCATTCCAAACTCTTTCAGCCACCAGATGTTCAAGCTCACCGTTTGAGACTAGTTGTTTCATCAACTCAAGGGTCTCATCGGCGACCTTAAAACCTAAGTGATGATATCGAGCAGCAAATCGAGCAACTCTTAGTACCCTAACGGGATCTTCAACGAAGGCATTTGAAACGTGACGAAGTAGTTTGTTTTCAATATCACTGACACCATTGAAGGGATCAACAATCTCACCAGCTTTATCTTCAGCTATGGCATTGATGGTTAAGTCACGTCGAGATAAATCCTGCTCGAGGGTAACCTCAGGCCGAGCATCTATTTCAAAGCCACTATAACCATGACCTGATTTTCGCTCAAGGCGTGCTAAGGCGTACTCTTCTTTTGTCTCAGGGTGTAAAAAGACAGGAAAATCTTTTCCAACCTGTTGATATCCTAAGTCCAACATCTGTTTTTCCGTGGCGCCTGTGACAACCCAGTCCCTCTCGTGAAAAGGATAACCAAGTAATTTATCACGCACTGCACCGCCAACAAGATATTTTTTCATCAACCGTTTGAACCTATTTTTTACCTAGACTAAAAGTTATGGTTATATACTCGAAACGGGTATAATGGCACAAACAATAGATATGAACCAGACAAGTAAATGTACGATAAATATTTTGGATTAACCGACAAGCCTTTTTCTATAGCACCGGATCCTCGTTATCTGTTTATGAGTGAACAGCACCGAGAGGCTTTAGCACACCTAGTTTATGGTGTAGGCGATGGTGGTGGCTTCGTTCTACTCACTGGTGAAGTTGGCACTGGCAAGACCACTGTTTGCCGTTGTTTACTTGAACAGCTTCCCGACAAGACTCGAATAGCCTTTATTCTCAATCCAAAATTATCCACCACTGAACTACTGGCAACGGTCTGTGATGAGTTGCATATCATTTATCCTGAAAATGCTAGCTTAAAATTATTAAACGATGCACTTAATGAATTCTTATTAAGCTCCCATGCCCAAGGCTTAAAAATTGTTTTGATGATAGATGAGGCTCAAAACCTCAGCATAGAGACACTTGAGCAAATTCGCCTATTAACGAATCTGGAAACCAATAAAGAAAAACTACTGCAAATTATTCTTATCGGTCAGCCTGAGTTAAAAGACTTATTAGCTAGGCATGAGCTACGTCAATTAGCGCAACGAATAACGGCTCGCTATCATTTACGACCCCTTACCTTAGAGGAGTGTGAGGCTTATATTTTACATCGTTTAGAGGTTTCGGGCTTTAGTGATAGTTTGTTATTTGATAGTAAAGCGGTAAAGGAACTCTATAAAAGAACCTCTGGTGTACCAAGGCTAATCAATGTGCTTTGTGACCGCGCCATGCTGGGCGCCTATGCCAGAAATCGCAAACAAATTGGACAGGCTGTGATTAAACAAGCCGCCAGTGAAGTGATGGGAGGTGATGTACACGAATTTCAAGCCGATACCATTAAGCCTTCCCATACACCTGGACGAAAATGGCGATTACTCAGTCTTGCCCTCGTGGGCATTTTGATCTCAGGAGGCAGTTATAGCTATCATTTATTACAACAAAAAGAACCGGAAGACTTCAGTGATAAGCAGTCAGTTATTGAAAAACAATCTGTTGAATTAGACTTAATTGCCAAGGAAAATCAAGATCTTCGTGAAAATTTAAAAGTTTTACAAGACGATAAAGATAAAGCAGAAAAACAACGGCTTGAAAAGCTGGCCGAGCAAAAAGCCTTATTGCCTTTTCTACCCAAGAATATTCAGAATATTACTAAAGCAGTAGCACAACAACAACTTTTCCAACAATGGGATATAGAATATGCGACGGCAATTAATGGTGAAGCTTGTAACTTTGCTAGGGATAATCAATTACGCTGTGAAACAGAATTAACTGGTTGGCGGCAGTTAGCCAGCTTAAATAGACCAATAATATTAACGCTAACAACAAAAACAAATGAAAAAGTTTACGGAGTAGTTCTTGCTATTAGGGGTCAAGAGGTTCGAATGAATTTTGCAGGTAAGGAAATGCTAATTAATAAAGACCAGATTTCTGAATATTGGACTGGTGAAGTTACATTCTTCTGGCAGCCTCCTCCAAATTATAAGACACCCTTAGCAGTATCCATGACGGGACTTCCAGTGCAGTGGTTACTCATAAATTTAGCAAAACTCGATGATCTCGATTTAATCGTTCCACCTGATGCTGCCTATGATAGTAGGTTAGAGGAGACGGTAAGGGCCTTTCAACAGCAACACGCATTAAAACCTGATGGTATTGCTGGGCCCAATACCATAATAACTTTGAACACGTTAACCAATAAAAATATTCCTACCTTATTATCTAAAGGATTATCTAAAGGACTCACAAAAGGGGTAGGTAGCTAATGTCATATATTCTAGAAGCCTTAAGAAAATCCGAGCAGGAGAGAAATCCTGAAGTTGTTCCCAACTTAACAACACAACACCAAATGCCTGTTAAAGAAACTAAAAGTAAGCTGGGCTATTGGATCTTTGGAGTAGCTTTGATTGCCGTCAATGGTTTTCTGTTGGCTTATATCATGCTTGGCGATAAACAAGAAAATAGTATACCTGCTCTTGTCAAAACAGACGAAGCAGTAAAAATAGAGAACACTGAAATCCTCAATAAAATTGAATCTCAATTAGCAGCCATTGAAATCGAGCCAGTTATCATTCAGCCTGAAGTCGAACAAGTCATAGTTCAAGAGCAGGTGATTGAGAGTAATCCACAAGGTAATCCACCAGGTAACCAACCAAGTTATGAGCTTGAACAAGCATCGATTCCTAATATTTTTGATCTAGAATATAGCTTTCAACAAACAATACCAGATATGGATTTCACCACTCATATTTATGTTAGTAGTGGCGGAAGCTTTGTCATTATCAATGGCAAAAGTTTAAGTGAAAATATGGCCGTTGGTAGAGGGTTAATGCTCACCCAAGTTTTATCCGATGGTGTTGTTTTGAGATTTAAAGGTAGACTGTTTTTTTTAGCTTCTATGACCAGTTGGCAACGGGATTAAGAATGAAAGTTAGCATTACTTCTTAATAGATCACGGGACATATTATTCTTTAACTTAATCTTTTTACCATTGATAATAACTTTTGCTAGCCCTAAAGGGGTTCCCCTATGCAAGGTTACTACCTCTCCCTTATTTATGTCTTGCATATCAATTTGAGAGATATTGTCCCCTTTAGTCCAGTGAATAGCTTCAGATGAGGATAGGCTTATGATTTGAGAGATAAATTTGGCACCAAAACACTTCACAAACTCATTTCTTGTTTTGACCAAAGTGCCTTTTCTGTTCTCGAGTAAATCACAGACTCTAATACCACTACGTTGTAATTTCATCACTTCACGAAGAGGTTCAGCATCGTCTGGAAATAGCCRTATTTGTTGTTCTCGCTGGCTGATGCGCAGTCTTAATCTTACTTGAAAAGGGGATAAATCAAAACCAAAATGTTCTAGATAATAATCCAAGACTAATTGAAGTGTTTTGCTCGACAGCGCTTTAAAAGGTGATTGCCCTGAGAGTTTATATCCAGTTGTAATTTGCTTTGTAGTGATGTTTTTTTCTAAACAGGCTACAAAAAACCCCTCACTATCAAACGTTTCTGGCCAAACATGGAGAAACCCTTCTTTAGTGAGAGATTTACCAGCACCTTCAAACAAGTTAGTTAAACTGATGATATTTATTTCAGAACTAAACTCATCCTGCAAAGCTTGTATGACATGCTGATTTTCACCCCTAGATAAAGTGCAAGTAGAGTAGACCAGTCGCCCTCCGGGTTTTAACATTCTCCAGGCAGATTTAATGAGTCGTTTTTGGATTGTTGAAATGGAGTCAATGGCTTGCAATGACCAATTGTCCAAGGCTTTTTGATCTTTACGATAAGTACCTTCCCCACCACAAGGCGCATCGAGGAGGATGGCTTCAAAATAGCCACTGAGAGCCTTATCAAGCTGGATGCCATCCAAGTGGCTTAAACAAGTATTAATTACGCCACAGCGTTCTAGATTAGCGTGCAGAACTTTTAATCTACTGGCAGATAATTCATTTGCAAGTACGGTACCCCTATTATTCATCATGGCTGCAAGTTGAGTTGTTTTTGAACCTGGGGCTGCAGCCATATCCAGTACAGGACTGGCTGAGACATTATCTTTAAATAACGCGATTGGAGGTAACATGGAGCTGGCTTCTTGAATATAAAAAAGACCCTGAAGATGCTCGCCTGCATTGCCTAACTGAAAACTTTCGATTGTACTGCTATCATCAATCCAAAAGCCTTGTTCACACCAAGGTATTGGTTCGAGCTGCCAAGATCTTTTTTCGGCGAGTAGCCTAAAATCAGCTACTGATATTTTTAAGGTGTTTACTCGAAGACTTTTTCGAAGTGGGCGCTGACAAGCTGAGAGGAAATCAGAGAACTTATTAGGGTCAGGATGTTGTTTTCGTATATGTGTAAAAAAGGGATGCAGCTCTATCGCCATACATCATTTCTTTTTCTTCGAATAAAGTGGGGTAGAACCAAACCTAACAAGAGACCAACAAGTGCTACAATTCCGCCAGTTGTCATCAATTCTGTGCGAGAGCGGTCACTGAGGACCTGATTTTTTTGTTCTAACAATTCCTTATCATACTCAAGTTGAGTAACTTGCTCTTGTAAGCTTTGACTTAGGCTAGCTAGTTCTTTTGATTGACGCAATTGTTGCTTAAGATCAGATATTGTTTGATTATTTGAGTCGTTGCTTTGTAGCAATTCGCCCGAGACCTCTCTCAGTAACAAATTACTTGGCTTACCCGTCATTAATTGCTCCGTATCAACCCAAACCTCACGGCCTGTTGCTAAACGGATATTCGTCGCCTTGTTAATAACATCATCAGCAATAATCTCAACGGCATCGCCGGCTTTTAAAGTCCCTACAATTCTAAATTGTTTGGTAGGTCCTGAGCGGATAAATATCGTCAAACTATCTGACACATAACGAGTTTCGGCCGCGATACTATTACTAGTATTGAGGGACATAAACAAGGTTAAGAGCACTATAATAAATTTCACAATAACTACCTTTTTAATGAGTTTTTAACATCAACTAGCCCGAGAAAATCGCTTTAAGAATGTAGTAAAAAATGATTGATAAACCTGCGCCTGCAGGAAGAGTAATTGCCCATGACATAACAATGGTACGAATAATATTTAAGTTTAAAGCGGCAATACCGCGGGCCAACCCAACACCTAAAACAGCACCGACAAGAGTGTGGGTAGTTGAAATAGGTAAGCCCGTTCCTGAAGCGATAACAACCGTTGTCGCAGCAGCAAGCTCTGCAGCGAAACCACGACTAGGTGTTAGTTCAGTGATCTTCTTACCCACAGTGGTAATAACTCTTTTGCCAAAGATGACCAAACCAAATACGATACCTGAAGCTCCGAGTAACAATATCTTTACAGAGGTCGATGAAGTTCCGGAAATTTCACCGCCAGATTGAACAATACTGACCACAGCAGCAAGTGGTCCAATTGCATTTGCCACATCATTTGAACCATGGGCAAAGGCCATTCCACAAGCTGTAACGATCATTAATATTGCAAAGATTCTTTCAAGGTTTGCATAGTGATAATCTTTATCGGCATCGGGGTCAAATTTCATTCTGCTAATGATGATTGCACCAACTCCGGCTATAAAAATTCCTGATAAAACGGCTATAAAGAAGCTTTCTTGGAAGTTCAAGTCGAGACCAATATGCTTTAAACCCTTAAATAGAGTTACAAGCGCAATCATAAAACCTGCTAAGAACATATAAAAAGGCACGTATCTTTTAGCATATTTTAGAGGGTCATCAGTATTAATAATTAACTTTTGGACAGAGGTAAAGATCAAATATGACATGATACCCGCCATCAAAGGAGATATTATCCAACTCATTGCGATTGTTCCGACCTTACTCCACTGGATGATATCTGCGCTGATGCCAACGGCTGCAAAACCAACAACAGCGCCCACAATAGAATGGGTAGTTGATACCGGCCAACCGTACCAGGTGGCTATTAAGAGCCAAACGCCAGCAGCTGAAAGCGAAGCTATCATTCCATAAACAAGTAGTTCAGGAGTAGCGGTCATGTGACTAGCATCAATAATACCTTTGCGGATAGTTGCGGTAACTTGACCACCCGCTAGAAAAGCACCGGCAAATTCAAATACCATAGCCACTAAAACAGCTTGCCTTATAGTTAAAGCACCAGCACCAACCGAAGTACCCATGGCATTCGCAACGTCATTTGCACCTACACCAAAGGCCATGATGAAGCCTACTATGCACGCTATAATAATAAAAAGATGACCGTGTTCAGCAATAATTTCCATCGTTTAAACCTATCTAATATTAATCAATTAACTGTTTATCGAGCGACCATTAATTCTAGTCTGTCACCAACAAGCTGAGCGTTGTCAGCTATACCACCCATCCAATCGATAGTCTCATACATGAACATCACATCAATAGGGGAATACTCTTTCTCTATTTTTAATAATTTAGCACGCAGTTGAATTTGTTGTTTGTCAGTATCATTTTCAATTTTATCTAGTTCATCAACGAGTTGTTCTACTAAAAGGCGTTCCTGACCTTTAAACCCTGCTGTAACTAGTTCATCAAGTTCATTGATAGATTTTAATGCAAATTTACAGGCTTCAATACAGCGATCGAGGTAGATAGTTATATCCCCATGGAGAGAGGTTGGGAAAACTAAGCTTCGACCAGTGATTACACCGGCAATATCTTTAGCCTTATTAGCAATGCGGTCTTGTCTTGAAAGCAGATCAAGAAGATCACGCCGATCAATCGCCATAAATAGACCCTTAGGTAAATTCATACGAATGTTGCGTTTCATATCATCGGCATCATTCTCAATGCTTGAAATCTCTTGCTGTAATTCGAGTACCCTGTCCCAGTTTTCAGCAAACACAGCTTCCATAAAGGGTTTTAGCTTCATAGTACATTCATAAACTTTTTGAATGTGATCCTGCATTGGTTGAATGGGCGAACGGGCAAACAACACTGAGAGTGGGCTGCTAAATGCCATAACTATTTTCCTCAAATGACTAATCTATAATTTGTATCAGATTATAATGTTAATTATACCATCTGTACAATTGATTGAGTGCTATTTGTTGATCAAGATGCAGGTATTTTGGGAGGATAAAAATATAATTAGAATTAACTCGATTGATGCTTGCCATGGCGCAGTAGATTAGTTATGATGCGCGCCACGTTGATGCGGGGTGGAGCAGTCTGGTAGCTCGTCGGGCTCATAACCCGAAGGTCGTTGGTTCAAATCCAGCCCCCGCTACCAATTTTCGGCTCTACCCAATTAACGGGGGATGGCATTCATTAAACCCTATTGATAATTCCATTCCATCCACAATGAGCTAGTACTCTCATACGATAATTCTCAAAGATTCTAAAACCATACGCTCTTCTAGACATCATTTCCATCTTGTTATGGAAGCCCTCAGTAATACCATTTGTTTTACTAAACCTCCACATAGCAACAATAGGTTCCAACCAAGACGTTAATGTCTTCGCCAGTGTACGTAGTGGGCTATCTTTGAGTTGTTCTATCAACTCAAGAAATCGGGGTAATTTTTTTCTCACACGATGAGCAGGAAGTGTCTTGAGTAACATAAATCGGTTCAATTCCTGTTTCACAACATACAGTTGCTGCAAGACGGGAAACTCAGCTAGATAGTTCGTCAGATTAGTATTCTGCTCATCACTTAAATTCCATTGATGTCGACGCATCAAACTCAGCAATCCTCGGTTCTTTCTACCTTCAGGATGGTGTTGTTGCCAGACTTTCAAGAAGTGATGGTTCACCAACTTAACCACATGGAACCGGTCAGCTACGATGGTGGCTTGTGGGAAGTAAATCTGGGCGATACGACTATAGGTTACCGATAAATCCATGACGACCACTTTAACCTTCTCTTTACCTTCAAGTGCACGTAAATAGCGGCGTAAGATCAACTCAGAACGCCCCAGTTTGACATCAAATACCTTGTGCTTGTTCAAGTCGACCAATGTGGTGGCATATCCCTTTTTACGGGTGAAAAAATGCTCATCAATCCCTAACACCCTAGGGCAAGGGCGACTGGCAAGCTCTGAGACTCTTTGACGAATATAAGACTGATACCATCGCTCTACAGTGGCGGGACTAATACGGTGCGTCTGAGATAATTTACGTTGAGTAACACCACCATTATGAGCTTCAAAGACTTCCAGTCGAAAAGCTTCAGAGCTCCTAAATCGAGGCCTTATTCCATCAAAGGGATGGCGAAAGTAACGACCACATTGATGGCAATGATACTTGGGTACTATAAGGTGCAGTGTCATGACTCGATTGCCGAGTCGGGTGTGTTTTACAGTGCGTTTGTGCGTGGCTTTTATCCTGACATCATCAGCATTGCAGTGGATACAATTAGGTCTACGTTTGGGTCTTGCCCAAACTTATATTCCTTGATTGTTATAAACGCTCTCTACTTTTAGGCCAGGCATGCCTATAATGATTCCTGATCGTGATTATAATGATTATCAAAGTGGAGATCAGAAGTTTGATAATATGGTTGGTGAAATGGCGAAACTGTATGAGCTACAGGCAGAAACCATAGGCAATATCATTCGTAGTGAATTTGAGAAACTTGCTGAAAATGCCAGAAAAAGACTTTATTCGGGAGAAGTGATATTTAGGGATTTAAAAAAATACGTACTAAAACATCCGTTATAAAAATTTGTAATCGTTATTCACAAAAACATCGAAATATAATCAAAATTCACAAGCAATAATCACTTTTCATGACACAACGGTAATTAAACCTAAGCCTTCGTTGCAATAGGCACTTTATTAATATGTTTATCAATTGCCTCTATCACATTGGAATAGAGTGGCAAATTGGATTTTTCTTTTTGCCAATGTTCATGAAAAAGGGCAATCGTTTCCACGGCGGTATCTAATACCACTTTTTCAGGAAGTAAGGCTCTGGCCGCTAGGTGTTTTAGTTCATCAAATGTAAATTCATCAAAACGTTTTGTTCGACTGAAATTTAATGCCGCTTTTTCATCTTCGATATACGGGATTGTTGAAACAAAATCATAGGCAGGAGATAGCATTGCACTTCGTTTATCCGGATAGATAAGTGACCAGTTTTTTAGGTGCATATCGGCATTACCGATGAGAGTATTAAACACAAGTCTACGAATAAATTCTGAAATATCTTTCTCGTTGCTTTCCGCGCCAATGACTTGTGCAATATTTGCTGAGCTTGCTTTTTTATATTTATCTTTTGGGTAAACATCGAAAACTTGCGCAAAGTCTTCAATATGAACAGGAGTTCCATCTTTAAGGCGGTCAAAGCGTTTTATCGCAAAGGCTTGCCCTTGCATTTCACCAATACCAGCAGGCAGGTTTTCGACATCCTTCACATCAATCAAATTAATGGAAGGGACATCAATTCCAACTAGCCGTGCGAGTTCCATCATGGAGTATTCGTTTTCTGGTACGCCTACAAATCTTGTAGATGGCAATTTGACAATCCATGAACCTCCCATTCCTTTAGCTGGAATGGTTAAGCCTCCGCTGGCTTCTCTTATTGCAGAAAATTTAAGTTGCACACCTGCTAACGAGAAGCGGAGCGCATCATCAAGTCCTTTTCCTTCATTATCATCATTTTCTTCTGCGTCTTCATCCAGATCACTAGGCCAGACTTCATCTTTATCTGGCGTAACAGTCATTGCACCGGGCAAATCCATTCCTAACGCCCAGAGTAAGAAGAATTCTCTTTCGGATTTTACGCCAGCACGCTCGGATAAATATTCACGCAAATGACCTTCCGGCAACAAGTTGGAGAAATAAGGCATTAATGCGGTTTGTGTTGGCTTAAATTCGGTAATTAATTCTCCGAATGAATCTTTGAAACGTAAGCCCAGAGTAGGCCTGTTTGCACTTTCGATATAAGCCTCATTAAAGGAAAATAACGCGCGATCATGCCCTACATTTGTCAGTGCGCCAATATGCTCGCCATGTAACAGTATATTTAAAACGGATATATCAGCCATTATTCCTCTCCATCTAGACTATATGCTGGACGAGGCGGTTGTCCGCCAGTTTTACTGTTAGCACCATCTACTATGGAATTAACCGCCGAAAGGTATTTGCGGGGTATAAGTGCAAGCTCTAGCTCTAATACGCGGGCAATGGCGACAAGGCTAGAAAGTCGCAAATCAACATTGCCACTTTCGATTTTCGAGATATGACTTTGTGGAACACCTGCTCGGGCGCTAAGTTCGCGTTGGCTTAGTCCCATGTTTTCACGAGTCTCTTTTAGATGTTGTGCGATATATTGTGTTGAATAGCTCATTTTGATGCGTTATACCATATCAATTGCAAGAATTTATATATAAATATATATCAGCCTGAATGAAGACTGTCAAGGTGTGATGTATAATTGCATATCTCAATACAATAAATATATATAATTATATATCAGTTGGATGTGAAGCGTTTATTTAAAGCAACCCTGACTTTTTAACGCGTTCTCTCAATTCGTCCAGAGTAGGGATATCCTTTGGTGTTTCGCAGGTCACGATCTGATCTAGTATGAATTCCCATACTTGCGCGGCACGGCGTTTCTCAAAGTCATAAGAATATTGAATATAAACTTCACCTGTAACATCTCTTTCACCATCGCTATGATTGAGTATGAGCCGTGCGTAGAGTTTGGGTAAGCCAACGGCGGTAATCCATGTCGCACCAGTGCGGCGCAAATCATGAGGGCAAAAATCTGCGATATCTAAAGCTTTACGATTTTTGCGAATGGCTTGAGGCATGGCTGTAATGCCCAAAGGTATTAAATCTGGATTAGGCTTTTTAGGTGGCGACATGGCGCGTGTTGCACCAAAGATATACGGCGATGCACCTGTGTAAGGCGCAACTTCTTCTATAAGTTCCAGAGCATAACGGTTTAATGGAACGCGATGCATGGTTTTATTTTTTGTTTCGTGCCTTTCCATTTGCCAAACATTTTCGTCTGGCTTAAATGCACCGTGGCGCATATTGCGTACCTCAACACTGCGCTGCATTGTCACCAATGCAAATTTGAGTGCTTTAGCGGTAACAGGGGGAACGCTTAGCATTTCAAATCGGTTCCAGGATTTCCAAATTTCTTCAAAGCTCAAAATACGGCTTCTTGATCCTGAAGCACCTAAGGATTCAATTTCCATGACAGGGTTATTTTCAATCAGTCTTTTTTTCTTCGCCAAATTGAAAAGCTGTGTTGTATAGGCAAGGCTATTTTTAACAGCAACTTTTCCGCTACGCGTTGCGTTCGCTGTTTTTTTAGCGCGCTTTAAAATACGCGATTGCATTTTATCAATATCATCGGCTGTGATTTCATTAATTTTTTTATTTCCCATGATAGGGATCACATCGAGGTTAAAGACACGCACTTCTTCTTTAATCGATGCTTTGCCTTTTAAGTTTGCGTATTCGACATAAACATCAATAAATGCCGATACGGAGTAGGTGGCTTTTCGCTTTTCTTCTTCAGCTTTTTTATCTGCTACCGGATCACGACCATATTGATAAACTTGTTCATAAAGCTCGTCATACTCTTTTCGTGCTTGCCTAATAGTCCACTCAGGATATTTTCCAATTGATATCCAGCGGCTTATTTCTTTGTTTTCTCCACTCATATATTTAAAGACAAAGACTTTCGATCCGTTTGGATTGACGCGAATACCAAATCCGGGGCAGCCATAACACCAAAATGTTTGGCGTTTTGTTATAGGTTTAATATTTCTAACCACTGTATCAATGAACTTTATTGTGTTTGACATCCATGTTCTTTCTGGTATTACGTAAAGCCGCTGGCTACTTGGCTGGCTACTTGAAAAAAATAACGGCACTAGGCCGGATTACAGTAAATTATATGTTGATGAAGATTTTGCTTCCTTTCACAAGATCAATAAAGAGGATAATTTTCTACGAACCTTTCCCATGGTGACAGATGAAATGGTAGGCTCGTCTTATTCGACACCAGAAGAAGATTGTCGTTGTTGTTATTCCTCTCGGGCGATTAGGCGCTCTTTTTCATTGGTTTTGCGCTGTTTCCAATCTCTTGTAATAGCTAGTTCTGATTTTATTATAAAATTCATCATGATTTGTGAAATCTGTTGCTCTAATAAGAGAAGCATCCCTAATGGCCGCTTGAGAATAGTTTCGGTCAAATTAGTCGAACCCATATTCCATAAAACATCCTAATTGATATGCAGTAACCATAAACAACTTTAGATAATATTGATTAATATGCATAATGAAATGAACCTTTCAGCATTCTCTATCGTCTTTACTACAACTAGATAAAAGTTGCGATTACCAAAAATGAAGGAACCACGAGATGTTTCAAGCCGAAGAAGACTTATTGGTAATAGCTGCTCAAAGTGGAAACCTTAAGGCGTTCAATTTCTTAATAATAAAATATCAAAAGCCATTACTAAGATTTGCTTATAAACTCAGCAATGACCATGAATTAGCCAATGATGCAGTTCAAGACTCTTGGATTAAATTAACAAATAACCTGCGTCAGTTAAAAGATCCAAGGGCATTTAAAAGTTGGATCTATCGTAGGGTTAAATGGCGCGTAACTGATTTATTAAGACAAAAAACTCGCCATAGAGAAAGGATTGGTGAAGAACTAAAAGACAGTTGCGAGTTAGTCAATAAATCGTCAACAGAGAATGATAGTGAATTACTGGTAGTGATCAATCAACTACCGCCAACTGAGAAACAAATTATTTATTTGTTTTATTTGGATGAAATGAAACTCTCTGAAATTGCGGCTATTTTAGATATTCCAATTGGAACAGTTAAATCACGATTAAATCGAGCCAGAAACTTATTACGCCAAATCATGGTAGATAATGGGGTCGGAGTCGATCCGACACCGACCCCTACCGTATCCCTGCAGTAAATTAGGAGAATTATATTATGAACTTAGATGAAAAGATAAAAGCAGAATTAGAAAGTGAAGCCAATGAAATTGATAAAATTTTAATTGATGACCAAAGTTTATTTGATATGGTAAAAGGATCATTTAGGGGAGGTATGAAGCGGTGGATGATAGCAGTTAATGTTGTCATCCTACCTGTAAGCGTTGTTATGGTATGGACCGGCTATCGATTTTTTACTTCTGACAATCTAGATGGCTACACCTATTGGGGAGTTTGCTTGTTACTATCTGCTTATGCACAAATAGCAATGAAACAATGGGTCTGGATGGAAATGGGTCGAACCTCTCTAATGCGTGAAATCAAACGAGTCGAGGTGGAAGTTTCAAGATTATCGGAACAGTTGAAAACCTAATGAGTCGGGGACCAATGGGTCGGAGTCGATCCGAATTCCGACCCCGAATTCCGACCCCGAATTTTCCAGCGTATTAGCGTTGGCTATTAATTGAACAGCGTGCTAAGGTGCTGTTAATACGAATCATTACTCTTTACAATAGCATTAAAAAATAAACGTTACTCCATAATAAAAAAAGGATTAATTAATGCTTTTCAACTCATTAACGTTCATTCTATTTTTTGTTCTAGTATTAGCTGTTCATTATTCTGCCTTATCTTGGCGCAGCAAAAAAATAAGCCTTTTAACGTCCAGTTATCTTTTTTATGCGGCTTGGAATCCTCCTTTTGTAATTTTGCTTATGATCTCAACCTTTGTAGATTGGAATGCAGCTAAGTGGATCCATACCGCTAAAACTCAGAACAAACGAAGGTTTTACCTGCTACTAAGCTTAGCAACGAATCTTGGCATATTAGGCTATTTCAAATACGGTGAGTTTTTACTTGAAAACTGGCAGATATTGATGCTTCAGATAGGTATAGACTATCAAGTGCCTGAGTGGTCAATTATTTTGCCCGTCGGGATCAGTTTTTATACTTTCCAAACCATGGCCTACTCACTTGATATCTATTTAAAGAAGGGGAAACCTGCGAAATCGTTTTTAGATTTCTCTTTATTTGTATCTTTCTTTCCTCAATTGGTAGCGGGTCCAATCGTACGTCCAAGCCATTTAATTCCTCAGTTTGAAACACCCCACTACGCAAATTCAAAGCAATTTGGTTGGGGCTTAAACCTGATCATTCTTGGCTTATTTCAAAAAGTAGTCATTGCAGATACCTTGCTTTCTCCTTCTGCTGAAGCTGTTTTCAATTCTTCATCAATGGTTTCATTTTGGGATGCTTGGCTTGGAACCTTGGCTTTCTCTGGGCAAATATTTTCTGATTTTGCTGGCTATTCAACCACAGCTATCGGGGTTGCTCTTTGTCTAGGTTTTTCATTACCAACTAATTTTAGATTTCCATATGCAGCCATCGGGTTTTCAGATTTTTGGCGACGTTGGCATATTTCGCTATCTACCTGGCTTCGAGATTATTTATACATTCCACTTGGTGGCAATCAGAAAGGAAAGGTTCGTACTTATATCAACTTAATGTTAACCATGTTACTCGGAGGACTGTGGCATGGAGCAAGTTGGAATTTTGTTATATGGGGTGGACTACACGGCCTATACCTTGCCATTGAGCGATTCCTAAAAAAGCGATGGGGCGATGTTAATAATGTAACCAACCTTGGAATCAAATTGTTACTTGGTTTCTTGACCTACTTTTTAGTTAATATCACTTGGGTTTTCTTTCGCGCTAAAGATTTTGAGACATCATCAAATCTCATCAAATCTATGTTTGGCTTTGCTCCTGATGATGCAGCGACACCTCTACCAACACTTTATATTATAGAAGTTGTTGTTGTGATAGGACTTTTAGTAACGGCCCATAGTTTGATGCGTAGCACAACACTTGAAAAGGTTTATGAAAAAATGCCTAGGTGGCTAATAACTGTGTCCTTAGCGGTTATGGCTTTTGCAGTAATCATTACACAGGGGTCAGGCGATGCCTTCATCTACTTCCAATTCTGATACATTTAATGCCGAGCATGAGTCGGTAGAAATCGATACACATGATGAAATTTATATTCCTCCTGAGAAGATACCTTATCGTGTCATTCCTGAGCAACCCTGGTCAAAAGCCATAGCAATCGCAGGAATATTTCTCGTGATTGCCCTAGTTGTTTGGGAAGGCTTTGCTTACAAAATGCATCATACGCCAGGTAATTACCAAACTGGGGAGACGTATATGTGGGCTGCGGAACGCAGTAAACTCGATGTTTCTAACGACATAAAAGTTGTTTTGACGGGTTCAAGCCGTGTCCTTTGGGGTTTTGATATGGCAATTGTCAAAGAGCACCTTGGAACTCAACCTCTACAACTTGCTTTACCGGGAACGGGACCAGCACTTTTTGTAGAAGATATTATTGATAACACCGATTTTAATGGTCTGATGATAGTTGGTGTAGCTCCATTTTTATTTAATCGTATGGACGAAGGATATTTTGGCCAAGGCGCTATTGACGCCTACAACAACGTATCGCCATCAAAATACACCGGTGCTAAAATTCATGATTTTCTTTCCGATTATCTCGCTTTTCTCGATGAGTCATTTTCATTACCGGAATTGATGGAGCGATATTCAAATTTACCTTACCGTTCTGGTTCAAAGAAGTTAATGAATGAACAATGGAAATTAGGCAATAGTTATAAAGAAAGACTGACCGAAATGTGGGAACCCGTTGAGCTAGTAGGAAGCTTTGACAATATACAAATTACAAATTTCTGGTCAGGTGGATTAGGAAGGCCTATTCCTGAAGCAGAAGAAATGAATAAAATGGCTCAAACTAGTATTGATCACTACAAGCCGCTTTTAGAAAAATTAAGGGCACGGGGTGGTGACATGCTATTTATAAGAATGCCGACATCAGGTGACTATTTAAGATTTTCCTTAGAAGCTGATTATTATAATCATATGTGGGTTCCGATGATTAGAGGCCTGGATGTAGCTGCTATACATGCCATGGATCATCCTGAATTATCGACAGAGTTAGAAATTCCTGAATGGTCACACCTATCTCGAAAAAGCCAAGATGACTTCTCCCACAAAATTACAGCTTTTATTGATTCTGCACTTAAAGATAAAAGCGGTAAGTCAGTTTATGAGTTACTAGAATAAATAAGGGATTATTTGTGAAGACTCTAAAGATCTAAGGATTGGGGAGTCGCCCAAACAAATTGTTAGCTAAAGATGACTTGTTTGGGCTTCGTGCTGAAAATTTAAGATGAACTAGTAGCAGTCTTTTCACCTTTTTCTTTCATCTTACATTCCTTCATCATTTTCTTATGTTTCTTTTTCATTTTGGCCATTTTTTCTTTATCCATACCTTTCATATGCTCATCATGCATATCTTTCTTCATGCCTTCTTTTTTTTCATACTTTTTCATCATTTTACACATGTCTTGATCTTTCATATGATCTTTCGCTTTTGCTTTTTCATCACCATCAAAGGCAAAAAGTACACTGGAAGTAGATAATAATAATCCAATAACTGATATAACGATCGCTTTAATTTTCATTTTAATACCCTCATTAAGATTTGTATGAAATCATCAGAATATTCAATTCTATTCTGATGGTAGTAATACCCCCTCTAGCTAAGAAATAATTTATCAAAACTAAAGTTAAAATAGGATATCACAATTTTACTGTTGTATAGCTACCCTTTCTTTTGGTATACTTCGCGCCGATTGATGTGTGGGCTCCCTCAAAAATAGATAGTAACATGCATAAACAATTTCCAAGCAGTATTTTTAAAAGCCCTTTTTATAGGGTTTTTTTGTAATCAATATTTGTACTTAGTAAATACTAACTCAAACATTGTTTAGGGCGCCTGAGATGAAAGGGCACGGGCCCAGTTTAGTTAACAATTGATATCTGAACGAGGCCTTATGGCCTTTTTTTGTATTTGAAATGTGGAAAGAGTAGGTAATAAAATGGCAGGAATTGCAAAGCTCAATAATATTTTAGCACCAGTAGTCGAAGGGCTGGGCTTTGAGTTTGTAGGCCTTGAATATAAGCCTTCTTCACATCAGTCACTCCTGAGAGTTTTTATTGATCATGAAAATGGTATAAATGTTGATGATTGTGCAGCAGTTAGCCGCCAAGTAAGTGCTGTGATGGATGTTGAAGATCCCATTAAATCAGAATACACCCTTGAGGTGTCTTCACCTGGACTAGCTAGACCTTTATTTATCCCTGAGCATTATCAGAGGTTTCTAGGTGAAAAGATTAAATGTAAATTGCGTATGCCTTTTAATGGTCGACGCAAATTTACTGGAAAGCTACTTAAAGCAGATGATAAAAACATTACTTTAAGTATAGATAACGAGTCTGTAGAGATATTTATAGATGATATTGAAAAAGCGAATATAGTCGCTTAGTAATTTACTAACGAACACCTTCTTAAGTTAAGTGTGTTGAGGCCAACGGTATGATGAACAAAGAAATCTTATTAGTAGTTGATGCTGTATCCAACGAAAAAGATGTTGAACCGGGTATTATTTTTGAAGCCCTTGAAGCAGCTTTAGCGATGGCGACAAAGAAAAAGCAAGCTGGTGATATAGATGTGCGAGTAGAGATAGATCGTGACACGGGTGATTATGAAACGTTCCGCCGTTGGGAAATTGTTGAAGATACCGGTGAAGCCATAGAAAATCCTTATCAACAAATTGGTCTTGAAGCTGCACAACTACAAGAAGAAGCAGAGTTTGAAGTAGGTGATTATATTGAAGAGCTGATTGATAGTATCGAATTTGGTCGTATTGCAGCTCAAACTGCAAAACAAGTTATTGTTCAAAAAGTACGAGAAGCTGAACGTCAAAAAGTCTATGAAGCCTTTAAAGATAGAGTTGGTGAACTAGTAACTGGCATCGTTAAGCGCTCTACACGGGACAGTATTATTCTAGATTTGGGCAATAACGCAGAAGCTGTTATTCCACGTGAAGAGATGATGCCTAAAGAATCGGTTCGTCCAGGTGACAGAATACGCGGCATGTTATTTGACCTACGCCCAGAAACTCGTGGTCCACAGTTAATCATTAGCCGAACCAATCCAAACATGTTAGTTGAGTTATTTAAAATCGAAGTTCCAGAAATTGCAGAAGAACTTATTGATCTTAAAGGCGCTGCTCGTGACCCAGGCTCTAGGGCAAAAATTGCGGTTAAATCTAATGATCAACGAATTGACCCAGTGGGAGCCTGCGTTGGGATGCGTGGTTCAAGAGTTCAAGCGGTTTCAGCTGAACTTGGTGGTGAGAGAATTGATATCGTTCTTTGGGACGATAACCCAGCCCAGTTTGTTATTAATGCAATGGCACCTGCTGAAGTTTCATCAATTGTTGTTGATGAAGATTCAGGTGTGATGGAAATTGCCGTTGAAGAAGATCAATTAGCTCAAGCAATTGGCCGAAGTGGTCAAAATGTTAGACTAGCTAGTGAGCTCACAGGCTGGAGACTAAACGTTATGTCAGTGGAAGAAGCTGATGCTAAGAACCTTGAAGAAACTGAAAAGCTTGTGCAAAACTTCGTTCGTGATATTGACGTTGATGAAGAGCTGGCATTGGTTCTAATTCAGGAAGGCTTTACTACTATTGAAGAGATTGCCTATATCCCTCAATCAGAAATGATGGAAATTGAAGGTTTTGATGAAGATCTTGTTGAAGAGCTTAGAAATAGAGCTAAAAATGCTCTACTTACAAAAGCTCTAGTCAGTGAGGAAAAACTTGAAAAACAAGATCCTGCTGAAGATTTATTAAATATGGAAGGTATGGATAAGCATCTTGCCTATGTATTAGCGAGTAAAGGTGTTGTCTGCATGGAAGATCTGGCTGAACTTGCCATTGATGATCTTCTTGAAATTGAAAAGATGGACGAAGAAAAAGCAGGCAGTCTCATTATGACAGCCCGTGCACCTTGGTTTGAAAATAGCGACGAAGCATAATCCCTCTTAGCAAAGGCAAGAGCAAGAGCAAGAGCAAGAGCAAGAGCAAGAGACAGGAGCAAGAGAAATAACATGGCTGAAGTTACAGTAAAAGAACTAGCAGGCGTCATCGGAACTGACACTAAAAAGCTGATTTCACAATTGAAAGATGCTGGTGTAAAAGTGTCTAAAGCTGATGACATAGTAACCGATGAACAAAAAGGTTTACTACTAGGGTTTTTGAAAAGGAATCATGGTGAAGTAGAAAACTCTGAACCTAAGCGAATTACTCTAAAGCGTAAGCAGAAGTCCACGCTTAAAATATCAGGTAGTCATGGTAAAAATAAAACCGTGAGTGTCGAAGTTCGTAAAAAGCGTACCTATGTTAAGCGTAGTGATTTAGTTGCCAAGGAACAAGAAGAGCAAGCTCGTCTTGATGCAATTAAAGCAGCTGAGCTTGCTGAAGTAAAAGCGGCGGAAGATAAAGTTACCACTGAAAAGGCAGCGGCAGAAGCAGTAGTAGAAGCTGCGGAAACGGCCAAAGTAGCTGAAAAATTAGTGGCAGAAGATGCTGCTAAAAATATAGACTCTGAAGAAGCTGTAAAAGCTATCCAAGCTGCTGAAGTTGCGAAGGTTGCAGCGGAAAAAGCTCTGGATAGTGAAAAGGCTGCACAAGAGGCTTCTAATGCTTTAGCTGATGCTTCTGCGGATAAAGATAAGGCTGATGCTAACAATAATTCAACCAATGACTCAAGGCGTAAAAAGAAGAAAAAAGGCCGCCGTAAAGACAATGAATTACATTCTCCTCGTCCTGCTAAGCGACGTGGAAGAGTAAAGCCCACTGCCACTCCAAGTGCACTACAGCATGAATTCTCTAAGCCAACAGAGCCGGTTATCAAGGATGTTGCTATTCCTGAAACTATTACCATTGGCGACTTAGCAGCGAAGATGGCTGTCAAGGCAGCTGAAGTGATTAAGGTAATGATGGGCATGGGCGTAATGGCGACCATTAATCAGGTTATAGACCAAGAAACCGCAAGCCTTGTGGTTGAAGAAATGGGTCATAAAGCTGTTATTGCAGATAGAGCAGACATTGAGAAATCAGTATTAAGCGAAACTCAAGAAAAGTCCGATGCCGTTGATGCCATACCTCGTTCACCTGTTGTAACTATCATGGGTCACGTTGACCATGGCAAAACATCACTACTTGATTACATCCGTAAGTCCACAGTAGCTTCTGGCGAAGCTGGCGGAATCACCCAGCATATTGGTGCTTACCATGTTGAGACAAAAAACGGAGAAATAACCTTTCTAGATACCCCAGGCCACGCAGCCTTTACTGCTATGCGTGCTCGTGGCGCAAGTGCTACGGACATCGTTATTCTCGTGGTGGCAGCTGATGACGGTGTTATGCCTCAAACCATTGAAGCTGTTCAGCACTCTAAAGCTGCTGGCGTACCCATGATCATTGCTGTGAATAAAATGGATAAAGAAACTGCTGATCCTGATCGTGTTAAGAATGAACTATCAACCCATGATGTTATTCCAGAAGATTGGGGTGGTGAATATCAATTCGTCCATGTTTCAGCTCAAACCGGTGAAGGCATTGAAGAATTACTGGATGCTGTAACTCTACAGGCTGAGCTACTGGAGCTTACTGCTAAAGTTGACTGTCCTGCTGAAGGTGTCGTCATTGAAGCTAGACTCGACAGAGGTCGCGGTCCTATAGCGACTGTGCTTATTAAGAGCGGTACATTAAAAAGAGGCGATATTCTATTAGCTGGTCAGTACTATGGTCGCGTTAGAAGTATGATGAATGAAAACGGTCTTGATATGCCAACTGCAGGCCCTGCAATACCGGTTGAAGTGCTTGGTTTATCAGGTGTGCCTAAAGCGGGTGATGAAGTAGCTGTTGTGAGTGATGAACGTAAAGCTCGTGAAGTTGCAAGTTATCGCCATAACCGTGAACGTGATTTAAAATTAGCTCATCAGCAAAAGACTAAACTTGAAAATATGTTTGCTTCTATGGAAGCAGGTGATGTGTCAATTCTTAATCTTGTGATTAAAGCTGATGTTCAAGGATCTGTTGAAGCGTTAATTGAATCCCTCACTAAATTATCCACTGATGAAGTTCAAGTTAAAATTGTATCCTCAGGTGTAGGCGGCATTGCTGAAACGGATGCCAATTTAGCAGCTGCGTCTGACGCCATCATCATTGGCTTTAATGTTCGTGCTGATGCATCAGCCCGTAAGGCAATAGATAATCAAGGTGTTGAATTACGTTACTACAGCATTATTTATGATGTGGTTGATGAAATTAAAGCTTCTCTAACGGGCATGCTTGCTCCTGAATTCAGACAAGAAATTGTTGGTCTTGCTGAAGTGCGTGATGTCTTTAAATCGCCTAAACTCGGTGCTATCGCAGGTTGTATGGTGACTGAAGGCAACGTTAAGAGAAATAATCCAATTAGAGTACTACGTGAAAACGTGGTCATTTATGAAGGTGAGCTTGAATCCCTTCGTCGCTTTAAAGAAGACGTTAACGACGTTAGAAACGGCATGGAATGTGGTATCGGTGTCAAGAATTACAACGATGTTAAAGTCGGTGACCAAATAGAAGTTTTTGAAATAGTTGAAGTTAAGCGCTCACTCTAGTGAGTGGTTGTTCAGTAAGTAGGTAAGTAGATATTTTTTAATTAGGGAATGGGACAATGGCACGTGAATTCGGAAGACCCCAACGTGTAGGTGAGCAGATCCAAAGAGAACTTGCCATGCTAATGCAAAGAGAATTGAAAGATCCTCGAGTAGGCATGGCTACTGTCTCGGCTGTAGAGGTATCTCGTGATCTCGCCTATGCCACAGTATTTGTAACATTTCTTGGAAAAGATGATCCTAAAGAGATCAAAGCTGCTGTTGATGCACTACAACATGCCAGTGGTTTTTTACGCTCTCAACTAGGCAAAATTATTCGTATGCGCCTAACGCCACATCTAACCTTTAAATATGACGAATCCCTAGTAAGAGGTCGTGAGTTATCCACCCTGATTGAACAAGCAAGAGCTCGTGATAGTGATGAAATCGATCACTCAGATGATAACTTAAAAGATTAAGAAGGTTTAAAGTGGGCAGACGCGGTCGTAATAAAGGTCGAAAAATCAATGGCATTTTTCTACTCAATAAACCTATTGGTATTAGTTCCAACCAAGCCTTGCAGCGTGTTAAGCGCATGTTTAACGCCGCCAAAGCTGGACACACTGGAAGCCTAGATCCCCTTGCAACGGGCATGTTACCAATTTGCTTAGGTGAAGCTACAAAATTCTCACAATACCTACTCGATTCAGATAAACGTTACCAAGTTCAAGGATTACTCGGTATCAAAACCGAAACTGCCGATGCTGAAGGCGCTGCGATAGCAACCTCTGAAGTGAAAGTTTCTGAACATCAGTTAATATCGGTAATGGAAAACTACCGTGGTGATATCGAGCAAATTCCTTCCATGTATTCTGCAATAAAAGTTGATGGTCAGCCTTTATATAAACTTGCTCGAGAGGGTATTACTATTGAGCGAAAACCAAGACCAGTTACAATCCATGAGCTTGAGTTATTATCTTTTGATACGCCCTATGTTGAAATGGATGTTTATTGCAGTAAGGGCACTTATATTCGAAATCTAATTGAAGATATCGGTGATGATCTCGAATGTGGCGCTCACGTTACTAAGCTTCACCGTAGTCAAGTTGGACCCTATCAAGCAGAAAGCATGTTTACTTTTGAAGAGCTAGAAGCCCTACTCGAAACAAAGGGCCTTGATGGCTTAGATGAGAAGCTTTTACCTGTTTACTCTTCCGTTGCCCATTGGCCAGAGGTTGTACTAGATACCTCTCTTGCATTTTATGTACAACAAGGACAGCCCATTCAAATTTCAGAAGCACCTCAAAAAGGTGGTGTGAGACTGATGACTGATAAAGGTGAGTTTCTAGGTATAGGCGAAATCAATGAAGATGGTATGGTTGCACCTAAAAGATTAATTAGTCAGCAAACCTAGTCTTTGATTACCGGTAATAAAATAGTGCATTTATCGGTTGCTGTAGGTTAAGCCTTACTATAGAATGTGCGTCCCAATATCTGGCTGAGTTAGTGATCGGCTAGATACGTTAATCTAGGAGAAACAAATGTCACTAAATAATGAAGCGAAGGCTGCGATAGTTGCCGAGCATGGTCGAGGCGAGCAAGATACAGGTTCACCAGAAGTTCAAGTTGCACTTTTGAGTGCTCAGATTAATCATCTTCAATCGCACTTCAAAGAACATATCCATGATCACCACTCACGTCGTGGTCTTCTACGGATGGTAAGCCAGCGTCGTAAGTTGCTGGATTATCTAAAACGCAAAGATAACGAACGGTATTTAGGTTTGATTGAAAAATTAGGCTTACGTCGATAAAAAGTGTTTTCAAGAGGGGCTAAGGCCCCTTTTGTTGTCTTAGCAATAGAAAAGTAATAGAAAATTTAGAAAGTAGTAATCTTAATAGTAAAATAAAGTAAGTAAACACACAAAAAATCCGGTCCAAATGAGGCCGAGAAACATATACAAGGAAATATTGTGAATTTAACAAGAAAAGCATTCCAATTTGGAAATCAAGAAGTAGTATTAGAAACAGGTGTTATTGCTCGTCAAGCGACGGGTGCTGTAATGGCAAGTATTGGTGACACAGTGGTTATGGTTACCGTTGTAGGTAAGAAAGAATGTGACCCCAATAGACCTTTTTTCCCTCTAACAATAAACTATCAGGAAAAAACCTACGCCGCAGGTAAAATACCGGGTGGCTTCTTCAAACGTGAGGGTCGCCCAACAGAACGTGAAACGCTTATTTGTCGATTAATCGACCGTCCGCTTCGTCCATTATTTCCAAAGGGATTTATGAATGAAGTTCAAGTCATCGCAAACGTTGTTTCAATGGATAAAGAAATTGATTCAGATATAGTGGCCCTGCTTGGTGCATCAGCTGCCTTAGCTATTTCTGGTATCCCTTTCAACGGTCCTATCGGTGCAGCTCGTGTTGGCTATAAAGACGGCGAATATATGTTGAACCCTTCAGCAACTGCTCTTGCTGAGTCAGAACTTGATTTGGTTGTTGCTGGTACTGATAAAGCTGTACTAATGGTTGAATCTGAAGCTCAAGAATTAAGCGAGCAAGTCATGCTTGACGCCGTTATGTTTGGCCACGAGCAAATGCAGTGTGCTATTACAGCAATCAAGGAATTTGCTGCTGAAGCTGGCAAGCCAAAATGGGACTGGACTGCTCCTGAAGTTAATCAAGAATTAATGGATAAGGTAGTTGCCCAATCAAAAGATGACATAACAACGGCTTATCAAATTGCTGATAAAATGGAACGTTACGTTAAAATTGGTGAATTGAAAGACGCTGCGGTTGCAGCTATTGCTAATGAAGGCCCTGATGGTAAAAGTAACGCTGGCGAAGTTGCTGACATCTTCCACAAGGTTGAGAAGTCTATAGTACGTAGTCGAATCGTTGCTGGTGAAGCTCGAATAGATGGTCGTACCAGTGACATGATCCGCGCTCTAACAATGAGCACTGGCGTTCTACCAAGAACTCATGGTTCATCCTTGTTTACACGTGGTGAAACTCAAGCACTGGTTGTTGTTACTTTAGGTACGCAACGTGATGCTCAAATCATTGATCAAATCACAGGTGATTATAAAGATCACTTTATGTTGCATTACAACTTCCCTCCCTTTTGTGTTGGTGAAGCTGGTTTCATGAGTGGACCTAAGCGTCGCGAAATCGGTCACGGTCGTCTAGCACGTCGTGGTGTTGCAGCAGTTCTACCTACTATCGAAGAGTTTCCCTACACAGTACGCGTCGTGTCAGAAATTACTGAATCAAACGGTTCAAGCTCTATGGCTTCTGTTTGTGGAACGAGCTTATCCTTGATGGATGCTGGTGTACCTATAAAAGCTCCAGTAGCTGGTATTGCCATGGGTCTTGTTAAGGAAGGCGATGATTATGTAGTTCTATCTGACATACTTGGTGATGAAGATCACTTAGGTGATATGGACTTTAAAGTCGCTGGTTCTGAAGCAGGTATAACAGCACTTCAAATGGATATCAAGATCGAAGGTATCACACGTGAGATTATGGAAAAAGCATTACACCAGGCACATGGTGGGCGCTTACATATTCTTAATGTAATGAATCAAGCTATTGATGCCCCTCGTGGTGATATTTCTCCTTTTGCTCCGCGAATTACAACCATTAAAATCAAATCGGATAAAATTCGTGACGTTATTGGTAAAGGTGGCGCAACTATTCGTGCTATCACTGAAGAAACTGGCGCGACTATTGAGATTGATGACGATGGAACAATCAGAATTGCTGCATCAGATGGTGATGTGACTAAAGCTGCTATTGCACGTATTGAAGATATTACACGTGATGTAGAAGCTGGTCAGGTATTCAAGGGTACAGTTGCTAGACTTGCTGATTTTGGAGCCTTTGTAACCATTGCTCCTGGCAAAGATGGTTTGGTACATATTTCACAAATTGCTAATGAGCGAGTGAATAAAGTAGCAGACTACTTAAAAGAAGGTCAGGTAGTTGACGTAAAAGTGCTTGAAGTAGACCGCCAAGGTCGCATTCGTTTAAGCATGAAAGCACTACTTGAAGAAGCAGCGCCTGTAGTAGCACCTGCTACTGAAGAAGCGCCTGCTGAATCTCCAGATGAGCCTTCAGCTGAGTAATTCAGCTAGTCTTGAGCCTACAAGTTGCTTTGTAGGCTCAAATTATCTCTTCCGTTATGCCTAACTTTCATCGTTTCACAGCCATATTTTTTATGCTTGCCTTAGCTAGCTGTGCCTCGATGTTGGATTCTGATATCGCCCTAAAAAAAAATGAAAAAATATTTACACCAGCCGAGTTAAGAGCAGATCTAAAACATTTTGATGGTTTATTAAGAGAAATTCATCCAGAGCCTTTCGCAAGACTTGGCGCTGATAAATATGCTGTACTTTTTGAAGATCTGTATATTGATCTGTCGTGGCCACAAAGGCGCCGTGATTTTTATAAGTCCCTGTCGCCTTTGGTAAACAGCCTCTCAGATATTCATACTCGGATCTTATATCCAGTTTATGAGCAACAAAGATTTCTTAAAGAGTATGGTAACTTTCCCTTAGCTGTTCTCAATTCAAGCGATGGGCTAATTGTTGTCGCCGATCAACAGGTTAATCCTCAAATACCTCTAGGTGCTAGATTGATATCAATTAATGATATCGACATAGATATTATTCTCAAACAGTTCAACGACTACGTACCGAAAGAAACACAAACAGGCCAGCGACGCATGATCCAGATGGAGTTTGCGAGTTTGTTAYGGAGTGTTTATCAGTTTGAAGGTGATTATAAAATTGAATACATCTGGCAAAATCAAAAAATCACTAAAACTGTTAAAGGTGTGATGTCTGATGAAAGTAAGCAACTTAACTCAGTTGTCTCACACTATGGCTTGATATCAATCGATGCACAAACTTCGCTTATTTGGTTAAATGACTTCAATGAAGAATATGATAAGTTTGAGGCATTTTTAGATCAGCAATTTAAAAGTATTCATGAGCAAAATAAGACAAATTTAATTTTAGATTTACGATATAACCAAGGTGGGATCACTGACAATCTTGCGTTGTTACTCACTTACTTAACCAGTAAACCAATTAATTGGGCTACTCAGGCTACTTTAAAGTTAAGTGACCCTTTTAGAGAACAACACGCTAAACTGCTCAATAATGCAAAGAATCAAAAGTACGGTAATTATTTGGATTGGCTACCCATTGAGTATTTAAACTTTTGGCAATGGGAAATCTTATTTTCAGGAGATGGAGAGCTTCTGGAGACAAAAATTAAGACAGTTGTCAGTGAAAAGCAATATTATTTTACAGGCAAAATTATCGTGTTGAGTAATGGTTATTGTTTTTCAGCCTGCTCCTCCTTAATCGCAACCCTACGAAATAATAATTTAGCAACAATAGTGGGTGAGTCTCCGGGCAGTTTAACGAGCATTCAATATGGTTATCCTATTGAAGTAGAGCTTCCCAATACGGGGTTACAAGTCATTATTCCCGCCATTAAATTTGTTTTAGAAAGTAGCTCTTCTGAAATCTCAGATGCTGTTGTTTTACCTGAACATGAAATTGAGCGCCGTAGACTTGATGTACTACTGGGTAGAGACGCTGTTTTTGAATATGCCCTCGAGCTATTGAAGTAGGAGCATATCAGTCTTAATTCTGTCAATTTTTCAATTTAGAGTCTAAACTAAGCCTATTACTGATAAAGTTATTGGCAAAACTACTGATAATTGCCTTACCTGTTATAGAAACAAAAGCATCAAGCTAATAAAGAATTAACTGGAAGTATTTATGAATATGAAAAATTGGCTAAGTGCCCGTTGTGCACAATTGTTACGAGAATTAAACGATACACCCTTAACGGACAATACTGACGAGGTTAAGATGAAGCTGTTAATGACAGCCATGAGAGAGTCATCTGTGGAGATGTTTCATCGCGCCGCAGAAAATGCCCGTAAAGATATTGATAAGCTAAACGCTGCAGCTATGCTCGAAGATATGGATGATGCGAATGAAGCTTTAGCCGGTCTGTCCGATACGGGTGTAGAGAAAGCGCCAGAACCTAAAATAAAACTAAAAAGTTCAGTAATTCGAAGGGTAGATTCCTTTTAAATTGACATAAATTACTAGTCCTTATCTAGCTTCCAGTGATAGAATCCCCTCCCTTTATTGATAAACAACATCAACATATGAGCAAAAAATTATTTATTAAAACCTGGGGTTGTCAGATGAATGAATATGATTCATCTCGAATGGCTGATCTCTTGAATACTACCCACTCACTAGAACTCTGTGATGCTCCAGAGCAGGCTGATATTTTATTGTTAAATACCTGTTCAATTCGTGAAAAAGCACAGGAAAAAGTATTTTCCCTCTTAGGTCGATGGCGTAAATTAAAGGAAAATAGACCTGATATCATCATAGGTGTTGGCGGATGTGTGGCAAGTCAGGAAGGTGAGGCAATACGTAAACGTGCCCAATTTGTTGACATTATATTTGGTCCCCAGACTTTGCATCGTTTGCCTGAAATGATTAATGAGGCAGGTAATAGTAATAAAGTCGTCGTTGATGTCTCATTTCCGGAAATTGAAAAATTCGATAGACTTCCTGAACCACGGGCCGACGGACCTACTGCCTTTGTGTCCATCATGGAAGGTTGTAGTAAATATTGCACCTTTTGTGTGGTTCCATATACACGTGGTGAAGAAGTTTCTAGGCCTGCCGATGATGTTATTGCTGAGGTGTCTGAACTGGCAGCACAGGGTGTAAGGGAAGTGAACCTACTAGGTCAGAATGTTAATGCCTATCTTGGTGATACCCATGACGGTCATAAAATGGATTTGGCAGAATTAATTACGCTAGTCGCTGCCGTAGATGGAATTGATCGAATTCGTTTTACCACTTCACATCCATTGGAATTTTCCGACAGATTAATTGATGTCTATGCAGAGGTGCCAGAACTAGTTAGCCATCTGCATCTACCTGTACAAAGTGGTTCTGACCGAATTCTTGCCATGATGAAGCGGGGGCATACTGTTCTTGAATATAAATCAAGAATTAGACGACTGAAAAAGATACGCCCTGACCTCTATATGTCATCAGACTTTATCATTGGATTTCCTGGTGAAACCGATGCCGATTTTGAAGCAACCATGAATCTGATCCAAGAAATAGGCTTTGATATGAGCTTTAGCTTCATCTATAGTCAGCGACCTGGTACGCCTGCTGCTGATCTGGTTGACGACATCAGCCTTGATACTAAAAAGATGAGATTAAAACTGTTACAAACCAGGCTTTCTCAACAAGCGCAGGATATTTCCCGTAAAATGGTTGATACAACACAGCGATTGTTAGTTGAAGGACCCTCGAAACGAGATCCCATGGAACTCGCAGGTCGAACTGAAAACAACCGTGTTGTTAACTTTATTGGGCAACCTGAAAATATCGGACAATTTGTAGATGTGCTAATAACAGAAGCCTTGCCCAATTCAATGCGCGGTGAACTGATTAAATAGCCCCATTTTATAGAGGAACTTCTCTAACTAGGACCATTTATATAGGACTAATGTGACTAAACTTAAATCAATTAATACTTCTAAAATAGCCCCTAAGCAAAACAGTATCGGCTTTGAATTTTTACCCCTTGATAATGCACGCCTGTTGTTGGTCAATGGTGGCTGTGATGAAAATTTGCGCCTCATTGAACGTCGACTAGGTGTTGAAATTACTAATCGAGGCGCTAAATACCATCTTACTGGCAGTAAGCGTTTGGTGAATGCTGCATCAAATATCTTGCATAACTTATACGAAGAAAGTGCAAATAATAGTAAATTATCAGCCATGGATGTACATATGCAAATTCAGGTTTGCTTGGCTGATTCTGGTAACTCTCCTTATGATGAACAACATACTAGTATTTCGACCAAACGTGTATCTATTAGTCCCAAGGGAAAAAACCAAGCTCAGTATATCTCGAATATATTAGAACATGATGTTAGTTTTGGCATAGGACCAGCTGGAACGGGTAAGACATATTTAGCCGTTGCCGCAGCGGTTGACGCTTTAGAGCGTCAAACCGTTAGAAGAATCATCCTAACACGACCTGCTGTAGAAGCTGGTGAGCGGCTTGGTTTTTTACCCGGTGACCTGGCCTCAAAAATCGATCCCTACTTAAGACCTCTCTATGATGCTTTATATGAAATGCTTGGTTTTGAAGCCGTTGCAAAATTGATGGAGCGTAACGTCATTGAAGTTGCTCCTTTAGCTTATATGAGAGGCCGAACTTTAAACGAGTCCTTTATCATATTGGATGAAAGTCAAAATACTACCTCAGAACAAATGAAGATGTTTTTAACTCGAATTGGTTTTCAGTCCAAGGCAGTAATAACAGGTGATGTTACTCAAATCGATTTGCCAAGTGGTACCAAATCGGGCTTAAAACATGCCATGGAAGTACTTGATGAGGTAAAGGATATTAGCTTTACATATTTCCGTTCAAAAGATGTGGTACGCCATGAAGTTGTGCAACGCATCGTTGAGGCCTATGAGAAGTATGAGGCAAAAAATGAGCCCCATCGTTGATTTACAGCTAATCTCAAAAGAGGCTAAGCTACCCACACAGCAAGACTGTGAACTAGCGTTAGAGCAACTACTATCTGTTCTAGGTATCACGGAACAAAAAGAATGTACTATTCGAATTGTTGATGAGGCAGAAAGTGCTGAGCTGAATGAACAATATCGGGGAAATATAGGTGCGACGAATATTCTTTCCTTTGCCTTTGAAGTGCCCTCACCGGATGAACTAAATCTACTTGAAAATGGTTTGCTTGAAAAGCAGTTGCTTGAGGTTGAGCTTTTAGGTGATTTGGTTATCTGTGCGCCCCTTGTAGCAAAACAGGCAAAAGAGCAAAACAAAACGCTAGAAAGTCATTGGATACATTTAATCATCCATGGTGGATTGCATCTGTTAGGATATGATCATGAAAGTGATGCAGATGCTAAGGAAATGGAAGCTTTAGAGTGTAAAATATTGAGCAATCTTGGATATTCTGACCCCTACAAGCTTACGGAAACGACATAATACATTTTAATTTGAGAAAAACCATACATAATTTTGCGCTAAAATGATTTTTCTAGGATAATACAGCCTCTTTGCTACACAGGACAAAAAGTAATTCATGAACGAAGATAACGGTAAACCTCCCTCACCCTCGTGGCTAGAGAGACTGACTCAACTGGTCCATACTGATCCTAAGGATCGAGAAGAACTTCTAACAGTCTTTCGAGTTGCCACTGAAAACACAATCATAAACGAAGATTCTTTCTCAATGCTTGAAGGCGTTTTAAAAATGTCAGATATGCAGGCGCGAGATATTATGGTCCCGCGATCATTGATGGTTGTCATCGAAAAAGGAACCGATTTACAAGGCATATTAGAGAAAGTTATTGCTTCAGCTCACTCAAGATTCCCCGTTATTGGTGATGACCGTGACGATGTTTTAGGGATATTACTGGCTAAGGATTTACTCAACTATTTTAACCCTAACAATCTTGAAAAAGATAGTAGTCAACACCTCATGGATAATCTCCGTCAGGCAATTGTAGTACCTGAATCAAAACGTCTTGATGTGCTGTTAAAAGAGTTTAGAGTCAACCGTCATCATATGGCAATTGTTGTGGATGAATACGGTGGTGTATCAGGGCTCGTTACTATTGAAGACATTCTTGAAGAAATCGTTGGAGAAATTGAAGACGAAACAGATGTCGAAAGCGAAGTTGCAATGATAGAAGAACTATCAGACAACAAATGGTTAGTCCAAGCTCAGATAGATATTGAAGAATTCAATGATTACTTCAAGGTAAATTTTGAAGATGACGAATATGATACCGTCAGCGGTCTCCTGTTGCAGTCCTTTGGGCATCTACCCACTAAAGATGAAACGGTTGTCATTGAAAACTTTAACATTAAAATTGTCGAAGCCGATAATCGTAGGATTTTGAGTATCCATTTAAGCCTTCTTGAAAAGCCTGATGATCCAGAGGAATGATCGCTAACCTTGTCACAAGGGTTGATAATTTAGCAAAGGGTGGTTGGTTAAATACACTTTTAAGCCTACTAGCAGGTGCTTCAATGATAGGTGCTTTTGCACCTCTGAGCGCTTGGTTTCTAGTTTTTCCTGGTCTAGTCTGGTTATTTCTACCCCTGCAATCCTTAACCATGAAACAAGCTCTTTATCGAGGCCTTTGGTTTCACATTGGTTTTTTTAGCTTGGGAATATCTTGGGTACATGTGAGTATTCACCGGTTTGGCAATGTTCCTCTAGCATTAAGCATACCCCTAACCTTGAGTTTTATTCTAGCCTTAAGTATCTATGCTAGTCTGACCATCTATATTGTTAAGCGTTGGTTTTCCCATCTGTCTAGTCCACTTTATTTTTTAGTAGCTATTCCCTTCGTTTGGTTAATTGTAGAATGGCTCGGTAATTACTTAGCAACAGGTTTCCCTTGGTTAACCCTTGGACACAGTCAGGTGGATGGTTGGTTATCGGTTGTTGCACCACTTCTGGGCAGCTCAGGTATCAGCTATCTGATCCTGCTCATAACAGGCATCATCCTTGTGGGCTTAAGGGAAGGTCAGGTTGCATTGAAGTATCTCACGACCTTAGCCTTACCCATCATCATATCAGTCTTAGTGTTGCATCAAATCCAATGGGTAAGGGTGAGCGATGAAACCTTGAAGGTTAGTTTAATTCAACCAAGTATCCCTCAAGATAAGAAATGGTTGATTGAAGAACGCAGAAAAACCTTGAAATATTTTCATGAAACCACAGCCAAACTCGATAGCCAATTGGTTATTTGGCCAGAAGGGGCGATACCTGCATTAGAAAGTCAGGTCACTAATTACCTTCAAACCATTGATGAAATCGCTAAGGCAAAATCCCAAGCTGTGTTAACTGGTTTGGCTGTGAACGAAGGCGGTAAGTTCTATAACACAGCAATCATTATCGGTCATGGTGAAGGTCGGTACAATAAACAACACCTAGTACCCTTCGGAGAATATGTACCTTTAGAATCCTGGATAAGAGGCTTGATAGGTCTTTTCGATTTGCCCATGTCATCCTTTAGCGAAGGTTCAGCTGATCAACCCCTGTTGACCACCAACAATTGGAACATCACCATGGCGATCTGTTTTGAAATCATTTTCAAGGATATAGTTGCTAATCAACTGCCCGGTTCAGATGTGTTAATAACCTTAAGTAATGATGCTTGGTTTGGCGATTCCCTCGGTCCCTATCAACATCTCGATATAGCTAGAATGCGAGCTCTTGAAAATGGCATACCGGTTATTCGAGCAACTAACGACGGTATTTCCGCCTTTATCGATCATCAGGGTAGAGTTGAGGCCAAAATGGGCAAGTTTGAAAAGGGTGTATTAACTGCAGAAGTATCAAAAGTTAATGGTGAAACACCTTACCGAAAACTCGGTCCGCTTTGGGCCTATCTAATTATACTTTCTATACCCAGCTTAATTCTAATCGTCACTTACAGAAAAAAACCTAGGTCTTAGTAGTTGAATTTACAGTAGCCAGCTCTACTCTATGACATTTATAAGTATGATATCATTAGCAAAACAGCACTAAATGCCAAATTTTACAGACTAAACTTTAAACATCAAACTTTTAATCTCAAAAAATGGACCTTCTAAATGAAAATTAGCTTTCCAGATTTCAGTAAAGCGAAAATTATAGTCGCTGGCGATGTTATGCTCGATCGTTACTGGCACGGAGCAACATCTCGTATTTCACCTGAAGCTCCAGTCCCCATCGTCAAGGTGAATCAGATAGAAGAACGCCCCGGTGGTGCCGGTAACGTTGCCTTAAATATTTCCCATCTTGGTGGAACCGTTGAGTTGATCAGCTTAACGGGAAATGACGAAGCAGCCGATGCCTTAGAGACACGATTAGCGGGTGCCAAGGTTAGGTGTAATTTTAAGCGATTAGATTCAGTAGCCACTATCACTAAGCTTAGAGTTATTAGTCGTAATCAACAATTAATACGCCTTGATTTTGAAGAGTCCCTTGAAGAGTATCGAGATAAAGGCTTGGCAAGTTTGGTTGAACAACAAATTAATACGGCTAATGTTTTGCTGCTTTCTGATTATGCAAAGGGAGCTTTGTCCGATCCCCAGGCATTAATCCAATTAGCTAAACAAGCTGGCATTCCAGTACTCGTTGATCCTAAGGGGAGTGACTTCAAAAAGTATCAAGGAGCGACCCTATTAACACCAAACTTAAATGAATTTGAAGGCATTGTGGGTGTCTGTGCTGATGATAAAATCCTTGTTCAACGTGGCTTGGATTTGATAGAGCAATATCAACTTGAAGCTCTACTCATCACACGAGGGGAGCAGGGTATGACCTTGATTCGTGCTGGTCAAGTTGAGGTGCATTTTCCTGCCAATGCTAAGGAAGTTTATGATGTGACTGGCGCAGGTGATACGGTTATTGCAACCCTAGCTGCAGCACTTGCAGCAGGTGATGATCTTGTCTCAGCGACTGCTCTTGCCAATTTAGCTGCTGGCATAGTAGTTGGAAAACTAGGCACTGCTGCCATCAGCGCTTTGGAACTACGCCGCGCGCTTAATATGAATGAAGAAACAGGTCATGGCGTGTTAAGTGAAGAGCAAATGGTGCTCGCCATAGCCGATGCCAAAGCCATGGGTGAAACTATTGTTATGACCAATGGTTGTTTTGATATTCTTCACTCAGGCCATGTCAGTTATTTAACACAAGCTAGAAAGCTAGGTCACAGGTTGATAGTCGCTGTTAATGATGATGCATCGGTTTGTGCTCTAAAGGGCCCAGGTCGCCCTGTGAACTCTGTAGAGCGTCGTATGGCAGTCATAGCAGGGCTTGGCGTTGTCGATTGGGTACTGCCTTTTTCTGAAGACACGCCTGAACGTCTGATAGGTAAATTATTGCCAGACGTTTTAGTAAAAGGTGGTGATTATAAAATTGAAGATATTGCCGGTGGTGGTTGTGTGTTAGAAAATGGTGGCGAGGTTAAGGTTTTAGGTTTTGAGGATGGCATATCCACAACTCAAATAATCAACTCTTTAAAAGCAGATACTAGTAAGTAAGGCTAGTATGAAAGCATCACTTACTAAATTAATTTATTCCATATTATTATATCTGATAGTTCCAATTGAATTAATACGATTGTATTTCCGTGGCCGTGTTGCACCGGGTTATCGCGTACGTTGGCTAGAACGATTTGCCATAAACTTAAAACCTGTAACTGCTGGTGGGATCTGGATACATACAGCCTCAGTGGGAGAGTTGTTTGCAGCCTTGCCCGTTATTCGAGAACTGTTTGAACGCTATCCAAATCAAACCATAACCGTTACTACCATGACGCCAACCGGCTCTAAACTAGTGAAGGAACAGTTGGGTGACAAGGTCTATCATGTTTATGTTCCCTTTGATTTACCCGATGCCGTAGCGCGATTTTTAAATCACGTTAAACCGACAAAATTGCTGATCATGGAAACGGAACTTTGGCCTAATATTATTACTGCCGCTCATGACCGAAAAATAAAAATAATTTTAATGAATGCACGCTTATCTGAGCGCTCTGCTAAGGGCTACCAGCTAGTAAAAAGTCTTACTCAATCAATTCTCAGAAAGTTTACAATTATAGCTGCTCAACATGAATTTGATGCCAAAAGGTTTTTAGCCTTAGGTGCAACAGAGTCCAGTATAATAATTACAGGTAGTATCAAATTTGATATAAAAATCAAAGCAGGTGTCATTGAGCAAGGAAAAAAACTACGGCGAGGATTCCCTTCAAAACTGGTTTGGATTGCAGCCAGTACCCATGAAGGAGAGGATGCTCAAATACTTGAAGCCCATCGCTTAATCAGAGTTAAATTTCCAACAGCACAACTTATCATCGTACCTCGTCACCCTGAAAGGTTTGATGAGGTGGCCGAAGTTTGTCATCAACATAATTTTGAGTTTACCCGTAGAAGTCTTAATCAGACAACGGATAAGGCGGTCTATCTTGGCGATACTATGGGGGAGTTATTACTCCTTTATGCTGGAGCGGATATGGCTTTTGTCGGAGGAAGTTTAGTTGAAACTGGCGGTCATAATTTATTAGAACCTGCGGTTCTTGCTAAACCTGTAATGACAGGTCCCCATGACTTTAATTTTAAGCATGTCAATATGCAGCTGTTTGAATCTAAAGCTGCAGCTCGTGTTAACAATGCCCAAGCGGTAGCTAATCAAATCATCGAGTGGCAAGAAAATCCTACTGCAAGGAAACAAATGGGTGAGCAGGCTCTAGAAGTAGTCAATAATAATCAAGGGGCATTAAAAAGGCTACTGTCATTGATTGATCAGTAGCCTCGTTAATATTCTAAGCTTTAGTGATTAGTTAGCTGAAACTGACATCCACTTATTAATTTCAAGTAGATCATCGCCAGTTAAAATACCGGCCGCCTGCTTAAGCTTTAATATAGCCATAACATAATCATAGCGAGCAGTTGATAGACTGCTTCTTGCGTTATAAAGTGATCGTGTACTCAACAGTACATCAACGATGGTGCGACTTCCCACATCAAAACCCGCCTGAGTTGCCTCCAGAGCGCTTTCTTGAGATACAACAGACTGTTGAAGCGCTTTAATGCCTGAAATAGACGCTTCAACACCCAGGTAGGAAGAGCGAGTATTTCGAATTGTAGAACGCATGGCTGATTCAAGATCATAGCTGGCTTTTTTGAATAATGCCTCACCTTCTTTTACTCTAGCATTTGTTAAACCACCTGAATAAAGGGGTACATTGACTGATAATGAGCTTCTGACCGAGTAGCTTCCTATATCTGGAACAGGGCCTGAAGGATTTGTTGTAGTGTCAGAATAACTCGCTGACAAGCTCACGTTAGGGAGATGACCACCAAACCTGCGTTTGGTATCTTGACGTGCGATATAGACATCCATATTTGATGCTATTACATTCAGATTTGATTCTCTGGCAACCTGAACCCAGTCATCAATTTGAGCTGGTTCTGGTGATAAAAGAGGAATATTGCTATTCAACTTGTTCAGATTCTCCGTATATCGTCCTGTAATTTCGCGCAGTGCTTCGTGGGCATTATCAAGGCGATTTTTAGCTCGAATTCTATCAGCTTCAGATTGATCAAAACGAGCCTGAGCTTCGTGAACATCTGTAATCGCTATTAAACCTACGTCATAACGCTGTTTGGTTTGTTCAAGCTCTTGTTTAATAGCTGTTTGCTCTGCTTCGGCGAAGTCAAGATTGTCATTAGCACTTAATACATCAAAGTAGGTTTGAGAAACTCGTACAATTAAATCTTGTTTATTAGATTTAAAGAGTACCTTAGCCTGTTCAACTCTTCTTTTAGCTTGGTCATAACTTACCCAATCGCTGTAATTATAGATAGATTGTCTAAGGGTTAAACTATAACCATCTGCTGATGATTCCGTGGCGGAGGTGAAAAAAGATGATTGTGAATTTCCGCGACTGTAAGAATAATTATAACTACCTGATAAATTGGGCAGTAGTGCAGAAAGAGCTTGGCCACTTAGTTGTGAGCTTGCTTCTAGTTGCGCCCCTTGACTTAGAAACTGTGGGTCATTGCTTGTTGCAAGATTGTAAATATCAAGAATACTTTCAGCTTTCAATGAAGTGGCTAAAGATAGGCTACCTAGCAAACAGGCTATAATAAGAGGTTTAATTCTCATGGTTGTTCCCTTTTCGGTTTAAGTTCTTAGTAAAAATGTAAATTTTATAATTCAATGTGCATAGCAAAAGCAAAATCTATGCCTAATTAGTCTAATAAACTACTTATGGCTAAATAAGGTTACTAACAAAGTAAAGCCGGAACATTTCTGACCGGCTTAGCTTACACTTACTGAAAGTTAGTGGTCAAAACAACTAATCAGAAGTGGAATTGTTCAGCTTCTGGTGAATTTTCCAAAGCTGGAACTGACGTCTCGAATAATCCTTCTTCCTGCCATTCAGTATCATTAACCTGACTTACCAGTAAAGCGGCCATTGTTGGTTCTTTACCGATTATGCAAAACATTTTACCGCCAGTTGATAATTGATCTTTTAAAGAATCAGCCATCACTTGCATAGAACCAAGAATTACTATGACATCATAGGGTGCATTTGCTTGATGGCCTAGCATACAGTCTGAACAACTTAAGGTGACATTTTTTATATTTAATGCCGCTAGATTTTCAGCTGTTTTAGCGATAAATTCTTCGCTGGAATCAACAGCTGTCACACTTGCTGCTAATGAAGCAAGTAGGGCGGTTATATAGCCGGTTCCAGTACCTATTACCAGCACATTTTCGCTAGCATTTGGTTTAACCGCTTGCAGTAATCGACCTTCCTCCCTTGGATGCATCATGAAACGATTATTGCCAAGGGGTATGGCTATATCAGCAAAAGCTAGACCTTGATAAGCCTCAGGAACAAATCTTTCTCGAGGGATTGTTGATAACAGATCCAGTACTTGTGGATCTAAAACTTTCCAAGGTCTAATTTGTTGTTCGATCATGTTGAAGCGAGCTTGTTCAATATTCATTTAGAAATCCATTCTTCAATTTACTGTGCAAATAATAGGATTAGCCCCTTTACATCACATCTAGCTGAAGATGGACTCAGAATATGTTGGCTGGTGACTAATAACAATACTGCAAGTGTAACAGATTATGAAATATCCGTAGATCAAGAGTTTGGGATATATCAATAAAAATGCAGAATAATCGTTGAATCTAGGGTATTTTGATCTACAACAGCTTTAATTTATCATTCTAAACAAAAAGTAGGCATAAAGATGGTTACATTTGTACATAAAGATTATCAAGTAATAGACAGTAAAACGGTTTTTCAGGGGTATTTTGCTATTGAACAGGTGGTTTTAAAACATCGATTATTTAATGGTGGTTGGAGCAATACCTACCAGCGTGAAATCTTTGAACGGGGAGATGCAGCTGCTGTTGTACTTTATGATCCCTGCTTAGAGAAGGTGGTATTGTTAGAGCAATTTCGACCTGGTGCTGTTTCATCAACACGGAGTCCTTGGATGATTGAGGTGGTGGCTGGCATTATCGAACAGGGCGAAACCGCAGAAGGAGTCGCTAGACGGGAAGCTTTTGAGGAAGCTGGTCAGAGGATTGATGATTTAATAACAATTGGTAGTTATTTTACAACGCCAGGAGGTAGTAGTGAAAAAATAACCCTCTACTGTGCGCTAGTTGATGCAAAGGACGCTGGGGGAATATTTGGCCTTGAGCATGAAAATGAAGATATCCGAGTATTCACCCTGTCACTTGATGAAGTGAGCAAGGGTCTTGAGCAGGGGCTGTTTGAAAATGCCACAGCTTTGATTGCCATGCAGTGGTTGGTACTAAATCATCAAAAAATGGCTAAAACCTATAATTTACCAAAAAAATAGATATTACTTTGTTCACATTATTATCACTAAGCTGGGACTTTGCATCAAATCACTGGCATACTCGAACAACTGTAATCAGAAAGCGAATTGATGCAAAAAAAAGCGTATAAATATAATTTTAGTGATTTTATGGGACAGTGTGAGCTGAACTATAGGATGCTCTGTAAATTGCTTCCTGCCATTGACGATGAAGATCAGTTTGTTTATCTTGTTAATGATCAATTTAGAGTCAAATTTCAGATCATTGAGCGATGTCGTTATACAACCTGTGTAAGGTTCTCTGTCAATAATTACAGTAACTCGACCAATACCTCAACTAATACCTCAAAAAGCTCTCCAATAAAGAACGACCAACAGCCTAAATGGCTGACTGACACTGGAGTTGATGTTCGGCTTTACCACGATGCACTGCTTGCTGAAGTCGTCGATAGTCGCGGCCTGGCTATGTTACCTGTGAATCCGTATCCAAATCCTGCTATGCTGCAAAAAAACGAAAAACAAAGTTTAAATTCATTTTTAGGCGAATGGTTATCATTTTGTTTGAAACATGGCCAAACAACTGAAATAATGCTAATTGCAAGACAGGCTATAAGACAGGCAGGAACAGAGGAGTGAAACTTTGACCGGTTGGGAAGATGAGCAAGAGGAATTGAATATTGAGGTGGTTGATAGACCTCCAAAGATCATTCAAGTTACTGACCCTCACTTATTTAAAGAAGAAAAAGGCTGCTTACTGGGTTTACAGACTCGTAAGAGCTTAAGTGCTGTGCTTGATGATATTATCGAAAAACAGCTAAATCCTGATTTGATCCTTGCAACCGGCGACATTAGTCAGGACCAATCACCAGAATCCTATGAATATTTTTCAGATGTGATGGACAAACTTGAAACCCCAGTTTGCTGGATACCCGGTAATCACGATGATGTTCATCAAATGGCTAAATCTTTGACAGGTGATTATTTTTCTTCGGCTAAAAAAATTAATATGGGTAAGTGGCAGATTATCCTTCTTGATTCAGCTTTACCAGGTCAGGTATATGGACGACTTGGCAGAGAGCAACGCAACTTTCTCAGTAAAGCAATTAAATCACAGCAAGTCACCTATTTATTTCCCGTTTTACATCATCATCCAGTAGACATTGAATGCCAATGGCTAGACCCTTTGGGCTTAGAAGATGGCGATGAACTTTTTGAGATATTAGAAGGCTGTTCATCTATTCGTGGTCTACTTTGGGGTCACATTCATCAAGTGTATGACCAATATCGAGGTAAGATACGAATGCTTGCGACACCTTCGAGTTCGGTGCAATTTAAACCTTTATCCAAGGAATTTGCAGCTGATACTGAGAGCCCCGGTTATAGAATTTTGGAATTAACCGACGATGGAAAAATCGAAACCCAAGTGAATAGAATTGAGCATATTGAATTTACTGTGGATTATAGTATAAAAGGCTACTAACATTTAAAGCAGCATTTAGATAAACCAACCCAAAGCGAAGCAAATACCCCACTGATGACTACAAATTATAATGCAGATGCTATTGAGGTCTTAACCGGCCTTGAACCGGTACGAAAACGTCCCGGCATGTATACAGAAACTACTCGTCCAAACCACCTAGCCCAAGAAGTCATTGATAACAGTGTTGATGAAGCCTTAGCTGGGTTTGCTAATAATATTACTGTTATCCTGCACAAGGACGGTTCCTTGGAAACCTCAGATGACGGTCGAGGAATGCCTGTTGATATCCACCCGGAGGAAGGTGTTCCTGGTGTGGAAGTGATTATGACTAAGCTACACTCCGGTGGTAAATTTTCTGATAAGAACTATAAATTCTCAGGTGGTTTACACGGTGTAGGTGTTTCGGTGGTTAACGCTTTATCTACTCGGCTTGAGGTGAGAGTTCGTCGCAATGGTAATGAATATTTTACAGCCTACGAAAGTGGTGAAAAGGTTCATGAGTTAGAGGTAGTCGCAACGGTTGGGCAACGAAATACTGGTACAACCATCACTTTTTGGCCTGACCAAAGCTTTTTCGATTCTGGTCGATTTTCAGTGACTAGACTTCGTCATGTGCTAAGGGCGAAAGCCGTCTTGTGTTCTGGATTAAGGATCCGTTTCTTCAATAACATTACTGATGAAAAGGATGAATGGATTTATGAAGATGGTTTAACGGATTATCTGCTAACTACCTGTGTTGGTAATACCATGTTACCTGAAGAACCTTTCACCGGGTCAATTACAGGTGCAGATTCAGGATTGGATTGGGCGCTCTTTTGGTTACCTGACGGTGGTACTTCCGTTACAGAAAGTTATGTGAACTTAATTCCAACTGCCCTCGGTGGCACCCACGTTAATGGCTTAAGAACAGGCCTGCTTGAGGCCATGAGGGAGTTTTGTGAATTCCGTAATTTATTACCCAGAGGCGTTAAGCTTGTCCCCGATGATGTGTGGGAAAAATTAAGTTATGTCTTGTCGGTTAAGATAAATGACCCGCAGTTTTCAGGTCAAACCAAGGAACGATTATCGTCTCGTGCAGCTGCGGGTTATGTTTCTGGGGTCATAAAAGACGCCTTTAGTCTATGGCTAAACGAGCATGCTACTATCGGTGATTTGCTAGCTGAAATGGTTATCGATAATGCTCAAAAGCGTTTAAAGGCGAGTAAAAAAATCACCCGTAAGAAGGTAACATCAGGGCCGGCTTTACCGGGAAAATTGGCGGATTGTCTCGGTGAAGATCCCATGGCTTCTGAGCTATTTCTTGTGGAAGGAGACTCAGCTGGAGGTTCAGCCAAGCAGGCGCGGAGCAAAGAATTTCAGGCAATTATGCCGCTTAGAGGCAAGATATTAAACACTTGGGAAGTGGATTCTGCCCAGGTTTTAGCATCCCAAGAAGTACATGATATTTCAGTGGCTATCGGTATCGATCCTGATTCCAAGTCCTTAGAAAATTTACGCTACGGCAAAATTTGTATTTTGGCGGATGCGGACTCTGATGGACTCCATATCGCCACACTACTTTGTGCCTTATTTTTAAGACATTTCACCAGCCTAGTTGAAGCCGGTCATGTGTTTGTTGCCATGCCGCCACTTTACCGAATTGRTATTGGCAAAAAGGTTTTCTATGCCCTTGATGATGAAGAAAAAGAGATTATTCTAGCTCGAATCAAGACTGATAAGTTAAAAGGTAAAGTAAACGTCCAGCGATTCAAGGGTCTAGGTGAGATGAATCCTCTGCAGTTAAGAGAAACCACCATGTCTGCTGATACTAGGCGCCTAGTTAGGCTAACTCTTGATGATAAAGATCAAGCTTTTAAAATGATGGACATGTTATTAGCAAAAAAACGTGCAGCAGATAGAAAAGTTTGGTTAGAGAAAAAAGGCAACCTAGTGTCTGTGCACGATTCCTAAAAGTAGGCTACTAAAAATGGTAAAAATATGACTGACTCCATAAGCATGAGCATGGAAGGTATTGAAGATCGCTCCATGGCGGACTTCACTGAAGAGGCTTATCTTAACTACTCCATGTATGTGATCCTTGATCGCGCTCTACCCCATATTGGCGATGGCTTAAAACCTGTTCAAAGGCGGATTATCTATGCCATGTCTGAGTTGGGCTTAAGTGCCCAATCAAAGCATAAGAAATCAGCCCGTACGGTGGGTGACGTGCTCGGTAAATTTCATCCCCATGGTGATAGTGCCTGTTATGAAGCCATGGTATTAATGGCTCAACCCTTTTCCTATCGCTATACCTTAATTGATGGTCAGGGTAACTGGGGAGCACCGGATGATCCAAAATCCTTTGCTGCCATGCGTTACACTGAAGCTAAGCTATCTGTCTATGCAAAATGTTTACTGCAAGAACTTGGTCAGGGAACAGTTGAATGGGCTCCCAATTTTGATGGGACGTTAAAAGAGCCTATTACTCTACCAGCCCGATTACCTAATCTTTATCTTAATGGCACCACCGGTATTGCCGTTGGTATGGCAACGGACATTCCTCCTCATAATCTAAGGGAGGTGAGTGCAGCCTGTTGTCATATGCTTGAGCATCCAAAGGCGACGGTGGAAGAGCTTTGTGAGTTTATTAAGGGACCTGATTACCCAACAGAAGCTGAAATTATTACGCCAAAAGAAGAACTCTTAAAAATTTATGAAACAGGTCGCGGTAGCATTCGAATGCGAGCAACCTATTTCATCGAAAACGGTGATGTGATCATTGAAGCCATTCCTCATCAGGTCAGTGGTGCTAAGGTTTTAGAGCAAATTGCCGCCCAGATGCAAGCTAAGAAGCTACCTATGGTGGCGGACTTACGAGATGAGTCTGATCATGAGAATCCAACACGACTTGCCATTGTCCCACGTTCTAATCGAATTGATATTGAACAGATGATGGCGCACCTCTTTGCAAGTACCGATCTAGAACGTACTTACCGCGTAAATATGAACATGATTGGTATTGATGGACTGCCAAAGGTAAAGAATCTTAGACAGTTTATTAAAGAGTGGTTATTTTATCGAATTAGTACGGTAAGGCGCAGGTTACAACACCGTTTGGATCAAGTTAATGACAGACTGCATATCCTCGAAGGTTTATTAGTTGCCTTTTTAAATATTGATGAAGTGATTGCCATTATCCGTCAGGAAGATGAACCTAAACCTGTTTTAATGCAGCGTTTTTCCATATCGGATATTCAGGCCGAAGCAATTCTTAATATCAAGCTACGAGATCTTGCCAAACTTGAAGAAATGCGTATTCGTGAAGAGCAGGAAAAGTTATCGGAAGAAAAACAAAATCTTGAACTAATTTTATCTTCAGAAAGACGTTTAAAAACCCTAGTTAGAAAAGAAATTGAAGAAGATACTGCTCTTTATGGCGATGCAAGACGCTCACCTATCGTTGCGAGATTTGAAGCTAAGGCTTTGAATGAAACCGATTTACTTCCTAGTGAAGCAGTGACGGTTGTGATCTCCGAAAAAGGTTGGATTAGATGTGCAAAGGGTCATGAAATGGATCCCCTAGCCTTGAATTATAAATCCGGTGATGAGTTTAAAGRCGCGGCAAAAGGTCGCAGTAATATGTCTGCGCTAATTCTCGATTCAACGGGCCGAAGTTATGCCCTTCCAGCACATTCACTACCCTCTGCTAGGGGTCAGGGCGAACCCTTGACAGGACGATTAAATCCAATCGCTGGAGCAACATTCTGTGCGGTGTTAATGGGTGATGAAAAACAACAAGTGTTATTTTCATCCGACGCTGGCTACGGATTTATAGGTACCTTGGGAGATTTATACTCACGTAACAAAAATGGTAAAGCCATGTTGAAATTACCTTCTGGAGCCGAGGTGTTGAGTCCAAGGGAAGTGACTGATTATGAAAATGATTTAATTGCCACTGTGACTAATGAGGGGCGCTTATTACTATTTCCTATCAGTGATTTACCCATATTAAGCAAAGGTAAAGGCAACAAGATAATTAGTATACCAACCGGTCGAGTTAAATCCCGAGAAGAGTTTGTGGTGGGAATTGAAGTGGTTAGTACTGGCTCAAGCTTAACAATACACAGTGGCAAGCGTCATCTAACCTTAAAACCTAAGGACATTGCACATTATCTTGGTGAAAGGGGACGTAGAGGCAGTAAGTTACCCCGTGGCTTCCAGAGAGTTGATGCTCTGACTGCCGATAATCCTACTAGTAATAAAAAACAATCACCAGATGAATAGGCGACATTTTAAACAAAGGACACACAGTTGGGCAATTTGCACTTCTCTAGTCATAACCTTGTTTATAACGAGTCAAGTAGCTGGTGAAAGTGAAATCAGCTCCAAAGAAGAAGCTATATTTGCTTGCATGGGGACTGCCATTAAAACAGCTGCCCCTGAACAAACTGTGAGCGAACTACGTGAAGTCTGCGAGAGGCAGATTACAAATTCATTTAGTGAGCGTAAAGCCTTTGAAAAATTAGCAGCATCTAACCCTTTTGCAATTTTGCCCCATAAACCCACTTATCTGTTGCCTTTTACCTATTCTGATCCTAATTATGAGTCCTATAATTTTCTTCCAGAAGGTGATGCTTTCGAAAATGTTGAAGCAAAATTTCAAGTATCAATAAAATACGTTGCCGTTGAAAATTTCATTCTTGATAATATAAATCTACAATTTGCTTTCACTGCTACTAGTTGGTGGCAAACCTATAATAGTGATATCTCATCACCCTTTCGGGAAACAAATTACGAACCAGAACTTATCTTTAGCTATTCTGAACCCTGGTCATTTTTTGGATTGGACGTTGGCAACAGTTATATTTCATTAAACCATCAGTCAAATGGCAAATCTGGCCCCTTGTCCCGTAGCTGGAACAGAGTTGTAGGTGGATTTTCTTTTGGAACTGGCGATCTGGTTTGGGCTTTAAAAACCTGGTGGAGAGTGCCTGAAAGTGAAAAAGAAGATGCTCTTGATCCAGCTGGAGATGACAATCCTGATATTGATCGCTTCTTAGGTGTTGGTGAACTAGCTATGCTCTGGCAAATTAATGATAAGCATAATTTAGAAATGATGTTACGAAATAATTTGAGAAGCGATAACAAAGGAGCAATTACCCTAGGTTGGTCTTTCCCATTATCTAAACGTCTACGTGGCTATGTGGAATACTTTAACGGTTATGGTGAAAGCTTAATTTTTTATAATCAAAGTACTGAACGTTTTGGCATAGGTGTGAAGCTAACCGATTGGTTGTAGGAGATTTGTTGTAAGCCTATAAGTCTATTCAACTAATAGATAGCGGATCCAGGTCAATTGTCTTTCGATCATTGATTGAGCCGCTAAGGTTATCTCGTCAATTGTATGCCAGTTTTGAGTGATCTTAGATAACATCATTTGATCAGCCAGTCTTTTATCTTGACTGATATTATCATGTAGTACTAACCATGGTTGCTGCTCTGGTAATAATAATTCCTTGTCATCATTATAAATAGTAGTAGCTATGGCAACGGGCGTACGCTTCATGTGCCTTATCAATAGTCGTTGTTCTTGTCTTAAGGATATTTTTGGTGATAGGGATAACTCAGTCAGTAAGTTTTCCATTAATAAACTACAAGAAACGCTTCGATACACAGCAGAATCTAAATTACCGTCAAGTCCAAAACAAGCTTGGGCTGTTATGCCGTCAAAACTAAGTAAGTGTCCCTGTTGACTGTGTATAGTCATGATAAGCAATCGATCGAGCTTTCGTAGCAGGCCCACATTATGGGCACCACTTGCAGGCTTTAACCATTTAGAGAGTTCTGGTAAGTAGAGCCGTAGGATTATAACCTCACCAGATTTTGCGATGGAATCTGCTGCAAGAAGCTGATGAATGCCAGATTCTTCAGCTCTTGATACTGGCGCAGGAGAATCTGAGGTTGAGGTTGAAGACTCAAGCATGTGTTTTAATTCAGAACCCACATCCAAGTTGTGAATGATTTTTTCTTCGGGACTATTAATAGGAAATTTAAGTAGCTTTCTCAAAGATCTAGTTAATCGCTTTGTAATAAACCAAACAAGTATAACGGCTATGATCATCATCACAACGGTAAAAATAGCCAACAAGTTCAATAACTTATGGGTTGGTGCTTCTTGTAAATTTCTGTCTATTTCAAGTTGTAAAATGCCTAGTGCCTGGGTCCCGTCTTTAATATCCTCAAGTAATGTTAAGCTATTTCCATTCTTAGGCTCAATTGACTTCCCGAATGAATTGCCTACTGAATCACCGATTAAATTATCAGTCGTTAGGTTGGGATCTGCTTGTTGTGTGTTAATCGCAGGGGTAATAGCTAACAGTGTTCCAAGTTGATTATAAAGACGGGCTTCCAAGATGAGAGGATCGGCAGTTAGACGATGTAGGTATAGTTCTTGAGATGCCTTGTCTTCTGAGAGAATTAATTCTTTTAAATCTGTTGTGGAATATTGGCTAATGCCATAGCCATAGGCTCGAGCATTATCAATTAAGTGATCCTCTAATTTCTGATCAACTAAAACCCAAAAGATACCTAGCACAGTGATCATCAAAAATGCCATGAGTATTGCAATATTATGATGAAGTGAAAGTATTGAGACTGCAGCCTTACGCCATAATCGTTGTTGTTGCCGTCTTAGACGATCGAATTTTTTATCCATAAAAAGTTAAATGTCCCAATCAATACTAGTGAGTTAAAAACGAACGTAAACTATAGATATTTATTGTTACTTGTCAGCGTTTGATTTGGTATAATCTACAGTAAGAAATGACACCATAATAATTGCTGACAGAATAGAAGTGACGATCAGTATTAAAAGAAAATCTTGCCAGCCACCTTCTTTATTAGCGACTTCACCACCGATAAAATCAAAAATCATTGCACCAAAATATGCGATGGCATCAATTAAGCCCACTAGAAGACCACAATGTCTACCACCAAAGTTAATAGAAAAAACGCTCATTGGAATATAGTAAGAGGGTGAAATTGCAAAACCAAAAATAAATATCAAGATAATGGTTAGTACTAGTTCAAGTTGAGAGTTCCATTCAATAGAGCCAAGATACCAGAGGCTTAACAAACAAAGAATAGCAATAATGAGCGTGCCACCAAACACGAAAATAACATTCTTACTGGATAATTTGTCATAGATAAATCCACTGCCGAATACCGCTATTAGACAGCCCAGTGGGAAGGCTGCAGATGCTATTCCTGCCTGAGCAGGAGCTAAACTAAATGTCTCACTGAGATAAATTGGAATGAATACTTGAAACTCAAATAGTACTGCTAATGACGCAACACCTAAACTAATCAACCAAAAACGCGGGCTTTTAATAAATATTAATATTGCCCCAGCAGTATTGACACCACTAAGTGGATGACTATCAGACCAAGTGGCTAACTGGTCAATAGTTTGTTCGGATTCTTCAGATAAAGCACCAGATTCTTTCCATGAATTCTTTAAATATTTGGGCAATATAAAAGCGCAGACTAGAGCAATAGCTCCAGCTACAAAGAATAATCCACGCCATGACATGACAAATAATAAGCTACTTAATAATAAGGTTGTAGCAACGGAGCTTATTCTTGAGCTAGTGGCTACAAAGCCCCAGACTCGTCCATGTTTAGCATGAGTAAACCAGGCGCTAATAATATTTGCCATGGAAGGCCAACCCGCCGATTTAGAAAATACTGTTATAAAATAGAGAGTAAAAAATGCCGTGTTGCCTGAAAGAGTACCGAAAGAAATAGTGGTTATAGCCGCCATGCCTATTGCCAGAATAAAAATTTTAGTCCCACCAATTCTATCGGCTAAAATACCATTGGTAAGCTTACCAGTAAGATTTCCTGCTGTACCCCAACCAAGGATTGCGCCAAAGGAGGCTGTATCTAAGGCCAGATCAGGATCGAGTACCATGGCAGGGCCAGCGATACCAACCACCGTCCGACAAAGCATCAACATGGCATAGCCAAGACACATGCTAAGTACAATTTGAAATTCCCAGCGTTTGTTATGATCCATATTTTTGATCCATATTTTTTAAGCCTAAATGTTAGTTATAATTTCTTCTTTAAAGGTTAATGTTTCATTGTCATTGAAAATTCTTATTAAATGAATTTTCATTTCAGGCGTCGCAAAATCTTCATAATACATAAACATATTAGAATCTTTTGGTGAGTTTAAGGATGACATAGAACCGTTCTTATATTGCACAAAAGTATGTTGATGATACAAGTCGGTGGACTTCACCAGTGCTAGTTTATGAGTATGCCCGCAAAACACATGCTCTATCTTGTGCTTTCTAACAAAATCGATGACTCGTCCTGAGTTGAATAAGGGATCAGAATCGGTTTCCAATATAGAGTGGTGATTTAATAATATAATTTGATCATAGGACAATTGTTCGATTTGATGAGAAACGGACTCTAGTATTTCTTTATCAACAAATCCATTATCTTGGTAAAATTCATTGGTATCGAGACATACAACCAATAGGGATTTTCCATCGATATCGAATTTTTTTATAAAATTAATATCGGTAAACCTTTCTTTTATACCAGTGGTGAATTGATCGAGAAAAAGTTTGTTTTTAGTGCATTTATCCGGATTTAATGGACGAATAACATCAACATCATCAATATATTGCCGAAAAAAATCCTGAGACAACATATTTCGTTTATCATGATTTCCGGGTATAGAAACGATGCTTTTACAATTAATCGATTTTAAAAACTGACCAGCTGCTGCAAATTCATCTTCTAATGCATCGGTTGTGTTATCTCCGGTATTTAACACTAGGTCTGTAGAATAGCTATTTATTTTTTCAAGAAGCTTTTCGTTATTGCCTTTCCAATGACGAGTGCCAAAATGCATATCCGAAATGTGTAATAAATTCATGTTATCTCTTTTGTGGCGTTTAATTATATAGAGACAAGTACAGTCACATAGATTGCAGCAATTTTCAAGGGATCAGTGAATTGGGTGTTAAAGAAAAGTTTTTAATATAACTTCAGAATTGCCTGGGATTTGGCTTAGTGGAATTTTTTAAATTATTTCACAATTCGTTTATGTGTTTCTTAATCCAGTCAGGTTAGAATGATTAGATGTTTATGTAGATTAGTCTATAATTGATGGGTGCCTAATGGATAATCAATATTGTTTAGCTCTTTTAAATAAAGGTATAGCTGATAAAGGTTTTTCTATTGCTAAAATTAAAGCATTCACTGACGTTACTCAACTTGAAGCCAGTGGCGGTTCACAACACAAGTTGTTGTTTAAAATCACTAGTCCAAGCCAGTTTGATGAGCTTAATCAAAATCTTCAGAGGCTCTCTAAGAAATATTCCATCGATTGCATTTTGAAACCTTGGGTTGATAAGGATGTTAAACCTGGCTTAATCATTATGGATATGGACTCAACACTCGTCCAAGCCGAGACTATTGACGAGATAGCGAGGGTTGTAGGGGTTGGAGACAAGGTTGCCCAGATTACCGAGGCTGCCATGAGAGGTGAATTAGATTTCACTGAGAGCCTCATTGCTAGAGTTTCTATGTTAAAAGGCATGCCCCTTGAGTTGCTTGAACAAGTTCACGCAAGCTTACCCTTAACAGCTGGAGCGGAGATGCTATTAAAAAATGCAAAAAAAAATTCTTGTCATACAGCGTTAGTTTCAGGTGGCTTTACTCTCTTTGCAGGGCCTATTGCTGAGAAATTGGGATTTGATACCCTATCTGCAAACACACTTGAGATAGTCAATAATAAATTAACAGGAAGGGTAATAGGTAAAATTGTTGATGGTGAAAGTAAGTTAAAAACCCTTCAACACTTGCAAAAGAAACTCAGTCTTAATACCAAACAAATTGTCGCTATTGGTGATGGAGCGAATGATTTACCCATGTTAGGTGCAGCGGGAACCGGCTTTGCTTTTCATGCAAAACCGAAAGTACAAGAGCAGGCAAAATCCATCTTGAACTTTAATACTCTTGATGGGGTTAGTTGGTATCTTAATTGGTAGTGGTTATTAAAAACCAGTATCTGAAAAATTAAAATCTAAAGAATCATGTCCAGAACCAATATATTCGCCATGAATATGATCGATGTTCATGGGCCAGATGGTTGCAAGAAATGATGGATCTGTAATCCCCGGAGCAATAGTGGTTAGCTCATTAACCTTAGCGAAGGTGATTAATTCTTGAACTTTTTCTTGGGTTTCATGACTGGCGATAAAACTCTCCATAAGAGCAGAATCAATGCTTATCCAGCTAAAGCCTTTGGCGTGAATCGAGTTAACGACTGTTTGAGAATCCAAACTGCTGCCAAATCCACTTAGCGCGGTAATTAAACCTTCTTCCCCCATTAATACAATAGCCTGAATGACACGTTTTAAATAGGCTACCGCATCATCTTCTTTAAATTCAAATATGATTGCATCGTAAGGCAGGTTGTACTGCTTGAGAAGTGCCACGAGATTAGGTACAAGATTATTATCTAATAAGGATGCTGCGCTTAGCTGAATCTTTAATTTACAATCGGGTTGACTAGTTAAGTAGAGAGAAAATACAGGAAAAGCCTCATTCATTAGCCAGTTGTCTAATTTCAAAGCAGTACTGGTACGCAGGCCAATATTATAAACGTCTTCAATACCTTTCGTCTGACCTTGGTCGTTATCAATCGTTAATCTAGCATGGTACATTTGCTTCTGTGTACCTTGTAATTTGACAAGGGGTACGTAACTCACATGAATTTTATCACTGTCCCAAGCATCTTGGATTTCCATGTCCGTTTGGGCATCGTCACGATTTTCAAGTGAATCTAATGCATTATCATGTATTCGAATGCCACTACCGCCTTTGGATTGAACACTAGCAGCAGCAAAGTGGGCATTTGAAAGTACCTTTTCAGCATCGGGAGAAGTTTCTTGGACAGGTGAAACCCCAATACTTAGCGTATCCTTAATGGTTTGGGAAGCTATCTCAAATAAATGTTCAGCGAACTGATTACACATTTGCTCAGCGATTTCTTCTGCTTCATCAGGTTTTGTTATGCTAGTCAAAAAGGTGAAAGTTGAATCACCTATTCTAGCTAATATTGAGCCTTCGGGAACATTCTTCTCAAGCCAGTGACCGACTTCTTTAAGATAAAGATCACCGTTGGTTCGTCCATGGTCATCTTTGATTTGATCAAAGTTATCAAGTTCAAGGTAAAGTACTGCGGCTAATTGATTTTCTGAAGTCGCTTTAATGATGGAGTTAGAAACCGCTTCAATAAAATATTCTAGATTGTATAGACCGGTGAGACGATCTTGAGCGCTGAGTTCTTTAAGTTTCTTAGCTAAATCTTCGTCAGATGCTGTAGTTGTTTTAATATAAATTTGAGTACACTTTTCGCCATCATACTCAGAGTCTGTCATGGATAGAAATGCTTCAAAGCTACCTTCTTTAGCGTTAACTCCTTTAAAAGTAAAGTCTTCGGCTTGTTCACCTTTACTGTGACTTTTAATATAATTTTTAAATTCTTGATGGTTGCTTGGATCCATTAAATCCATTATTGGCATACACTCTAGATCATCTGCATCATCATAACCAAATAATTCTTGATAGGCATGATTGACATATATATGCATGCCATCGATAACATACGCTATGGCATCACGGGAGCTATCAAGGAGTAGTTCATTACGTTTATCGGTTTCTCGTAAGGCATTATCGGCAATCAGCACTTTTCGGCGGTCTTCAATGTTGGCTAATTCTCTTTCTACAACGAGTTTAAAATACTCATCATTATCTTCAGGCACGACATCTTTCATACCTAGTCTTATGGCATCCACGGTTCGGTCAACTGAGTAGGAGTCTGTGGTCATGATGAATGAAATATTTCTACCGTAGTGTTGAACAATTTTTAAACATTGTTCGGCACTAGGTTTTTCCAAGTTGTCTCGAGCAACAAAAATGTCCCAAGTCTGTTGTTCAAGTGCTTGTTCCAGATCTCCTTCGGTTTTTATTTGAGTAGCTCTGACGGCGTGCCCACTATTTCTGAGGATATTAATCGTCTGCTCTGCATCATTGGAGGATGGGTCAAGGATGAGCATCTTTATAGTTGTTATTGTTGTTGCCAAAGTAAGAAGATTCCTAAAGTGATTCTAGAGAGCGTCCCACAGGGAGTCAAAATCTATAGAGTTTGAAGCTTTTTGTTCAACTTGTGTATCAACTTCTAAAGTACGATATTCAAATTGCTGATAACTATGACCAGAGGCCAATAATTTAACTAAGTGTATAACATCATCATGGGCATTACTTTTAATATGTAAGTTGTGGTTAGCTGAAAATGGAATAGGGGAGGTTAAAATAGTTTGCGGTTGTCCAATTCCTAGTAATTCAGGTAACAATAAACATCGTTGATAACTGTGTTCATCCATGTGATTGGAACGCATTTGCCCTAATACGGGTTCAGCATTAGGTGCAATTAACTGAACACCTAACTGCAAGAAACCGGTATCATTTTGTTGCATCCAGCGTATAGTGCCGATGTTCCAAATATGACTTCCATCGCGGTTGTGCTCTAGTAAACCAATGATTTCGCCAGTTTGAGTTTGTTTCGGTAAGTGACCATCTAACTTTAAGCAATAACCGCCGGGTGAGACATTAATAATAGTTGCCTCTTTTAAATCATACTTATCACTTTCTGTAGGTTTAGACGTTGGAACCATAAAATCAACGGGCTTTTTCACTTCCGGAAGATCGGTTGCCGATCGTTTAATATAGACAGCATCCCAAAAATTATCAGTTTTAATTGCTGGGCCAGAGATATTGCTATTCCAATTATTATTTCTTGGTTTGGGGATATGAAGGTTATTACTCTCTTCTTCTCCTATCACCATGGCATCTTTCAAACTGCCTTCTAGAGACTCGAGAAGAGCCCCACCTTCTAGGGAGTCGATAGTATCTTCATCACCATGCATTTCTTTGTTGATCAGATAATGACATCCAGCCAATCCAATGCTGATTTTAATGACACCATTTCCAGCAGTTCGTGAGAAGGCACGCGTTGCCATGGTGCCCCAAGCTCGAAGTAGGTGGCGAAGGATTCTTTCATCAATACCTGTTTTAGTTTTGGAACTATCGGCAAGTTTTAACTCATCTTGGAGTAGGCTTACTACTTGATGAAGGCTAATGCCGCGGTAATGAGCCTTCATTCCATCTTTAATTAAGGCCCTATGAAAAGGCGCAGCATCTGTATTTAGGTTCACTACAAAGTCATAATCTGCATCAGGAGCAGAATCAAGTCTGGTCTTTCTAGCGATTAAACTTAATGAATGAGCTATGTCTTCAATGTCTTTTTGCCTGAGTTGATTAGGGTTAGTGGTGGCGAGTAAAAGTATTTTCTTATAGGTACCTAAGGTTTGATAACTAATTGTTCCAATGGTGTATTTATTTTCATGAAACTGATTTTGTTCGGCAAGTTGATATAAGGTATGAATTTCATGCCAAAGTCCTTGGGGTAGATCACGATATAATTGGTAACTTCTTATCTGAACACTGTGTAAATAATAAAGGCTATGATTGACGGCTAAGGGCAATAGTTTATTACTATACTTTTCGTCACTTAAAAGATCTTCGATAATGGTTTTATAACCAATGGCCATTTCAAGTTGTATGGCTTGACAGAGATTGGCTATTTTTTTCTGCTTTGTGCTAAGGGAAACACTGTGTCCGATATAGTGTTTTTTTAAGGAATCACAGATATGTTTAACGGATGATTCTAAACTGGAAAGAATGCTCGAGCGACTTTTTGCATCAATCAAAACTGCATTTGATTCTAGAAGTCGATGATAGACTCTACGAGATGTCTCTCCGAGGTTTGCAGTTGGTAGTTGTTCAAGCCATTGTCGTGTAGATTCCTGACTATAGATAGACAGGTCAGAGCCTGGATGGCGCTCCCGAATTCCTAGACCTATGGTTCCTTTTACCAGTATCATACCTTTCCTTATTATCAATAAACTTGTCAAAGTTTAAAATACCGAGTGATTATCCTTTCTATTGAGGCTAATCATATTCTAAAACAGAGCATAAAAACATAACAAGAGTAGAAATTTTTAATTTCCATCCCTCAATTAATTATTCATGGTGTAATACGACTGTTATTAAGTCTAGCAAAGATCTAGAACATAGTAGGATTTATAACTTAAACATTAATAATTAATGGCTTTTTCTGACATTTTTCTTGATAAAACGGTTWTCATATCCACTAAATTACTAAAAGTTCTTGTTAAGTAAGTTCTGACATGTAATTAACTGATCATTTAGACTTAATAGACTGTGAGTAAATAATGGCAAAATACAGTACAAATGAATTTCGTTCAGGATTAAAATTACTCATTGATAATGAGCCCTGTAGCATTATAGAAAATGAATTTGTTAAGCCTGGCAAAGGTCAAGCCTTCAGTCGTGTAAAAATCCGAAATTTAATCACAAATAGAGTTGTTGAAAGAACCTATAAATCTGGTGAAAGTGTTGAAGCAGCTGATGTCATGGAAGTCACTTTGCAATATTTGTATAACGACGGCGAAATGTGGCACTTCATGGATGTAGATACCTTTGAACAACTGGCAGCCGATGAGCGAGCAGTGAATGACAATGCTAAGTGGTTAAGTGAACAAGATATTTGTAGCATAACCCTCTGGAACGGTACTGCCATTGCTGTAACGCCTCCAAACCATGTGGTGTTGGAGGTAACCGAAACTGATCCAGGGCTACGTGGTGATACATCCGGTGGCGGTAACAAGCCTGCGACCTTATCAACCGGAGCGGTTGTTAATGTACCGCTCTTTATTAATATCGGAGATCGATTAAAAGTTGATACTCGTAGCGGTGATTATGTCTCTCGCTCAAAGGAATGAGTTCAAAAGATGAAAATTCTGATTGGCAAGCGATAGCTTCTCAGGATGTATTAATTGCTAGAGCTAACATGCTAGCAAAAATTCGCCAGTTTTTTTCTAACAAAAACATACTTGAAGTGGACACACCTTCCTTGTCCAAAGGAACCATTACCGATATTTATTTGGATGCCTTATCCACTCGAAGTAAACATCTAAATAAGGGCCAAACTCCTCTCTATTTACAAACTTCACCAGAATTTGCCATGAAGAGACTGCTCGCCTCTGGTATGGGTTCAATTTATCAAATCTGCCGTGCCTTTCGTGATGATGAAACGGGACGTTATCATAATCCAGAGTTTTTAATGTTGGAGTGGTATCGAGTTAATTTTAACCATTTACAACTGATGGCAGAAATGGATGAGCTTTTGGTGATGGTTTTAGACACTGAGCCTGCTGATATAATTACTTACCAAGCACTTTTTTTAGAAATCTTAGGGGTAGATCCCTTAGAAGATTCTAATGAATGCTTTCAAAAGCTTGTGACAGAAAAAGCAAATGGACCGACGCTCACTGATCGAGATGAACTTTTACACTGCTTATTTGCGGTATTAATTGAACCCCAATTAGGAAAAAAACGTCCTCTAATGGTGTGTGATTTTCCAGCGAGTCAATCTTCCTTAGCACGTTTATCAAAACAAGATCCAAGGGTATCAGAACGCTTTGAAGTCTATTATAAAGGCATTGAGCTTGCTAATGGCTTTCACGAACTAAAAGATGCTGATGAGCAACGAAAACGGTTTGAGCAGGATAATGCTCAACGCCTAAAGTTAAACAAAACTCAAAGGCCTCTTGATGAACGATTGCTTGCGGCATTGCAATCTGGTATCCCAGATTGTGCTGGAGTAGCCCTAGGTCTAGACAGATTGTTAATGCTCAAACTTAATAAGAAATCCATTCAGGAAGTTATGCCTTTTCCGATTGATAGGGCCTAGACCGATCGCTGATGAGCTAAGCCTTGTCCCATTCTTAAGCTGGTATCAGCTGTACTATCATCAGCCCAATTAATCTGATCTTTAGCAAAGATGAGAATGACTGTTGAGCCTAGTAGAAAACGCCCCATTTCTTCTCCACGATTAAGAGAGTGTTGACCTTTTGTGTAATGCCAAGTTCTTACTGCTGGTCCAGTAGGTGGGGTAACTACACCTGAAAATACCGTTGCAATGCTGCCAACTATAGTTGCTCCAACCAACACCATGGCTAAAGGGCCTGCCTTGGTATCAAAATGAACAACAAGTCTTTCATTTCGAGCAAAAAGGCGTGGAATGGTTCTCGCAGTGGCCGGATTTACAGAAAATAATCTTCCGGGAATATAAGTCATGGCGGTGAGCTCGCCGTCCAGGGGCATGTGAATTCTGTGGTAATCTTTGGGTGCAAGATAGATGGTCGAAAATTTTCCATCTTCATAAGGTGACACTAAATCAGCTTCATTACCTAACAATTCCTTAAGGGTAAAGCTATGACCCTTAGCCTGAAAAATATTACCCGAGATGATATCGCCAATTTGACTTATTTTTCCATCCACTGGTGAAACAATGGCATCAAGATTATCGGGCAGGGGTCTTATGCCTGGCTTTAGTTCTCGGGTGAAGAAATCATTAAAGGATGCAAACTCTTCAGGGTTTTCGATTAATGCTTCGGACATATTAATATCGAAGTTTTTTAAAAAATAATTAATAAAGGCTTTCTTAAGCATCTTATTTTTTGATGAAGCCAGTTTACCCACTAGTCGTGTTAAACCATGTTGCGGGATAATGTATTGATAGGCTGTTTTTAGTTTTTCCATTAAATAGGTTCTTTTTAAGTTATAAAGATGTAATAAAAAATATGGGGAGATTGTAACGAATTAAATGTACGGTGTCAGGCATCCTGAGTAAATTTGAGATTAACTAAAGCTATGGCGGTGTGATCCCATTATGATCAATTAACATATTCTTTTTAAGGTAGCGGATCAGTTGCTTGTCTATAGACGGATCAAGCTTCTGTAATTTTCCACCCAAATAATCAGCAAGTGTTCTCTCCATCAAATATTGATAGGCAAGAAAGCCAATCCTTGAGGGTATAGCCTTTCACATCCACTAGGAAAATCCTGCCATCCATTTCACTTCGTTGTTTTAATGTATAAATCTGCTTGCTCCTTGCTATCGCCTTACCAGGGTAGTTGCTTACCCGTATAATCGTAAAACTTGCCATTATCTGTTGTTGTCAGTCCACTGATCACCTTCACTAATCCAGTAACACTCTCATTGACCGTTAACGTTGCAGTTTCACCACCCATATCGGTTTGAACCCAACCTGGATGAAGTACAGTAAAGATAAATCCTTGCTTAGCAAACTCGGCACTGAGGTTTTTGTTAAACATATTTAAAGCGCTTTTACTGGCACGATAACCGTAAAATCCACCCCTTGAATTTTCAATGCTGCCTAAATTAGATGAGATGTTAATCACTGTCTTATTTTGACCTGATTGAAGATTATCAATTAATGCTTTGATGACTCTTAATGGTCCGATTGAATTTATCGCTAGCGTTCTTTCCACCTGTTCAAAATCAACCGCTGCTAAGGTCTGCTCTTTACGATATAAATACCCCGCATTGTTAATTAAAATGTCGATGGATTTGCTGTCCAAAGCTTTGTCCATTGCTGCAACACTGGCTGGATCTGTAACATCCAACTGCATGACTGTTACACCCAGTGCATTCAAAGCTTTTGCCTTGGTGGGCTTACGGGCTGTTCCTATAACCTGAAATCCCTTGGCAACATATTGCTTTGCCAGTTCAAGCCCAATGCCACGGTTGGCTCCGGTTATTAGTACAGTGGTACCGTCTTTTGCAGCTACGGGCAAACTCCATGAAATTGCCAGTATGAAAATTAATAATGTTAGTTTCATTTCGATGTTCCTTATGATGGTTTGTATTATTCATGTTATCAAAGATAATAAGATTAATCTTCATCGGTTTCGGCATACAAGAGGTGGTAACTAGACAAGCGTAAGGGATGAATATCATTGTTTTTTGCTGCTTGAAGTATTGCACAACCAGGCTCACTGACATGACGGCAATTTCTAAATTTGCAGTAGCCAAGATAATCTTCAAACTCTTTAAAGCCTCTTTCCAAGTCTGGCTTATCAATATGGACTAATGCAAATTCTCTGATACCCGGAGAGTCAATTAGCTGACCTCCCTCTGGCAAATGATATAATTTTGAAACGGTGGTGGTATGGGTTCCTAAACCTGAATTTTCTGATAATTCAGCAACGGTGGTTTCCACACCTGGTAGTAATGCATTAACTAAGGATGATTTACCCACCCCAGACTGACCTACAAAAACTGAGGTACGTTGAGCAAGTAATTGCTTTAACTGTTCAAAGCCTGTTTGGTCATAGGCGCTGACGGGAATAACCTTATAACCCATGTCACTGTATATTTTGAGATTCTCCAATAGCTTTGGATAATCGTTTAATCGGTCAGATTTATTGAGCAAAATCACCAATTCAATATTTGCAAGTTCAATGGCCACAAGGTAACGATCGAGGATACGGCTTGAAAAAGCTGGCTCTGGGGCTGTTACAACAAAAACTCTGTCTAGGTTTGCAGCGACGGATTTTAATCCTTCATAGCGGATCAGTCTTTTTAAAACCGAGTGACGTTCTAATATTTCTATTACAACACCCTTAACTTTTTTGTTACTGGAGAATTCTTCTTGCCATATAACTTTATCACCAGAAACAATATCCTGGAGGGCGCGGCGGATATGACAACGAAAAATTTGACCTTCTTCATCTTCAATTTCCACTTGGTTTCCGAATCGGGAAACCACCAGTCCCTTATGTTTATTTAACCCTGTCATGGTTGAAAGTTCATCACTCCTAGTATAATTGCTATCAATTCATTAAGACTTTTTATAAGTGTAAATGGACGATTCACAAAGAAGTCGTTATTCTAGCTCAATGACTCAAGAACAGAAAGGAAAGTAGGTATGAAACAGAATGAACATTTTAGTAAAGATAACCTTATTTGGATTGATCTTGAAATGACCGGCTTAGAACCTAAGTTGGATAAGGTTATTGAGATAGCGACTATTGTCACAGATAAGGACCTCAATATTCTGGCCTTAGGTCCTATGATAGCAATCCATCAGAGTGATGAAGTGCTCAAGGGAATGGATGACTGGAACACCTCTCACCATGGAAAATCAGGTTTAACTCAAAGGGTTAGAGATAGTCTATATAATGAGCAACAGGCTGTGGATGAAACAATAGAGTTTCTTCAAGGTTATGTTCCTGCCAAAGCATCACCCATGTGTGGTAATACCATTTGCCAAGACCGCCGCTTTCTTGCTGAGCATATGTTGCAGCTTGAAGAGTTCTTTCACTATCGCCATATTGATGTTTCAACCCTAAAAGAGCTAGCTAATCGCTGGAAACCGGGGCTATCTAAAGGATTTGTAAAAAAGGGCAGTCACTTGGCCATGGATGATGTAAAGGAATCCATTGAGGAGCTTGTTTATTATCGAGAACATTTTATCAAGATGGATTAGTTTGCACTTTTGTTATCGGTTGGCTCTGCCCTTGGCAGAAAACCGAGTAGATAGGTGACTAGGGGTAACAGCACTAAGGGCTGAAATAAATTTAACACCCTTGAGGGCTTAGCTAAGTAATATTTCATCACCTCATCAAAGGTATTGGCCTGTAAAAGCAGCAGGTAACTTTCTAAATTAATGGCAATTGCTATTAGCAGTGCAACGAATATTGGCTTAGGCGCAAAGCGAACTAATAGCAGTCCCGTCATTAAAGAGCCCATTACAAGATGGAAAGTAGAGCTCAATATTATCGTTGCTCGACCACTGAAAATATCCGGGATTAGTTGATTTATACCAGCAAAGTACTGGTTAGAAAAAACAATGCTTAAGCTGTATAAACAAAATCCTGCGGCGATCATTAATAAATTATCAAATACTCTCATGGTTTTTCCATTATTTCATAAACTAGAACTCAAGCATCTTGAGGTGGAATGGGTATATACTATTTTTATGCTTAGCCATGATATAGAATTCGTTTGAGAAATAACAGATTTTACCCAGAGCAAATATTTTCTTGAGTAATTAACATGCAACAGCAACATGAGCCCTCTTATATTGAACAGCCTTTATTTAAGGCAGACACTATTAAGAACATTGAACAGACCTTTGTTCAATCATCTAAAAAAGATTGTTATCACTTGATGGAGCTTGCAGGATTAGCAGCTTGGCAACTGATCGAAAGGCATTGGCAGACAGCCAAGGGGATAACAGTCGTCTGTGGTAAAGGAAATAATGCGGGTGATGGTTTTGTGTTAGCAAGATTAGCATCAGCTAAAGGGCGTGTTGTTCAGGTGCTGTTAGTTGATGAGAAGACCCTGTATGCAGGCGACGCTTTGACGGCTTATCAATTAATGCTTGATCAAGGCATTAAACCCCTGAAATTTGATGCTAGTTTTTTAGACGATCAACATTTAATAGTTGATGCTATTCTTGGTACTGGTTTTAAAGGTGTGCTGAGAAAAAATCTTAGGCAGATCATAGAAACGCTTAATGATTATAAAGCTAGAGTTGATATTCTCAGTCTTGATATACCGAGCGGCCTTGAATCAGACACAGGCTATGCAAATCCTGTTGCAATCAAAGCAAGCCGTACAGTTACTTTTATGGCACTTAAATCTGGCATGGTAACAGGTGATGCAAGAGCTTATTGTGGTGATATAGATATAGCTAGTTTGGATGTAACAAAGTCAAGCCTTGAGCAATACCCAGCCCAGGCCTGGATAAATGATGCCGATGCACTTATCGATAGTTTGCCTAGGCGCTCAAGCATTGCCCATAAGGGTGATCATGGTCACCTACTTCTAATCGGTGGAGACTATGGATTTGGTGGTGCTATTCTTATGTCAGCCATGGCAGCAGGTCGTTGTGGAGCTGGCATGTTAACGATTATTACCCGCGATGCCCACGTTGCTCCAATTTTGACCCAATGTCCTGAGGCTATGGTTCGAAGTGTCACAGGCGCAGAGGATCCCGGACTTCATAGTCTGCTTAAAAATATTGATGCGGTGGTAATTGGGCCAGGCCTTGGGCAAGAAACTTGGGCTCAAGGTTTACTTGAGGTAATTTACGACACCGACTTACCCTTGTTAATTGATGCCGATGCTTTAAATATTTTAGCCACTAAAACAAGGCTACCTAAAAAGCCTAATTGTGTGATTACTCCCCATCCGGGAGAAGCTGGCCGATTATTAGGAATTGATACTTCACAGATACAAAAAGATCGCTATCAGGCTGTTAACTTACTACAAAAAAAATACTCAGCTGTGACGGTACTAAAAGGCGCGGGTACATTAATTGAGAGCTATTCAAATCAAACCACTGTGTGCAATGAAGGTAATCCTGGCATGGCTTCAGCTGGCATGGGGGATATTTTAAGTGGCATCATTGGTACTCTACTCGCTCAAGGTATAGAGGTTAGTTTGGCTGCTAGAATTGGAGTCGCTCTCCACGCTAGGGCTGGTGATCTTGCTGCTATGAATGGACAAAAAGGTCTCATGGCAACAGATTTGATTAAACCCCTTCGAATGTTGGTAAATCAATGAGTGAAAATCGCACCACTAACCTTATGGAGAAGATTGAACTTACATTGCCAACTGAACAGGCTACCCACGATTTAGGCGCCTTAATTGCAAAACATCTTCAAACGCCGAGCATTTGTTATCTTGAAGGAGATTTAGGGGTTGGCAAAACTCGATTGGTTCGCGCTATTATCCAGTCTCTAGGTCATAAGGGTACAGTCAAAAGTCCGACCTATACACTGGTTGAACCCTATCAATTTACAGACTTCACTGCTTATCACTTTGATCTTTATCGATTAAGTGACCCGGAAGAGTTAGATTATTTAGGGATCAGAGACTATTTTGATGAACACTCCCTTGTTTTTATTGAGTGGCCTGATAAGGGAAAGGGCTGGATTGCCGCCCCCGATGTGGAAATCATTCTTGAATTTAAAGACTCTGGTCGTACCTGTTTGCTTCAGTCCCATAGCCTAGTGGGTGATAAATTGCTAAAAAACTTAAAGCAATTTCTTTAAATTGTCATCTAAACTTGTGAAATATATAATAATTTTGTATTGTATGGCTTACCTTAATCATATTTCGCGGGGCTAAATAATCAATGTTGCTTGAAAATTCAGTTCAACGCTTAAAAATATCATTACAGATCAAAAAGTTAGTTAAATTATCACTGATTTTTTTGTTGCTGTTATCTAGCCTTGATATTCTTTCAGATCCCGCAAACATCCAAGGAATTCGTTTTTGGCAGTCTCCCGATAAGACTCGAGTAGTGTTTGACATGAGCGCTGACCCTGAACATAAATTAATTGTTCTGAAAAATCCTCACCGTGTAGTGATTGATATTGAATCGGGCAAATTAAAAGTTGATCTCAGCAAAATTAATATCAATAGCACTTTAATTAAACAAATAAGAACTAGTCGTTCTCCTGAAAGTGGTAAATTAAGAGTAGTACTTGATTTAAAACGTGCTGTTATTCCCAATAGCTTCACTTTAAAACCCATCCAAAATGTAGGTAACCGTTTAGTTTTGGATCTTAAAGATCCTCAAAAAGCCTCTAGTTCAGCTAAGGCTGTAACGAGAGCTTCGGATCTTAAAAAGAAGTTTATTTTTGTGGTGATTGATGCTGGTCACGGAGGTGAAGATCCCGGAGCAAGTGGACATGGTGGAGGTAGAGAAAAAGTTATTACCTTAAGTATTGCTAAGAAACTAGCCGACACAATAAACAAACAAAAAGGTATGCGTGCTGAGCTCAGTCGCACGGGAGATTATTATTTAAGCCTTGAAAAGCGAACTCAAATTGCACGCAAAAAGGGTGCAGATTTATTTATCTCCATTCACGCAGATGCTTTTAGAAGCAGTAAAGTAAGAGGCTCATCCGTTTGGATTTTATCAGAAAAGGGTGCCAAGTCTGAAGTGGGCCTCTGGTTAGAAAAGCGTGAAAATGAGGCTGATCTACTGGGTGGAGTCGAAAGTGTTGAACTGGATAAATATGAACCTGAGGTGGCCGAAGTGCTGTTGAAAATTCAAACAGAACGTTCAGTTAGACTCAGTCGTGGAATCGCCAGTAACATTATTGGTGAGCTTGGTAAAATGATGGTTCTGCACAGTAAAAAACCACGGGAGGCATCCTTTGTGGTACTTAAAAATCCAGCAGTTCCTTCGATATTAATAGAGACGGGTTTTATCTCTAATATCAATGATGAAAAAAACCTTCGTTCAAAAAACTTTCAGAATAAAATGGCCAATAGTATTGTAAAAGGCATCCATGCCTATTTTAAATCTAATACACCCACCGGTGTAAAGATGGCCTCTCTATCGGAAAATTATTCAAAATCGAAATCTGCTAAAAAATCCCACCGTATCGTCAGTGGCGACACTCTTTCTCACATAGCCAATCGATATGGTGTTTCCCTAGCAACACTTCGTCGCACCAATGGCTTGAAAAGTGATAAACTTCTCATAGGAAAAAGATTAGTTATACCAACCAGATCATAATGAGTTGTTAAACTCCATGTGTTATCTATCATAAATATTTTTTTACTATAAAAAGAGAACCTTAAGACTTGCAGCCAATAAAAAAGCTCAATATACAGTTGGCGAATCAGATCGCAGCCGGTGAGGTTGTTGAGCGACCTGCCTCGGTGGTAAAAGAATTGTTGGAAAACAGCCTTGATGCTGGAGCTCAACGGGTCGATATAGAAATCACTGCTGGTGGCACAAACCTTATTCGAATTCGTGATGATGGCTCAGGTATACCCAAAGAACAATTAGCATTAGCCCTAGCTCCACATGCAACTAGCAAGATAGACAGTCTAGATGATCTTGACTCAATCATTAGCTTTGGATTTAGAGGTGAAGCCCTAGCCAGTATCAGTAGTGTCAGTAGATTCACACTTAGTTCTAAGACTAAACAAGCTAACCAAGGTTGGCAAGCTGAGGCTGAAGGTAGTGACATGGATGTTAAGTTAACACCCGTTGCTGTTACAGAGGGAACGCGGATCGATGTACGAGAGTTATTTTTTAATACGCCTGCCAGACGACGTTTCCTACGCACAGAAAAAACCGAGTTTAGTCATATCGAAGATGTGGTAAAAAAAGCCGCTTTGGCTAATTTTAAGGTGGCAATAACGCTTAAGCACAATGCAAGAATGGTTCGCCGATTTAGAGCAGCCAATACTTTGGCTCAAGAAGAACAAAGAGTCGCAGCTGTTTGTGGGCGTGAGTTTATGCAACGCAGTGTACGGCTTGAGTTAAGTCATCAAGGGTTAGAAATTCAAGGTTGGTTGGCTTTACCTGACTACCACCGCAGTCAAACTGATGGTCAATACTTCTATGTCAACAATCGACCGGTGAAAGATCGTGTATTGAGTCATGCTATCAGACAGGCCTATCAAAGCTTTATTCCTGAAGGACGTGTCCCAGCTTATGTACTTTACCTAACCCTTGATCCCCGTAAAGTTGATGTTAATGTGCATCCCACCAAGCATGAGGTGAGATTCCATGATGCAAGGCTTATTCATGATTTGTTAGTTCAGTCAATCGAAAGGGGACTAGCTGAGGGCAAAGAGTTAATTGATAATGAAACTCTTCAGGTTAGAGATGCTGTTGAATTTGCACAGGCACCGAGTCGTCAATCCTCTTATTCAGGACAGTCTGAAAAGCAACGTCAAGATTATCGTTCTTTACTGCAATCGGTGAGTTCATCTGAAGCAATTCAAGGTGTTAAGGAATTCGAACAGGGAGCTTTTAGTGAGTCTTATAGAGAAGTTGATGGCTGGAGATATTTAACGCGTTTGGATTCAAACCATTGTTTACTTGAGAAAAATAAACAACTGGTCTTACTGTCTATCGGCCTGTTGATCAATAAAATTAAACAACAAAAAACAGCTTCTGAAATCGACCAGGTGAAATCGATTAAATTACTTTTTCCCGAAATCATCAACTGTTTTGATAAAGCAGAAGCCAAGCATATTTCTGAACTACTTGAGCAAAAGAGCCTTGTCACATCGGTATTTGAAAAACAAGTAACGCTACTGGAAATACCTAGTTGGATGGACGAAATGCCCCTTAAAGAGTTAAGTTTAGAGTTTGCAATATCAGTATCAGATAAGTTAGTAAGCACTCACTTAACGTTTCAAGAAATTACTCACCTTATGTCCAGTTTACTTGCACAATGTGATGATTTTTCAGGCTTGAACTTAAAACAGATGTCACGGGAAAGTTTAACTACTTTGTTTACAGAACCCTTTGCTGAAGCCATACCTAGGGGTAGTAAGTTTGAATCATAAAAAAACGCTACCGGTTATTTTTCTGATGGGACCAACAGCCTCAGGAAAGACTGAGTTGGCGGTTGAATTACATAAGAAGAGAGGTTATGAGCTGATCTCTGTAGATTCTGCCCTCGTTTATAGGGGCTTAGATATTGGAACAGCTAAGCCAACAACAGAAGAGTTGAAGCAAGCTCCCCATCATTTAGTTGATGTTTGTGAACCTGATCAACCCTATTCAGCTTCTCAGTTTTGTGACGATGCAAAGCGAATAATCGCTGACAGCCTATCTAGGGGAAAAATCCCTGTGTTAGTTGGCGGGACTATGCTTTATTTTAAGGCTCTTCGGGATGGATTGGCCGATCTTCCACAAGCCAACCAATCTATTCGTGAGCAGCTTAGTGAACAAGCGGATTTAAAGGGCTGGTCTTTTATGCACGAGCAACTTCGTGCTGTTGATCCTGAGTCCGCCGAACGTATAAAACCTAAGGATCAGCAACGCATTCAAAGAGCGCTGGAAGTTTTTATGATCAGTGGCAAAACTCTCACAGAGTTTTTCAAACAACAGTCAGCACAATCCCTGACTTATCCCATCATCAATATAGCTATTGCCCATAAGGATAGAGCCCAGTTAAGAGATAGAATTGCACAGAGATTTGATCAAATGCTAGAGCAGGGATTAGTAGAAGAAGTGGAACAGCTTTATCAAGTTAGAGGGTTAAGTGCAGATTTACCCGCCATGAGAAGTGTGGGATATCGTCAAGTTTATCAATATTTACAGGGTGAACTAGATTATCAAGCCATGCGTGAAAAGGCGATTACTGCCAGTCGACAGCTAGCAAAGAGACAAATGACTTGGTTACGCAGTTGGTCTGACATTCATTGGCTGGACTCTAATAGCAAGAAAAACTATCAAAAAGCAGCACTACTTATTGATAACTTTATAGATTTATCGAACTAAATCTTGATAAGTATTAACTCTAAGTGAAAATAATTACTAAAATATTACAAATAATTGAATAAAATAGATATAATTGGCTTGGAAAAAGGTAAATTGGTACTATATATAGAACATCGTCAAGAAAAAATAAAAATAACAAGAAAATTAAGGAGTACGATATGTCTAAAGGCCAGACACTACAAGATCCATACCTAAATGCACTTCGAAGAGAAAAAGTTCCCGTTGCAATTTACCTTGTTAATGGAATTAAACTACAAGGACAAATTGATTCTTTTGATCAATTTGTCATCTTGTTAAAAAATACGGTCTCTCAAATGGTGTACAAACATGCTATTTCTACGGTTGTTCCTGCGCGGAATATAAAGTTACCACAAGCTAATGTCCCTCAAACGGAAGCTGGGGAAGATGTGGATGACGAGCCGGATGCAAACGCTGAAGGTGAAAATTTCGGTAACAATTAACTGCTAAGATGTTAAAAAAAGGGTCTGTTTTTTAACAGACCCTTTTTTAATGTAAATAAGAGAGATAATATTAGGTGGATAAAAAGGTAATCAGTCATGTTTGATCGTCATGAAGGTGGTGAAAATGCCATTCTTGTGCACGTTGATTACTCAACTAAGGTGATGGGAGACAATCGAGAAGAGCTTGATGAATTTATCGAGCTGGTAACCTCCGCCGACATCACTATTCTCGATATGGTGACAACAAAACGTCAAGCTCCCCATGCCAAGCTTTATTTAGGCAAGGGTAAAATGCAAGATCTGGCAGATGCGGTGAAACTTCATCAAGCTGATGTGGTTTTGTTTAATCACTCTTTAACTCCCGCCCAAGAACGTAATATTGAAGAATTTTGTCAATGTCGAGTGGTTGATCGAATTGGTCTTATCCTCGATATCTTTGCCCAAAGAGCAGTAACCTATGAAGGTAAATTACAGGTCGAACTTGCTCAGCTAAAACATATGTCTACCCGATTAATACGTGGTTGGACCCATCTTGAAAGACAAAAAGGTGGTATCGGTCTAAGGGGGCCGGGTGAAACTCAATTAGAAACCGATCGCCGCTTATTAAGAGGCCGTATTAAAAATATTGAAAATCGTCTTGATAAAGTATCCATGCAGCGTAATCAGGGTAGACGGTCACGCAGCCGAGCTGAAGTCCCAACAGTGTCACTTGTGGGTTACACTAATGCTGGAAAATCAAGCTTATTTAATCAAATAACAGGTGCTAAGGTATTTGTTGAAGATAAACTATTTGCAACCCTTGATCCCACTTTACGTCGAGTTGAAGTGGCACCTGGCCAAGCTGTTATTTTAGCTGATACGGTAGGTTTTATACGCCACTTACCCCATGACTTGGTGGCAGCTTTTAGAGCCACCCTTGAGGAAACACGTGAAGCCGATTTACTACTCCATGTGATTGATTATGCTGATCCCTCTTGGCTGGAGAAGGCAGAATCTGTAGAAAAGGTGCTCACTGACATTGGAGCAGGAAAAGTTCCCCTAGTTAAGGTAATGAACAAGGTAGATCTGCTCAGTGATATAAAAACCGGTGTTATGTATAATGAGCATCAGGAAATTGAAGAAATAAGAGTTTCAGCAAAAACAGCCAAGGGTATAGAGGCTTTGCTTGCAGCCATAGCTGGACTAGTTGCGGGTGATAGAGTTATTTGTAATATCACAATTCCTCCTGAACTCGGTAAGCTACGTGGTTTATTATTCCACTTAGAGGCAATTCGACAAGAAACATATCTCGATGATGGCTCTTTGCAATTATCGATTAATTTAGCAGTATCTGATTGGCAACGCTTAAAACAAAATTTGCACCTTGATTTGGATCAGTACAAGGATCCTAAGTAGGATTACCTTACAATCTGATGTTAATCAACAGTGGTAATTGTTCTGTAGCCCATTTATTATGTAGCTATTGTTTAAAGAAAAGAGATGATAAAGAAAATATTTAGTTAACGGAGGGTGTTTTACCCTCATTATTGTAATTTTTATATTTTGGAGAAACACTATGGCCTGGAATGAACCGGGAAATGGCAACAAGGATAAAGATCCTTGGGGCAATAAGGGTAATAGAAACAACCAAGGTGGTGGGCCACCTGATCTGGAAGAAATGCTTAAAAACCTCTGGAAACAGGTTATGGGCTCTGGTTCTGGTGGAAATAAAAAAGGCAACGCAGGTGGAACTTCTATAAAGTCACCTATCAGTAAAGCTGGTCTGTATATCCTTTTATTTATCATAGTCGCCGTCTACCTTCTTTCTGGTTTTTACACCGTTGATGAAAAAGAAAGAGGTGTCGTGCTCCGCTTTGGTGCTTACCACGATACAGTAGGTTCCGGATTACATTGGCTACCGAAATTTATCGATCGCGTTGAAAAAGTAGATATTAGTTCTATTGAACGTACCAGCGTGGAAGGCATTATGCTAACCAAGGATGAAAACATCGTTATCGTTAGACTAGGTGTGCAATATCGTATCGATAGTCCTAAGGATTATTTATTCAATGTCACGTCACCTGAAGGTACCATCACTCAAGCTGCTGAAAGTGCTCTGCGCGCAGTAGTGGGTAATGCGATAATGGATGATATTATCACAACGGGTCGTGAAGTGATTAAAAGCGATACCCTAGTGCTACTCGAAAAGATTATGGAGTCCTATAATACAGGTTTGATAGTGACCGAAGTGACACTTGAAGAAGCTGATGCTCCTTCTCAGGTAAAAGCTGCTTTTCAAGACGCTATTAAAGCCCGAGAAGATGAAGAACGATACATTAACACTGCTCAATCCTATGAAAATCAAGTGGTTCCACTTGCTGAAGGTAACGCTGCTAAGGCATTAGAAATAGCAAAAGCCTATGAAGAATCAGCAATAGCCAAGGCTTTAGGTGATGTGGCCAAGTTTGAAAAGCTATTACCTGAATATCACGCAGCACCTGAAGTAACACGTCAGCGTCTCTATATTGAAACCATGGAAAGAGTCTATAGCCGGGTCAATAAAGTGATTATTGATGTGGAGGGGGGGAACAATATGATGTATCTACCCCTTGATCAATTAATTAAAAATAATCGTACTTCAACTGAAAACAACTAAGGAGGAAAATATTATGAGTCCCAAGCAAACATTGGCAGTTTTAGTTCTAATGATCCTCATGGTTATCGGATCAAATTCATTCTTTGTGGTTAATGAATGGCAAAAAGGTTTGTTATTACATTTTGGTAAAATTCAAAAAGTTGAAAATACTGAAGTAGCTGTCGTGCGTGATCCAGGTCTACATTTCAAATGGCCGTTTATTGATAAGGTCATCTATGTCGATACCAAATTACAAACCATGGATGGCAGACCTCAAGAAGTGATGACGAATGAGAAGAAAGCCCTGGTGGTTGATACTTATGTCAAATGGATCGTTGCAGACTACGCTCAGTTTTATATAAGAACTCAAAATGATAATAGTCGAGCTGAAAACCTACTTGAGCGTATCGTTAATACCAATTTACGTGCTGAAGTGGGTAAAAATACCGTTAAGGAAACCATCTCAGGTGAAAGAGCTCAGATGATGGTAAATATCCGAGCTAGATCAAATGAAAGTGCCCCTGAACTTGGCGTCAAAATAATTGATGTAAGAGTTAAACAGGTGAACTATCCTGTGGCAATTAGTGATACGGTTTATGAACGAATGCGTTCAGAGCGTCATAGAGTCGCTACAGCATTTCGTTCGAATGGTAAAAAAGAAGCTGCAATCATTGAGGCTGGAGCCAACAGAAAAGCCACGGTTATTCAGGCAAATGCCGATCGTGATGCGAAAATTATAGTAGGTAAGGCTGATGCCGAAGCCGCTAATATTTATGCGTTAGCTTACAATAAAGACGCGGACTTTTTTGGTTTTGTTCGAAGCCTTGAGGCCTATGACAAGTCCTTTAACAATAATCAGGATCTAATGGTTATTAAGCCCGATAGTGAGTTCTTTCAATTTATGAAAGATGCTAAAGGTGATAAAAAGAAATAGTAGTCTTCAGTTCTGATTACTAGCAAATCCGGGTCTTGCCCGGATTTGTGCTTTATACCTGTTAACAGGCAAGGACGAGTCATAATGAATGGCACTGATTTCTTAACTGCATTAGCATTACTGCTTATTTTTGAAGGACTTATGCCCTTTGCAAGTCCTAAAAAATGGAAAGAAATGCTACGTAATATTGCAGAGTTTGAATCATCAAAGATAAGAATATTTGGATTGATGAGCATGCTGGTCGGATTGTTATTGCTTTATACTCTAGGCTAAAAATTTAACACTGCACAAATTATACTCATTTTTATTAAAAATAGACTGATTTTCTCTAAAAGGAGGCGTACAATTCGCCTTTTTCTTTTCTAGGACTAGTTTTTCCTAGGTGTTTGTTCCAGAATTATACGATTAGGTATAGATAAATATTATGGCAAGAAATGTTGTTGTACTAGGTACTCAATGGGGTGATGAAGGTAAGGGCAAGATTGTTGATCTGCTTACCGAATCAGTTAGTTCTGTTGTGCGTTTTCAAGGCGGGCATAACGCTGGTCATACGCTAGTCATAGAGGGTGAAAAAACAGTACTACATCTAGTTCCTTCTGGAGTTCTACGGAAAAATGTTACCTGCTTAATTGGCAATGGAGTGGTATTGTCTCCTAAGGCTTTGTTAAAGGAAATCAAGGGACTTGAAGAATCTGGTATACCTGTTCGAGATCGTTTAAAAATTAGTCCTTCTTGCCCATTGATTCTTTCTTACCATGAAGCCCTAGATCATGCTCGGGAAGCCAAACTTGGTAAAGCTGCTATTGGCACAACCGGTCGAGGAATTGGCCCTGCCTATGAAGATAAGGTTTCAAGACGTGCTTTGCGTGTTGCTGATCTGGCTGATCTGAACTCGTTTGCTGAAAAGCTTACTGACATTCTAGATTATCACAATTTTTCCCTAACCCAGTACTACGGTGTTGAGGCGATTAGTCACAAACAATTGATGGAAGAAGTGGTTATTTATGCCCGCGAACTACTACCCATGATGGATGATGTCACTGAGCTTCTTCATGCAAATCGTGATGCAGGTGAAAACATTTTATTTGAAGGTGCTCAAGGTTCTTTATTAGATATTGATCATGGAACATACCCCTATGTGACGTCTTCAAACACCACTGCAGGTGGTACTTCCACAGGCACTGGAGTTGGCCCTTGTTACATCGATTATGTATTGGGAATTACCAAAGCTTATACCACTCGCGTTGGTGGCGGCCCCTTTCCAACAGAACTATTTGATGAGACAGGTGAGACCCTAGCTCGTGTGGGAGATGAATTTGGTGCCACAACAGGACGTGCTCGTCGCTGTGGATGGCTTGATGCCGTCGCGCTTAAAAGAGCAGTACAAATTAATTCAATCACTGGCTTTTGCTTAACCAAGCTTGATGTTTTAGATGGCTTAGAAACAATAAAAATTGCCACTTCTTATACTTGTGATGGTAAAAAACAAACTGCTATGCCTTGTGGTGCAGAAGGTTTTGCTGCGGTAACACCTGAATATATCGAATTACCTGGTTGGTCTGAAACTACAGCTGGTGCTAAAAATATTGATCAATTACCCATTAATGCCATTAACTTTATTAAGAAAATTGAAGAACTAGTAGGCGCGCCTATTGATATTATTTCAACAGGACCTGATCGCAACGAAACGATTATTCTGAGACATCCATTTAACTAATTATATACCCGCTCCACATCAAGATCTGACTTAACCTAGTTAGCCTATCCAAGTTCAAAGCCTGAAGAGTTCAATTAACTCTTCAGGCTACACTTCTTTACATTTTCACTTTATTTAGATAGGTTAGATAAATGAAAAATAATAATGATAGATCGATTAGTAATTTACTAAAAATAATATCCAAAGTTGAAGCTAATGAAGTCAAAGCAACCATAGTATCATTCACACTGGTGCTGATCCTAATGGCTTCCTATTATACCTTGAGGCCGGTGCGTGACGCTATGTCTAGTGACTGGTCTGATGCTGAAGTCAGTATGCTTTGGACGATTAACTTCTTCTTCAGCTTTGCTGTTGTTGCAGGTTATGGTTTTTCAGTTTCGAGAATATCACTGAAGAATTTGGTGCCATCGGTTTATACCTTCTTCTCGATAACTTTTGTGCTCTTTTATCTGATCTCCCAAAACATGACCGATGCACAACTGATTGATAAAGCTTTTTATATTTGGGTGAGTGTTTTTAGCTTATTTCCCTTATCGGTTTTTTGGAGCTTCATGGCCGATTTGTACACCAAAGAACAATCAAAAAGATTGTTTGGAATTATCACTACAGGCGCAAGTATTGGTGCCATTGCAGGCCCTTCTATTCCTTTATTATTTTCTGGTATTGGTACTTACAATCTTATGTTAATTGCCAGTGGCATGTTGTTTCTTACCTTACCCATAATATTCTATTTACAAAAAATTAAAAAAGATGAACTAGGCAATGAAAACCATACCGGTCAGATGCAACTTATGCAGACAGTGGGTGGTAACCCTTTTGCCGGCTTTAAACTGTTATTACAAAACAGATTCTTGTTAGGCATTGCTTTATTTTTATTTATCTACACAGGTATCGGTACTTTTATTTATCTAGAACTGAAAAATTTAATGTCAGATTATAGTCGTACAGAACGCACTGAAATTTGGGCTTTGATCGATCTTGCTACCAATACTTTGACCATTGTAGGTGGGTTATTCATAACATCACGCCTGTCCACAAAACTTGGTCTCGGTTGGACTTTGGCCGTTATTCCAATCATTGTTATGGGTGGTTTGCTCTCAGTTGCTATGGTTCCTTTATTGTCCGTGGTGGTATTACTTCAAATCTTTAGACGCGGAGGAAATTATGCGATTACTCGACCAGCAAGAGAGATGCTATTTACCTATGTTGATCAGGAAACCCGTTTCAAAGCTAAACCGATCATTGATGTTGTAGTCTATCGTGGTGGTGATGTTTTTTGGGGCTGGGGATTTACCGGTCTGACTCAGATATTGGGATTAGGAATGGCAGCTATCGCTGTTGTGGGTGCAGCTATAGCAGGTTGTTGGGCTATGGTCGGCCTACTTCTTGGCCGCTCTGCTGAAGCTAATCAATCCAAGGAAACCTGAAACTAATTTTAATGAAAAAATGTAGAGACTTTATTTAGGTAATATTATTTAGAAATGTTATATAAAAATAGTACGGAGTTCCAATGAGTACAAGACGACAGTTTATCACCTCAACATTATCAGCATCACTTGCCGCTACTGCAGGACTGAAAATGACCAACACTTTTGCAAAGGATAAAAGTAATCTTGTTCCAACGGCTAAGAAACCTCTTAAAATTTTATTTCTTGGTGGCACAGGATTTCTAGGACCACACACTGTAAGCCATGCCATAGCAAGGGGCCATGAGGTTACTCTTTTCAACCGAGGGCGATCAAAGGAAGGGCTATTTCCTGAGTTAGAGACAATTATCGGAGACCGTGATCCAAAGATAGGAACAGGATTAGATAACTTAAATGGTCGACACTGGGATTGTGTCATTGATACCTCGGGTTATGTGCCAAGAATAGTCGATGCCTCCACTAAGCAACTACAAAATCAATGTGATCAATATCTGTTCATATCCTCCATATCAGTATACAAAGATTTTAATAAAATTGGACTTAATGAAGAATCTTCTGTGGTTACTTTAAAAGATAAAACAGTGGAATCCATAAACGGCGAAACCTACGGTCCACTCAAAGCTTATTCTGAACAGGCTGCTGAAGTTAACTTCAATAACAAAACCACAATAATTCGACCAGGATTAATCGTAGGGCCCAGAGATAGAACAGATCGATATACCTATTGGCCTGTTAGAGTGGCTAAGGGTGGAGAAGTGCTTTCTCCAGGTGATGGCAAGGATTTTGTGCAATATATTGATGTACGCGACTTAGGAGCTTTTATCATTCATTGTCTGGAACAAAAGACCATGGGGATATTTAATGCTACCTCAGCTATGAATACTGAGACGAGTTTAGATATGTTGAATTTTTGTAAACAGGCCTCAGGCAGCAATGCATCTTTTACTTGGGTAGATGCCGATTTTTTAGAAGAAAAAAATGTAACTCCCTGGAGCAATATGCCTGTTTGGATTCCCCGTCAAAGTGAAATGGCTGGCTTGTCTCAGGTGAGCGTAAATAAAGCTGAAAGGCAAGGGCTAGTGATTCGATCTAGGACCGAAACGGTTCAAGATACCTTAACTTGGTTTGGTGGTTTAAGCGAGGCGAGAAGAAAGTCGTTAAGAGCAGGAATTTCAAAGCAGAAAGAAGCCGAAATACTTACTGCCTGGCATACTGCTGAAAGCCCTCCCAACTAGCGGCTTAATAACACAGAGTTCTGCGCCTGATCGAGGATCTGATAAATCAAGCTGGATTTAAAGAAACGTCTAATACCCACCTTCGGTTCTCCTGAGAGAACAATCAGCGAGTAATTTTTTCCTTCCTCAATGATCTCTTCCACTGGATCACCTATGGCAATTTTCTCACCTGCAATTTCATAACCATCAGCTTTAATGGCATTCTTAGCTTCGTCTATAATGGCTTGGGCCGCGGGTACTTCCGTGGCATCTGATGCCACACTAAACAGAGTGATGGGACAATTACAACGATTAGCCAAAATAGCATCAGTTCTGGCAGTATTAAGGGATGCCTTTGAGCCATTTAAACAAACTAGGTGGCCGTGGTTTTCTTCAAGGGCCTTAGCGATAATTACTGTATTGCGAGATTCAGTTGCAATTCGATCAGTGACAGAGCTTGTAAATGAAATAGACAGTTCATTTTCTTTTTCAGGATCAGAAGCTGAGGCAATGGTGATGTCGTAGTCTTCCAGATCACTCTCGTCTAAAATGCCCAGATCAGGTGAGGGAGCTACAATTAATTTGAGCGTTACTTTACGACCATCATCACAGGTATATTTAACCAGGTTGTCACCAAGGGGATCACCTTGGATATCAACATGTGATGTTTCAGAACACCAATCCCTGTCCATATAGTCCATATCAACCAGCATATCAAGGCCACGCTTTAAAGCTGCCATACCGGGCATTTCTAGGCCCCAATCGAGCATGTTTTCACGAGCCATTCTCATATCTAGACCATCGGTATGGAGATCTTTATCAACGGAACGCACGTACAGAAGCGTTATATTGGCATCGGTGCCAGAACCTAAACGAACCGCATAACGTAAGCCTCGATAGCTTTCATCAGTACCATCAATACACACTAGCACTTTAAAAGTCTTATTTTCTAAATTGTCTTTCAAATCATTCTCCAAAGCGTTAATCCATCTATTAACTGATTAATTCTTTTTTGATAAACTTATTGAAAATGTATTTATAAACCCAGTAATGGCCAATAAAAATAGGCAAATAACATTAACAAGGTTGTAGAGGATATCACCATTTTCCATCCAACTCTCAAAAAATCTGATGCTTTTAAATAACCTGATGAATAAACAATAGTACAGGCCGGAGTACCAACAACGGTAAGATAAGCGAAAGATGAGGAGATGGCTGTTATATAACCCATAAGTAGAGGGCTTTCTCCCACAACCACTGACATATTTAAGGTTACGGGACCAAGCATTGCCACAGCTGCTCCGTTACTCATGGTGTTGGTAACTACAGTGGTCAGAACTGAAACCGCCAGCCATAAGCTTGGGCCACTATCGGCACCAACGGTAGACAATAAATTAATTAGGTCGTTTGCTAACCAAGTTGCAGCTCCCGTGTCTTTCATTTGAATACCGAGAGATATTGCAGCGCCATAAAGCAGGATCACACCCCAATTGACGTTGGTATTGATATCTTCCCATTTAACGAGACCCAAAACCAGAAAGGCTAAGCTACCCATTAAAGCAATGGTACCAAGACCAATGGTGTCAGAGTACATTATCCAGCCATAGAGGGTGGTACAAAAGATAGCAATGGTACTCCAATCACCCACACCCATTCTCCCTTGCTCAGCTAACTGAATCCTTAGTTTTACGATGGAACGGTTGAGGTTTTTATATTCAGGGGTAAAAGAGCGGTTGAGTATGAAAGAAGTCACCACTAGCTGCATTAAAAACATTGGAAAGCAGTAGAGGATCCAGCTTACATAATCCACTAGATATTTATAGGTTTCAGGCTTTGATGCATCGTAAAAAAAGTCATGCCAAAAGCCGATCATGATGGCGTTTCTTGCACCTCCAGAGGGCGTACTAATACTCGCAACAGCACAGCCATAGGCGATTGAAAAGAGCAGCGCTGCGGCAAGTTGGCTAACCTGTTTGGGGTCGTCATTCGTCAACTTGATCAAGGTTAAGGCAACGGGCAGCATCATAGCAGCCACTGTATGTTCACCGACAACTGAAGCCATTAGGCCAGATATTACGGATATGCCAACACAGATGTGACTGGTTTTGGTGCCCGTTAATTTAACGATGAAAAAGGCGATGCGTTTATCTAAGTTTTGTTTAACAATAGCTACCGCTAACATTAAAGAACCCATGATAAATAGAACACTATCGCTCATGATACTCTTAGCGACATCATTGGAGTTTGTTCCAAGTAACAGAACTTGACCCACCATAATCAATAGGGCTACAGCGGGTAAGGGTATGGGTTCGGTAACAAATAGAATTGTTGCCACAATAGACATAACAAGCACTCTGTAACCAGCATCAGTTATGCCTTCGGGCGTTTGTAGGTTGAGTAAGAAAGCGCCAACAAGCATGGCGATAAAGAACCAAAGTCGGCCACGCAGTAGTAGTTTAAATCGGTCTGTTCGAGAAGTTCCACGGCGAATACCACGCATCATATTGAACAGCAAACTTTGTATGCTGCGATATAGGATGAAATTGGTAAAACGCATTGCTTTAGTTCCCTTACTTAATTTTTATTATTGTTCCTTTACTTACAAACGACGCTTACAAGCAACGAACTTTTGTAAAACCTTTGTTTGATGCCTGTAAATGTTCGTTATTATAGATACTGAAACTTAACTTTTCTTTATATAAAATGTAAATAAACCATCAGCTTGGTTATCGCCAACTAATTCGTTACCAGTAGTTCTGCAAAAAGCACCAAAATCAGCAACTGCGCCAGGATCCGTTGCAATAATTTCTAATACTTGGCCAACTTCAAGTTCTTTTAAGGCTTTTTTCGCTTTGAGTATAGGCATTGGGCAATTTAGGCCTTTAGCATCAAGTGTTTTGTTTGATTCCATAATGATTTGTTCCTTTGTCTTGTTAATTTTTGAGTAAATAATTTATATAAATAAGTTGATATCACATTTTGTAGCGACTTCAATATAGGTAGCAGCTCCACCAATGGAGATACCATCAATCATTTCATCTTCAGAATATTCAAATAAGTCCATAGTCATTTGACAGGCAATTAGATTGATATCAGCTTCAACTGACATTTCCCTTAATTCTTCAATGGTAGCAACACCTTTCTTTTTCATCATGTTTTTCATCATAGCTGTTGCTCCAGCTGATGCACCAGGCATGGCAGCTAATATATTAGGCATGGCCATATGCATACCAGCCATTGGCATTTCCATAGCTGGATTACCAAGGGTGGTCAGTTTTAGATCAAGGTCCTTTTTAAGCAGAGGAAGACCGTAGAAAGTAAAAAACATGGTGACATCAAGACCCATGGCAGCAGCTGTAGTGGCTAAAATAAAAGGAGGGTATGCCCAATCAAGTGCGCCTTTTGTAACAATAATGGACATGCTTTTTTCGGTTGCTTCAGACATTAAAATTCCTCTCTTTAATAGTTAATTTGTGTTTGATCTGTGTGTTTTTTATTGTCTTAATATTTTAATTGATATTAATTGTTATATCTGTATATCATAATATGCTTATATAGTTCAAAGTTAAATTCAATATAGCTGATAAAAAAGAGAAATTCTTTGTTGATTTGTTACATGAAAAAGCCCTACAGACTGCATAGTATATGAAAAGTGCTAGCCCATTTTTCATAACAAGCAATATTTATCGAAAAAAATCTTTCGGTAAGCTACATCCTCTTTCTGGAGAAAGAGTGAGTAATGTGGTGGATCTTTGCCAAGCCATGGGGTGGTTAAATCAACAAGATATTGTCCATAGTTGCCCTGCAAGTTTTAAGACTCTGACTCGCTATCATCATGCAGATTACATTCAAGCAATCATCGATGCTGATGAAGCGGGTAAAGTTGAACGGGATATTCGAGAACGCTACAATTTCGGAACAATGGAGAATCCTTTATTCAAAGGGTTGTACGAACGTGCCGCTACCACTGTGGGTGGTAGTTTGAGAGCGGCAGAATTGGTTGCAGCTGGTGGGGTTGCTTTTCATCCCTCAGGTGGCACCCATCATGGTATGCCAAATAGGGCCCATGGCTTTTGTTATTTCAATGATCCGGTTTTTGCTATTCTAGGCTTATTAGATCAAGGCCTAACGTCCATTGCTTACGTTGATTTAGATGCCCATCATGGTGATGGGGTCGAAAAGGCCTTTTTGGATGATTCAAAAGTTTGGACCATGTCCATTCACGAGGAAAAACGCTGGCCCTACACAGGAAAGATCGAAGACATAGTAACTGGTCAGAGGATCAATTTACCTGTGCCGCAAAACTTTAACGATCTTGAATTAGATTATTTAATGCAGAACATTCTTCTTTCTAAAATCAACGAGATCAAGGCGGATGCTGTGGTGATTACCACAGGTGCTGATGCTCTAGCAGGCGATCCTTTATCAAAAATGTCTTTAAGCAACAAGGGTTTATGGGATGCAGTGGATAGTTTAATTGCTAGTTCGCCTCGAACTATCATCCTCGGGGGAGGTGGTTATAATCCTTGGACAACTGTTCGATGTTGGGCAGGTCTTTGGGGAAAATTAATTGCAGCAGATGTGTCAGTTCCTCTTAATGAGAAAGCAAAAGAGATTTTTGAGTCATTTGAATGTGACTTAATAGACGAAGATGAAGTTGAGCCTCAGTGGCTTACAGGTTTTGAAGACGATATAAGTACAGGGACGGTTAGGGACGAAGTCATAAAAATGGCAGTGTGCTAAGCTATAAACATCATCATAAGTATAGGTGCTAAATGAATTGGTTAGATGCAATATCAGATGTTGAAGAACTGGAGGATGCTGAACTCGATCATCAATTGATCCAGAAGTTTCAAGCAAGGTCTTCCTCTGTCATCGAGCGGCCGATTCGGTTCTCGACGCCAACCTTTAAAGAATATTCGAGCACGGAATTGAAAGGCTGCTCTAGCAATAGTTTCCCTGCTTTCTCTATCACAGGTGCAGGCTGTGCTCTGAATTGCGACCACTGTCAAACCAAAATACTTGAACCCATGATACCCGTAATCAAACCTCACGACCTAGATCGTTTGGTGAGAAGTATGATCATGATGCAAAACCTTCAGGGATTTTTACTTTCAGGTGGTTCGAACAAAAAGAATGAAATCAATTATGGTCGTTATTACCCCGTCTTAGAAAAACTAAAAACAGACTTTCCCCATCTTAAAATCGCTATTCATACAGCTTTAACCGATGAACATTCGGCTAAACAAATGGAGTCGGCAGGCGTTGATACCGCCATGATGGATGTGATTGGCGCTCAAGAAACCATAACCGAGGTGTATCACCTTAACCGCAGTGTTGACGATTTTGAAGCAACCTTGGCAGCTTTAACATCAACAAAAATGGAAATTTCTCCCCATATCGTCATTGGTTTGCACTATGGAAAACTTCTCGGTGAAGCCAATGCGCTGGATATTATTTCTCGCTATGACATAGCAGCTTTAGTGTTGGTTGTGATTATGCCATTTTATTCAAAACCTGGCACTTTTGTTACACCCGCTACTAGGGATGTTGGCGAAATATTTTTACAGTCACGCAAGCGACTCGGTGATAAGCAAATTCTTCTAGGTTGTGCGAGACCCGCAGGAATGCACAAAAGAATTACTGATACTTACGCCGTGATGGCAGGTCTTGATGGCATTGCCTTTCCAGCGGATGGTATTGCTCAGGTGGCGGGTGCTATTGGCAGACCCTTTACCCAAGCCCATGCCTGCTGTTCAATTAAGACAGGGGATGTGAAAAGCGGAGCAATGAAAACACCTTGCTCGGCGTAAGGTATTAAGCGCAAACCCGATGAATAACGATCATTGCTTATTTAAAGAATAAGCATTTAAAAAATTGTATTTAAATAAAAAAATTTAAGGAAATATTATGGGCTGTATTGAACATAAATCTCAACCTGCTGAAACAGATGCCTCGGATGAACATACCTTTAACTCTAAGGTCGAAATGCAGCCACGTGCTCCTGAAGTGCCTTCTAAGGAATTTAAAAATGGCAAGCCAGTAAAGGTTAACGATATCACGCCTAAGGGGCTATATCGCCCTAACTATAATGTGCTAACGCCAAATATGCGCTCACCTGAATATGTGCAGATGTCCACAGCAGCTGCCATCACTCTAGGTGTGACCAATGGCAAAATGTACCGCTGTGAATGTACTCGGTGCTTGAACTTGTTACTCACTTACCCAGAGGGTTGCCGTGCAAATTGTGCTTACTGTGGTTTAGCCCGTCATAGAGAAGCTGAGCGTGATTACGCCGATAGAAACTTCATTCGTGTAGATTGGCCGTCGGTACCCACAGACAAAGTCATTGATATCGTTGCTAAAGATGGAGATAAGACACCTTTTCACCGCATGTGTATTTCAATGATTACCCATCCCCGTTCTGATGCTGATAGCATAACTGTGCTAAAAATGTGGACGGATAAAATCGCCCCTGAAGTTGTGCCCGTCTCTATCCTGTCTAACCCAACCACTATGACTCGGGGAGATGTCCAGCAAATGAGAGACTTGGGTGCAGACATCTTTACCGTTGCTTTGGACGCGGCCACACCAGAGTTATTCGATAGAACAAGAGGCAAGGGCGTTCAATCTCCCCACACTTGGAAAAAATACTGGGAGATATTGCGAGATGCCCAGGATATTTACGGCAAGAATAAATTTGGTGCTCATATCATTGTTGGCATGGGAGAGACAGAATTTGAAGTGCTCAATCTGGTTCAGCAACTAGTGGATATGGGCGGACACAGTCATATGTTCTGCTTCTTCCCAGAAAAAGGCTCGCTAATGGATCATCTGCCAGCTACGCCAAAATCCCAATGGCGTCGTGTACAACTTGCCCGCTACTTAATTGATTATTGTGATGTTCGAGTCGAGCATATGAAGTTTGATTCAGAAGGGAGAGTAGCTGAATATGGAATGGCTGCTTCAGAGTTATCGAATATCATTGATGATGGAACTGCCTTTAGAACCTCAGGATGCCCTGGGAAAGTGCGGGATGATATTTCGGCCTGTGATAGACCCTATGGTGATAGTCCTCCGAGTGATATATCAAGCTTTCCCTTTGAGCTAAAGAAGAAAGATATTAAAAAGGCCCGTAAGCAGCTTAATATCCCCGTTATTCAACATTACTAATACATACCCAAAGGTTAATAATATACATGCCTACAAAATTTCCTATAAGAGTAATCGATACCGATCTCGGTGACGGTCGTATGAATATCGCCCAAGGCCAAGCCTTGATGGAGCTTCATCAACAAGATAAAGCAGGCGATACATTACGTTTCATGCGCTTTAATCCTGCTGCGATAATTGGTCGTCACCAGATATTAAGTCATGAAGTTAATCTCGCTTATTGTAAGCAAAACAACATTGAAATTGTGCGTCGAATTACCGGTGGCGGCGCTATATTTTTAGATCCTGGTCAACTGGGCTGGGAGCTTGCCATCAGTCGGAAGAATTTACCAGCAGGTCAATTAGCGGATATTACTAAAATCCTATGCGAAGCAGCAGCTTCTGGATTGTCTAGACTTGGACTTGACGTGCGTTTTCGACCTAGAAATGATCTCGAAGTGGATGGACGTAAAATATCGGGTACAGGTGGCTTTTTTGATGGTGATACATTATTTTTCCAAGGCACGGTGTTGGTGGATATGAATCCAGCTCATATGGTCGCAGCTCTTCATATTCCTGCTGCTAAACTAGCTAAGCATAATCTAAAGGATGCAGGTCAAAGAGTAACAACCTTACGTCAACTACTCGGAGATAAAACACCTTCACTTGACGTGATCAGAGAGGAATTAACGGCCGGTATTTGTGAAGCGCTTAACCTTCAAGCGGAGAAGGGGAATTTCTCAGCACAGGAAGTTGCCCTTGCAAAGGAATATTATGATGATGAAATTGGACAGGACGACTTTGTTGAAGAAATTGATAGAACCATAAATGACTCTCTGATGAAAAAAGGTAGTTGTCAAAGTCCTGGTGGCTTGATTGAGTGTTACCTTAAGTTAGAAGGAGCCACTCAAAACCGTCTTGGTGAAGTTGCTTTTACCGGCGATTTATTTATATCCCCCCCTAGAATAATTTACGATCTAGAAGCCCATCTAAAAGGCGTTTTTATTGATCAGTTGGAGGGCTCTGTCAGGACTTTCTTTGAAAGAGCTGATGTGAATTTAATGAGTGTTACGCCAGAGCATTTTATTACCAGTCTTAATGAGGCACTCAAGCAATGAAACAACTATTCGTGATACAACACACCTCCGCAGAATATTTGGGTCTCATGGAAGATCATTTTGAAGGCAGAAGAATACGCTTTAATTATTGTCGCCCCTTTGTAAAGATTACCTCTATTCCTGCACCAGAAAAGATAGCAGAAGGTTTAGTCATTTTAGGCGGTGGCCCTTGGGGTACGGCGGGGGGACGTGATGTGCCTAATCTTCAGCAGGAAGTGGATTTAGCAAAATACTGTCTAGAGCACAATAAGCCTGTTATCGGTATAGGACTTGGCGCACAAATTCTAGCCATTGCCGCGGGCGGTTCTACCGAATCAACGGATTTTACCTCAGCCGTCACCCAAGCCTATAGGTGTGAAGATAGTGCACTGCATGGTTTTTTGCCTGAAACTTATCCACTGATCACTTATATGAGAGATAAGCCAGTGTTACCTCCCGATGCTCTAATATTATCCAAAACATCCGAGGGAGAAGTGGCTTTATTTCAAATTGGTAGCAACAGCTTTGGCTTTGTTGGTCATCCCGGCATAAAACCGGCCATGATTGAAGACCTTGTGATGGAATTTGAAGAGTCCCCTGATAATTCAGGAGAAACCATTGATGCGCTGCGCTTTCAAGTGAAAAATGTCGAAGATAGTCTGGTTTTGATCATGACGGGACTGATTCAAGCAACTGCCCTGATGGATTAATTAGTCTAAACTTTCAAAATAATCTCGTTAAAATTTGCAGAAACATCTTATTTATATTAGTTTAACCTAATACACCAACAAAATAATAAACTCTTAGGAGATTTCGATGGCTGAAAAACTTATCATTATCATGTTAAATACTGACCCAAGTAACGGCGAAGAATTAGGCGCACCTATCTTTCAAGCCAGTGTTGCTGCGGCAATGGAGTATGAGGTTGAAGTTATTTGTACGGCTACTGCTGGCAAATTAATGAAAAAAGGAGTTGCTGAAAATCTTTTTGTGAAGGAAGGTTCCCCTAAGTCTGTTTATTCTTTTATTCAAGATGCCCACGAAGCAGGTGCTAAATTTTACTGTTGTTCACCTAATCTTGATTTATTCGATATGACCGAAGATGATTTAATCCCAGAATGTTCAGGTGTTGTAGGTGGGGCTTATCTTATCGAGCAGATCATGGAAGATGATGATACAAAAGTACTTACCTATTAATGTTTAAAAAAGAACCCAAAACATCTAAAAAAGAAACCAAATATGAGCGAATCAACTAGCACCAGAGTTCAACAATTTTATGGTGATCCCCTGAGTGATGAACCTGAGGTGGATTACGAAAAGCTGGAAGAAGTTTTCAATGATATTCAAAATGATATGCGCTATGACCATGAATTAAATGGTTGTTTAAATTGCGGCATTTGTACTGCAACCTGCCCAGCAGCCCACTATTATGACTTTAGTCCAAGGGAAATAGTACAACTGCTTTGGACTGAAAATCTTGAAGGTATCTATGATGCCATGCAAGAAAAAATTTGGTCCTGTGCTCAATGTTATACCTGTGCGGCTCGTTGTCCCTTTGGAAATTCTCCCGGTGGACTGATCATGGTAATGCGTGAGACTGCCATTAAACACAATATGGAATCGGCTAAAGCAGTATTGCGGCCTTTCAGTCGAGTGATGTTGAAATTAATATCCACAGGCAATCAATTAGCACCGGATATGATTAATGCTGAGAGCTTTCCAGATTGGGGGCCTAATATTTCCAAAATTGATGCGCCTTTAAAATTACTACGTGAAGCTATACCCATGCCAACGCTTAATACCACCAAAACAGCTTGGGAAGTCAATCTTAAAACATCTGTTGAGCTATTTACCATTTGGGAAGCCACGGGTGTACTCGATYWWSWKGRWWYAAWWGATCAAAATCTATTTGATGTTATCGATGATTTTATGGATGAAAAACGCGATGATCTTGAAGAATGGGAAGATGAACAAGAAGATGAAGATGATGATGATTAAGCAAATCAGCGTCGAAAATCTTAAGCAGTCTTTTTATTTTTTATAACGAGGAAAAATTCTAATGAATAAAGATAACCAACAAAATGGTGAACACATAACCGGACATGGTTCCGAATGGACTGATGCCAATTTATCTGCCCATGATGCCCGTATTGCCACAAACTGGGTCGATCAAAAAATTGATCGTCGTTCAATGTTGACCAATAAAGATCGCGTGGAAGATGTACGGGATATCATGTGGCAACTGGAAAAAGAAGGCGAGATAGTTGTACACCGAGTCAATGATGGAAATAAGCCAAAAATGGCGAAAACCCTCTATGGTTGGGATAAAAAAATACCTAGCGATAGATTGTGGCATCATAAATCCTGTGGACAGTGTGGCAATATACCCGGATATCCAACATCGCTATTATGGTTGATGAATAAAATGGATATCGATTATCTTGATGAAACGGACCAGACCTCCTGTACCGCTTGGAACTATCATGGTTCAGGAATTGGCAATATTGAAAGTCTTGCCGCTGTGTTCTTACGTAATTTCCATCAAGCTTATGTTTCAGGTCGTGCCCAAGGGCTGCCTGATGGCCATTTTTTCCCTCTAGTACATTGTGGAACCTCCTTTGGTAATTACAAGGAAATACGTGGTTATTTACTTCATTCAGCTAAATTAAGAGAGACCGTTAAAAAGATTCTTGCAAAGCTTGGTCGATTGGTTGATGGCAAGTTATTGATCCCTGAAGAAATCATTCATTATTCAGAATGGCTACATGTAAAGCGTGATGATATTAAAGATCATCAAGTAATTGATTGCAGTAATATTCGTTCAACGATCCATCCCGCTTGTCATGTATATAAAATGGTGCCTGAAGATGTGATCTATGATGACACCGTCATGGACGGTAACCGAGTAGCTGTTTCAACGGGCCTTATGCAGACACTTGGAACTAACGTTATTGATTACTCTACCTGGTACGATTGTTGTGGATTTGGATTTAGACATATTATCTCTGAACGTGAATTTACACGTTCTTATGCCATCGATAGAAAGCTAAGAGTCGTACAAGATGAAGCTCATACCGATGTAATGATTGGTCATGACACAGGTTGTATTACTACCCTTGATAAAAGTCAGTGGATTGCCCAGGCAGCGGGTGAAAAAATTGAAGTACCCGTCATGGCAGATTGTCAATTTGCAGCCCTGAGTTGTGGTGCCCACCCTTATAAAATTGTGCAATTACATTGGCATGCTTCAGCAGTCGAACAACTGCTTGAGAAAATGGGAATTGACTCCGTTAAATCAATGAAAGAATTTGAGGATTATCTAGAAGTAGTAAAAGCTGGAAATGCTGAAAACTTATACGACCCCCGTAAGATGATTACCTCGGGACCTGGATTTATTAAAATAGAGCAAAAACTATGAGCAAACCATATCTAGTTGTAGGTGCAGGACCATCGGGCCTATCTGCGGCCCATTCACTGGCATTACTGGGTGAGAAGGTAATTCTAGTCGAAAAAGAAGATCGCTTAGGTGGTGCGCCCATCTTGTCGGGATACGCAAAGCTTGTTCCTAGTGGTGAATGGGCAAAAGATGCCATAGGTTCAATGGTCGATAGAGTAGAGAGCAACGAAAGTATAACCGTTATAAAAGAGGCCACAGTGGTAAGTCAAACCGGCGGTCAAGGTGACTTTGAAGTTAAGCTGTCTAATGATACAAGCCTCAATGTTGGAGCAACGGTGCTTTGTACTGGCTTCACACACTTTGATTCTGTTAACAAACCAGAATGGGGTTTCGGTACCTTTGAAGACGTAGTTACCACTACTCAAGTTGAACAGATGATTTCATCCGGTGCAGGAGTACGTTGTCCTAGTGATGGCCGTAAACCTAAACGTGTTGCCATATTACTTTGTGTGGGTTCTCGGGATCGTCAGATTGGACGTGAATGGTGCTCAAAAATATGTTGTACCGTTTCAGCGAATATTGCCATGGAGATAAGAGAAGAACTCCCTGAATCCCATGTCTATATCTATTATATGGATATTAGAACCTATGGTTTGTTAGAGACGGATTACTACTGGAAAAGTCAGGAAGAGTATAAAGTTAAATATATCAAATCTCGAATCGCTGAAGTGACATCAGATGGGGAAAGGCTGATCGTTAAGGGAGAAGATACCTTAGTTAAACGTCCCATAACTATTCCTTTTGATATGGTAATACATGCCATAGGCATGGATCCTAATGTAGATAATGGCGCTATCAGCAGTACCTTTGATGTGAAACTTGAGCAGCATGGTTTTATTGACAAGGGAAGCTCATACAGTGGCATTGGCGCCACGAGTCGTCCCGGTATTTTTGTGGCGGGAGCTGCAACGGGTCCAGAAACCATTGACGATTCAATTGCTCAGGGCAGTGCTGCTTCCATGTCAGCGGTTGAATACGCTCGCTCATTTAGCATCAAAGTAACAAGCTAAATCGTGGGTCTTTTCTCATCGAAAAAAAAACCTGAGTCACAGCTAAATGCTGTAGTTCTAGAGCTTAGTGCAGAAGTACTCGATCACAATTTGAATTGTTTGATAGAGGGAAGTGAATCCCAAGGCGGGATTGAACGTTTTACCTATGCTTTGAAAGTACGAAATGAAGCCTTCAAAGATTCATTTAGTTTCAACAGTGACAAAACTCCTGATAAGGCAACTCTGCAGAGTTTATTTTCATTTATGCCAACGGTGAGAAGACGAATTGCGCCCTACCTAGATGAAATTACCAAGTATAAAGTGTTGGTCACAGCCATAGGAAAGTTACTTGAGGGCGCTGAAGATACCACTACAACTGATCAACGCATTAAAGACTTCTGCAAAGTATTTCCCGAGGACAAGAAACATCGCTGGGTTAGAGATTTAGCAACAGAAATTTTACATGGAGCTTCTCCTGAACTTTATCCATTAATGTTACGTTGGGTGTGGGATATTAGCTCACAAACCGGCGTGCTTCGTGAGCTATGGTATGTTCAAGATGAAGGTAGTTTTATTAATATCGACATAGATAACAGCTATCAGTCATACATAACCTTGCGCATGGAATTGAGTCAATACTTAACTAAGAAGGGAATTTTCAGAGATGTGTTGGAATATGTTGATCTGCTACAAGCCCAGATCTACGCCAATTATATTTGTGAACATGGTGGAACTTATATCAGAGCCGATTTTTCCAATCCTGAGGATCCGATGATGCATATTCGTCGACTTCTCGGGCTCGATGGTATATCGAGAAAGGGCAAGTCTAGACTAAAAACAATCGAAGGCCAGTATGTGGTTTTTGATAATCAAAACGTTCTAAATTGAACGGGAGAAGTTAATGCCAATTCATGAAAAATCACTGATTAGACCAGAAAATCTCATCACTAATGATGATTTGGTTATAGACGGTGTTGATGTTTCAGGTCACTGGAGCACCTTTATTAAAACCCGGGTCATTAGTGATTACAACGAAGGTCTTCAGGATGAAATTGCCTCACTTCCAGGTGGTGAATATATTCACCGCTGCTTCCAGTGTGGTTCTTGTACCAATACCTGTTCGGTTAACGCTATGAATCCAGATTTTAACCCGCGTCATTGGATCTATTTAATTAGACTTGGTATGGAAGAAGAATTACTGCGTGATAAAGATATCATCTGGCAATGTATTTCCTGTAATAAATGTACCTCTATTTGTCCTCGAGATGTGATTCCAGAAGGTGTAATGAAAGCGACATCCCATTGGCTTGAATTAAAGGGCCATACCCCTAAATCTAATTCAACGATTTTTGATGAAGTCTTTACAGAACAAATTCTAGAGACAGGAAAAATTGAAGAGTCTAGAACCATAAGACAATTTTTTGCTAGAACCAAACAAAGTTTATTTCAAAACTGGTTGATTGAAATGGTCAAGCGAATGATTTGGCGATTACCAGTTGGTATGTTGATGAGTCTTGGTCTTGCTAATTTTATACGACCACGTACTAAAAATTGGTCAGGTTCAAGAGATGCTATGAATGATTATTTAAAATCACAGAATGAAAAACACCGTAAATCTTTAAAGCTTGATGACTTAGACATAACTAATATAATTAAACAAGCGCAAGCCGATCTTCCATCAGGTGAACCTTCAAGTAAGTAAGCAGGAGCAAGTTTTTAATGACCGATACAAAAGATAAATATAAAGAAGTAGCCTATTACCCTGGCTGTGCATTAGAGGGGACGGGACATGCTTACAATAAATCAACTAAAGCTGTAGCTAAGAAATTAGGACTAGGCCTTAAAGAAGTAGAAGATTGGAATTGTTGTGGAGCCATGGAGGTCAAAAATATTGATCCTAAAATTCAAACCTATCTATCAGCAAAAATATTGTCTATCACAGCCAATGATATGCATCATGATGTGGTTATGGCTCCCTGTAATGGTTGTTACCATAACTTAAAGAAAGCCGAATATGATTTAGAAAATGATCCGCAATCCCAAGAAGTCGTCAAAGCAATTTCTGAAAAAGCTGGTCATAAAACCTATGAACCTGGTTCAGTTGAAACTATCCATGCCCTTGATTGGTTGAAAAAAGCCTTAGGTGAAGATGAGCTTGAGGAGAAAATTAAAGGAGGCTTAAAGGGCTTAAAAGTAGCTAATTACTATGGTTGCATGTATACCAGACCTCGCCATATTTTCCCTGAAAAGGATGCCGGTGGCGGTGATTCAATCGCCAAGCCTCATTATATGGATGACTTACTTGAAACTGCTGGCGCTGAAAACGTTGAGTTCCCATTAAAAACAGCCTGCTGTGGTGGAGCTCATACCCTTTCAGACAGTGATATGTCCACTAAGCTGGTGCTGAATATACTACTTGCAGCAGAAGCCTCCGGAGCTGAGGTTATCGCCACAGAATGCCCAACATGCCATAGTGGCTTGGAAATGCATCAAATTCGTGCTGAGAAAATGTTTGGTAAAAAAACCAATGTTAAAATTGTCTACTTCACTCAACTCTTAGGGTTGGCCTTAGGGTTAAGTAAACGTAAAGTTGGTCTACATGAAAATATCTCAGATTCTTACGGCTTGATGAAAAGTAAAGGTATCACATGAGGACTCTTGCTGAGATAGGCTCCATCTTAGAGTCTGATCAATCAACCAGTGCTGAAGGGCTTTTGGTTTTAGGTGAAGAAATACTTGAGCATTGGGTGCTGGCGAAAGACTTAATACCCACTGATGATAAAAAAGAAGGATTTCGCCTACTTGCGCTGCATAAACAAGGCTCAAAAGGCGATGCTAGTTTTAACGCTTGTAGAGAAACCTGTCGTGAGTTGCTTTATCATTATAATCTAATTACCATGGAACCTAAGCACTCTGAAATATTGCAACGCCTGCAAATGATGGGATTGATTACTTCACATCTTTTCTACTTTGTTGCAGGAAAACTTGAGAATGCTCAATTGGGAGAGTTTTGTTGCTCTTCTAAAAATGTCCGTGCCAAGAATGATCTCTCGGCTAGGTAGGAAGTATAAATAAGTAAGCAATCGGTTAATTCAATTTTAAACTTAAGGAGACGCTGCTAATGGCAAATGTACGCGGGTGTAACTTACCTGATGATCTGCTCTATGATGTTGAAAATCATATGTGGTTTACTGAATTAGGTGATGGTAAAGTCAAATTAGGAATGACAACGGTGGCAACAGCACTTGCCGGCGATCTTGTAGCCTTTACTCCAAAGCGAGTTGGTAAAAAAGTTAAAGCCGGTAAGTCCTGTGCGACGGTTGAGTCAGGAAAGTGGGTTGGACCTGCTAAATCACTAGCATCGGGTGTTGTGCTTGAAGTCAATGAAGTACTCAAATCAGATCCTGCTCTAGCGAATAGCGATCCGTACAATGCAGGTTGGATGGTTATTTTAGAACCTGATGAGTGGGATGTTGTTAAACCTAATTTAACCTTAGGCAGTGATGTATCATCTCTTTATGAAGCTAAAATGGATACCGATGGTTTCACAGGCTGTGATGGTTAATCATCCTAATTAAACAAAAGGTAGTAACATTAACAATGGATTTAAATGCATTAAAAAAAAGCGCCAAGACAGCCTCTAATTTACTAAAAGTTATGTCTAATGAATGGCGTCTTCTTATACTTTGTCATTTGGCAAGTGGTGATGAGAGTGTTGGCGAACTTGAAAAAAAATTATCACTTAGTCAATCAGCCCTGTCTCAACATCTTGCTGTACTACGCCGTGAAAAATTGGTAACCACAAGAAGGCAGGCTCAGACCATCTACTATTCCATCGCAAGTGAGGATGCCCATGCAATCATGCAAGTCCTCTATGAGCGTTTCTGCGCTGAATGTGATTAGCAATATCAAGGGTTAAAAACACATGTCGGGAAAGTCTTTAGAATTTGGAATAAAGGCTAATCGTTCTCAGTTTACACATCTCTTGCTGCAAGTCTTTTGGGTGGGTATGACCTTAGGATTAGTCCGAACGGTGGTACCCGCCGTGGCTGAATCTGAATTTCATGTGCCCCGCGATTCTTTTGCTCTGTTAACTGCTTTTGTTGTTTCCTTTGGTTTTGTAAAAGGTGTGATGAATTTTGTGGCAGGACGCCTTTCTGAATACTATGGTCGAAAGCTTGTTCTGATCTGGGGCTGGCTCGTTGCTATCCCTGTTCCTTTTATACTCTTTTATGGTACGAGTTGGAATTGGGTGGTTTTCTCTACGGTTCTTTTAGGAATCAATCAATGATGTTCCTGTCCGGATTATGGGTACTAGTAGTTGCAAAAGAAACTATACCAAAATCTAATGCTTAATCCATAGGGCGATATAACTTAAATCAAGTCTTTTATAACTTTACATTGCTATAGTACTTATTTTAATAGTGTTATAAATAGTAAATTAGTGTTATAAATAGTCACATATATTAGTAAAAGCTACATTAGCAAAACATGCATTGCTAATATTAGGTCTATATAAGTAABAATTTTAACCATTCACTGAGTGAGAAAAACAACTAAAATACTAAGAAACTGGCAAGTGCCATGTAACCAAACAACTCTTGAGGAGTAGCAATGAAAAAAACAAAAATAGCCTTAGCACTACTATTAGCCACAGCAACATCTTCACAGCTTCTGGCAACCAACGGATATTTCTCACATGGTGTAAGCGCCAAAGATAAAGGTAGGGCGGGAGCTGCGGCGGCCATCGGCACAGATGCCTTTGCCTCAGCTAATAATCCCGCAAATTTATTACAAGTCGGTGAGCGTCTAGAAGCAGGTATTTCATTCTTTAGCCCTATTCGAAGTTATAAAATTACCGGCGAACCTTCACTTTCTGCAGGATTTACACCGGTAATTGGCGGCTTCCCAGGTTGTGCTCAACCCGGAGTAGCTCCTTGCCAAATCCCTTTTTCCACCAATGTTCAGGAAATTGATTCAGATAAAGAATTCTTTCCCATACCAAGCTTTGCCTGGGCGACACAACTAAGTAGCACCAGTGCATTTGGTGTAGCCGTTTATGGAAATGGAGGCATGAACACTGAATACAACGGTGGCTCGGCACGGGTATTTGATCCAAACACCAATGCGATTGTTGATGCTCCAGGTACTTTCGGTGCTGGAAAAACTGGTATTGATTTGATACAGCTTTTTATTAATACTACTTATGCCTTTGAGGCTAGTGACCAGCTGGATTTAGGAGTCAGTGTAATAGCCGTCATGCAAGCCTTTGAGGCAACAGGTCTAGCAGCCTTTGCAAACATTTCTGAAGATGCAGAAAATCTAACCAATAATGGTCATGATGTTTCCTATGGCGTTGGTATAAAAGTCGGCGCAACCTTCTCTGTAACTGATGAGTTTAGTATAGGTCTTTCCTACCAGTCTGAAATTGACATGACCGAGTTTGATGATTATGCAGGGCTTTTTGCTGAGAAGGGCAACTTTGATATACCGGCTACTTATATTATCGGTTTTGCTTGGAAGACATCTGCTACAAGTACCTTGATGGTAGATTTTCAAAAAATAATGTATTCAGATATACCAGCCATTGCTAATACAATATCTCCGATTACTTCAGGCCAATGTTTTGATGCACTAAATAGCACTCTCTTTGCAGGTGGTACCCCAACACCAGCGTCAGGAGCAGGTTGTTTAGGTGGATCTGCTGGTGCAGGTTTTGGTTGGAACGACGTTTCAGTAATCAAAATTGGTTATGAGTGGAAGCTAGGTAAAGATACTATGCGACTAGGCTACAGTACCAATGATCAGCCTATCGACTCTTCTGAAGTTAATTTTAATCTATTAGCACCAGGTGTTGTTGAGGATCATTTCACTGTTGGTTATACCTTGGTACAAGACGAAAACGAATGGGACTTCTTCTTCATGTACGCACCTGAAGTGAAGGTGTCAGGCACCTCTCAATTTGACCCTGCCCAAACTATAGAGTTTAAGATGCATCAATTCGAAGCTGGCTTTAGTTATAAGTTCTAAATAGCTTAACTTTGTAAAATAAGGGCCTACTTTAGCAAAATTGTTAAAGTAGGCTTTTTTTGGAATCGACATATTACATCCTTTCAATTAAGATATTTACATATTAGATATATCTAATGTATAGTGCAAACTAATTGGCTGTCTGTACTATAGTTGGGCTAGACTAATAGAGTAGAGCATTGAAAGGCATAAATAGAATATGAAACAACATCAAAATTTTACGGCTAGATTAATAGGCGCTGTTTTATCGAGCAATCTTCCCATTGCCATTCTCTTTATGTCTGTGATATTAGGTGTCTTGGCATTAAATTACACAGCACGTGAAGAAGAACCTCAAATTGTGGTACCGATGATTGATGTTGTGGTTACTGTGCCAGGTGTTAATGGAAATCAGGTAGAGCGATTAGTAACAACGCCATTAGAAAAACTGTTGGCCCAAGTAAAGGGTGTTGAAAATATTTATTCAGTGACATCAAATGGTCAAGCGGTGGTTACCCTGAGATTTTTTGTAGGGGAAAACAGAGAACTGGCATTACTGAATACCTATAATAAATTGCATTCCAATACTCATCAGATCGCAGCTATTGTAAGCGATTGGAGAGTGCGTCCTATTGAAGTTGATGATGTACCTATTTTGCTGCTTGGTCTATGGAGTAGTGATGCTGAAAGGGTGGACGATTATGCACTACGTCGTTTAGCTGAAGAGGTATCAACTTTTTTACAAGCCTTGGAAGATACCAGTGAGGTTAATGTTGTAGGTGGGCGTACAAGAGAGGTACAAATCAATCTCAACCCTGAACAGATGGCTGCTAGAAAAGTCACTATGCAGGATGTGTTTAGCGCCATACAAGTATCCAACCATTTACAACATCTTGGCAATGTCACCCTAGCAAATCAATCGGTTCGACTTGAAAGTGGTGATGTGTTCAGAGATATTAAAAGTCTTGAACTTATGCCTATTAGTGTACTCGATGGCACAGCAATTCTACTAAAAGATATTGCTGATATTATAGACGGCCCATCGGAACAAACATCTTATAGTTGGATAGATTTTGCCAATGCTTCAAAAGTTTCTAATATAAAAGACGACAATCATCCCGTCGTTACCATTAGTGTTGCCAAGCAAAGAGGCAGTAATGCCGTTAAGGTTGCCGAGGCAGTTCATCAAAAAATAGCCGATCTTAAAAAGCAGGTGTTTCCCGATATCGTGCATGTTGAAGTTATTCGTGATTATGGTCAAACAGCCGATGAGAAAGTTAATAATTTAACCAGTAGTTTAGGCTTTGCTATATTCACAGTAGTGGTGTTTATTGGCGTGTTTTTAGGATGGCGCTCAGCACTTGTGGTGGGTCTTGCAATACCAATTTGTTATGGCATAACCTTATCCTTGAACATGGCACTTGGTTTTACTATAAACCGAGTAACACTCTTTGCATTGATTTTATCCTTGGGACTGCTAGTTGATGATCCGATAACAGGTGTTGATAACATAGAACGTTACCTCGCAAAGGGTAGGGGTAAATTAAAAGATAAGATAGTCGGTGCGATTAATGAGATCAGAGTGCCTTTATTGATGTCTACCATCACGATTGTGCTAGCCTTTATCCCATTAGCCTTTATCACGGGCATGATGGGTCCTTATATGGGCCCCATGGCTTTTAATGTTCCAATCAGCGTCATAAGTAGCACCTTTGTTGCTTTTCTTGTGACACCTTGGTTAGCTTCAAAAATACTTATTGCTAAAGATGCTAAAGATGCTAAAGAAGCCACGGAACAGAAGGGAGATTCCAATCATATTTATAGACGTTTACTATCCCCTTTATTAGAAAGTCGTAAAAAAGGTAAACAGGTCTTATGGCTTGTACTAATTGCCTTTGTATTAGCAGCCATGCTACCGGTATTAAGATTAGTACCCCTTAAATTATTGCCCTATGATAATAAAAATGAAGTGCAAATCATGATTGATATGCCAGAAAGTGCAACGTTAGAGCAAACAGCCTTAACGGCTAAAAAAGTGTCAATGCTTACTCAACAACTGCCTGAAATTAATGCAATTGTCAGCTATGTAGGGATCCCATCCCCCATTGATTTTAATGGAATGGTTCGACAGTACTACCAGAGACACGCCTCTTATACAGCGGACTTAAGGTTACTATTAATTGATAAAACCCAAAGAGATCATCAGTCCCACGGTATTGTGTTGAGATTACGGGAATTACTTTTGCCTCTGAGTAAAGATGGAATCATTATTAAAGTTGTTGAAGTGCCACCTGGCCCTCCAGTGTTGAGTACTCTAGTGGCTGAACTTTATGGTGATGAATTTACTTCTTATGAGCAGCTTAGGCAAGCAGCTGTTTTGGTTGAAAACCGTTTGAAGAAAGAGCCGATGGTCGTCGAGGTTGATTCAACCGTTGGTGATCAACAACCCTTGCTTCGTTTCGTAACTGATAAGACGAAAGCTGCCTTATCAGGAATTTCAACTCAAGATATCAATCTGGTATTGGATGTTGCAAATCAAGGATCTATAGCCAGTTATTTGCAGTTAGAAAATGAAGCCTCACCCTTGCCGATTAAAATAAGGCTACCCTTAGAAGAGCGCTTATCTTTAACTGATTTTTATCGATTAACAGTGAAGGGTAGAGCGGGTGTTGTGCAAACTACAACACCTCAGGGTATTGATATAGCACCTCAATCATTTGTATCCCTTGGTGAGCTGGGGAAATTTGAAGAGCAGATCAATGATAAAATAATTTTCCATAAGGATCTGCAGCCAGTTGTTTATGTCACAGCGGAAATATCGGGTAGAACTCCCGTTGAAGTCATTGCTGATGTTAGTGCCGATCGTGTTTCTGCTGATACTGATATTAATGCTCAGTTAGCAATGCCAGTGGATAATGATTGGAGCTCAAGAACATTTTTAAATAATGGTTCAGGAATAGCTTGGCAACTACCCGATAATATCGAGTTAAATTGGAGCGGAGAAGGAGAATGGAGAATAACCATCAGGGTATTTAGAGATATGGGATTAGCCTTTGTCTTTGCATTAATGGTGATTTATATGGTACTAAGAATTCAAACAGCCTCAGCTGCTCTAGCTGGAATAATCATGTCTGCTATTCCTTTAACAGTTATCGGAATCATGCCTGGGTTTTTACTACTTAATCAATTTGGCGAGCGACAAATAGCCAATGCACCTGAACCAGTGTTGTTCACAGCAACAGCCATGATTGGCATGATAGCCCTCGCTGGTATCGTTATTAGAAATTCGTTGATTCTCATCGAATTTATTACCCAAGCAAGGAAAAATGGAGCCTCTATTAAAGAAGCGCTTCTTCAGGCCGGAGCGGTTCGAATGAGACCGGTTTTGTTAACGGCAGGTACTACCTTACTAGGTAATTTAATAATCACCCTTGATCCAGTATTCAGTGGTCTTGCTATAGCCATTATATTTGGAATTATTTCCAGCACCATTTTTACACTAATAGTAGTGCCGATAGTCTATCTATTAATTTTTGATAAGCCTGAGATGGCCGAGGTTTCAAGATGAATAAATCAATGCTTCAAAAAACCCTAGTGCCTGTATTAACAGTTGTATTTTTGCTTATTCTTGTTGCTTGGTTTGCAGGAGCATTTAACGAAAAAATTGCACCTGGATTAAAGGATAAATCAACAGAGGGACTGTTATTAAATGGTGATTATTTTACTGTAGAAATAGCCAAGGAAGCACTATTTGAACCAGTGTCAGCTAGCATTACGGCTAAATATGCCACTGTAATATCATCCAGAATATTAGCTAGAATTGAAACTATAAAAGTACGATCTGGAGATCTGGTTAAAAAGGGAGAGTTATTAATTCAGTTGGAAAAAAGTGATTTAAACTCAAAAGTATTGCAAGCTGGTGAAAGTGTAAAAGGCGTACGGGCAAGATATGAAGAAAGTAAGTCAAACTTTGAACGAGCCAAAGATTTATTTAAAAAGAAGCTAACCTCAGAATTTATTTTAGATAAAAGCCGCGCAGATTTTCAAAGTATAGAAGCTGAATTAACGGCAGCCAAACAACAACTTAGTCAAGCTAAAACAACCTTGACCTATGCAACGTTATTATCCCCGATAGAGGGTAGAGTAGTTGATCGTTTTGCTGAACCAGGTAACACCGCTCAACCGGGAAGCAAACTACTGACTCTATACAATCCGCTTTCTTTAAGAGTTGAAGCACAGGTTAGAGAGCGCCTTGCCTTAACGCTTAAACAAGGCCAGACAATACAAGTGGAGCTACCCTCTGTAGATAGAATTATAGAAGGTGTAATTGAGGAAATTGTCCCAGCCGCTAATACGGGCTCTCGAAGTTTCTTAATTAAAGCGAGCATTAACTTTAATGAAGATTTATTGCCAGGTATGTATGCTCGGGTGCTTATTCCAGCGGGCGATCAAGAAAGACTTTATGTCCCCCTTGATAGAGTAGCTCGGGTGGGCCAGCTAGATTTCCTTTGGGTCAGTGTCGATGGTCAGGTTCAACGACGTTTCGTTCGACTCGGCAAAGAATCATCTGATGGTATGGTGGCAATCATTTCAGGTGTGAAGGTCGGGGATAAGATAGCTACTCATATCTCAAAGCGTCTATTGGATCCAGATTAGCTGCCTTGGCTGCTGGTAAGATGCCAAATAGCACTCCTACAAAAGCAGAAAAACCAAAGGCTATTCCCACTGCCCACAGAGGAACATTGGCTGGTGGGAAACCTGGTATAGATGCTGCAGCCAGAGCTCCTAGTCCATATCCTAACGCTATACCTATCACACCACCTAGTAAGGATAATACAACGGCCTCAATCAAGAATTGCAACAAAATATGATGCCTCTCAGCACCGATCGCCTTACAAATACCAATTTCTCGAGTACGCTCTGTCACTGAAACCAACATAATGTTCATAATGCCAATGCCTCCCACTAACAGTGAAATACTAACAATGCCACCTAACACTATGGTCATGGTATCAATGATATTAGAGATGCCAGAGGTGAGTTGTTCAGTTGTCTCAATTTTAAAGTCATCCTGTTCTTCACCCGTCAAGCGATGTTGTYTTCTGAGGATCCTTTTAATATGAGCTTTAATGTCTTCAAATTGCTTTGGATCCTTAAGATTCAACTGCACAAAAATGTCAGGTTCCTGTAAATTACCATTGAGACTTTGCATGGTGTTGTAGGGCAGGATAGCAAAATTATCCTGATTAAATCCAAAGAAAGAACCTTTAGAATCGGCAAGGCCGATGATCTTTAACCACTCACCAGCAAAATTAATGAATTCACCAACGGGATCAGCAGGTAGTTCAAGATCTTCTCTTAATTTTTCACCAATAACCACTACTTTTCTACGTGATTGATTATCGCTGTAGGATAAAAATCGACCATATTTCATGTCAATATTTTGCACGCTCTGATAAGTATAGGTAGAGCCGGCAACCTGAGAAAAAGCTTGATTGCCTTTGTATTTAATGCCGCTGGTGCCTCCAACTTGTGAACCAAGCTGAGGGGTTATGTATTCTATACCTTCAACGCGTTTGCGGATCATTTCAACATCTTCAGCAGTAATCCTTGCTAGTTTTCCCTTAAGTCTTTCCGAGCGAGGTGTGTAGGATCGAATACTAATTGAGTTAGAGCCAAAACCCTCAAATTGTTTGTTGATTGAATGGCTCAAACCTTGAACTACTGAAACCACGGCAATGGTTGATGCAACACCAATAATAATACCTAGGGTTGTCAAAAAGCTTCTGAAACCATGTGCTCTTATGGAACTAATAGCACTACGAAAACTTTCAATTAAACTAAACACTGCTAGTCTCCCGCTTATTCATTATGTCTTTAACAACTTTACCATCACTTAAGGTCACCACACGCTGACAATGATTTGCAATATCCTTTTCATGAGTAACCACAATAATAGTCTGCCCTTCATTATGAAGCTGGTCAAATAGAGCCATGATGTCTTTGGTGGTTTGAGTATCAAGATTTCCAGTAGGTTCGTCAGCAAGCAATATTGAAGGATTGGTAATTAAGGCTCGAGCAATTGCCACTCTCTGCCTTTGTCCTCCAGATAGTTGACTCGGTATGTGGTCCATCCTGTCGGATAGATTGACTTTTTCCATGACTTTTATCGCAAGCCGCTTTCGCTCGCTAAACTTTATACCTTTGTAAACAAGAGGCAGCATTACATTGTGCAAGGCAGTAGCTCTGGGTAATAAATTAAAGCTTTGAAATATAAAGCCAATTTCCCGATTACGGATTCTGGCGAGCTCATTTGCCGTTAAGGATGATACATCGGTTCCATTTAGCAGATAAGTTCCATCCGATGGTTTATCAAGACATCCCAGTATATTCATCATGGTTGATTTACCTGAACCAGAGGTGCCGATAAAAGCAATATACTCATTTGCCGAAATAGACAGGTCGATATGATCTAGGGCCTTAACTGTTTGATCGCCCATAGTGTAATATTTACAAACATGCTGTAATGTGATCAATTCCATGGGTTTATTTTGATGCTCAGTCATCTTCATCTTCATCAGATGAACTTGCTTCAGCTATTTCTACTGAATCACCGTCTTTTAGATGACGAATAATTTTGTCTGGGCCTGTAATAACCGACGCCCCAATTTCCAAACCTTCAATAATGTGTTGGAAAGTATCATCAGAAATACCTGTTTTAACAGTGACTTTTTTAGCAACACCCGCTTCAAAGATAAAGACATAATTCTCTACAGTGTCTTCATCGTTATCTTCATCAGTTTTAATGGCTTTTATTGGTATAGCTAATAGGTTTTGTTCACCCTGAGTGAACACCTCAGCACGGCAACTCATGCCTGGTAATAGTTTGATTGCATCAGAAGATTCAATGTTCAGCTTTACAGCAAAACTTAGGGTTCCTCGTCCTGGCGCAGCTTTAGCACTTGAAGCAATAGACTCTACGATGCCTATGATAGGGTGATCTGCGAAGGCGATGGCTATGATTTCAGCCTTCTGACCAATGCTCACCTGGGCAATATCCGCTTCATCAACATTTACCTCAGCCAACATGCTATTCGGATCTGCAATGGTCATGAGGCCTGAGCCCACTATATTTGTTGTACCTGATATAGCCGTTTCACCTTCTTTTATATCAAGTGAGGTGATAACACCATCAATTGGTGACTCAATTTTAGTTTTAGATAGTTGTTCATTAGACTGTTCAAGTCGGGCTTCAATTTGTTTTAACAACTCATAGCCACCCTTGAGATCTATCTCTGATACTTTATATTGATGGTTAATGGTGTCGTATTCATCTTCACCAATGAGTTTTTGTTTATACAGTTCTCTTTTTCGTTTTAGCTGTTTAGCAACATTCATGACCACTAATTTATGCCTTTCGATGGACACTTTTTGTTGATCCACAGCTGCCTTTTGTTGCTCAACAGCAGCAACAAAAGTCTGATCATCAATTTCAAGAACCAATTGACCTTTTTTAACGGTGTCACCTTCCTTGACATAAAGACGACTGATTTTGCCAATAACTTCTGCAGTCAATTTTACTTGATGTTCATGCTTAAGTTGCCCAGATGCAAGAATGGAAGCTTTAATGGTTTTCATAGAAACTTGTTGAACTTCAACCGCCTTGGTCTTGTCGGTACCCCTATACTTTTTCAGAACAGGAATACCAATAATCAGTATTAAAATGACGGCAAAAATAAGACCTTTTTTCATTGTTTATCCCTAAATATTTATTAAACCATTGCAAACCAAATGGTGTAGGAAAAAGCATACAAAATTGCAATGATGCCGGCAGATACTGCGGTGCTTTTTCCTGTCCACTTAGAATAACCCATGACCATCAGTGCAAAAGTCCAGAGGGTAGTTATACTGGTACCAGCCATCATAGCCCCAAGGCCTTTAGCAGGATCCATATCAAAGAAAAGTTCGTTTAAGCTAAGTGGATTAACCGATTCTGGTAAAATTTGACCATTGCTAGAACTGAGCACTACAACCAAGCCCGCTAAAATTCCTATAATTGAAGGCATGGAGCACCAAGAAATTAATGAAAACCACTGTTTAAATTTAATACCATCATTGGTAATTGCCGAGACAATTACTAAGTAAAGTGACATTACAGCGTACATAACTGCAATAAATATGCTCGCAAACACAGCTCCAATGAGACCTGTTGTAGTTGCGGACATCATCTCTAATCCTTTACGCATATTCTCAATATCTTCTTGACTGGTATCAGCCGTCGAAGCTCTTTCTATCAGTTCATCAATAAACCATTTGTAATCTAGAGACATGTACATAAGTATTACAAGTGCTGCTTGTAATATAAATACAGTAAAAAAAGGTAACAACACTGGGTATTTTACTTTTATCTCATCGAAGACGGTTTGGGGGTTGGTAAAAATGTTAGTCATTATTGTCATGCTAGTAGGTGCTTCACTCATAATATTTTCCTTGATCATGAAGTTAAATAGATTTAAATGGGTTAGTAGGTTATCTATTGTTTTTATTACAGTTGAAGTTAAAACTTTTGAGATCTATCGTGAGTTAAGTACGATTAATCACAAGGTGGCTCTTTATATCATTGGATGCTTTGTTCTTCAAGCTAACTTTATAGAGGAAATTTTATATAGCAGTAATCTCAGTAAATATTTGGTCAAAATAATTATTTAAGTATATTTCTTGAAGAACAAAAACTATCAATAAATTGCTGGTGTTCTGGCATAGACTTAACGGTAGCTTTTATTTCATTTCTCATGTTGCTTAATTGTTTTGAAACGTGATTAATTTGTAAAGCGTTGACTAAGGGATGTGTATTATCGGGCCAGATCGAATTTCCTATAAAAGTTGAAATCCAATTATGTCGGGTAATTAATCCCTCATCATACATAGGCTGTCGACCGTGACTCTTGAATAACTGAATTGCTTGCACTAAGTTTATCGGTAATTCCAAATCTTGGCAGCTTCTCCAAAAAGCACTGTCATCACGCATGGATAATGAGTATTGAAGCAAATGATATTCCTTTGCTAGCTCAATTTCTCGTCGGGTCAGACGATTATATTCTACGGAATTAATAGAGCTTTTATGCGTTGGATAGAGTTCGATAAATCGTTTGATGGCCATATGAACGAGGTGCATGCTTTCCACCTGTAGGGGATCAATCTCTCCAGCAGAACGACCAATAGCCAGACAATTTTTGACCCATGGAGATTCTCTTCTTCCGAGCTTTATAATGCTAGATTCATTGATTTCTATTAGTTGATGGGCATTTTGCTGAGTCAGAATATGCTTAGCATTTACTTCGCTATCATGCTTACTCGAATAGATATATTTTCTTACAATTAAACCTTGGAGATAGGTCGTTTTTAAATATCCATTAGCCAAGGCTAATATTTCCGAATAGGGTTGAATTTTTTCATCAGCAGAATACTTGAATGTCGCAGAAATAACTCTATCGCAGGGAATATCTTTTGACCAATTGATATATTCAATGTCTAGCTGTTTACCTATAACTACAGCATCAGTTCCACTGCAATCAATGAAAAAATCACCATTAATTTTTTGCCCGTCATCTAAAGTAATATCGCTAATAAAATCATCTTCAGACTGATTGATATGAGATATATCACCTTCTAATTTATTAACGCCTAGAGTTATCGCTCTATTTTTTAGATAGTTTAGATAACGAGAGGCATCAAAATTTAATGAAAAACCTAGCGCTGAAAGAATCGGATTTTGTTGAGGTGTTGGTAAACAAAATTTGCCCTTGTCAGCGGCCATTGCTGACAAGGAATGTTCATTAAAGGCATTTTTCTCGCCGAGTTGTTTGAGTTTTAATGCTAGACTATGCAAGTCGAAGAAACCGTTTTTTCCTGCCTGTTGTCCATGAGGATGAAACCATTTTTTTGCAATAGTGGTCCAATCCGAAAACTCAGTTCCGAGCTTAAAACTGGCATTTGTTTCTTTCATTAGTTCTTGTAAATTAAAACCATAAGTTTGAAAAAACAGATTGGATGAGGTGAGGCTTGATTCAACCTTTGTTGATTGTTCGTGTTTATTAATGTCAATTACACTGATGAACAGATCCAATCCTTTTAGGCTGGTAGCAAGTGCCATTGCCACAGTCCAGCCGGTGGTATTGCCACCAATAATGACTATATTTTGAATTCTATTTTTACTTGAATTCAGGTTATTCATTAGGCTTTACAAAAACGGTTAATCGTTTCTAGATGGCTAGGCATAGTAGAAACGCTTTTGGCGATGGTTAGTTTCATCTGAGCAAGTAGGATTTTAAGTTGCTCTGGGTTGATGCAGTCTACTCTCGGATGATAGACCTTAGGAAACAATTCTTGCCCCAATAAAACGGCTGCCCAGTTACTATAAACAAAAACTTCTTTTTCACAATTAACAATATGGCCGGTTTCGATAAACAAATTTATTCGATGCTCTAATTCCTTAGGAATTGCCATAGATTTGCAATACTTCCAAAAAGGCGAGTCATCTCGTTGAGTTGTTTTATAATGTAATATTAAAAAATCTTTGACTTGCTCGAACTGTCTATTCATTTGATTATTGTAATCTTGAATATCAACAGGATTAAATGCCTGATCTGGAAAGTGAGTAATCAGTTTCATAATGCTCGTTTGTATCAGGTGAATACTGGTTGATTCCAGAGGTTCTAAAAATCCACTGGATAAACCGATTGCAACACAATTCCTATTCCAAAGTTTGTTGCGCTTTCCGGCTTTAAAAGGAATGAACTTTGGTTCTGTAATCATCTCTCCTTCAATATTACTAAGCAGCGTTTGTTTTGCTTGTTCATCGGAGATATATTGACTGGAATAAACGTAACCGTTACCAACTCTACTTTGTAAGGGGATCTTCCACTGCCAGCCAGCCTCTCGGGCAGTTGCTTTAGTATAAGGGATGGCATCTTCAGTACTGACAGTTTGAACAGCAATAGCTCGGTCGCAAGGTAACCAATGAGACCAATCCTGATAACCTGTTTTAAGCGTTTGCTCAATGAGTAAGCCTCGAAATCCACTGCAATCAATAAACAAGTCGCCTTGAATAGTTTGTCCACTTTCTAATGTTAATTTTTCGATAAAACCGTCTGATTTTCTAGTCGATACATTAATGACTTTTCCTTCGATTCTCTCCACGCCAGCCTTGCTTGAGAATTTTCTCAAATAGTTTGCATACAACGTTGCGTCTAAATGAAACGCGTAGAAAAATTTTGAAAGCACTGATTTTTGGTCGCTAGTAGGATGTGAAAATTTGTTAAGTTTTGCAGCTGTATAACCAATTGAATATTCACTTATATTGGTCGTATCACCGAGTTGTTTTTGTTTTAACCAATAGTTGTGAAAAGGCACACCATTTAAATCATGCCCAAAATAACTAAAGGGATGAACATAGGCATGTCCTTTTTTAGTCCAGTCAATAAACTCAATTCCTAATTTATAGGTCGCTTTGGTCGCTCGCATAAATTCATTTTCATCGATACCTAGTTTATTGTTGAAATCTCTAATGCCAGGAATAGTTGCTTCGCCGACACCAATTGTACCAATTTGGTCAGATTCGATCAGTTTGATGGTGTAATCTTTAGGTGGAAGATAGCGAGATAAGGCAGCAGCTGTCATCCAACCGGCTGTACCTCCGCCAACAATCACGATATTTTTGATAGGGTTATTTTGCATCTTGATGGGTTTTCATTATTTACAGCACTTCTTGTACTTTTTACCACTGCCGCAGGGACAAGGATCATTGCGACCTACCTTGGGTGTTTCATGACGTACAGTCGCCGGTTTTGGTGATTCACCATCCACGTAATACCATTTGTCATCAATTTTTTGAAAAGTGCTTATCTCATGATGGACACTTTTCTGTTCACCTTCTTTAAAGCTTGCAGCAAATTCTACAACACCCACTTGGTCATTTTCCAAACCAGCTTCAGTGGATAGGATCTCAAGGGATAACCACTGTGAATTATCAGCCCAGCGTCTAGTGTTTTCTTCACTCCAATCTTGCTTATGATCAGGGTGGAGGCTTTCACCTAGATAAGGAATGCATTTTTTAACAAAGGCGCAGTAGCGTGAACGCATTAAGGCTTCAGCGGTTTTAGAAGGCGTTACACCTGAATGTGCAGGTTCACAACATTTGTTATAGCTACGTTCTGAACCACAAGGGCAATTAGACATAATAATTTCCGGTATTGTTGAATATGGGATTATAGCCTCTGCAAAAACTTATAACAATTTTTGTTATTCATGGCCTAAAGTATCATTTTTAAGCGCTAGTTGGCATACTGGTTTTATGAATAAAAAAAATGAAAAATATAACACCTTATTAAGCCCCCTCAACCTCGGGGCGTTTACTGTAAGAAACCGCCTGATCATGGGATCAATGCACTTAGGGCTTGAAGAAGCTAGTGATGGCATGACTAGAATGGCTGACTTTTATAAGCGGCGAGCCAAGGGCGGTGTAGGCATGATTGTCACGGGTGGTATCTCTCCTAATATTAGAGGTACTGCTGTACCTTTTGCTGCCAAAATGACAACCACCAAAGAGATGCTGCAACATCAACAGATCACCGAAGCAGTCCACCAGTATGATTGCAAAATATTGATGCAAATACTGCATTCTGGTCGATATTCATATCATCCTTTTGGCGCTGCGCCATCTCGCATCAAATCGCCCATCACTCCCTTTGCTCCCTGGTCACTTTCTAAATCTGGTATCCAGAAGAGTATTAATGACTATGCGAGTAGTTGTCTGCTCGCTAAACAAGCTGGCTATGATGGCGTTGAAATCATGGGCTCTGAAGGTTATTTCATCAACCAATTTATTGCCCAGCGTACCAATAAAAGAAGTGATGAGTATGGTGGTAGTTATGAAAACCGTATGCGCATTGCTGTGGATATTGTGGATGCTGCAAGACAAGTTGTCGGTGATGAGTTTCTATTAATGTTTCGCTTGTCCATGTTAGATTTAGTTGAGCAGGGCAGTAGTTTTGAAGAAGTGATGATGTTAGGACAAGCCTTGGAAAAGGCTGGAGTGAATGTAATTAATACGGGAATTGGCTGGCATGAAGCGCGCATTCCCACTATAGCCACTAGTGTTCCCCGTGCTGCCTTTAGCTGGGTTACTAAGGCTGCAAAAGAACATCTTTCAGTGCCATTAGTAACGACAAATAGAATCAATACGCCTGAAGTTTGTGAACAACTATTAGCCGCTGGCGATGCTGATCTAGTATCCATGGCTAGGCCTTTATTGGCTGATGAAGATTTTATTTTAAAAGCCGAACAGGATAGGGCTGAGGAAATTAATACTTGTATTGGTTGTAATCAAGCCTGCCTCGACCATATTTTTAAGCGCCAGATTGCTAGTTGTCTGGTTAATCCAAAAGCCTGTTTTGAAACTGAATTTAATGATGATGTTACCAATAATCCTAGAAAAATTGCTGTTATCGGAGCAGGTGTTGCCGGTATGTCCTGTGCCTTAGAGTCGGCAAAAAAAGGCCATAAAGTAACCCTGTTCGAAAAGTCAGATCAGCTTGGTGGGCAATTTTTACTTGCTGCAAAAATTCCCGGTAAAGAAGAGTTCAAAGAAACCCTGCGATATTTTCAGGTACAGCTATCAAAGCATAAAGTAGACATTAAGTTATCAACTGAACCCGGTGTGGATGAGTTAACTGATCTAAATTTTGACCATTTAGTGATCGCGACTGGCGTTAAACCTAGGCAGGTTAATTTTAAAGGTATGGAGAATAATCCTAAGGTACTTAGCTATCCCGATGTGATCTCTGGCAAGGTAACTGTGGGAAAAAAAGTTGCCGTCATAGGCGCAGGCGGAATCGGTTTTGATGTATCTGAATATCTATTACATGAGAAATCAGCTATATCCACTGATGTTGATGAGTATTTAAAGTATTGGGGTATTGATAAATCACTCCGTTCTCGCTCTGGCATTGAATCGGTTGAGAGGGTTATTCCTGAGCCAAGTCGTGAAATAATACTCATGCAAAGAAAGCCAGGTCGATTAGGTAAGGGACTTGGAAAAACAACGGGCTGGATCCATCGTCAAATGCTCAAAGATGGGCAGGTAAAGATGTTGTCTGAGGTTGAGTATCTTGAGTCAAATGAAGCCGGTCTTTTGATCAATCACAAGGGAAAAGAAGTTTTGTTGGATGTTGATCATATCGTGATTTGTGCGGGCCAAATTTCTCGTAATAAACTGTTTGATAAACTGATTAATAAACTAAAAGATAACACAAATATAAACACTCATATCATTGGTGGTGCAGCTTTAGCCGCTGAGCTTGATGCTAAAAAAGCCATAAAAAATGGCATTGAATTAGCCCAGTCTTTTTAGCAACCCTAAAACTTAAAAAGGGTAAATTATAGATGCTCTTACTTAGAAATCACTGTGATAATATTTTAAAAAAAGTACCCTCATACCGACTTTTAGCCTTGGATGTTTTTCGCGGTATGACAATCATGGCGATGATCATGGTGAATAATCCAGGCAGTTGGTCTCATATCTATGCACCACTGAGACATGCCGACTGGCATGGTTGGACTGTCACTGATCTAATATTTCCTTTTTTTGTGTTTATTGTTGGTGTCGCTATTAGCTTTTCCATCGGCATACAAAAAGACCAGGCCATCCCTAAATTTAAAATTATCCAGATGGCAGCCATAAGAAGTATTAAGCTAATTTTATTAGGCTGGTTTCTCGCGATTTTTTATTACAAATTTGGTGATATGAATTTTAACTGGTTTGAAGATAAACTGCTGGGAATTCGATTTATGGGCGTATTACAACGTATCGGACTTGTATACTTTTGCTGTGTTGCATTATTTTTATTTATTCGACCAAAAGCCCTTATACTATGGGTACTCTCCATTCTTACCATCTATGGTTTAATGATGTTATATCTGCCTTATTCAGATGACACAGGTCAGATTTATCAAGGTTTGTTAATTAAGGGAAATAATCTCAGCGCTTGGTTTGATCAGCTTGTTTTAGGCTCGGATAATGTTTTCGCTAAGACATTACCCTTTAGTTTTGATCCCGAAGGATTACTCAGTACTTTACCCGCTGTCGCAACCTGCCTAACTGGCGTTCTGCTAGGGAGTTATTTGCAATGGGCCAAAAGCATTAACATACCTTTAGTTAAACAGGTTGGACTATTGAGCCTGATTGGTATAGTTACTTATATTTCAGGCGAGTTATTACAATTTGTGATACCCATCAATAAAACACTTTGGACACCAAGTTATGTCCTAATGAGTAGTGGACTTGCGACCTTGACTTTAGCTTTATTCATTTATGTAATTGATATTAAAAAAAACCGACGTTGGGGAGCGCCTTTTATTGTCTTTGGTGCAAATGCCATCGCATTTTTTATGTTTGCAGGTATAACGGGTCGTTTATTAGTTATGATTCCGGTTGCTGATACACAATTAAAAAACTGGTTATATCAAACAATATTTGCACCAAGTTTTGGAATGTTAAATGGTTCTTTAATGTTTGCGATTAGTTTTTTAATCCTGTCATATATTTTAATGCATTGGATGTACCGAAATAATATTTTTTGGAAAGCTTAACCCTTATAAAAAATAACACTAATGGTATAAATCATAGATTATACATTGAAAATTTTTACTTGGTTGCGGTACTAATGATGGTTATTATATCATCATACATCCGACGCGAATAACTACTGTAAGTCTTGTTATTTTTATCCTTTATTGGAAGTATATATATCGGTTTTAAAATAGCTTGCCAACGATTATTTTCTAGTGGAACAATATCAATTTCAAGATGGCCATAGTGCTTGCCTCCGCTGACGAGTATTCCGTCTTTCCATACTTCAACAGCATCATCATGTGCTAGGAATTTTTTATAAGAGTTTACTAGTCCATCAACAGGAGATCTGAGTCCGTCACCACCAATACCAACGTCGTAATAATGAATTGCATGAGAAACTTCTCTGTCATCAGGCGTTATTTCCTTACCGTTAATTACAGAACGTTCCCACATTTCATCATGACCTGAGAATACAGCATCGACGCCATATTGCATGAATATTGGCGTTAGTAGTCTAGCAGGGCTGCCAGATTGATTGTCGAATTGATTGTCGAACTGATTGTCGAACTGATCATTAGAATGATTAGCTTCACCTGAGGGTAAACCATGAGGGCCGCTGGAATAAGGGGTATGATGAAAGGCTACAAAAGTAAACAGACTATTTTTTTGTGATTTTTCAAGCTCTATTTTAAGCCATTTGTACTGTTGAGAGTGTTTGCCAAAATCTGGCGCAAAGCCTCCCCCTTCATCCTGTTCACCTAACAAATAATAGTTACTATCTTGCACTGACTTATTCACGCCATTGTTGCATAAGTCCAGGATTATTAAAGTTACTGGCCCATATTTAAGACTGTAATAACGCCCGTCATGCTCTCTTTGTGGCGCCTGGTTTGACGGGTATTCAAAGTACTCCAGATATTTATTTACAGCCCTTTCAGAACCCGGTTGATTATAACGATCTGAAAAAGGCCCTTCATAATATTCATGGTTTCCTATGGCAGCTATAACTGGGATTTTACTAGCGAGACTTTGTTGTCCAATTTTATTAGTGTTATGACGCCAAAATTCGTCCCAGTCTCTTTGTTCTCCTCCGGACTCGACAAGATCACCAGCTATTAAAATGAGGTCAGGCTTACGTGACTGGATTACATCTAGATTATTTTGATAGCCCAGCGTCTGGTCGATTAAATATTGACGGCTTTTAGTCTTGGCGGGATCATTATTGGTGGGATCACCCCAACTCGAAAACTTATTTCTTGATTCAGGTTCAGTCTCGCTGTCGGCATATACAATTATTCGAATTTTTGCATTACCCAAAGGGGCTGTCTTGAATGCCGAGTTAAAAATATTGTTACCCTGGGTTATTGTATATTGATAGGTTGTTGCAGGTTGCAGATTTTCTATCCTCAGTCTATGACGATAAGGGTTAGATGGAACCTTGTTTTTGAAAAAAGTTTCTATTTCCCATTTTGAATATTCTAAGGAGTTTGCTTGAATAGGAATAGAAGTGAGCACTGCCTGCTCATTTACATTTTTTTTGCTATAAGATAAATACCCTGCAGTGTTAGTTGTAGAAAACCAAATTATCGTCATGGCATTTGACTCTGGGTTTTGTAGATAGGGAAATAATCTAAATTCATCCTGAGCATTTACACTATTAAACGTAATGAATATTAATAAAAATAATGTTTTTATATTTATCGACGCCATTCAAAAGTCCTATTAAAAGTAGCAAAAAAATGACTATTTAACATGATGTACAAATAGCTGAATTTATCATAGTCAATTTCACCTCCTAAGGGTATTAATTTTGCTCAAAATGGATTTAATAGTTTGTTTAAAGTTGAAAAACAAATATAGTACTTTTACAATATCTAATTGCAGAGTTAAAAATGAATTTAAATACCTCGCTTACCAATAAGAAGCTTACCAATAAAAAGTTTACTAAAACACAATTTTATAAACTTATCTCAGAACCAATTTTTATAGCCCTCTTGATCACTTTTTCAATTGTAGTAGCTTTACAGGGATTAATTGAAAGGGAACAACATTTCAACTCCCCCATTAAAGTGGAACGAGAATTCAGAGCTGCCTGGGTTGCGACAGTAGCAAACATCAATTGGCCTAGCGAGCCCGGTCTGAGTGTTGCAGTTCAAAAGCAGGAAGCTATTAAACTTCTTAATACATTGCAAGCGAATAACTTTAATGCCGTTATTTTCCAAGTAAGACCCCAGAGTGATGCTTTATATCAAAGCGATCTAGAGCCTTGGTCTTACTATTTAACGGGTAAACAAGGTCAAGCACCGGTACCTTTTTACGACCCATTAGAATTTTGGATAGAAGAATCCCATAAACGAGGACTCGAGCTTCACGCTTGGCTGAACCCCTATCGCGCACACCATATTGAGGGCGGAGAAGTTTCAGAACAATCCGTTGTTAAAACGAGATCTAAACTGGTGGTGAAGTTAGAAGTGGGCTATCACTGGTTGATTCCCACGGAAAGTGAAACAATAAACCACTCCCTTAATGTTGTTAAGGATATTGTAAAACGATACGACGTTGATGGAATACATATTGATGATTATTTTTATCCATATCCCTCTTACAATAATGGAAAGGAGTTCCCTGATCAAAAAAGTTATGACAAGTACAAAAGCCAAGATGGTAAGCTATCGAAAAGTGACTGGCGACGTGATAGTGTAAACACTTTTATAAAGCGCGCCTACAAAGAAATTAAAGCTGAAAAAAATCATGTGAAATTTGGTATTTCCCCCTTCGGTATTTGGCGACCAGGTTTTCCAGAATCAATTTTAGGCTTTGACCAGTTCGAAAAACTATATGCTGATGCAAAATTATGGCTCAATGAAGGCTGGATTGATTATTTTGTACCACAACTTTATTGGCCTATAAATCGCTATGCCCAAAGTTTTCCAGTGTTGCTAAATTGGTGGGAAAATGAAAACATTAAAAATCGTCATCTTTGGCCTGGTATTCACACAAGGCAAGCTCTAAATGATATCGATATTGATGAGTCAATAAACCAAATTATGATTAGTCGAGCAATGCTCTCTGATCGACCCGGTAGCGTTTTCTGGAATGTTGATGCCTTGACAAATAACTTGCCGTTTTATGAAAGCCTTACAACTGGCCCCTATAAGAAACAAGCATTGGTTCCCGCTTCTAAATGGTTAGATTCCAGAGCACCTGTAGCACCTGTTCTCAAGGCACAGCTCCTTGAAAACATTTTCAAACTCAGTTGGCTTGAAAACAATGACGATGAAATTTCCCAATGGGTTCTTTACAAAAAATATGGTGATAAGTGGCAATATGAAATATTGCCACGTGAAAGCTTGAGTATTGAAATAAATATAACTAACGAAGACAGCTCGAATGTGAGCGCGACAGAAGTAGAACCAGTCATCACTCAACTCTCGGAAGTTGCAGTAACATCGGTGGATCGTTCTGGCAATGAAAGCTCATGGCAGTCCTTGCTGATTGATTATGATAAAACTGAGGATGGGGAACCTTGATATTGTCTAAGTTATTTATCAGTGTCTGCCGATAGGGATAATAATATCTCGATGATATGTTGTTGTGCTGCTCTCATTGGTATACGAAACTCATTGCGTGTTCCATTGTTCACTGAGATGGTGGACAAGGAAATATCAGAGATGTGGTAATTTATATTTGGAGAATAGGGACAAATTCGAATTATCTGCATGCCTTTATCTCTAATATCAGACTGAAATGTGGTCATTACATCCTGTTCATTTGTTGTTGATAAAAATATCACTACATCATTCTTTGATAATAAGTTTAATAACTGGATTTGGTATATTTTATCTGAGGAGGCAAAGGCAACCTTGCCTGAATGGATTAAATTTGAAGCAAACAAATCGCCCGTATATCTGGCATTATCACTGCAAATTATAAGAATTTTTTTTGCTTTTTTAATGGCATGACTTGCGTTAATGAAAGCCGTCTCAGTGATTGATTCTATTGTAGCCGTCACAGCTTCTAATTTACCCTGTAATAATCGTTCGGATACAGTATTCAATTCAGAGTTTGAAAAGTATTTCGGCCTGATATTTTCTTTAGTAAAATTTTTGGCGACAGCTTCATTGATAGCAAGCTTTAAATCAGGATATCCTTTATAACCAAGCTTTTGGCAAAATTTCACCACACTCGATTGGCTGACACCAACAGCATTTGCCAGTTGCATTGAAGAATAATCCCGCAGTAATGCAGAATTTGACAAGATATGATCAGCAATTTTTTTTTCATTGGCTGACATTTCGTCACGTATTGAACGAATTTTAATTAAACAACTCACTGTATTAATTTTACCTGTATAAGGAATGTTAACTATAACAGTTTAAATCGTCAAAATTGTTTATTTTTAATAAACTGTTAAACAAAATTTATTCAAATAATTATTTTAATAACAATGCCTTTCTTAAAAACCCCCCGGCATCGACTAATAATTTGTTCGCCTTAGTTGCATCCACCTTAGCTAACAACATCAATATAGCAACCTTTACCAGTTTATCTGATTTATTTAATACATCTTCAGCCACTGATTGCTCAACACCAGTTACCTGCATGATCATGCGAGTACCTCTTGCATAAAGCTTCTCATTGGTTGCCTTTAAATCTACCATCAGATTTTTATAGCTCTTGCCTATCCTAATCATACTCGCAGTAGAGAGCATATTTAAAATCATTTTTTGTGCTGTACCGGATTTCATTCGGGTCGAACCGGTTAACGGTTCCTGACCAACAATAGCCAAGATAGCTAAATCAGAATAGTTAGCGATCTCAGCTTTAGGATTACAACTTAAAGCTACAGTTTTTGTTCCTATCTTGCTTGCGTATTTTAATCCACCTATGACAAAGGGAGTTCTTCCACTTGCAGCTATTCCAACAAGTAGATCATTATTTTTCAAATTTATATCTTTTAAACTGTCTTCACCGGCAGCTTCTTGATCTTCAACTCCTTCTTTGGCTTTGAACATAGCAGATTCACCACCAGCCAAAACAGCGACAACCATCCCTTGTTCTATGCCAAAGGTTGGGATGCACTCAACCGCATCCAATACCCCCAAACGTCCACTGGTTCCAGCTCCCATATAAACGAGACGGCCACCATTTTTAAAGGTAGCAACTATTTCATCAACTGTTTGTGCAATGACCGGTAAAACTTTTGAAATGGCTTGTGATACTTTATGATCCTGAGCATTAATCTTTGTTACGATATCTACGGATGAAAGCAGATCGATATCCAGTGTTTCTGGGTTTTGTTCCTCAGATACAAGCTTATTTAAAACAGTAATTAAATCTGCATTGTCCATATTTGATGCCTCTTAACTCAGATACCTTATAGTAAGCGGTTAGTTTTATTGTTAAGGTTTAGAAACTGTTCTCCAAGATATATTGCACCATTGACTGCGTTGCCTTTAGCAGGAATTATCCTGCTGCGGAGATCAGCACTTAATAATGGATAAATAGTTTGAGCCAATCCGCCAATCAGGCATACGGGTAATCTATTATCGCCCTGAGCAGAAACAATTAAACTCTCAACATCCGTCACGGCTTTTTTCATAATATCTCGAGCAATTTTACTCCTAGATGTCGAACTAAAAACAATTGGTGCTAGTTCCGCGAATTTTGTAGTTGTAGCATTTGTTAACCAGGAAGATATTTTTTGTTTATTATCACCGATTATAGTAAACATTTCAGTCATAAACCTATCCGCGACAAAGTCGTCTTTATCATATTCCAATAAAATTGAAGTTATGGCTGCTCTTCCAATATAAGCTCCACTCGCTTGATCACCCACAGCTAAACCCCATCCACCAAATTGTTTTTCACAGCCACTAGTATCGAGCCGCATCGCCACTGATCCTGTTCCAAGTGCAATAACAATGATAGGAGCTCCATTGCCTGCACCATATAAAGAAGTCTGGGCATCAGTGGTAATGATAGGCTTAACAAAATGCATTTCTTGAAGTGCTTTTTTCAGGCTGTTTTTTGATTCAATATTAGTGGTACCTGCAGCACCACAAACCAGCAAGGTTTCTGCAGCAGAACAATTACCCAGAGAAAGCAACTCTTTAGCCACTTTTCCAATGTTCTGGCAGGTCGTAGAAATATCACTAGATAGTGAGCCAGGACCACTTACTGCAGACCATGATTGGCCTGTATTCAAGCACTTTAACAGGCCTAGAGTTTTGGTAGCACCCGCATCAATGCCAAGGATGCATTGGTTCAAGACGGTGTCTCGATTTCAAATGAAATATTTTTTGAACGCTCCTGTTCCGACTTTGGAGAACCGAGATAACAACAAATAAATGAAATAAATGTAGCAACGCATAACTGATAAGGAAAGGCCAGATCGAAACGAAACCATGATATGTTCAACATGTCTTGTACATAAGGCTGACATAAAAGGGTAACGGAAAAGCCTGCAATTAATGCAACTAAAACTGAAGTGGAATTACCACGTTTTGTAAATAAGGCGTTAAAATAAACACCTAGTAAACCGCTATACGCAAATACCATAACACTTAAAGCGAAGGCTAACAGTGGCATATCGGTATAACGCTGCCAATAAAAACTGAGTGTTGCCATACTTCCTAATGCCAGAGCTGCGATTAACATGCCAAATCGTCCTGCGTTAACAAAATGTTTTTCGGTTTTTTTAATGCCTTTTTTATCCGACCAAGGTCGATATATATCTTGGATAATAACTGAAGACATTGAATTGAGTCCTGAGTTAAGTGTCGATAATGCTGCTGCGACAATCCCTACAGTAACTAGGCCCCTTAGACCCGATGGCAGTTCATTCAACATGTAATACATAAAAATCGTAATTTTTTCTCCGCTAAAACTTTGTGTTACCTCGCCAATCTCGGCTATGCCCATCAGGTCAGGTCTTTGGTAGAAAATATATAGCAATAGTCCTATTACGAGAAATAATAAAACCACCGGAATTACAATAACCATGGATAACAACATGGCTTTCGAACCTTCTGCAGCAGATTTGCAGGTCAAAACTCTCTGGGTCATATCCTGATCCATTCCAAAAGCAGCAATATTCATCAACACAAAACCGGTAAATGCAGCCCAGACAGTGAACACACCTTTAGAGGTAAAATCCAGATCAAAATTGAATAGGGTTAATTTTGATTGGCTGCCATCGATGGGATTATCAAGAGCAGCTATAATCTGGCCAAGATCAGCTGGTATACTGGATAATAAATACACTATTACAGCAATAGCAGCGCTGACATAAACCAGACATTGTATTACATCACTGTAGATTACCGAACGAATACCCCCTACAAATGAATATAACAAGCCTATAGTAGTTATAATCACAATAGCCATAACAACATGCTCAGCAGCGATATCACTAAAAAGAATCATTGAGACGGCGATAGCAGCCATATACAGGCGAGCCCCACTTGAAAAAACCCGACCGCAGAGATACATTATTCCCGCCTGCTTCTTAGCCTTCTCGCCAAATCGAACTTCGAGTAACTCATAAACAGTTGTGACTTTATATTGGTAAAATTTGGGGATAAGATATATTGATACAAATATTGCGGCAATTATTGCACCAATATTTGTGGCAAGATAACTCAGATCTGCTCGATATCCTTGATCAGGACCACCGAGAAAAGTAGCCGCCGATTGAGCGGTAGCCAGAACAGAAATTGCAACCACCCAAATCGGCATATTATTGCCAGCCAGAAAGTAATCTTTGGTATTATTAACTTTCTTTCTACTAAAATACCAGCCGGTGAAAGCAAGAAGACCAAAGTAGCCAATAAAAACACCCCAATCAAGGATAGTTAGACCTGACATCAATTATTGCCTTCTTGTGATATGCAATAGTTTCAATGAGCTATACATCTAGGAACTGTAAATTTTTAACGCTTTTAATGCCGAGGCCGGGGCTGTCAGAAATAGTAATTTCAGAATTATTAAATTTCACACCGCACACAACGGGGTCGTATTGACATAAAGAAGGACCATCAAGATCTACTTTAGTGATAATGTTGGACTTGGCAACAGCCACATGTGCTGCTGCTGATACGCTAATACTAGATTCCAGCATACAGCCAATCATACATTCAACACCATAGGTTGCTGCGATATCTGCGATTTTTATTGCTTTTGAAATTCCGCCAGCCTTCATCAGTTTAATATTAATAATATCAGCAGCACGCATTTTTATAAGCTCAATAACTTCTCTTGGTCCAAATGAACTTTCATCGGCCATAACTGGCGTAACGACTCTTTCGGTAATATATTTCATACCATCAAGATCCTCAGCTCTCACTGGTTGTTCCACCAACTCCAGAATTATTCCTGAATCTTCAAGGCTCCTCAGCGCATTAACGGCTCCTTTTGCAGTCCAGCCCTGATTTGCATCTAATCGAATTAACGCCTTACCCTTAACAGCAGCATCGATAGCTCTGACACGATCCATATCAAGTCCAATATCTTTGCCAACTTTTACTTTGAGTATATCAAAGCCTAGTTCAACAGCTTTCAGAGAATCTTCTACCATTTTATCAATATAATCGATGCTGATAGTAATATCGGTTGACAGGGTTGGCTCTCCGCCTCCTAAAATCTTATAAAGAGGAGCCCCATATAATTGTGCAAAGAGATCATAAATAGCTATTTCAACAGCTGCTTTCGCATTGTAATTTTTCATGATAGAGCCCTGAATAATTTCTGTTATCTCATTGAGATTTGAAATATCCCGACCTATCAGGCGTGGTTTCATTTCACTCTTTATTGTTTCAACTATTGAACCTAAAGTATCACCCGTTATTGCTGCTGTTGCAGGAGCTTCTCCATAGCCAATATGACCACTATCAGTTTCAACGATGACAATGATATCTTTAATCTCATTCACTGTTCGTAGTGCTGTCTTAAAGGGCGTTTTTAATGGTACTTCTAAAAGTGCAAATCTGATATCAGTAATTTTCATGTTTATAATTCACTATTTTATTTTCTTTATATTATAAATTTTATCAAGATAGGATTTATCCTGAGACAACTGCATGGTTAATAAAGGAGTGATAGACACTCCATTGAGGCTGCTTTTGTAATAGTCGCCGTTCTCTTTAAAATAACTCATGCCAGAAACATCATGAATGATAAATGGTTTATCATCCTGATGACCTAATACCATCATTACATGACCCGGTATATAAATTAGATCACCAACACTAAGTTCTCCTACGGATTTCATTTTTTTACTTTCTGAGGCAGTTTTTAAAAAGCGGGTATTAATGCCTTGCTCACTCAGGCCTTGATCACCAGAATTACGCGGCATAAGAATGCCAAAACTTTTGAACACTTCGCCGATGAAGCCTGTGCAATCTCTGGCGTTGAAGGAATGCCCCCAACCATAGCGCTCACCCAGAAATTTAAATGATTGTTTAATAATATTGTCTTGCGTATAGGCTAAATAACCGCGATGTACATCATCACTTCTCGATATTAAAGCTGCTTGAATAATCAGCTTCCCATCTAGGTCCCTAACGGGCAGGTAAACCACATAACTGGCGTAAGTATTTTGACCAGCAATAGTCGTAGGAATATTTTCACCTTCAACTAGAGGCAGGACAGTGCCCATCTCCAATTGTAGTTCAGAAATACTTTCATTCTCCGGATTAAAAGAAGTGTAAATCTTACTGCCACTTACTACTAAAAAATCATTAGAATTTTTATAGTTAATTATTTGTTCGCGATCTCCCAGGGCAATATCTTCTTTTTTAACCCAGGCAGTGTAGTTGTATGAAACAGCAAAGAACCATTTTTTATCAAGACTTTCGTGCAGTACAGCAACAGCCTCAGTTGGAAATAATGCTGTTTCCTGAAATCGGTCAAGGTTGGTACTAGTTGTGGTTTTATAGATCTTGTCAGAGGTGGGAAAGGTTCGCATATTTGTGCGCCTGACCACCAAACCAAACTTTATGGTCTGCAGTCTTGGCAAGCCGGATAAATTGAGCGCTTGATTATAGGTATCATAATTTGCTTTAGTAACTAGCTGACCGTCAGAATAAAACCGAGGAGACGAAGCAGGCGAACTGATCTTCTGAATCTTCGCAGAAATTATCGCAGCAGTTTGTGACTTAGGATATTGAGCAATCTCCATCATCTTGTTATTAGTTTTAAACAATTGCTCGTTGCCACTTCTTATTTGCGTAGCACTTAGTAACTCAATATCACTGTTTGATAATTTACTTGTCCAGTAGTTGGCATAGAGCATATTTTCTTCTACACCAATAACGTCAGAAACATAAGCACTTTGTTGAGCAGCATTATTAAAAGCTACAACAAAGAAAAAGCTAAACAATGTTAATGTTTTTAACCAAAATTTCAAAGGATTCATTAATAATGTATTCACTGAATTGAATATTTCCAAGTAATAATGTTTAAGTTAGAAGCCATTATAAAATAATTCTACAAATTTCAAATTATCTCTAATCAGGCATTTTATCTCTGAATTTAGGCTAATTTGATGATATTTAGTAATAATATGCCATAAATATGCAAAAAGGAATAATAAATTATTTACAAATGTTTTTAAAGTGTTATTTTATTCCTAGCTAGTAATGTAAAGAAATAAAACTAACACCAATGTAATTAAATTAGTAGCTATTGTACACTCAGTAATTAGTGTAATTGAGATATTATTTACTGAATGTAAATAAAGATCAGAAAAACATGGGGATTTAATAACACATTAGCATATTTAGAAGTGCTGTGCTGAATTCAAGAAAAATTGTTTGGTATAGCTTAAATGATAAATGGGATAGTAAGTTTATATAAATTATCAAAATGTACAGGGGATTAAAAATGAAATATATCAAGTTTTCCAAAATTGCTTTGGTGGTTGCCGGAGCTCTCACTCAGGGTTTAGTGCTGCCGATGGTACAAGCAGCAGAAGAAGATCAGGCAGATGATGATGAAAATAAAGTAATCGTCACCGGCTCAAGAATCAAGAGAACAGATGCCGAAGGCTCGCTACCAATTACAACATTCACACTGGAAGATCTGACGAAGCAGGGCATCACTAGTGCTGAACAAATGATGCTGCAATTAAATATAAATTCCAACGGTAGTTTAAACCTTGCTAGTAATGCAGGAATCGTTGGTGGTACTGAAAGGGGTAATAATGGTGCATCAAGTGCAGATTTACGTGGCCAGGGACCGGGTTCAACCTTGGTTCTTTTAAATGGTCGACGTATTGCCACCCATGGCATGAAAGGTCGTTCAGTTGATTTGAACTCTATTCCATTTTCCGCGATTGAAAGGGTCGAAGTATTGAGAGATGGTGCATCAGCTGTTTATGGTACGGATGCAATTGGTGGAGTTATTAACTTTATTTTAAAAAAGGACTTTGAAGGAATCAGTGCATCTGCTTTTGCTGATATAACAGACGCGGGCGGTGGCGATATCTTCCGTTATAACCTCATGGGTGGATTCGGAGATTTAAATACCGATGGCTATAACGTGATGGCCACAATTTCATTGAAGGAAAATCAAATACTTCGTGGATCTGATAGGCCCTTCACATCAACGTTTCAGCCAGACAGAGGATTATCTCCTGATACGCGGGGTACTCCCTTTGCGTCTCTAAATGATCGATTCTTTGGAAATGACCCAACCAATAGACATTGGAATTTGATTGGTAATGGTCTTATCAATCCGTTAACTGGTCTAGAAAACTCAGTATTAAACATTATGGCACTACCAGGCCAACCTGGTTGTGATATCTACCCGGACATGGGCGTTGATACAGGCGCATTATGGAATCGTCCTAATGAAACTGTCAGTTGTGCATGGGACTATCCTCGAGCGTCAGCATTGCAACAACCGGTAGATAAAACAGATTTCGTTTCTCGTGCTACTTTCAAGGTAGGTGATTTATCTGAAGCTTATGTAGAAATAGTTGCATCAAAAGTCGAGTCGAGAAAAGTCTTTGAACCTAATCAAATGACGCCCTGGAACTTTTATGGTAACTGGTATCCTAGTACTGGTGCCTCCTATGATTATGTTGTCGACGCACTTTCTGATTTTTACGGCGCTGACCAACTTAACATCGGCGCACCTATCGCTTTCCGTTGGCGTTGTATAGCTTGTGGCCCCCGTGAAATTAATACTACAACAGAAGCAAGTAGGATTCTATTTGGTATGGATGGTGTAATTGGCGACTGGGATTATACTGCAGGTATATCTCGCGCTTCGAGTGAATCAGAGTCAGAACTTGGTGATGGCTATCATTATACGTCCGGTCTGGCTGGATTATTTGGAAGTGGCACGTTGAATCCATTCTTGTTACCTGGCGAATCTCAAACTGCTGCAGCTATATCTGGTCTGGAAGCGGCTTCTGCCAGAGGGGTAATACTTTTTGGTGGAGAAACCATTCTAACCCAAATAGATGGTTCATTTACTACTGAGTTAGATTATGAGTTAAGTGGCGGTTCGATTGCGGTTGCTACTGGTTTTGACTTACGTAGAGAAGAATATAAGTTTAATGGTGACAGACGTGCTGCAGCAGATCGCGAAAGAATCTATGGAGCTCCTTTTGATGATAGCAATGCCCTTGAGAATGTGAGCCGTGATATTTCTGCGGTTTTTGCAGAAGCATTATTACCAGTGCTACCTAATCTGGAGCTTAATTTAGCCATTCGCTATGATAATTATAGCGGCTTTGGTGGTACTACAAATCCGAAAATTGGGTTTAAGTATACTCCAAGCGAATCTCTATTGATTCGTGGTGGATTTAGTACTGGTTTCCGAGTACCTTCATTTAACCAACTTTATAATGGTATTTCAGAGCAGCCCTACACAGGCTTGGATTTTGCAGATCCGGCAGTTTGTGATGGAGGTATTCCACAGCCAGGCAACCCCGCCTGCGAACCGCTTCAACCGGTAAGTATTTTTGGTGGTAAAGAGGATCTGGATCCGGAAGAATCTAAACAATCAAGTGTGGGTTTTGTTTGGGAATTCAACGATGAAACGAGCTTGAACATGGATTGGTGGCAAATCCTAAAAGAAGGCACCATCCAGACAACAAGCTTTGACCGTTTGATTCAAAACTATGACCTCTATAGTGCTAATTTCATTCGTGACGCAAGTGGCGAAATCGTTGCTGTTGATAGACGCTTTATCAACGCAGGTGAACGTGACACCAGTGGTGTAGAAGTAGGATTTCGGACCAGTGGTGAGCTAGGTGCAGGAAGTTGGAAATTAGACTTTAATGGTAGTTTCTTAATTACGGATAAGGTAAAGCTGGATGATAGTGAGCCTTTTGGTGAGAACCGTGTAGGTACACATTCCAGAGGAACAATCCCACTGGAATGGAAGCATACCTTAACTTTCAGTTATCAAATCGCTGATTGGAGTCATTCTCTAACTCAGGTGTTCAGGGATAGTTATCTAGATGAAGTTCCTGCTGGAATTGCTTCAGGAGCAGCTGTAGTACCTAATTTTGATCCGGTTGTTGATAGCTATACTACCTATAACTACAGTGTAGCCTATTACGCTCTTGATAATTTTGATATAAGATTCGGTATCAAAAACTTACTGGATCAAGATCCATCATTTACAGCGCATCAAAATGATTTTTCTCCTGGAGCAGCATTCGATCCACGAGTTGCAGATCCAAGAGGACGAGCTTTTACATTCCTAGTGGAATATAAATTCTACTAGAATGTAATTTTGTTAGAACTGCATTAAAGCCCCATTCAGGGGCTTTTTTGTGTATATTGTAAATTTTTACTTAAAATAGTCTAGGTATTTTGGGGATCTGTATGATCAATCAAAGCGAAGTTGAAGCATTAAAACAGATAATTATTGTTGGTGGCGGTTCAGCTGGATGGATGACAGCGGCAGCATTAACAAAAGTATTGGGATGTAATAATTATTCAATAACAGTTATCGAATCGGATACTATTGGCACCGTTTCAGTGGGCGAGGCTACCATTCCCCATATTCGCGCTTTTAACTCGTTGTTAGAAATTGACGAGGATGACTTTTTAAAACATACCCACGGGACATTTAAATTAGGCATTGAATTTGTAAATTGGAAGGAAATGGGACATTCCTATATGCATCCATTTGGTGCATATGGAACCAATATGCATGGTGTGCCCTTCCATCATTATTGGCTTAAGAGCCAAAAGATTCAGCCAAAAGATGATTTGCTAGATTATTGTCTTGAAGGTTATGCAGCAAAGAAAAATTTGTTTTCACGCCCTTTAAATTATCCGAATACTCCTCTAACTAGTGTTAATTACGCCTTCCACTTTGATGCTACTCTTTATGCAGCGTATTTAAGAACCTACTCTGAAAAACTGGGAGCTAGTCGTATAGAAGGTATCGTAACTCAAATAAATACCAATAATGAAACCGGATTTATTGAGTCTTTATTATTAGAGAATGGCGCTTTGATTAATGGTGACTTATTTATAGACTGTACAGGATTTAAAGGTCTTTTAATTGACGGAGTAATGGAAAGTCCTTTTGAAGACTGGAGCCAATGGTTACCATGCAACAGTGCTATTGCCCATGCTAGTGAATCTCTTCCTGACAAAAAACCATATACTATTTCAACGGCACAAAAGTCTGGGTGGCAGTGGCAGATCCCACTACAGAATAGAATCGGCAACGGTCATGTTTATTCTTCTGACTTTCTCAATCAGGATGATGCACTAACCACATTATTTTCGAATCTTCCGAGCAAACCAATGGGTGAGCCAAACTTCCTAAAGTGGACAAATGGTAAAAGGAAAAAACTGTGGGTTAAGAATTGTGTCGCGATTGGATTATCTGGAGGCTTCATAGAGCCATTGGAATCCACAGGATTACAATTGATTCAGGCATCAATAGAACGATTACTCAGCTTGTTTCCAAACAAGTCATTTCAACAAAAAGATATTGATATTTTTAATGAAAATGCGGACATTGAATTGAAGCAGATCCGCGACTTTATTGTTTTACACTACAAGTTAACTACACGAGAGGATAGTCCTTTCTGGAAGTATTGCAAAGAGATGAGCATTCCAGATACCCTTCAATCAAAAATAGAACTTTACAAAACCAATGGTAGAGTATTCAGAGAAAATAATGAGCTTTTTGCTGAACTCAGTTGGTTATCAGTATTGTCGGGGCAAGGGATAATTCCCCAGAGTTACCATCCATTAGTAGATAATACCTCAACTGAAAATCTACACATTCAACTCTCTAAAATGAAGGAAGTTGTTCGCTTGTGCAGCAAGAAAATGCCGACACATGCCGAGTTTATAACAAAGCACTGTAGTGCCAGTTAATAACTAGGTTGATTCTTTTTATTTCTTGGCAAACTGTTCAACATCAGACCAAACCCTGAGCAGGTTGCCTGCCCAAATTTTTTGAATATCAGTTTTGCTATGGCCGCGACTGAGTAGTTCTCTGGTAACATTCTCAGTTTCACTGCCGTCTTTCCAATCGAAAAGTTCGCCCCCACCATCAAAATCTGAACTGATCCCAACATGGTCTATACCAGCAATTTTAATGGCATATTCAATCTGGTCAATATATTGTTTTACCGTCGCCAGAGGATAATCCAGATTTAATTGCATAAAACCCCTAGCATATTCAGGTGTATATTCATGGTGCTTATAGTCAAATTTAGTGGACTTATAACGCTCAGCTACTTTCGCTTTCAATGACTTATAGGCAAGGTTGCGTTTGGGATCACTTTTAATAAATCCGCTGTAGGCAACTAGTTGTATCACACCCTTTTTCTTGGCGATTGCCTTAATTAAATTGTCATTGAGGTTTCTTGAGTGATTTAACATGCTTTGCACACCAGAATGGGATGCAATGATAGGCGCTTTAGATATCTGTAATACCTGCTTGACACATTTATCAGAAGCATGTGATACATCCACCATCATACCCAGTTGGTTCATTCTATTAATGACGTCTTTGCCAAATTCACTGACACCACCGTGCTCTTCGAGTTTATCGCCATATTCTGGCTTTGTTCCCGAGCTATCACAAATATCATTATGACCGGTATGGGTTAAGCCCAAGTAACGTGCACCCAACTTATAAAACTCATCCACTCTGTTAATATCCTTTGCAAGTGGGAAACCATTTTCAACACCGATAATAGAAACTAATTTACCCTCTGCGATTATTCTTTTTACATCCTTGGTAGAGTAGGCAATAGCAATCTGTTCAGCATATTGTTTTTCCATCATATGCAAGGCTTCAAACTTTTTCATCGCCGCTTTATAGGCAGCTGCATAACCCGCTTTATCGCGCTTTTTTTGTGCTACATAAACAATATGGAACACAGCGTCCAGTCCACCTTTTTTCATTTTATTGAAATCAACTTTCAGGGAAGTGTTATTAGACGGGTCAAAAACCGGTAGACGCATATAGTCTCGAGGGATATCCACATGACTATCCAAAGTCACCAGTGATTGATGAAAGTCGGTAATCTCGGATGATGTCATCTTCACCTGTTCAGCCGAGGATACTACTGTTGCCAATACAAGGGATGTCGCCAGTGCAATTTTTATCGGATAAAATCTAAACGTCATTTGAATGCTACCTCTTTATTGTTAGTTGCTATCTGTTAGTTAATATACTGATATAGCTGCATGAAGTTGTTCATCATGCAATAAAATATTCACATAGAAATATTCAAAATAATATATTATTATCATCATAAAGTCTTCTAGGATATACCTAATAATAACGAGAGAGACAACTTATAATGATGGCAAAGCTTGGGTTGAAAATAATTGTCTTGCTGCTCCTACTAACAGGCGCAATGAGTTTGTCAGCAAATCCTAACGCTCAATCTATCGAAGATCTGGTTAAAAAAGCAATGCAAACATTTCAGGTACCTGGGGTGGCTATCGGTATCATTAAGCATGGAAAGATTATTCATCAACAAGGCTATGGTATTGCTAATCTAGATACAGGTAGCCCTGTGGATGAAAATACAATTTTTAAGATCGCCTCAAACAGTAAAGCTTTCACAGCAGCAGCTCTGGCAATATTAGTCGATCAAGGGAAACTGAATTGGGATGATAAAGTCATTCAATATTTACCCGACTTTCAAATGTACGATAGCTGGGTGACTAAAGAATTCAATATTCTTGATCTGCTTACCCACCGAAGCGGCCTGCGTATTGGTGCAGGCGATTTGATGTTGTGGCCCGAACCCACGAAGTTCAGCCGTGAGGAAGTGGTAAAAAACCTTCGCTATTTAAAACCTGTAACCAGCTTTCGCAATCAATATGCCTATGATAATCTACTCTATATTGTTGCAGGAGAAGTCATAGCAAGTATTTCCGGGCAATCATGGGAAGCCTTTATTGAGTCCAATATTTTCAAACCACTTGGGATGGAGAATTGTTTCGCTGGAGGTGTAGACACTAATAAATATTTAAATCTAGTTACCCCCCATCTTGTAATTAATAATCAGCTCAAAGTTGATCATGCAAATTTGATTAATGACAAGATTAGCTTGATGGCAGCTGCAGGTGGCATAAAATGCAGTGCAAGTGACCTGCTGAAATGGCTCAAGATGCTGCTAAATGGTGGCATAATGGATAATGGTCAATCATTAATTTCACTAAGCCAAAGAGACTTCATGTGGAAAGCTGTTACACGTCTACCACTCTCATCAGAACTTAAGCAATTAGATAATAGTCATTATCGTGGCTATGCTCTGGGCTGGCGGGTTGGTGATACCCATGGTGAATGGAAAGTATCCCATACTGGCTCCTTAAGTGGTTCAATGTCACAAATTATAATGTTACCGGATCATAACTTGGGCATAGTAGTTCTTACAAATCAGCAATCAAGTGCTGCGAGAAATTCACTAGCCCGTGGTCTATTACAAGAGTTTATTGAGGTGAATAAAACTGACTGGGTTGCACATTACGTGAAAGCAAAAGCGACTCGGTTATCCAGACTATCTAAATCTACTAAAAAATCAGCAATTATTTCATTCCCTGAAGAAAAGCTTATACCTGATAACGATAAGTCACGACAATTATTGGGAAATTATATTGACCCCTGGTTTGGTGAAATAACCCTAGCAAAAAAGAATAACAATATTATTTTTCAGTCGAAAAAATCACCTCGTTTAAAAGGTACTCTTTACTTTTATAAAGACAATCAGTGGTGGGTAAAATGGCATGACCGAAGTTTTGAAGCTGATGCTTGGTTGTATTTTAATAACAATGCAACAAGGGCCAAAGTTCGTTTATTAATGAAACCCATATCGTCTGCCACGGACTTCAGCTTCGACTTTGAAGATCTCGATTTCAAGCAACAATAGGTGTAAGCATCTATTAACGCGACTTAGCGGAACTGACTTCATCGAGTAAATAGAAGATTGATTGGTAGGGGATTCCGCCATGGTGTGACAAACCAATTTCACAGGTTAGACTGTTACTGAATCCTCTCTTGCACTCGGCTGGAATTTGTTTTCTTAATGGAGACAAGGCTGATTTATTAAGTTCCGGAGTGGTAAATCCTTTATTTCCTGCCCAACCACAACACTCTATATCATCGGCGATTACGACTTTGTTAGAGCATAACTTCGCAATATTGATGATACTTTCCGTTAACTTCATTCTGCGGCTACTGCAAGTTATATGAAGCATTATCGTTTCATCGAGTGAATCTAATTGCAATTCATCAAGCAGGTACTTTTCAGCAAATTCAAAGGGTTCATATATCGCCATCTGTTGCTTAAAAGACTCTGCTGAGTATTGTTTGCAAGCACTAGCATCAATCAGTATTGGAAATTCACCCATTTCACTTGCATGCCAAACTAGCGATTCAAATTGCTTACTTTTCTGCTTTGCCACAGTATTGATGCCATGATTATGGTATGGCATTCCACAACATAATTGATTCATCTCTCTGGGTATAATGACTTGATATCCGGCTTTCTCCAACAAATTAATGGTGACGTCTGGCAAGGAACGTTGATCTTTTGCTGATGTTTGTGTGCCGAGGGTACGACTTGCACAGGATGGGATATAGACCACTTTTTTTTCAGCAATTTTGCTCGGCGATCTTGTCGGTAATCTTGTTATTTTACTCGCAGTGGGGTACTCGGCAAACCAGAGTGGAAAGGATTTGTTCGATAGTCTATGGAGACTTTGGCCAATGACATTAATACCTTTATCAGGTAGTAATTTATGCAACAGCTGATTGATTTTAAAGAGCATTCTTACAATCATTGTGGTAAAGGCAAAATGGTTTGCTGACCAATTTGCAAGACGATTTTTAGTTGAGCCATCAGGCTGTTTTAATAACCGGATTAAATCACCAGTGTTAATACCCACGGGACAACGATCCTCACAGAGGCCTGTTGCCGCGCAGGTATCAATGCCTAAATAATTGAACTTTTTTGTAAGTAATTTAATTTGTCTTTTTGTCGAGCTAGTCTGATTGCCGGTTTTTAATTGTTGTAGTTGTCGAAACATTACAATTCGTTGTCTGGGTGTTAAGGACAGGTTTTTCGAAGGACAGACTGCTTCGCAAAATCCACATTCAATACATTTATCAATCAATGGCTCGACAACTGGAAGTGTTTTTAGGTTATTGATGTGGCATTCCCTCTCGGGGTTTATAATTACACCGGGATTTAAAATACCTTCTGGATCGAAAAGCATTTTAATTTTCTGCATTAAGCTATACGCAACACTACCCCATTCCAATTCAACAAAAGGGGCCATATTTCGCCCGGTACCATGTTCTGCTTTTAGTGAACCTTTGAACTTGACCGCGACTAATTCAGACAGTTCCTCCATGAATCTCTTATATTGTTCCACCTCCTCGGGATTACTAAAGTCATTAGTAATTACAAAGTGCAAATTTCCCACAAGTGCATGACCAAAAATAATCGCATCTGAATAGCCCTGTTCATTCAATAGTGTTCTGAGTGCCATTGTTCCAGCAGCTAAATTGGAAATAGGGAAAGCAATGTCCTCAATAATAATACTGGTGCCTGTTTTTCTAATACCACCAACTGCTGGCAACAGGCCTTTTCGTATTTGCCATAAGTTCGCACATACTTTCAAATTACCGGTAAAACGAATGAACTCAATGGGATGAAATAGAGTCAGTTTGTCTGTTACTTGTTTTGTCAGTAAATTAAGCTCTTCCTTCGATGTTGCGTGACATTCCAGTAGTAGGGCGGTAGCCTCAAGATCAAGGTTTTTAATGAATTCAGGTAACCCGCTTTTACCACTGATGGACTGTAAAGCCCGACCATCTATAAGCTCTACAGCAGCAACATTTAACTGTGCCAATTCTGATACGGCTTGACAGGAAGACTTAATATCAGCAAACACATACAAGGCTGTTGCCTTAAATTGACTCTCTGTGACCGTCTTGTAAGTAATGTCGGCGATAAAGCCTAGGCATCCTTCAGATCCAATCATTAGGTGCTGTAAAATTTCAATGGGGTCATCAAAATCTATCAAGGCATTAATACTAAATCCCATGGTATTTTTTAAGCGATATTTATGTTGAATTAACTGTTTCAGGGAGGCGTCACTTTTAGTTTCATCAGCGAGAGCAGAAAGTTGACGGAGTAATGATCCATGACTGTTTTTAAACTTTTCAACAGATATAATATCCAGAGTATTTAACACACTGCCATCTACTAGAACCACTGTCATGGAGGATAATGTTTGGTATGAATTGGCGGCTGTTCCACAACACATTCCTGATGAGTTATTGGCGGCTATACCACCAATTTTACAACTCTCAAGTGAAGCCGGGTCAGGACCGATTTTTTTATGAAAAGGGGCAAGGTATCGATTTACATCAGCACCAATTATTCCCGGTTGTAACCTTATTTTATTGCCACTTTCCAAAATTTTATAATTAATCCAATTTTCTGTCAGCATGATTAGTACAGAATCTGAAACAGCCTGACCAGACAAACTGGTCCCTGCGGCTCTGAAGGTATAGGGAGTGCTAAACTGACTACAAAGTTGCATCACTTTCTTGAGTTCATCAATAGAATCCACCTTGACAATGACCTCAGGTGTCATTCGATACAAACTCGCATCCGTACCCAAGGTATAACAAAGTGAAGGATCCGTAATCAGGCGTGATTTATCGATCAATAAAGCTAATGACTTGACCAGATTTTGATATTTTGTAGTTTTAGTCTTTAACAAAGTTATGCTTCTCAAACAATTTTAGGATATATTTTTACCGAATTATAGCTTTAAGATTCAGTCATTTACTTTCAATAAATGCTTCATAAATCAGTGAAACAATACTGCCATACTTTCCTGTTTCAAAAGTATCTCCGGAAAAAACACTGCCTTCTTCAGTTTCAATCATCGGCAACAGGACTTGCATAGGGCACTACTTCGAGTTTATCATCTTGGTATGATTCATCATTATTGTCAGGAATCAAATAATGAGACCTGACACCATGAGGATTAGTTAATGCTTTGATGGAATCCTTATAATCAATAGTCGTATGATGAATGACCAGAAAACGAATTCTATCATTATGATTATTGGGATTTATCTGTTTAATAGTTGTAGTTGTTGTTGCACAACCGATAAAAAACAAACTGGATAAAACAAAAAGAAATCTAAGTTGTTTGTTATTATTTTTTAATTTCATGCTATAGACTTTTTAAATTTTATAATGACTAATAATACCCTTAATCCTACTTTGATAATATGCCTCCAAAAAAATATATAAGGGTAGTGAATCTCGTTAACTTTTAAGGTACAGTTATACTCTAATACAACTAGTAATATTAACCGATGTAAATAATCTGCTGTTTACATGATGAGTAGGCTTAAAAATCGCCTTTGGGCAGTTTGATGGTGTAAAAAAAATGGAAAAATTTCAAATCGAAGGTGGTTATAAACTCAACGGTAGTATTCGTATTTCTGGTGCCAAAAACGCTGCTCTACCAATTCTCATGTCTACTCTATTGGTAGATGGTGTTAGTACAATAAGCAATGTCCCTCATTTAAATGATGTAACGACCACATTAGCTCTATTGGGGACATTAGGCTCTTCCACTACGATTACCGATAAGCTTGAAGTTCAAATTGATGCCACCAATATTCATTCTTATAAGGCTCCTTACGATTTGGTAAAAACCATGCGTGCTTCGATTCTAGTGTTGGGGCCACTTTTGGGGCGATTTGGGAAGGCGGATGTTTCTCTTCCAGGGGGTTGTGCCATCGGCTCTCGACCAGTTGACTTGCATTTGAAAGGCATGCAAACACTCGGGGCAGAAATTGATGTAAATGATGGATACATTCGCGCCCGAACCAAAGATGGTCTGAAGGGCGCAAAGATTTTGATGGATACTGTGAGCGTGGGTGCAACTGAAAATATATTAATGGCAGCCATCCTAGCCAAGGGTATTACAACGATAGAAAATGCGGCAAGAGAACCAGAAGTTGTTGATTTAGCCCAATGTCTTATTGCAATGGGGGCAAACATCTCCGGAGCAGGTACCGATGTTATTACCATTCAAGGCGTAGACAAATTGCAGAGTGCTTCCTACAAAGTACAACCTGACCGTATTGAAACTGGCACTTATCTGGTGGCAGCAGCCATTACTCGCGGAAAAGTATTATTAAAGGACACTAATCCGGAACTATTAGAAGCAGTAATATTAAAACTTCGGGAAACTGGGGCCGAAATAAAAACCGGAGTAGACTGGATTGAACTCGACATGAAAGGAAATCGTCCTAAAGCTGTAAGTATTAAAACGGCGCCTTACCCAGGCTTTCCCACCGACATGCAAGCACAATTTACTGCTTTGAACTCCATCGCAAGTGGTACCAGCACGATTAAAGAAAACATCTTTGAAAATCGTTTTATGCATATTAATGAAATGCAGAGAATGGGGGCTAATATTTCAATAGATGGTAACACTGCAATTTGTGTTGGTGTCAAGACATTAAAAAGTGCACAGGTTATGGCGACTGATCTAAGAGCATCAGCCAGTCTGGTGCTCACTGGCCTTGTTGCAGAAGGCAGTACAATTGTTGATCGTATATACCATATTGACCGTGGCTATGATTGTATTGAAGAAAAATTGCATGCTCTTGGAGCTAAATTAAAAAGAGTTTCATGAAATAGGTTACTCTAAGTGTAAAGAAACCCTCTAGTCATATTCTATTCTGACCAAACTTTCTTGCCATTTCAATGAACGCTGAGTTTAGACTAATTAACGGGAAAATTGAAATAGGTATCTAGGTATGGCTGCGGCTGCAATGAAAAGTGCCACCATTCCATATCGTAATAAGAATATCCTCCTGCTTCCATTAATTGCTTAAGAATATAACGGTTCTTCTTTTGCTTTTTAGAGATCCTTTTATCATCGGTATTTGATATTGAATCAAAAAAATCGTAGTGCCCACCCATATCCAGTTCTCTCCATTGTCCCTGAATATTTTCAGTTAGCGTTAAATCGATTGTTGCCCCCCTGGTATGGCCAGATTTTGCAGCAATGTATGGTCCAATTAGACTGCCTTTATCCAGCTTTGGGTAATAGGTAGATTTTGTTTTCTGATCACCCATATCTGCGGCCCATCTTACAAAATGGTCAACCGCTTGTTGTGGGCGATAGCAATCAAATATCTTAAGTTTTAGACCTCTTTTTTGGGCATTAACTGCAATCCTTTTAAGGGCAAATGCTGCTTTTTCCTGAAGAAGGCACTTTGGTTTTTGATAACCATCGATCTGGCTACCAACAAAATTATTTGCGGTGAAGTATCGAATGTCAAAATGAGCCTCAGGTATTAATTTGTTTATATCAATAAAACCTGCAGGTCGCAGGGAGAGATCCGAAGCTGATTGACAAGCTAGCAAAAACAACGGGGCTATCATTAAAAAAATGACTTTTAATAGTCTCTTTATCATGTTCTGTAACATCAATTAATCGTCCTATTTTGCATTACTCGGTGGCCCCTGAAGTTCAAGAGTCTTTAGTTGTTCTCTTAACCTATTCATGAACTCTATACCAGGGTCACTTTTCTCTGTTCTGTAACCAGAGTCGGTTTCTTTCCATAACTCATGGCCTCTGAAGAGGTTGTATTCCTGATGACCAATTAGGTATTCAACGGTGCTGTATTTTTTCTTAAGGTACGTTATAAGCTTAATATTGGCTTTAAGTTGGGCATCTGTTAAAGGTGAATCTTTATCGCCACCAACGTTTTCGATACCAAAAGCACAGTAATTTAGGCCGATAACATGTCTGGCAAATGTAGTCTCTTCGGGAAGAATTTGATAAACAGTTCCGTCCCTATCAACCACAAACTGTGACGAAACATTAAGTTGACTGGCACCTTTAATGCCAGTTCTTGAACCTGGCAACTCAGCATTGTAAAAAGCCTTCATTGTGGCTTCCAAAGTTGGTATCACAGTATAGTGAACGACTATCATCTTAGGATCGATTACAGCTTGATCTGTTTCTATTCCATGTCGTTCCTTCAAATATTGTAAAGACAGCTGTTTTCTATCCTCGTTAAATGACACAGGCTCCTTGGTGATAGTGAAACTACTACAACCCGTTAAAAACACCTGAAAAATGAGTGTTAATAAACATACTTTGAGTTTCATTGATTAATCCTTGTTTTTATTTAAGTAGCTTATCTTGTACTAATTGACAATAATTATTCCCATGGCATGTTAATTTTGCTTGCTTGCCCAGAAAGAGTGGTTTGTTATGATATCCATGACCAATATAGGGAAAATAATAAACGGGAATAGAAACACGATCTGCATAAGCCTTGAGTACTGTTTTAAATATCAACCGTTCAGCATCACTGGCCCGTTTATTATGAAACTGTCCAAATATAACCGCTGAGGCATGAAGGTTATCTGCATATTCAAGATGATGCAGTACCCGATCAATTTTCCGGTATCCTTCATTGACGTCCTCGAGAATTAAAATCTTACCTTTTAAATCAGGAGCAAACTTTGTTCCAATCGTTGCTTGAAATAAGGTCAGATTACCCCCCCTTAATTCTCCACTAACACCTTTAGTGGCTGCTTTATTCAGTGGTAACAATTTTTTATAATTTATGCCATTAAAAAGTGCATGCTGCAAGTCGGTAATACTTTCGCGTCCATTCGTTATATCACCTTTTTGTGTTGATACAAGCTTTTCCTTATAGAGATGACTCATTTCAGTGTTATAGGCTGCCACAATACCATGCACTGAGGGCCAGCCTAGACTGTTATTAAGAAAGTTGTGAATGGCAGTAACATCGCTGTAACCAATAATTGGTTTGGGTTTAAGTTTTTTCAGTTCGTCCTTGTGTTCCTCAAGTAATGGCAGCAGATTTAGTGCGCCCGCACCACCTCTGAGGAACCAGACAACATCACTGTCAGGTGCTTTAATGGCATTTAAAAGTGAATTGACTCGATTTTCGTCCAAATTGACATAACCTAAATCAGATATGGTCTGGTCAAAATAGCGCGTATAGACACGAAACCCTAGCTCTTCCAGCTTTTTCTTCAGTGGTTCAATTTTGGTTTCATCATAAGAACTGGATACCGTTATTAGGTCAATACTGAGTTGCTGATGATGTTTAATAGTATTATCAGCAACAAGGATAGAATTGATTAAGAGCTGTATGCCAAGTGTGATTAGGATAAGGAATATTAATTTTTTCATAATGTTGTGTTTATCTTATTTTTCAGTCGGATTACTTTAATGAATTGAAGTTATTACAATACAAGGAATATTTTATAATGACAAACATATTTATTATGAATATTTTATCTTTACAATAAATATGTTTAAATGACACTTATCTTCATTAATAACGAAAAGGAAGTCTGCAATGCGTCACTTTTATTTAGCCTCTCTATTATTAACATTAATGCCACTGATAGTTCAGGCAGATGCTGGAATTGACTCAGAAACTGCTCATAATCAATTAAAACAACACTACTCAACTATAAAACAACCGGGTCTCGATAAGCCGAATATCCAGCCCGATGATATTTATCCCTTGATTGAAAACATTAAAAATAACAATCTTTTTCGCATAAAAAAGGTAGGTGCTTCATTTTTGAAAAAACCTATCTATGAAATTCAAGTAGGGCATGGACCTCTAGCAATATTTATGTGGTCTCAAATGCACGGCGATGAGTCTACGGCAACGGCCAGTTTATTTGATTTGATAAACTATATAAAGGCACAAAAAAATAAAGACTGGGTCAATAGTTGGCAAAATAAAATAACTATCCATATGGTCCCCATGCTAAACCCAGATGGCGCAGAACAGAAACAACGTTTTAATGCACAAGGTATTGATATTAACCGCGATGCTAAACGACTCCAAACTCCGGAAGGAAGGTTATTGTATTCACTTGCAGAAAAAATCAAACCTGAGTTTGGATTTAACCTCCATGATCAGGGTAGATTTTACTCCGTTGGAAAATCTGCCAATACAGCAACCATCTCTGTCCTAGCACCGGCATTTAATGAAGCCAAGGATATTAGTGAAAGTCGCCATAAAGCAATGCAATTGATTGGCTTATTAAATGAATCTATACAGCAGCAATATCCTAACCATGTGGGCCGTTATGATGATACTTACTCATACCGTGCCTTCGGCGACTTATTGTCGAGCAAGGGAATTGCAACAACCTTGATTGAATCCGGCCATTATCCAWATGATCATAACCGGCAAATACCGCGCTGGTTAACTTTTATGTCTCTCGTTCAATCCATTGATATAATTCTCTCAAAAAGTTATCAACATGAGTCTCTTGATAAATATCATCAGATACCAATGAACAAAAGTCATGGATTTGTGGATGTTTTGCTAAAAAATGTATCCGTTGAAGATGACTATATGGTTGACATATCAATTAATTTTGATAAATACTTTCAAAAAGCTAGCATTGTAGAAATCGGCGATTTAACTCAGAAATTTGGTATGAAGACTCTGGACATGGCTAGCTATCAACTCAAGCCACTAAAAGGATTTCAGGTTGATAAACCCTTGAACTTATCTACAAAAAAATATACCAGTTTATTACAACAGGGTTTCGGATACTTTACTGGTGAGGAGACGTTGATCAATATTCAGACGACTTTGCCAGTTATAATAAATTCGACTAAAGAATTTACCAGAGTCCCTCAACGCTATCAACAGCCTAACTTTCTGTTTACCAAGAATGGCGCTGTAAAACTGGTGATGATCAAGGGTGAAATAATAGAGATTGGAAAAAATATGGAGGAAGTAGAGGATTAAACAGAACATGAATGTTGATGAAGAATAAAGTGAAGCAACTGATAATCAATGCTGATGTTGGACTCAATAAGAGTCCTAAGTCTCAGCTAAAAACTTGCACGCCATCAATCCAGTTAGCTACAACTTTACACTTGTTATCAAGTAGCACCATACTGGCTTTCTTACCAACGGATAAACTACCGTATTCGTCGTCAAGGCCTAAAAATCTAGCTGGATTCAAACTAGCARGGTTTACGGCTTTCTCTATACTTAATCCTAAAAGATCTGTGCAGTTTTTCACCGCACTTGCCATATCTATAACAGAACCTGCTAGACGGCCATGATTATCCCTTAATGTATCACCATCACGACTAATAGACTGTCCATAAAGCTCAAAACTGTTTTTTAAAGTTCCAACCGGTGGCATAGCATCAGTCACCAACATAATAGTTGATAAGCAATGTATCGCCACTTTAGCTGTATGAGGATGGACATGGATCCCATCTAAAATCAATCCTGCATAACAGTTTTCAGCAAGCAATGCAGCACCTACCATACCCGGCTCACGAGATGTCAGTGGCGACATGGCATTAAATAAATGAGTAAACCCTGTTGCCCCTGCATTCAGAGCTTGTTGTGCTTGTTCAAAGGTTGCATTGCTATGTCCTAGACAGACGATAACGCCTTCAGCTACAAGTTCAGCTATTACATCAGGAGCTACATTTTCAGGTGCTAGAGTTACCACGACCTTGCCGAGATCTGAACGAATAAATAGTTCACGTTCAGCTTTACTTAATTCTCGAATATACTTTTTATTATGCACACCTTTTTTAGCCACAGATAAGTGTGGTCCTTCGAAATGTATACCTAAAATACCCGCTTCATTAGATTTAATAGCCTGAGCAACGGCATTTGCTGCATATTGCATTTGCGACAAACTGTCAGATACCAGTGTTGGTAACCAGCCGCTGGTTCCGAATTGCTGATGTGCACGGCCAATATGCCTTAGACAGTCTATAGTTGGAGACTGGTTAAAAAGATAGCCTCCACCTCCATTCACCTGAACATCAATAAATCCAGGCACTAAAGTTCCTGATAAAATATCACTCTTAGTAGCTGAGCATTTATCAATCGATACGATACGACCATTACTGATGGTTACTGATTGCTGTTGAAGTAAGTCTTCGCCATTAAAAAGAGTCTCCACTGAAACAGTAAACTGCTGCATCATGAACTTCCTGATCTTGTTATTAAAGGATGACTTATATTTAAATTACTCAAAGGGTTTCAGTCACTTTTTTAAGCCCATCTGGTTGATCAGGATTAAGTCCCCGGGCAATCGCTATACTTTCTATGTCTAAATAAAACCTTTGCATTATCGCCAAGGGCGCAATACGAGGATGCAGGTTTATTGTTACCTGATGCAGATGTACCAAATCAGCACCTCGGTGCTTCATTTCATCGATCTGTTGTTGATGTACTTTTACAGACTCATCTTCAACCAAAACATTTAAAATTTTCAATTTTCCTTCAACCAGAGTAACTGGGCCATGTAAAAATTCCGAACTACTGAATGCTTCAGCATGGATTGCGCAAACTTCTTTAAGTTTTAACGCTATCTCTTTGCTTATTGCATAACCAAACCCCCGTCCTAGAACTACTAGGTTTTTTATCTGATCCAAGTCTTCATATCTGAGTTGAGAAGGCGCTTGCACAGCCTTTAATAGAGCCTGAGGAATTGTATTTAAAGCCTTGATAAGTTCTTTGTCATTTTGCCAGTAAGCTACAAGTTGAAGTATCGCTGATAAGGTCGACAGATAACTTTTTGTCGCTGCGACCGACTTTTCTTCACCGACACAAAGCGGTACCACACAATTAACAATATCAGCTAAAGGTGCGAGTTCATCATTAAGTAAAGCAATACAAAATGCACCATTTGCTTTCGCTCGTCGTGCTTGCTCTAAAATATCAGGGCTACGGCCTGATTGAGAAATAATAATAACTAACACGCCTTGCAAATTGACACTTTTGTTATAGACGGTTGCAATGGATGGCGCAGCGGCAAAGGTAGGGAGCCCTAACTCAATTTCAATCAGATACTTTGCAAAAACTCCAGCATGGTCGGATGAACCTCGACCAACTGTCATTACAGCCCGGGGTTTATATGTTCTAACTTGCTCTACAATAGATTCTATCCGCGGTCTATTTTTTACCAACTGCTCTTTAATTCTTTCTCCGGCTTCACAGGCTTCTATATACATTAATGAATGTTGAGGGATTGAATCTTGTTTAAATGACATTTTTTACGGCCCTTATATATGCCAACCTCTCTTATAATGGGATGCTTATAGAGAATTTAACCTTCACTTTTCTGACCCTTGCGACCAACGATTGTCACGCACTTTCATAAAGTAGTCAACGGATTATTCAAACACTTCACAGGCAGTTTTATACTCCAAGTATTTTCTTGGTCGTCTATTCAGGTTAGAATACATTTCAGCATTTATATTCATGGGGTTGTTATGAAGTATGACATGGTAATCATTGGTGGAGGCCCTGTGGGCTTGAGCTTTGCTCGCACCCTGAGTGGCAGCGACATGCGTGTGTTATTGGTTGAGCGCTCTCCACAAGCTGTGCTTGCCTCCCCAGCCATTGATGGTAGAGATATTGCCATGACCCACATGTCAATGGATATACTTGAACGATTAGGTGTTCTTAACAGGATTCCAGATCAAGATATTTCTCCCATTAGAGCTGCTAGTGTAAGTAATGGTACCTCTTCTTATTGTCTTAATATTGATAGCAAGGATGAAGATGTATCAGCCTTGGGTCATTTGATCCCTAATTATCTGCTTCGACAAGCCTTGTATGAAGAAGTTATTGCTAGGGGTAGCACAGAAATTCTTTATGAAACTTCGGTTACTTCTATCTCTTCAACGGATAAGAGTTCTTTTGTGAGCTTATCAACAGGTGAAGTAGTAGAGGCAAATCTGGTGGTGGCAGCGGATAGCCGTTTCTCGGATACCCGTCGTAAACAGGGTATATCAACCTCCATGTTGGATTTTGGTCGTGTTGTCATTGTTAGTCGCATGGAACATGAAAAATCACATCAACAAATTGCCCATGAATGTTTTCTTTATGGACGCACCTTAGCGGTTTTACCTCTCGATGGAAATCTGTCTTCAATAGTAGTGACGGTGTCGGCGGATCAAAGTGAAGAGTTACAGGCTATGTCAGCTGAGGATTTCAGTGTAAGAGTGAGGGCTTGGTTTGATAATCGCTTAGGTGACATGAAACTCATTGGAGAGCGCTATAGTTATCCGCTAGTGGCCGTTCATGCCAATCAATTTGTAAAACCTCGTTATGCTTTATTAGGCGATGCAGCTGTTGGTATGCATCCAGTTACTGCCCATGGATTTAACTTAGGGTTACGAGGACAAGAAACGCTTTATCAAGAAATTATTAGTGCTAGAAAACGCAGTGTGGATATAGGTTCATTGTCTGTATTAAAGGCTTATGAGACAAAACACATGAGAGTTACCAAGCCTCTCTATCATGGTACTAATAAAATCGTTGGGCTTTTTACTAATGAAAGTATCCCAGCAAAAATGGCAAGAAATGCTTTGCTTCGATTCAGTAATAACTTTCCACCTATCAAGCATTTGATTGCAAATAAATTGACTGAAAAAGAAGCCGATTCTGGAATAGGCTTCCCAACATTTTTATAGTGTGGCTTCAGACTCCGACCCCACACTACTCACCTAACTAGCAGTCTAAAGATTATTTAAAATTTCCATGACATCCTCATGGTGAGTTTTGGTTTTAAATTTCATCATAATATTTTTCAACTTACCGTCCTTGCCGATGATAAAAGTCCTGCGATTGATCCCCATGTATTCACGGCCCATGAATTTTTTTAGGCCCCAAACCTCATACTTATCAGCAATTTCATGATCAAGATCCGCTAATAAATCAAAATTTAAATGATATTTATCTACAAATCGTTTCAGTTTCTCAGGCATATCGGGACTCATGCCTAGGGCAACAGCATCATGTTTAGCGAGTTCTTTTTTGAAATCTCTTAGTCCACAGGCTTGGTTTGTGCATCCTGGGGTCAAGGCTTTTGGATAAAAATAGAGAACGATAATTTTTTTGTCTCTAAAATCTTTCAACGCAACCTTATCACCATCTTGGTTTTGAAGATTGAAAGCGGGTGCCATTTTGCCAATTTTTATCATGGGTTTCTCCTAAGGAATTATTTTTCTTCGCTTGTATGTACTCTAATGAGAGTGGGTTGTCCATCCTCAATATGCCAACTGGGGAAGCTTGAGTTGGTGACAAAGACGTCACCATTGGGTGCAAACTCCACATCTCTGGTGAAGGTGACTCGTTTAGATAGTGGAAAGTGAGACCAGGTTGCTGTATCGATATCGTATCGATAGAGGGCATCAGAGGCATTGCCATTTACCCAAACCCTATCTCTTTTAACATCAACATTTAAGGAGTAGGGGGTTTCACTGCCTAGGGGTTTAACGGGTAAAGGATAATTGGTAAAGGTTTCTTTTTTAGGGTCAAACTTTACTATCATGGATTCTGGGAAGGCCGCGATCCATAAATTTCCTTTTGAATCTGAGCGCAGACGACGGGGGCCAAGAAAAGGAGTTTTAAATTCCTTCATGGCAAAAGTTTTTCCATCAATCATACCAATGGTGTTGGCGTGTAATCTAGCAAACCAAATATTGCCATCGGGAGTAATATCAATGCCGTAAGGCAGGGGAAGACCGGTGGACTGGGCGTCAATGGATACCCAATTTGCCAGAGGTACACCCCAATCCATCATGGTTAAAATTGAACCCATGGAGGATACTGTGACACTTTCTTTAAAGCTTCGGCTAGGTAGATCGAACATTTTGAATTCTTTGGTTTTGCGGTTAAACATGGCAATTTGATTGGACAGGGCCATGGTGAACCAGACACGATCTTTTTTATCTACCCTGATGGTGTGGGGATAGTAGCCATCATCCATCTTATAGTTGGTAAAGGTTTTTGATTTTGGGTCAAATTCCACAAGGCGCTGCTGATGGGATGTGGTAATAAAAATATGACCATCAATCGGAGACTCAGCCAGTGAATGGATTCCAGCGAAGGTGTCATGTTTTGGGAAAGCGCTGAGACGCTTACCCAATAAGCCGCCATGTTTATCAGAGGCTTCTCGTTTTAATTTGTAGAGGGTGTACTCAGCCGTTTCAGGATTTATTTCATACAAACGATCTTGTATATTATCTCCAACATAGACCATGCCATTTGAGTGATAGAGCAAATCATGCATTTGAGAAAAAGCGTCACCAATGGGCCACTCTGTGATGGTAGTATTTTTTAAATCACCATGCCAAGGGGTAGCCTTGGGAATTAACTGGGGGTTTTTATAAAGACGTAGATATTCATCCGCTAGAATTTTAGGTAATAATTCTTGGGCCTCATCATGAAGACGAGAACCGTAACCAATCATTCTGTAGATGATTTCATCCCAACTTTCTTCAGATCGAGGACGGCGGAAAAAGCGGGAGCCCTGTTGATGACAAAATCCACATTGCATAATGTAGTGTTTTTTCAGATAGGCATCATTTTTTATATTAAGTGCTGCTAACCAGGTATTAGCAGGGCGTGATTCAGCCAGCAATAAAGGATCGGTGATCGGTATTAGTACTAGGGTTTTATCTTCACTACCCATCAATTGAATATTGATGTCTTGGTGATCAGGAAACCGAAATCGAAGTCTAACTTTCTTATCTTGATAACTGTTAAAAGTTACCTTGCCATCTAGATCAGTAAAAGCTGTGTGGACGGTGTTTGAGTGATTAATTTTTCGCTCAGGTGGATAGCCCTTATCTGAGGTATCGAGTGTATAGCCTGAAACTGGGGATTGCATCACCATGACACTTGCCATAGGTTTACCAGACTTATCTAATACGGTAAAAGTTGAAGCCTGTAGAAGGCTATTAGAAACAGTTATGCAGAAGATAAACACTAGCAAGCTGATACAAATAAAGTGTGATATTGTATCTAAGCTAGGCTCCCATGTTTTGTTTTTACGTAGCATTCATAACACCTTTTTATGTGATTTTAAAAATTCATCTAACACCTGTTCAGAAGTATATTGTGGCTGATGTTTAAAATGGGATTTAATTTTATCATTAGCAAGCACAGGACGATATTGTATAAACTTTATTTGCTCTGGACCATATTGAGTCAATCCCAACGGTTTAGCAATGGCAAGAATAAGTTGTAATAGTGGGGCGGGAAGTGGCAGATAAAATTTGTTTAATTTTTCAGCAATTTTGGCCATGGTCAAAATGCCATCGCCTGCCACATTATATTCGCCGGTAATATCGCACTTGATGCCTTCGATTAGGTATTCAACCACATCTGAGCAGCATATAAAATTAAAGGGGCCAGGATATCCTAGTACTCCAACGATAATTTTTTGTTTAAACAGATCAACAATGGGGCCTGTAAAACCAGTCCCTAATATTGCACCGGGTCGCAGAATCAATTGATCTAATTGCGGCTGCGAGAAACGATATTCGGCTAAGATTTTTTCCACTTCAGCCTTGTGGGCCGAGTAAAAATAATCATCATTGCCTCGGGGTGAACGTTGTTCTGTAATGATATTTTTATTCTCTTTATAATAACCATAAACTGCGCCGCTGGTTGTAATAATAAATTTTTTGACCTTAAGACTGACGCAAGTTTCTAATAAGGCTTTGGTGGCCACAACGTCAATTTCATAGGCCATCTCTCGAGTCATTTGAGACGATATTTGTAAGATAGAGGCGAGATGGATAACAATTTCTGGTTTGATTGATTCAACCCAGTGGATAAATTGTTCGTTTCTACAGTCTAAAGACTTATAGCTGAGATTTATTGTATTCTCAAATGGATCGGATTTAATATCCGTGGCATACACATCAAACTGCCGATCTTCCATCAGTCGATTAATCAAATCACTGCCAAGACTGCCTGCTGCTCCTGTTACTAGGATCTTCATGACGTATCTTTCACTACTAGAGGCTTTTCTGTCCAGCGCCTAAATAGCATGGCAATTCCTAATCCTGAGACAATATGCCAAGTTCCCCAAAAAGCACTAATTAATGCCATGCCAGCCTCACCATTAAATTGAGAAAATACGATGGCTATGGCCAGAGAGGAATTTTGCATCCCCACTTCAATGGTGGTTGCTTTAATATTAGCCACGGTAAGTCGTAGTAGCCAGCCGACCATGAATCCTAAAAATAGTGCGAGCATATTATGAAAAAGGACTAGGGTGAATATAAGTTCAAAATGAGATAAGAAAGCCTGTTTATTTCTCAGGATGGCGATGGTGATAAATCCGATTAAGGCAAGAATACTAGTGTACTTTAAAAATACATGGAGCTTCTTCGCAAGGGTTTCTGCAAAATGTCTAATGGCTAAGCCAAGTGCAAGGGGTATAGCTAGAACAAAAAATAAGTTTACAAATAGCGAAAATCCACTGACATTAATACTTTTTATTAGCCTTGCTGTATCAGGATTTAATTCCCCCCAGAAAAGGAAGTTCAAAGGCATCATGAAGATGGCTAGGGTGCTTGCCACAGCTGTCATGGAAATAGAAAGAGCCGTGTTACCCTTGGACAAATGGGTGATGAAATTTGAAATGGCTCCACCTGGACAGGAGGCAACTAAGATCATTCCCAGCTCTATTCCAGCGGGTAAATCGAGTATTAAGGTTAATCCAGCTGTAACAGCTGGTAGGATAAGAAATTRSGMKWRTAWCCSTGRRAMWMTKGCCSGARNNATTTYTGSRWCNNCKWWAAMATCNACRGMNGTGGWYRTCNASSGSTAKRNCYMRKKRTCAYGKRNGSTRMKNCKMGKTYKAMTMAYSRYKSKCTWCYSGYWTCGNAWTWSMCTYGAYYSWYWTCCATGCTACTTCTCAAAATCCTTTAGATAGAATTTAGCATATAGCCTCTGTTTGTGATTGTCCAATACTGGCTGTGAGCACAGGGGGAGTACAGGGGTCGGAGTCGCTCCGACCCCGACCCCACCTATTGATATATATAGCGATCTTCATGGAATGCGTATAAAATCCGCACTTGAGTTAAATAAATAATCGTATGTTAAGTTTAAGAAGTAAGAAATGAGTAAATTCCAACCTGAAAAAGATCCCCATAAAAAGCGTGAATCCGAGCGATATGATAACCCTATCGCTAGTCGTGAGCACATCCTTAGTTATTTAGAGAAGCAGAAAGCACCGGGGGATTTTATCTCCATTAAAAAGGCGATGAAGCTTAAGGGTGATGCCGCTGAGGTGGCCTTGTCACGTCGCCTAAATGCTATGGAAAGAGACGGTCAGCTGATGCGAGATCGTCGTGGTCGTTTTGCACTGATTAATCATCTTGATTTAAAGCGTGGGCGGGTAGAAGGTCATCGTGATGGTTTTGGCTTTGTGATCTTTGATGATAAGTCCGAGGATTGGTTTTTATCACCCAGACAAATGCAACGTACCATGCATGGTGATGAGGTTTTAGTTAGACTTAAAGGAGATAACTGGAAAGGAAAATCTGAAGGTGCCGTCGTTAAGGTTTTGAAACACGGCATCGAACGGGTTGTAGGTCGATATCATATTGAGAGTCATACTGCTTTTGTGGTGCCTGATGATAGTCGGCTTACTCAGGATATTCAGATACCCCCTAACCAATCTCTTCAACCTACTGAGGGACAAATAGTTGTTGCGGATATTATTCAACGAGCTGACCGACATGCTCCTCCTGTTGGGACAATTATTGAAATACTAGGGGATCATATGGACCCTGGGATGGAAATTGATGTGTCTATTCGAGGGTTTGATATTCCCCATATTTGGCCGGATGCAGTTCTTGAAAGTGTTAATCAACTGTCTCCAAAAGTGACTGAAAAAGATAAACAGGGGCGCATTGATTTACGACAGTTACCTCTTATTACCATAGATGGTTCCGATGCACGTGATTTTGATGATGCTGTGCACTGCGTTAAGGAAGATTCAGGACAATGGCGTCTGTGGGTGGCAATTGCCGATGTGAGTCATTATGTTCGACCTGCTAATCCCCTTGATGAAGAAGCTTTCAAGCGCGGAAATTCAGTTTACTTTCCCGGTCATGTGGTGCCAATGCTTCCGGAAATTCTTTCTAATGGTCTCTGTTCATTAAACCCTGATGTGGATCGACTTTGTATGGTCTGTGAAATGACCATCAGTGCTCAGGGCAAGTTAAAAGGTTTCACCTTCTATCCAGCTGTGATGCGATCCCATGGTCGTCTAACCTATAGTCAGGTGTGGTCTGTGCTTGAAGGTGATGTGAAAGCTCGGAGTGAATTAGCGCCCCTCGTTACTCATATTGAAGAGCTGCACTCTCTTTACAAGCAATTACTTAAGTCTCGTAAAAAACGAGGAGCCATTGATTTTGACACGGTGGAAACTCGAATTGACTTTACCGAAGAAAGAAAAATAGCTGAGATAGTTCCGGTTATTCGAAATGATGCCCATCGACTGATTGAAGAGTGCATGATTTTAGCCAATGTATCAGCGGCGCGGTTTTTTATTAAGAAAAAAGCTGTGGGTATTTATCGCATCCATGATGGTCCCCGTGTGCAAAGTCTAGAATCATTGCGTGCCTACTTAGCAATGCATAGTCTAGGACTTGATGGGGGAGAGGAGCCTACTCCAGAAGATTATCAAAAACTTCTTAATTCAGTAGCTGATCGACCAGATGCTGATCAGATCCAGATCATGTTACTACGTTCCTTTAGTCAGGCTGTTTATAGTCCTGACAATATAGGACACTTTGGATTAGCTTTACCTGCCTACACGCATTTTACTTCTCCCATCAGGCGCTATCCTGATCTGTTAGTCCATCGTACTATAAAGGCCTTATTACAAAAAGATCAACCGGGTCTTTGTGGAATTGATTCAGGAAAAAGTTATAGCCTGAAAGAGATGACCGCTCAGGGTGAGCACTCTGTGATTACTGAACGCCGAGCCGATGAAGCAACTCGCCAAGTTGTTAGCTGGCTTAAATGTGAATTCATGCTGGAAAAAATAGGCCAAGAATTTGCTGGTAAAATCACTGCGGTTTCAGCCTTTGGCATATTTGWTAGACTTGACGATATTTATGTTGAAGGTTTAGTTCACGTCACCGCTTTAAATAATGATTATTATCACTTTGACAGAGTCTCCCAGCAACTTTCTGGTGAGAGAACAGGTCAGGTGCTAAGAATGGGTGACAAGGTTAGAATCAAAGTTGTTGAGGTTAACCTTGATGAACGTAAGATTGATTTTGAATGTGTTAGCCATGAGATGACAGGGCCTAAAGCTAAATCAATTACAAAATCTAGCAAGAAAGATAAACGTGCAACTAAAAAGAAGATCAGGAGAAAAAGAAAATGAAATTAGCCTTGATCTTTGGTTTGCACGCTGTTGAATCGTTAATTAAAAATAACCGACATGGCATTAGCGAGTTGGTGTTATTAAAAGGTCGACATGATAAGCGCTTAACTCGATTAGTGAGACAGGCTAAAGGCATACCCTTTCGACAAGCAATTCGTAAAGAGATGGATAACCTCGCAAGTTCTGAAAGTCATCAAGGTGTCATAGCCTATGCCAATGTTTCTTCTGAAGAAGCTCAGGGACGCATTATAAAAGAGAATGAAATGCCTTCTTTTTTAGAGTCTATTAAGGGGGTTCCACTTATTCTCTTGCTTGATGGCGTGACTGATCCTCATAACTTTGGCGCTTGTTTACGCAGTGCTGACGCCGCAGGAGTTCATTTGGTCATTACACCTAAGGATCGTTCTGTTGGCTTAACATCAAGTGTCAGGAAAGTCGCCTGTGGAGCTGCTGAAACCATGCCAATATGCCAAGTAACAAATCTTGTGCGGGCTATGGAAACACTTAAGGAAGCAGGGATCTGGTTAGCTGGAGCTGCAGGCGAAGCTGACGATACCCTCTATTCAATAGACTTCAATGGGCCTATGGCGATTGTCATGGGAGCTGAAGGTGCAGGCTTAAGAAGGCTCAGCCGTGAAAACTGTGATTATTTGATGAAAATCCCAATGGCTGGAGAGATTTCAAGCTTGAATGTATCCGTTGCAACGGGGATTTGTCTCTACGAGGTTATTAGGCAGCGTCTACAAAAGTAACAAACTAAAACATTCGTTTTCAGCCAATAGTTAATTTCCTAAATCAGTTGATCCCAAATCTTTATAGCCGTATAATCGCGCGTCCTTGAGTCAGCAACCTAGTTGTTGATTCATTTATATCAACTCCTTGCTACATCACCTCTTGTCAGAAGGCAAAGTGAGTGGCTGGACCCCGAAGGGAGCATACAATGCGACACTACGAAATCGTGTTCTTGGTTCACCCAGATCAAAGTGACCAAGTACCTGGTATGATCGAGCGTTATAGCGAAATCATCACCAAAGCAGATGGTACTATCCATCGTCTAGAAGACTGGGGGCGCCGTCAATTGGCATACCCTATCAATAAAGTTCACAAGGCACACTACGTTTTAATTAATGCAGAATGTAGCTTTGAGCCTATTGCTGAACTTGAAGAGGCTTTCCGTTTTAACGATGCCGTTATCCGTAATATGGTTATCCGTACTAAGGATGCCGTTACTGAAGCTTCACCTCTTGTAAAACTCAAAGAGGAACGTAAAGAAGCTCCTCGCCGTACTGAATCTTCTGAAGAAGTGAAGTCTGAGCCTGCAGCTGAAGTAGTTGCTACAGAGGAAGTTGCTGCTGAGGAAACGCCGGTAGTTGAAGAGACTCCGGTAGTTGAAGAGACTCCGGTAGTTGAAGAGACTCCGGTAGTTGAAGAAACTCCAGTGGTTGAAGAAACACCGGTAGCTGAGGAAACTCCAGCTAAACAAGCATCTAAGGAAGCTGACAAGGAGTAATCCTTGTAGCTGACTAAATTAGGAGAAACGAATATGTCACGTTATTTCAGACGTCGTAAATTCTGCCGTTTTACAGCAGAGGGAGTTGTTCAGATCGATTATAAAGATCTAGCAACTTTGAAGAATTATGTTACAGAGACCGGAAAAATTGTACCTAGCCGTATWACCGGTACTAAAGCAAAATACCAACGTCAGTTGGCCACAGCAGTTAAACGTGCAAGATTTCTTGCGTTACTGCCTTACACAGACAGCCACGAGTAGACTCGTCGTCTACTTTCATTTGAGGTAATAAAGATGGAACTGATTTTATTAGAAAACATCCGAAACCTGGGCGGTCTTGGAGATAAAGTTAATGTTCGTTCAGGTTATGGACGTAACTATTTAATCCCACAAGGTAAAGCCGTACCAGCTAACGAAGCTAATGTTAAAGCTTTTGAAGAGCGTCGTACAGAACTTGAAGCTAAGGCAAAAGAAGTTGTTGCAGCTGCCCAAGCCCGTGCAGACATGCTTGCTGAATTAACTGTTACTATCACCGCTAAATCAAGCGATGAAGGTAAGTTATTTGGTTCAGTAGGCACTCGAGATATTGCTGAGGCTGTTAACGCAGTTGTTGAGGTGGCACTTGAGAAGAGTGAAGTACTAATGCCTGAGGGAGCAATCCACTCAATTGGCGAATACGATTTTAGTATTTCTCTTCACAGTGATGTCACTGCAAGCGTTAAAGTTGTTGTTGTCATTGAAGAATAATCATTGAAGAATAACTGAAGAAATAAAATATCTAGCCAAAACTGATGAGTTTATTTTCTCAGAGTATTGAAACGCTATTGCGCCACGTGGCACAATGGCGTTTTTATTGCCTAATTATTAATAAAAGAGGTAATAAAATAATAAACTAAATTTGGTATCAAAAGATGGCATCAGTTGCAGAAAAATTATCCGTTAGCAGTTTAAAACTTCCTCCACATTCATTAGAGGCTGAGCAATCTGTGCTGGGTGGCTTAATGATGAACAATAATGCTTGGGAAGTGGTTGAAGAATTGTTAGTGGAAGATGACTTTTATCGCCGAGACCATCGCTTGATTTTCCGTTCCATGTCAACCCTCGCTAATAGTCAGTCTCCACTTGATGCAATTACTGTCTCAGAGCACCTTGATTTACAGGGGCATGGTGATGATACGGGAGGGTTAGATTACCTTGCTGAGCTAGTTAAAAATACGCCTAGTGCTGCAAATATTCATGCCTATGCTGATGTGGTTCGTGAAAGAGCATTGATAAGAGAGATGATCTCAGCTGCCAACGAAATTGCCGATGCAGGTTTTAATCCCGAAGGTAGAAAAAGTACAGAACTACTCGATTTTGCTGAAACCAGTATCTTTAAGATTGCTGAAAAACGTTCTCAAGATGGAAAGGGGCCCAAAGATTTACCGTTTCTTTTGAAAGAGACCATGAAGCGTATTGAGATGATGAATGAGGCTAAGGGTGGTATTACTGGTTTAACCACTGGTTTTACAAATTTTGATAAAATGACCACTGGTTTACAACCTGCTGATTTGGTCATAGTCGCAGGTCGTCCTTCCATGGGTAAAACAACATTTGCTATGAACATCGCCGAACATGCTGCTATATCAGCTGATAAGCCTGTCCTGGTGTTTAGTATGGAAATGCCTGCCGATGCCCTTTTAATGCGTTGTATGTCTTCACTGGGCCGTGTTGATCAAAGCCGTATTCGTTCTGGTCAAATGAATGAGCAAGACTGGGCGCAGCTGATCAGTGCCTTTAACCTCTTGCAAGAAAGAGGAAAGATGTACATTGATGATTCAGCTAGCTTAAGCCCAGCTGATGTTCGATCAAGAGCTAGACGAGTTGCTAGAGATAATGACGGTATCTCCTTAATTGTAATTGATTACCTCCAGCTAATGAGCGTACCCGGAATGGGTGATAACCGTACTCAGGAGGTCTCTGAGATATCACGATCTCTCAAGGCACTAGCAAAAGAGCTGAATGTACCTGTTATTGCACTTTCCCAGCTAAACCGTTCACTTGAACAACGATCAGACAGACGTCCAGTGATGGCAGATCTACGTGAATCTGGCTCCATTGAGCAGGACGCGGATCTCATTGCTTTTATCTACCGCGATGAAGTTTATAACGAAGATACTGAACACAAAGGTATGGCTGAGATCATTATCTCTAAACAAAGAAATGGTCCTATAGGTAAAGTCTATTTAACCTTCCAAGGCCGCTTCACAAGATTTGATAATTATGCTGATCCTGGTATCGAAGATTTTCAATAAACCATTTAAATTCCATCTTAAAGGTAGAGAGAGTTAACGAGTGAGAGCTACCAAAGCCATCATTGATATTGTTGCACTTCAGCACAACTTCAAAATGATCAAATCATTAGCACCTAAGTCTAAGATAATGGCTATTTTGAAGGCAAATGCATATGGCCATGGAATTCTTCAAATGGGACGACAACTGAGCGAGGCTTCATGTATTGGTGTAGCCTGTTTACAAGAAGCAATCATTCTGAGGGAAGGTGGAGTTAAAACAGACATCGTTCTTTTAGAAGGTTTTTTTGGTGAGGATGAAATCCCAGCAATTATTGATTATGGTTTCAGTTTAGTTGTTCATCAAAATAACCAGTTAGCAGTACTAGAAAAACTATCGGGAGCTCACAAAATACCTGTATGGCTTAAAGTGGACACAGGCATGCATCGATTAGGTTTTGCTCCAGAGGAATCTGAAGAGGCTTTAAATAGACTTAAAAACATGTCCGTCGTAGAAAGTATAGGCATCATGTCACATCTAGCTTGTGCTGATGATCCACATTCTTCCATGACCACAAACCAAGTTAGATTATTAAAAAAAACCATTGGAAAATCTGATCAGGATCACTACCCAATATCACTGGCAAACTCTGCAGCAATTCTTGCTTGGCCAGAGACCCATTTCCAATTAGTTCGTCCTGGATTATTACTCTATGGAGTTTCTCCTCTTTTGGCTGATAACTTATTATCTAGCGGGCAAAATCATGGCTTAAGACCGGTTATGACGCTGGTGTCAGAATTGATTGCTATGAGGCAGATCAAGGCTGGAGAGACGGTTAGCTATGGCGCAAGTTGGACAGCGACTAAAAATACTTGGATTGGCACCATCGGTATAGGCTACGGAGATGGTTATCCTCGAAGTTTACCCAATGGATCTCCTGTGTGGCTAAATGGAATTGAAGTACCTATAGCAGGTCGGGTATCAATGGATATGATAACGGTTGATCTCGGCGAACAGACTAACGCTTCCATTGGTGATCGGGCGGTACTCTGGGGAAGCGAACTTCCCATTGAAAAAATTGCAGCCGCAGCAGGAACTATACCCTATGAATTACTCTGTGGTATTACCCAAAGAGTTGCCTATGAATACCGGCTTTCTGAAAATGATTGAAAAAATACTACTAACACCAAAGTCTCAAGGGCTGCACGAATTCACTAGGCAACTAGAAAGAATTATTCAAGAAAGTGGCCTTGAACAAGGACTTTGTACCTTATTTGTTAAACACACATCCTGTAGTTTAACGATTCAAGAAAATGCAGATCCTAGTGCAAAACACGATCTTGAAAACTGGATGAATCAATTAGTCCGAGAAAATGATCCTCTTTATACCCACACTTTTGAAGGAGCTGATGATATGCCAGCTCATATTAAGTCTGCACTTACTGCGACTAGTTTATCAATACCATTTCAAAATGGCTCTTTAAGTCTTGGCACCTGGCAAGGCGTATTTTTATGGGAACATCGACAGCAACCCAATGTAAGGACAATTGTCGTTCACTTGGGCTCTTAATCAACTGTCGATTGATTTCGGAGTAACAAGATAGTTACTCCTTAGATTGGACAGATCTTCAAAAATTATTTTTTAAATTTGTCACCAAAAAAATCACCTTCATTCCACTGGGGGCGAGATTTACTATTTGCTATTTCCTGACCAATATCAAAATTGACTTGAATAAAGGTTGCTCCAGCATCATAGTTGATTGGTAATGAAATATCATCGGAAGGCTGATGATAATGCTTACTAAAAAACTGCCCAAAAACCTCTTCACCATTTATCTCTGGATCCTTAGATGTCCAACCAGGAACGAGGAAGATTGACGGTATACCTTGTTTAACAAAAGAATAATGATCACTACGAACAAACAGTGCCTGTTCTGGCATAGGATCGGGACTTAATTTTATACCCTGTAAGGCAGCAGCTCGTTCAACAAAACCGGCTAGGGTAGAATGCTCTGCACCAAAAGCTATAACATCTGCAAATGGGTAAAGGATCAGAGGCATATCAAGGTTAATATTCGCTACCATTGATTCAACGGGAACAGTTGGATAGTGAGCAAAATAATTTGATCCAAGCAGTCCTTTTTCTTCTCCAGTAACAACAACAAATAATATTGAGCGCTTAGGAGGTTCTCCTTGAGAGAAGCGGCGGGCTGTTTCGAGCATAACTGCCACACCAGAAGCATTATCTAAGGCACCATTATTGATATTATCCTCTTCATCGCCGTGGGCCGTGTCTCCGATGTGATCAAGATGAGCACTATAGACAACGTACTCATTTTTTAAAATTGGATCACTACCTTCTAGCATAGCAATTACATTAGAACTAACAATGTTCTCATGGCTACTTTGACGTTTAAAACTAACCTCAATATCCATGTCGAATCCTAAAGGTACCTTGTCAGCTTCTATTTCAGTAAATATTTGTTCAAGATCATGGCCAGCACTAGAGAAGAGAATTTTACCCGCTTCTTTTGAAATATAAGCCCCACCTTTAATTTCACTATAGTTGCCAAAAACACCGCCTTCTTTCATCTGCCAACTCATTGAAGGTTTACCGGCATTAGGTATGCTTTTTTCATAGGTTCTAACCTTATCCGATAAAGGGGTATGAACGGCGATTATACCGATAGCACCTTGCTCTGCAGCGTTTCTACGTTTCTCACTACCAGACGCTAAGTGGGCGCCCATTTCTGATGGGAATGAAGCTGGTTTGCCTCCAAGATACACAACTATTTTGCCCTTAACATTTAATCCTGAATAATCATCATGTTTTAATTCTTCAGAAACAATTCCATAACCTACAAACACTAATTTCCCTCTGACTTCATCAGCTTCTGAAACGGCACTTGCTCCGGACATAAACTGCTTAGGAAAATCGAAGTCTAATGAAGAGTCTTTAGTATGCACAATCATTTCAACAGTCGATGTATCAAGCGTACTTTTAGTGAAGGGGACAGTTTGTAACCAGCTGCCATTTTCACCAGCGGGCTTTAACCCGAACTGTTTAAAGTTGCTAACCACATAACGTGCCGCAATTTCATATTCAGCAGTACCCGTGTCACGACCTCTTAGTAAGTCGTCCGCAAGAAATTCAATATGAGCTCTTAGAGCGGCTTTAACTGTTTCATTATTAATATCCACTGTTGAATTAACATCAGATGATTGTTCTTTAGAGCAGGAAACGGTTAAAATGAGAGTGAATAAAATCGTAATGGTGATTGTTAGACTTCGCGCAAATTTCATTTTTCATGTCCAATTATGTCATTGAGAGATCAGTACATTATTTCATTGTTACAGAACAGGCAAGGTAAATTTATCTTAAATTTAACATCTTTATAAAATGGATTCACTTTGAAGTATCTACATCGATGGCCGGTATTAACGGCCTTAATAATTAGCGCAATTGTTTTATTTTTCTTACAGACTTTTTTACTATGGGAATCAAAGCCCAATTTCTCTGAGATTGATAGTATTTCTCATCGTAAGCAAGCTTTCTTTAGCTACCTATATAAGAAAGTAATCCCAATTAATCAAGGCATTCGATTAGAGCGTAATAAATTAATCAGTCTTGATAAAAAGAAATCCTTAAGTCATTTTGATAAAATCTATCTACAGTCACTTGCAGTGAACTATAAACTACGCGAAATAGAGTTGCTGTCAGAAATTAATAAACAGACTATTACTCAGTTACTTATCAAGGTTGATGTTATTCCTCCCGCCATAGTCTTAGCGCAAGCTGCCAATGAATCTGCCTGGGGAACTTCACGTTTTGCTCAACAGGGTATTCAATATTATTAAAAATTGGGGTAGGGCATACAAACTTAAAAATAAATCCCTTCAAATGATTTGTCTGATATTTTTAATGAGTATTGTTCAACCTGACTTAGTTAGAGAAAGTTTTAATATTATCTTTGTTATTTACAATGCACAGCATTATGTAATGTTTACATCAGTATTATTTTTGCAATCCATCTATCAAACATCAAACTGGTTTTATTTCCCTTGTAAGCAGATTTATGTAAGTAATAATCAATTTTTCATAAGGGGTTATTCGTTTGGAACATTTATATTTAAGCTACATATTTGTGATTAGCTTACAACGGCTCTAGTAATGGAAAAAATAGAAATGGAATATTCTAAAAAAATCCTATCAATCCCAATAATAACATATTAAGGGTCCTAATCTTGAGCAAGGATCATTATAGCATTAACCAACTTCGTGAAAACCGTGTTGGTGATAAATGGATTGTTGAAATATACGATTTTGAAAGTGCTAATAAAGCCATCATGTATGCTGAAGAATACCGGTTCGACATATTGATATTTGATTATTCAACGAGCTCTATTAATACGTTAAATTATTTAGAATACTTGACGCTCAACAACAGTATTAGCAGTGAAACAATGAAAGTGGTATTGACGGATAGTTTTGTTCATATCAAAGAATCACAAAGGCTTAAGTTATTGAAATATTCTAATAAGGTAATCAGCAACCTCTCTACCTATCATTTAAGTAGACCCAATGATAGGTTTAAAAAATAGAATTATCATTTGGTGTTTGGATTTAAGTTGATTCTATTGAAATAAAAATGTTGACCGAGTTTCACCTCTCTTAAGCTTGTCTAATAAATTTGTAAGTTGTATTAAAACCCAAGTACAAATTTAATGGATGCTATTGGAAACATAACAAAAAGTCCAACTACCGCCCCCTATTCTCGCGCAAATGACTTTATCTATTCAAGGCCGCGATGTTCCGGAACAATTATCTTACTTGAATCGTGATAAATGAGAGGTCCCTTAACAATAAACTTGAGAACATTAGGTCTGATCTCCCATCCTCCCTTGAGATTGAACCGTTCGGGGTGACCGTCAAAATCCACTCTGGTTCTATCTATAATATTTGTGTATTACACGCTTTTTTCTGTACTAAGCCAAGCCATAACGCCGCGATAGATGAGCTTTACTGGATAACGAGGTGGTTTTATGAATTCTGCGGCTCTAACAAATAGTGACCTGTGTTTTCGTTGAATGATGCTGTCACGAGGTGATATTTCCCCATTGCTGTTTTTCAAGTGAATCTCTGCTTATATTAAAATAGAGAAGTATCTCTTAGTAGAACAGGCTAGTTAGTACCAGATGGTTTGAAATCACGCATGACCAACTAATTTGTTGGAATAGTAAGTTTATGGAATTATGTATTAAATATACCTTCTTAAAGATATTCACAGAATATAAAGGCTATCACTAGTGTCCGGTTAAATTATCGAACAAATTCAACTGGTTATCAAAATCATAATCATCATTTTGGTAATCTGAATTCATAAGCAGTTGATCTAGTGGGATTTTTTCAAATAAAATAAGACTTAAAATCTGCAAATATAGTATAGAGGTCGGCCTTAACATTAAGTCGTTTTTTAATAATAGCCACCAAAACATAAACATAAACAGAAATAGCTATCCAGATCTGACTCTTCACAGCATTTGCCGAAGTACCAAAGAATGATTTGATCTTCAGGTGTTGTTTGATCCATTTGAAGAATAATTCAACTTGCCAACGATTACGATAAAGGTCAGCAACCGTTTGTGCAGGTATGACAAAGTTGTTGGTAAAAAAGTTTAATGTGTTGTTTGTTTTGTGATCATAATACTTAATCCGGCGCAGTGGTTGGGGATAATCATTCTTTGAGTTTAGACCAGTCAAAATGATCGTTTGATCGCATCACAAAAAATGCTCCAGCTTGATCGAGCTTGAATAGTCGTTGAAAATCCAAATAGCCTCGATCCATAATATAGAATGCTCCCGGCTCTGGTATAAGAATATCCAGAACATTGACATCGTGTAGCTTACCATCTGAGATATGGATAAACGTTGGGATATTACCCCGTAGGTCGAGTAATGTGTGGAGTTTTACTGCTGACTTAGTTGAACGAAATAATGCCTAGGGAAAAACAGAAAGACAGAGTTCAATTGTTGTTGCATCAAGAGCATAAATTGTATGGTCGAGGTCAAGTCCTAATTTTCCCTTGGCGTAAAGAGGTCGTGCAATTTTTATTAATGAGTGGGCAAAGTCACAGTGAATACGCCAATCTCGTTGCTCGTTAGCCTGAGCTAATGTGCTTCTGGAAATTGTAGCTCTAATTCCAATATGATAGAGTTTGCTATTCTGAGAACGAAGGCAGGCTTCAATCCCACGGAGGCTTTCACGATAAGTAAGTTGGGCAAATGCCATGACAAGATATTGATCAAGGCATCTGAATTTTTTTACATAACGTTAACGTGATAACGTTGTACACATCTGCGAAAAGTATGCAGTGGTAAATGATCGGTGACTTGTGAAAAAACGAGTTTTCCCTCATGCATGATCTGCTCCGAAATATCAAAGCCTACCGCAGATTAGGTATTTTTACAGTTGAAATCGGTGACGCCTTGTATCGGGCTATTTTCTTTGTTAAGTCAATGAGTTATCATCGTTGAAAGAAAGTTTAACCGGACACTAGTGAAAGGCTATATATTTCTACACAAGGGTAGAAAGACGAATTAAAAATCAAATATAATGAAAACATAAATCAATTTATACATCAATGGAATGGTTATCTGCATGATTAAAGTGTCAAGTTTGTCAGTATCGCAAAGAGGGAAAGTTCGAAGTCATAATGAAGATGCATTATATTCAGATGATCAAGTAGGTATTTGGTTAGTTGCAGATGGTATGGGGGGGCATTCTAGTGGAGAAGTTGCTAGCGCTATAGCAACTGAGGAAATTTATAATTCTCTTAAAAATGGATTAAAACTTGATCATGCAATCATTGCGGCTCATCAAATCATTCGAACACAAGGACAACAAAGTCTTGAGCAAGAAGGAATGGGTACAACTATCGTTGCAGTGAAGCTAGAAGATAATGAATTTCATGTAGCTTGGGTAGGTGACAGCCGAATTTACAATTATCACTTGGGGCGAAATTTAACCCAACTAAGCACTGACCATTCGGTAGTCCAAGATATGATAGCACGTAAAGAGTTGACTGAAAGTGAAGCTACTACTCATAAACAACGTAATTTGATAACTCAATCATTAGGGATGCATCGTGATGAACTACGAGTAGGCCAACGAACGTTACGACCTACAGCTAATGGACAGTTATTTTTATGTACAGATGGTATCACTGATTATTTGAGCACAACCAGTTTACATAAACTTTTCGATGAAGCAAAAAGTGCTGAAGAATTGGTAATATCCGTTACTGATTCTGTACTTAATACTGAGGCAGGAGATAATTTTAGTTTTATATTAATTAATTATAATGTTGATTAGAACTTATTTGTTCTATTATAAAACCCTAGATCTCGAAAAACATCCATAATGATGTAATATGGATGTTATAAACTACAACTCAACGACTATGGACTTTTAGTCCATAGTCGTTGAGTTAGGCCTTGGTAGCGTCTATCCGTTTTACTTAATCGCAAAAATGTCGATAATTTTTGGGACACATTCAAGTATGCCTTGGGATAGAGTTTTACATTCGAAGCCTTGGCTTTCTCCACTTGGCTGGATCATTGAACGTACAATTTCAACACCCTCAAACGTATTCCGCACATCATGGAATGTACAAACAAGACGGCATAACTAATTACAAAGGAAATTTTGGAAATATGTTTTTTCTATGGGATATGATATTTGGAACCGCACATATCACAAGAAAATATCCTAAAGATTTTGGCATCGAAAATTTGCAAGAATCTGATTGGAAACAAGAGTTGTTATGGCCACTTTTTAATAAAACCAGCAATAAAGTAGCGAAGTGATGCGGTTTATTTTTGTGGCCAAACTTTGGGATATTGTTGACTGAAAAGTGTCTCACCTTGTTTTAAAGTGGGGTTTCTTAAATCTTCATTGGTACCTGCTCCCGCATAATATCGAGCATCATCACCACAATATCTAACCGTATATCCTCTGCGTCTGAGTTTTGGACTTGAATTGCCTCTAGCACCATGCACAGTTAAACCGTGAAACGCCACAACATCACCAGGTTGCATATCCCAACTTAGCATTTCTAATTGATCACGTTCAGCATCAATGTCTCTCATTTTTACATAGTCAGAGTTAGTTTCATATTCATCACCACCTACCGCAAAAGGCTCCGGTTGAAACCATTGATCCCATTTGTGAGAACCTTTAACAAACTCAAGCGCCCCAGTCTCTATGGTGGTTGGATCTAATGCAACCCAAAATGACATCACATCCCAACCTCTAACTGACCAATAGGGTTGATCGTTATGCCATCTTGTTGGAGCGTTAGTACCGGGTTCTTTTACGAATAATTGGTCATAAAATAGTGAGATTTGTTTTGAATTCATCAATTTTGCTGCAAGTGCTGGAAGTTGGGAATTGAAACAATAATCTTTAAATTCAGCATCATGCTCCCACAAGCGCATATTGCCATGAAAATTACCGCCACCATCGATTTTATAACCATGGTAATGAGGTCCTGGGTTTTTAATATCATTTTCTATGGCTGCAATGAGGCGTTGTTGCCATCGTTTGTTAATTAACTGTGGTAGATAGATAACACCGTTATCCTGGAACTGTTTTTGTTGTGAGTCAGGTTTCATTTGGATACCCAGGATTTAGTAGAGGCTGTAGAATAATCTGTTGTGGTGAATCCATCAAGTGATTCGAGGACCAGCGAACTAAGCCGCTGCAGTTAAATCAGATAAGTCATCCCGCCCTCAATACTTGGTAGACTGCTGGTGAGCTAATAAATAAGATGAAAGGTTAGAAGAATAAACCAAGCGAATTTCCCATCCTTTGTGGTCCATACCAAGTAAAAAACAACCAGTTTCCCGTCAGTTATATCTGGAAAACACCACCGTTGTTGAAATTTAACCTGAGGTTTCTATAAGAAAAAGAGAATCAACAATTCAATACTATAGTCATTCCGCCAGTCTTTAGAATTAATAATATGTGTTTATTATACGAATTCAAGAAAGTATTCTTATACAAACCTCATCTTAAATTTAGTTAAACGCTATCTTTCATGTGAGGGTTTTCTATCCGCCACTACGCTTAGATAAATACAGCACCAGAATAGGTGTAATTTTTGTGAAGAGCAATAATCGACGGAGGGGAAACCCATGAGTGTGCCAAGCAAAGCTAAGGCAATCAAGCCGGACAATCCAGCACAGGAAAAGTCTAACCAACAGCCTGTAACCGAACTACACATGTTAGGAGGTAACGAATAGCGTGAAGCTGTAGTAAGGGCAGTCGATCAGCCGCAATGCGCAAGCGTGAAGGTGTTGAGCCCCGAAATAATTCCTTTTTGCATCTGACCAAAGTCTTCATTTACTGGAAGTCAGTATCAATTCAAACGCTAAGGTGAGTTTGAATTGAAGGTGCCGGGGTCTAAGTCCGTAGCGGGTCGACGAATTGATTGTTTTGGAACTTGGGAGAGCCTTACAATTTCTGAATGTTGCTGTTAGAGCCGAAGAGGCAAGAGAGCAATTTTGTAAGGCAGTCGGACTAGTTGATAGTAGAGGCGTAAATGGGGTAATGCCCATTGAGGCAAGAGAATAGCCATATGACGCGACTAGCAATTTTAATGTATGAGGATGGTTTATTTAATGTCAGGCACTGAACTGAATAAAACTTTGGAGAAGTTATCCTCAATATCATTTTGTGCGCAAGGGAATTCAACTTTTCAGTTTATGAGTTTAGCTCATCACTTGAATGTTGAGTTTTTAAAAGACTGCTACTACCACTTTGCTAGAAACAAGGCTGTAGGAGTTGACGGTGTAAGTTGGTCGGAATATGAAGTTGGTTTGGATGATCGTTTAGAACGATTAGTTTTACAATTAAAAAGGAAAACCTTTAAACCGCTTCCCTCAAAGCGAGTGTACATTCCAAAAGGGAATGATGAATTCAGACCCTTAGGAATATCTCGAATACTCGGGAGCATTTTTGAAGCAGACTTTTTTGATTACTCCTATGGTTTTAGACCATATAAAAATGCCCATCAAGCATTAAAGGTCATAGGCGACAGCATCAATGGTAAACCAGTGCAAAGAAGTTTAGGGCTAAAACCAAAGACTTAAATCAATGGTTAAAAGCGATCAGAAATCAGGCTTTAACAAAAGACTGGTGGAAGATATTAAGCTTTACCCATTACCGCTACCACGAATAAGACATAATTTTTACGTTGTCACATGAAAGTGTGAATTAAATTGAAGAGCCGTATGAGGGAAATCTTCAAGTACGGTTCTGTGAGGGGCATTATGTTTCCTTACGTTTATAAATTAATAAATTATAGGAGACATCAATGTCTACTCGACAAACACGACATAACAAATATTCAAAGCTAGCATCAAAGACAGCGTTCGCACTTATTCTATCAGGCTTAGCAGCCTGTGGAGGTGGTAGTAGTGATGACGGTGGAAATGAGCCAGCTCCTCTGGCTGCTCCATCTTTAGTGAATGCCTCCGCACAGACTTATGGTATTAATAGGCTCATTACGCCTTTGGTTTTTGCAAATAGTGGAGGAGGTTCATTAACCGATTGCTCGGCGGATAGTCTACCTGCGGGTTTACAAGTTGCTGTCTCAGCCGATAGCTCAACCTGTGAAATTAGTGGYACACCGACCGACTCTCAAACGACAACAATCCATACCATTACCGCAACGAATGTTAGTGATAACAGTAGTGCCACGATTGATATTACCGTTAATCCTGTCGCACCGTTTTTAGTGAATGCCTCCGCACAGACTTATGGTATTAATATGCTCATTAGGCCTTTGGTTTTTGCAAATAGTGGAGGAGGTTCATTAACCGATTGCTCGGCGGATAGTCTACCTGCTGGCTTGCAAGTTGCCGTCTCAACGGATAGCTTAACCTGTGAAATTAGTGGTACACCAACCGCACTTCAAGAGACAACAACCCATACCATTACCGCGACTAATGCTAGCGGGAATAGCTCTGCCACCGTTGATGTCGACATTTTAGCTGAGCCATTATTGACCGCACCTTCACAGTTTTACCATATTGATAGTGCCATCTTGCCGCTTAGTTTTACTAACAGTGGCGGCGGATCATTAACCGATTGCTCAGCAGATAGTTTACCCGCCGGTTTACAAGTTGCGATCTCAACCGATAGTTCAACCTGTGAAATCAGCGGTACACCAACCGCGTTTCAAGCGGTAACAGCTCATACCATTACGGCAACTAATGTTTCCGGTAGTGGTGTTGTCATGGTTGATATGACGATTATTGAGGTACAAACGCCGTTTATAACCCAGTGGAAAACGGATAACCCAGGCGCAACTAACGATGATCAAGTGATAATAAGTGCCTCTCCAAATTTCACTTACAATTATCAAGTTAACTGGGGAGATGGATCTAGTGATAGCAACGTCACAGGCGATATTACACATACTTATGCATCAGCCGGCACCTATACGGTTGAAATCAGCGGTGACTATCCTCAAAACTATTTCGGGTTTTCTGGTGATGATCCTGAAAAATTGCTTTCTATAGAGCAGTGGGGCAATAGCGTTTGGCACTCAATGGGAGATGCTTTTAAGGGTTGCAGAAATCTGGTTGTTAATGCTACCGATATCCCTGATTTATCACGGGTCACCAATATGAGTAGAATGTTTCTGAATGCTCGCGCTTTCAATCAAGCTATAGGCAACTGGGATGTTTCTTCGGTGACTGATATGAGCTTGATGTTTTGGAATACCATAGCTTTCAATCAAGATATAGGCAGCTGGGATGTTTCTTCGGTGACTGATATGAGTTTAATGTTTCAAGGTGGTTCTTTCAACGGTGCTATTGATAATTGGGATGTTTCTTCAGTGACTAATATGAATGGTATGTTTTGGAATGCCAACGATTTCAATCAAGATATTAGCAGCTGGGATGTTTCTTCGGTGACTGATATGAAAAGAATGTTTCAGAGTGCCAATAATTTCAATCAAGCRATTGACAACTGGGATGTTTCCTCGGTGACTGATATGAATGCCACGTTTTCTTTTGCTTTAGTTTTTAATCAAGCGATTGACAACTGGAATGTTTCTTCAGTGATTGATATGAGCTTAATGTTTGCTAATGCCCGCACTTTTGATCAAGCGATTGACAACTGGAATGTTTCTTCAGTGACTGATATGAGCGGCATGTTTGAACGAGCCCGCGTTTTCAATCAAGCGATTGACAACTGGGATGTTTCTTCAGTGACTGATATGAGCGGCATGTTTAGTGGCGCTGCCGTTTTCAATCAAGATATAGGCAGCTGGGATGTTTCTTCGGTGACTGATATAAATAACATGTTTCGAAATGCCGACGCTTTCAATGGAGCTATTGATAATTGGGATGTTTCTTCGGTGACTGATATGAGTAACATGTTTTGGAATGCCAACGATTTCAATCAAGATATTGGCAGCTGGGATGTTTCTTCGGTGACTGATATGAATAATATGTTTGAAAATGTGGCGCTTTCAATGGCTAATTACGATGCGTTGCTTGGCGGTTGGAGTCAACTAAGCTTACAAAACGATGTTGTATTTAATGCAGGAAATAGCACTTATTCCAGTCCATTTCAAACAGCAAGAGACATCTTAACCAATACCTTTAATTGGACAGTGAGTGATGGTGGTGTTCAATAAGTCAACGCAGTTAAGAGTGGTTTAAAGTTGCCAAGGATAGTTCATTGCTGGCAGCTTTAAAGCTAATACTTGGCGAACTTGATGAATATCAACAACAGCTTATTGTTTAGGCGAACAGCGCCTCAACCATCACGCTTCAACTTGATCAATGCCTTATTGCAGGGAGTATCAGCAATAAGGCTTACCATACATCCGCAACTGGAAAGTACAATTTTTCTGTTTTAAATTGGCTGGTAAAATCTTTGAGGTAAAAACCTATTGCCTCTCGGAAGATCAGGTACGATCACGCCATGAGCACTGTTACCGTCTTTCATAATAGCTATTGGGTAATAATCCTACTCCCATAATACACAAAAATAATGAATTTTACTAAACCAACCATAGCCTTAGAACTAGGTTTTCTATTGGACTTTGATTAGTACCACAGCCCAATCATTTCTACCGGTTTTAACTGGAAAATATTAGCGTTGTAGAGCAAACCATTAAAAATAATCTTTGATCTGAGGGTTTTCTATCCGCCATTACGCTTAGATAAATACAGCACCAGAATAGGTGTGGCTCTTGTTTAAGAAACAAAATCACCGGAGGGGAAACCCATGAAAACGCGACATAACAAATATTCAAAGCTAGCATCAAAGACTGTATTAGCACTTATGATATCGGGTTTAGTAGCCTGTGGAGGAGGAGGTGGTGGTGGTGGCACAGAACCGCCGCCCCCACCTCCACCGCCCCCACCTCCACCACCGACAGCGATAGACACTGATGGTGATGGATTGACTGATGAAGAAGAAGCGACTTTAGGTACTAATCCCACAGTCACCGATACTGACGGTGATGGCTTCCTCGATAAAGAGGAAGCGGATAACTGGGATCGAAACAGTGGAACCCATTTGCTGTTTAATCCATTAGTTGCCGATGTCCCAAGGATTCGAATTGAGCGTTTAGGCGCACCAGTGATTCAATTATTTGCAGAAACCACGGAATCGGGTTCAATAAATCGAGGTATGACCAATGCGTCTCTATCCGAGGTACAGGTAACCACAGATAGAGGACGTTCAAATACCAATGTTATCGAAGAGCAACATGCAGTGGGTGTGAACGCTGAAGTTGCACGAGATGGCCCAGTTACAAGCGGTTCCGTATCGGCATCTTACAATTACCAACATACTGATACCACTACGGAAACGGATTTTTGGAATGAACAAACCGTAGCAACTAATCGCCAAGAAAGTTCCGATTATTATGAAACCTTGCGCACCGAAACGGTGACTTTAAAAGGCGGTGAAATAAAAATCGTTATGGGGTTATTGAATGATGGCGACGTCAGTTATACCCTGAACAATATGGACTTATCGGCGTTTATGGAAGATCCACAACGCCCTGGAAATCTTATTTCTGTAGGGACTTTAGTGTTTGACGGTGATATGAATTTCACCCCTGATCCTTTAGGCACCACATTGAATCCTTCGCCAGGTGATTACACACCGTTTAATTTTAGATATGTAGCGGAAAATAATCCTGAAGAAATTAGTCGAATTTTAGAAAACTCCAATCAGCTGGTATTAAAACCGGTCAATCTTTCGTTAACGGGACAACGCTCCGATGTGGATTTAAATCTGTCGGCACAAAATGTACGCGCCAGAACCGCGGAAGTGATCATCGATTTTGGCGAATCACAAAACCCAAAGACCGAACGTTATCGTGTCGCGATCGATACCGGCAACGGAGATACTCTGAGCTTTACGGATGTGATGACCAATCGTTTAAATTTCGGTTTTAACTTTTCAGAGGAAACCTTTACCGGAAAAACCGAAAGTCATACGGGTTTATCCTCGGTTCGTTCTCAGGCAATGAGCACCAACACCAATAGCTATTGGTTAGTGGCGCATACCTTTACACCTGTTGGTAGCCCAGCAGGCACTACCGAGACTAAACTTTACAATATCCTGTTCGAGGATTATTCCGCGAGTGATATTAGTTTAAGAACAGGCGATGTGTTGCATCTGGTGTATATCACTGATACCGATCTTGATGGTTTAAGTGATCGACTGGAGATTTTAAAAGGCACGGATCTGGATCTGGCCGATACCGACGGTGATGGCCTTGACGATGCCAGAGAAGTCTACGGCTGGTTTACCAATCTAGGCGCGGCTCCCTGCAACGAAGGTGGTAATTTATCACTGGTATTTTCTAATCCACTCAATGCCGATACCGATGGTGATGGCAACAACGACTTTGCTGAATTTGAGAGCTGCACCAATCCGCAGGGTGAGCTAATGGTTGAAGCTGGTGAGATATTGTTAACCGACACTTCTTCTACAGTGACCCTACAGGCTCAGGTGTCTAACTTCCAGAACAGTTCTTCGTTACGTTATAGTTGGATGCAAACCGCTGGAGAATCGGTGGGGCAGTTATCCAATACCGCTTCTATCAGTTTCAGTGCGCCAACCAATGTGGACAAATTAGAGTTTGACGTCACGGTGACAGATACCGATCAAACCGATGTGTCAGCCATGGATACAGTTGCTGTATTTGTTCTAGAAGACAAAGACAATGCAGTGTTTGTGGATGCAGATACAGGACATGACTTTGATAGGACGGGTCTTTCACCCGATAGCCCAATAAGAACTATTGGCCGTGCATTAGAATCCAGTTTTGCGGGTTCAGATATCTACTTAAATACCCCTGACAGTGGCTCTTATGAGTTAACTGAGACAATTCTCCTACCTGCTACTACGAGCCTCTATGGTGGTTTTGATGTTAATTGGGAATATCAACCGGCTACTGCTCCAACTCCAATTATGGTGAGCAAAGCTGTGGCATTATCTGTGTCAGATTTTACCAATAAAACTATCAGTGGCATTAGCATTGAAGCCAGTGCACCTGAGGATGGTCAAGAGCATTCCAGAGCAATTTTTGCAGGATCTGGTGATAACTTAATCCTTAAAAACATTATTGTCCAAGGTTCTGATTTGACTACTGTGCAACCTGCTGATAACGATATTTCCAGCTTCATTGCCGGTTCCAGTTATGGCGTATTTGCGGTGGATCTAGAACGTCTCGATGTTATAGACAGCATTATTAAAGCCGGAAACGGGGCTAATGGTGTACAGGGCCGTAAAGGAAATGATGGTGCTCCCGGCGATAGAGGCAGTAATGGCTCAGGCAGTAGTGGAGGTAGTGGTGGTGCTGGTGTTAGTAGTGGAGCTTCTGATGGCGGTGCGGGAGCTGCTGCAGTAACATTAGTAGTAGATTGTACCGGTGGGAGAACAGGTTCAAGAGGAGGCAATGGCACCGGTAATTCGGGACCCATATCCGGTGGAGCCGGTGGAACAGCAGGGATTGCTGCTGCTGTATTCCTTGGCTGCAATTTGACTGGTGGGGGTCGCGGAGGTTCTGTATTCACTTCGGGAAGAATAGGTAATCAGGGTGTTGCTGGAGTTAACTCAAGCACATTTAACAGTGCTCTCTTTATACCTAATCATGGTGTATCACTAGGTCAAACAGCTGCTGGTGGCGCTGGAGGAGGAGGAGGAGGTTCTGGTCCTGGTCATAACTTTGATGATGGCGGCGGCGGCGGCGGCGGCGGTGAAGGTGGTGCTGGAGGAAGCGGCGGTAATGTTGGCCGAGGTGGCGGAGGTTCATTCGGCTTGGCGCTTTCATCAGTAAACTTTATCTCCATTACAAACAGTGAAATCGTTAGCGCCAATGGCGGAATTGGTGGTGCTGGAGGAAACGGTGGAACTGGCGGAGCAGGTGGCGGTGGTGGAACTGGAGCGGATGTTGGGGGACGAAAAGGTGGCAATGGAGGCTCTGGTAGCTCTGGAGGATGGGGAGGTATAGGCGGCGGCGGAGCCGGTGGTCCTGTTGCGGCGATATTACTGCTAGATGGTAGCGAACTGGATATCGTAGATTCTGAACTGACTACTGGTATTTCTGGAAATGGTACTAACTCTAATAGAGGTCAGGGAGGCTGGAACTACGGCATCTTTGTTAAGGACAGCACTATCAGTGCCAACGTGTCTAACAGCTTCCAGTTAGGTGCTTCTGGCAACGATGCGACAGCTCCGGCTGAAATTAATCCTTAGTGGTGGTTTTAGTGTGATAGTCAACGCGGCTCCAAATTTTGGAGCCGCATTTTTAATGTAAATCATCAGTGGGATTAAAAACAAGTAAATTTCAGGAATTATAAAACTGTAGAAATTTGTACAATTTGCATGGAAGGGATAAGATTAATTGTTAATAAGAATACTTCTTAATAACAATTATTGAGGAATGTAGAATATTTTCTACAAAATTACATCATGCAGAAAAATCCAGAATTTACACAAATGCTGAGCGAATTAAGTGAAGGCAATAAGGAGCGTTTAAATCAGTTAACCCCAATCATTATTGATGAATTGCATAAACTGGCCAGCCAATATATGAGTCATGAAAATAGTGGGCACACTTTGCAATCTACAGCCCTTGTTAATGAAGCTTATATTAAATTAGTCACAATGGATGTGAGTTGGAATGATCGACTGCATTTTTTTGCTATTGCAGCAAAACAAATGAGGCATATTTTAGTCGATCACGCCAGGGCTAAATTAGCACAGAAAAGGGGCGGAAAAATGCAGAAGATAAGTTTTGATGATGTTGCCGTTTATGTGCAAGGTAATGAGACGGAATTAATCGTACTGGATGAATTAATGAAAAAACTTGAGGTTTTTGATGAAAGAGCTACAAGAATATTTGAACTGAGAATATTTTCAGGGCTTTCAAACAATGAAATTGCAGAGGTTGAAAATCTCTCATTAGCTACTGTCGAGCGAGAAATACGTGCAGTTAAAGCCTGGTTTAAAGTGACCCTCGACGAATAAAGAGAAGAATATAATGAACAGTGAAATATGGGGAAAAGTTAAGAAAATTTTTTCAGCCGCTTTAGAGATGGAATTTTCACGTAGGCAATCGTTTGTTAAAAAATCGGCAGATAGCGCAGAGATCTACCAAACCATCATGGATATGCTAGATTCTGAGGATGACGGGGATAGCAATATTACAAAATTAATTTCTTCAAATGCTGAACAGTTAATGGCAGACAGATTTGAATTTAAGAAGGGCGATAAAATTGATCATTATGAACTTCAGGAACTATTGGGCATGGGCGGTATGGGTACCGTTTTTAAGGCGGTTAGAATAGATTCAGATTTTGAACAAGAAGTGGCGATCAAATTAATTCATATAAAAGCACTGACATCAGAAACATTGTTACGATTTCAAAGTGAAAGGCAAATTCTTGCCAATTTAAATCACCCCAACATTGCAGGTTTGATTGATGGTGGCACAACGGATGCTAATTTACCGTACCTTGTTATGGAATTTGTCAGAGGTAAACCAATCATTGAATACTGTAAAATTAACCGTTTGGATTTTCAAAAGAGAATTGAGTTGTTTTTGCAAGTCTGTGAAGCTATTACATATGCCCACCAAAATTTAATTGTGCATAGAGACATAAAAGCAGAAAACATATTGGTGACCAATAGTGGACTGATAAAATTACTGGATTTTGGTGTGGCCAAAATTCTAGATCCGGATTCATTTTCTCAGGAAGTTGCCGAAACCAAAGTAGAAACACGAATTTTAACATTGGCAAGTGCTTCCCCTGAACAGGTTTTGGGAAAAAAAATTACCACCCGAACCGATGTCTATGGCTTGGGTGCATTATTTTATCAATTATTGACAGAAGAAAAATTATTTGATTTTGAAAAAGAAAATCGCTTAAAACTTGAAAATGCCATTTGTGAACAATTGCCGGACAAGCCCAGTACCGTTATCTCGAATACCAGTTCATTGGTCAATATTGAGAATTATGCAATAACGGATATTTCGCACAACAACCTTAAAACCATAAGGAAATCACTAAAAGGAGATCTGGATACAATTGTTTTAAAAGCTTTGCAGAAAGATCCGGATAAACGTTATCAATCTGTTGTCGAGTTAGCAGAAGATATAGAACGCTATCTCAATCATTATCCAATCCAGGCACGAGTTGATGGTTTTTTCTACCTCGCAAAAAAATACATTCAACGTCATCGTCTTAGAGTGTTGTTTACAATGGCTGCTGTTACTTCTTTGGTGGTTTTCTCAATAGTAGTCACTGTGCAGAATCAGGCCATAAAAATACAAAAGGAACACGCTATTCAGGAAGCAAAAACATCTGAGCAAATTTCTAACTTTATGGTGGATATTTTCAATTCATCCGATCCCAATGAAAATGCTGGGAAAAATATCACTGCAATTGAGTTGTTGGAGAACGCAAAAATTAAAATCGAACAATTCTCTAATGATCCTTTATTAAAAGCCAATTTGATGGAGTCTATTGCTACAGTTTATCTTAGGCTGGGTGAAAGCGATGAATCTTTAAGGCTCTTAAATAAAACTCTGGAACTAAGAAAGTCGAATGAAAAATCCACAAAATTAGAGTTTGCCAAGACTTATTATATTCTAGGTCAGTTGATCTTTGAGTTGGGGGACTATGAAAAGGCCAAAAAAATACTTAACAAAAGCTTTACTCTCTATCAACAAAGTGGAATTAATGACGAATATGAAATCAATAATCCGCAAGCTGTACTTTCAATTATTTATGGTTATGAGGGGAACTATGAAAAAGCAAGAAAAATTGACGAAAAAACCTTGTCAATTGTGTTACATGAATTTGGTTCGAAATCCAGAGAAGCGGGAGATGCATATACAAATCTTGGTGCAATACTCAGGTATATTGGCGAATTTGTTGAATCTGAAAAATTAATTAAATTAGGTCTGGAAGCAAGAAAACAATCAATGGGTGCTATGAGTCTGGAAACAGCGCACAGTTTAAATCAACTGACATCTACACTTGTTCACCAGGGTAAATATCAAGAGGCTTTACCCGTTGTATTGGAAGGTTTAAGGATTCGCCAGTTTATTTATAAGAATGATCATGCCGAAATTGTCGCAAGTCTCGGCAACTTATCAAAAGTTTATAGCCACCTAAATAAATTGGATGAAGCAATTAAAATAAAAAAAGAATCCATTGTGATGCTGAGAAGATTGTTTGGTAATAACCATTCTTATGTTTCAGGATCTTTAAGCAGCTTAGGCTTAATTCTTTTGCAAAATGATGATGTGGCCGACGCAAAGCAGGTATTTTTAGAATCTTTGCAAATATCCAGAAAAATTTTTGAGGAAGGGGGTGTAAAAATTGCTTACCCTTTAACGGGCCTTGGTCAGTTACATTTAAAAAACAATCAAATTAAGCCCGCAATAACCTTGTTAACGGAAGCGTATAAAATAAGAGTTAAAGGACTGCCTGAGAATCATAGACTGACTGCAATTACCGCCAGCTTACTCGGAGAAGCTTATGTTTTAAATGGAAATTCGGAGGCGGCATCAAAGTACTTGAATCAGGCTTTTATAATATTTAAAGATCTGTACGGTGAAAATGATGAGCGTGTACTTAAAATAATGAATCAACTAGAAACCATTTCAATGCAAAATGAAGAGTATAAGTAGAATAATAACTATGTTGAGTCATGTCCAGAACTAAAAAAACCTACTATTGTCAGAAATAARCAGGCCTTATAGGCTGAAAGCAACCTCTTTTTAATCAATATCCTACAATAACTTGTTTATCTATTGGTATTTTTGGAAAAAAGACATACCCAACCCTACCGCAAAATAGTATCTGATTGGACTTAAGTATTCTCAAGGAAACAAATTATTAAAGGGAGGAGCTCTTTCATCGGGTAGTAGTGAAATCTTTGATTTGCTTGAATCTGAGTTCTGGCCTGTGTCCTGTCTTTTGAGATAGCTCAGTATTTTCTGTAAAGCTTGCCCCGATGAACGGAGTGAATGTTTTGGGTATTACTGCAGGATCTTCAATGCAGGCGATGATTTTGACCGCTCCTCCACATTCATTGCAAGTCTCGATGTACCCCATAACCCCCTTTTCCCACCAAATAAAGACCGGACAGGGATAGTAAATTTCAACCATTCACCATAACCCAAACCTCAACATACCCATCAGTCACAACCCAATGTAATAACGGTCAACAACAAGCTTTTACTAGTATTTGCGATTCGTGTGCACAGGATATGCACAAGAGCGAAAGCATGGGCGAGATCAAGATCGCCATTTAACAGCATTTTTGGAAAGTAATAAGAACCCATCATGGCCGATACGCCAAAACGTTTTGTACCCTTGGTTAAGCAAATTCTTTGATTAGCTGTACAGCAACTCACCTTCTGCGGTTAATAGGCTGTTTTTTTCTGCTCGATTAATTAGCTGATGACCTAATTCCTGCTCAAGCTTCTTGATGGATATACTTAGCAATTATAACAAGCTACACTCTTTTTCAAGTTTACTATCTATAGAAATTAATATAAAAGGAATTGAGATCCAGCCAAACCAAAAACCTAAAGCTGATAAAAGTTTTGCATCACCCAAACCCATTCCTTCTTTATTTTTGAGTTTCTTGTAAACAAATATTAATAACTAACCTTGTGAATAGCATTTTTCAATAATTTAACTTACGCTTTAAGTATCCCTTTTGAACAAGATATTTGGGAGAAATTATGAAGCGTTCTATTATTAGTTTGTTTTTTTTGGCCCTCGGGTATGAGAGCGCGATGGTGACACTCAACTTCAACGCGGTGCCAACGCCGGCCGGGCTTTCTTTGCTCGGGCTCGGCGGCTTGGTCATTGCCCGCCGGCGGAGGGCATAAGCCATGCGTATTCAATCAGTCTGTATTGTGCTTGCCATGGCTGCTGGTGCGGCCCACGCGGATATCCCGCAGATGGGCGGGTCGATGAGCCACTTGTTGGTGTCGATCTTTGACCAGCAGGTGTATGTGACCTTCGAGTCGCCCAACCTCTCAACCGTTGAGATGACCGAAGGGTCCGGTGTCTTTAGCGGCTCGGCCTCGGTGCTCGATGGCATGGGACACAACGCGCAGTTTGGTTGGCTTGCCAATGGGTTTATCTCATTGCCGCCGAGCAGCGGAGTGTTCATCCGGACATTTGGCCGCTCCGAGCACCTGTCTGTGTACTCGGAGTTCGGGTATGACCCGATCATGGGGACCGATGGGTCGGATTCGGTCTGGCAATGGGACGGGACCATGACGCACAACTGGTACGCCAGCGATGTCAAGGGCCCCTACTCGGTCCGGCACGAGGTTTTCGTTGGCGACCAATCGGGCAACCCGCTCGATGGGTGGATCAGCGGGGGCGTCGAGCTCAACTTTACCTACGGACCTGATATCAGTGATCGGATCAGGGTGCTCAACACGGGTTCGGTTTCGACGGTTTTGACAGTTTCGACAGTGCCGGCCCCGGGCTCGGTGCTCGTATTGGGCGGCATGGTTGCTCTGGGAATCAGACGGCGCACCCGCTGATCTGGTTCGATGATTTGTCCGACGAGGGCGTCCCGGTTCCTGCCCGGGCGCCCTCTTTCATTTTTAAACGGTCTTTCGATTGAACTGCCCCCCCNATCTCGGGAGGTCTTTCACTTTGGGGGGTATGCTGGTTTGTATGGAGATGATCGCGATGGATACCGGCTACCCACGACTTCCGACAGACACCGACAACGGGCTGTTGTTGATCCTTTCTGGGCCATCTGGCGTTGGGAAGACCACCATAACACGCGGCGTTGAGCGGGCRATCGGGGATTCTGTATTCTCGGTGAGCTACACCACCCGCGCCAAGACCGAGGCGGAYATCGAGGGGGTGGATTACCACTTTATTTCCGACGATGAGTTTACTAAGTTGGTGGATGACGACTTGTTTTTGGAGTGGGCCGATGTCTTTGGGAAGAAATATGGCACGCGACGCAAGTGGGTCGCCGAGCAGCTCGCACGCGGGCGGCTGGTCATTCTGGAGATTGATGTCTTGGGCGCCCAGCAGGTCAAGGACAAGATGCCCGATGCGTTCGGGCTCTTCATCCTGCCCCCGAGCGAAGACGAACTCCTCAACCGCCTCCGCAACCGCAAGCGGGAGTCCGAAGAGCTGATCCAGAAACGGTTTGCAGAAGCCAAACGCGAGATCGCGTTTGCCAAGGAATCGGATATCTACGACACCTTTGTAGTCAATGAGGATGTCGAAACCGCGATCGCCGAGGCGATCGAAAAGGTCACGACGGCCCGATCAAATCAGGTTCAGTAAACCCTGTTTAACAATCCGGACACTGGTAGCAGAACTCTTCTTTAACGATCTTGCCGCCTTCTACGGTGTAGTTGGCGACTTCTTTCATCTTTGAACGCGGGAACGAACCGTCTTTGAACTCCATATCCAGGTCGAAGATGACGCTGAACCCGGATTGCCCGACGAAGGGGCCGGTGACCTCGCAGGAGTGACAGATCACGCCGGCTTCCCATTCTTTGTATTTGGCAATGACGGCGTCGCGGCCTACGAAGGTCTTGCCGTCGCCCTCGATGCTGGTCCAGCTCTCGGCGAAATGCTTGTCCCAGATTTTGGCATCGTGGGCGCACATGTCCTCGGATTCGATCTTGCAGTGGGCGACGAGGTCGCTGGCGATTTCTGTGATGGTGGCGGCGGTCGTGGTCATGGGAGTCTCCGGTGTGGGGATTATGCTTGTTCGCTATTTGTTTGGAGTATATCATCCACTTCAGGCAAATCGAGCGGTTGCTCGAAAAAAACAACCCTGCGGAGCTCCGCATGCACCCACTTTGCCGGGCGGTGGCTCAGGAGATGCTAAGCGTCGGCGAACTCGTGCCTTTGCTCATTGTGGCGAGGGTAACTTGGGCGATGAGTTGGTCGGTGAGCTGTTCCAATGCCGCCGGGAGCTGATCGCCACCGGCGGTTTTGGGGTCGNAGTTTTTGGGTGGCTGGCCGTTGTCCATATTGGCGCGGAGTGCGGTGTTGATGGGGATGCTCCCCAGGAACGGGAGCCCGAGGCGTTGGGCCATCTTCTGGGCCCCGCCCTTGCCGAAGATGTCGTATTCCTTGCCATCGTCGCCGATGAAGAATGACATGTTTTCGACGACGCCGAGGACATCAACCCCCAAGGACTCGAACATCTTGGCGGCGCGCACCGCGTCGTCCTGAGCGACTTTCTGAGGCGTGCACACAATGACCGCCCCGGTAAGCTGCACGCTCTGGGCGAGGGTCAGCGGGACATCGCCGGTGCCCGGCGGGAGATCAACAATAAGATAATCAAGCTCCCCCCACTCGGTCCGCTCAATGAGCTGATGGAACGCGCMGTGGGCCATGGGGCCTCGCCAGATGAGTGGCTTTTCTGGATCGACGAGCTTGCCCATGGTGATGGATTTGATCCCATGCACCAAGAACGGCTGGAGGGTCGATTCGATAACCGCTTGATCGAGCATTTCGAGCCCGAGCATGGTGGGGAGTGACGGGCCATAGATATCACCATCGAGAACGCCGACGGAGTGACCTCTGCGAGCCAGCCCGATGGCGAGGTTGATCGCCACGGTGGACTTGCCAACCCCACCCTTGCCCGMRSCWACAGCAATGATGTGCTTAACSCCSGGYACWCCSGCMRYSKSMKKKKYMKSCSSWRNTNCNGGCCCACCCRKMKKKGSWKGMSSSKCGSYWTKAKWKGWWYSWSSYKGSGGSKKTKYMSKTYKGGSRKTTKKWSYYKGKSSKKMTYCCGGTGCCTTTTCAGCAGTCAGGGTCACAATCGCATTTTCRATMCCGGGAATTTCCAGGGCYATCTTCTGGGCGGCATKGCGCAATGGTTCGAGCTCATCAGCGCGTGCGGGGTTGATCAGGATCGAAAAATAAACAGTGCCGTTATCAATGACGACTTCCGACACCATGCCCAGCGTGACGATATCGTCGGTTAATTCTGGCCCTTTGACCCGCGCCAGACTGGCGAGAACTGTTTCTTTTGTAACTGTTGTCATACGGCATGCGGAATTACCTCCGCCTCCTGTGGTTGAATTGAATTGTTATCTTTGGTCTACCAGATCRACACGGGCAAACAAACCTAATTATCCGTTCGYGCCGCCGGTTTTATCTGAYTGGCGTCRAGCTTTTTGGTAATCTCTTCGCCMGAGGGKARTTYTGCCGYSTTATYGCCWATCCATGCCAGAATATCCTGCCAYACCCGCTTTGCCTGYTTRTCGCGCAGCAACATGTGCCAGCCATYTTTGTAATAGACSAYRCGTTTTGGCGAGCCAATRGCTTTCATGGTYTTGAAAGTCGGGTCACTGGGRACRATYTGATCWTTGGCRCCATAMAGATAMAGCACCGGTTTGGTRATYTTTGGYGARGMATCGTAAGCCTCATCCATYAAAGAYACGAGSCCGTARATTGCATCTATTCTGGTGTCCGTGACCATGAGGGGGTCTTTGCCAAGTTTGCGCAGCATTTCAACA
>NVWF01000050.1 GCA_002746155.1 Gammaproteobacteria bacterium | reverse complement strand
GCATTAAAAATGAAAGAGGCTGGAAAATGACTGAATAATTTTTAAAAATAAGGAATGCTGGATTTAGAGTTAATAATCTTCTTTCATCGAGAATTGCTGATGTGACATWGACAAGGTTGCTCTAAGTTACTTTTCCTGACATGATGAGATTTTGGTGTTGAACCACAAACCTATTCTACCTAATATTATTCTGGTTTCAGGAATCTGATTTCGATAACATGGTTAATCATATATTTAAGCTAGTTTTAACAGCACTACTTCTTTGGTTGACAGTCCTTGCTGCGCAAATGGGTTATGCAAATCTACATTTTTTTAGTGCCAATAATCAAGTTGATCGCTGGGAAAAAAAAGCTGAGATCACCTCACAAAATTCCTACAACCGAGCTCTACAATCAATAAAGCTAAGTAACCAATTACACCCCAACAATCCTAAATACATTGAAACCTTAGGCATTATTCAAGAGTGGGCGGTATATGGTGAATATGCTGATAATACCAACTTTTCCCTCGCATTAAGTAGTTATCAGAAATCAGCACAATTAAGACCTCTCTGGCCCTGGTCATGGAGTGCAAAGGCCATGACAAAGTGGCGGCTTAAAGAAATTGATGATGAGCTATGGCATGCCTTAGAAATGTTGAGTAAAACAGGGCCTTATACTAAGGATTCCAACCTAGTGCTGCTTGATATTTGTTTAATGCTAATCAAGAAAGAGACAATTTATGCTGATAGGGCTACCGCTCTTGCAAAAAAGCATTATCAACAGTCCATGACAAATTCCCGCATTAAAAGTGCTTTAAATAAACTCATAAAGCGACGTGAAGCTGAGGAGCTTGTCGCAAATTGGTAATTTATCCACTGTACGAGTTCCCCTAACTCAGTTAAAATCCAATTTTGGTCTTTCTTTATGATTATTTACAGGCATTGAATGAAAACTATCAACAGCTTAATTTTAAAGTCGCTTGTTTTGCCTTGTGTTGTCGCTAGCTGCCTAATCTTAATTCAGTCTCCTCTCAATGCCAGAGAAGTAACAGGCCTCTTTGAGATCTCGGTAGCTGTGGACGATCAAAATAACTCAACCCGAAGGCGTGCCACCCGACAAGCTCTTGTAGAAGTGATGATTAGGATCAGTGGTCAATCTATTGCTGCGTCAAATTCAATATTAAAATCAAACCTGAATAAATCAACCGCCTATATCCAGCGTTATCTTTATCGTGAAGAAGACTTAGTGGATGAGCAGGGCAACCCATTCAAACAACTCATGTTAGATTTGGTGTTCGATGAGATGGCAATTCGTAACCTGCTTCGAGACGCTAACCTGCCACGCTGGGGAGCCAATAGGCCTCAAACTCTAATCTGGCTTGCCATAGGTGATCAGCAACAAAGATTCTTATTAGGCACCGATGATGAATCGCTACTAAAGGCGATCAACCAACCCTTTGTTAATGAAGATTCTCCAGTACAGACTAATAATGAATCCTCCGAAACACCTGTAGAACAAGCATCTCTTAACCTAAAGCAAATCATCTCAGACAAGGCATCAGCAAGAGGATTACCCATTCTCCTTCCTCTAATGGATCTCGAAGATTCAGTAAACATCGATGTGGCAGATGTCTGGGGGCGATTCATTAGCCCCATCCGCCAAGCATCAGAACGTTATGCCAGTGATGCGGTGGCCGCAGCCCAACTGATTCGCGAAGATGATCAATGGCTAACCCGCTGGCTACTACTACACAAGGGCCGGACTCTTTCCTGGGAACACCAGTCAGACTCTATCGAATCAGCTTTAAATGTCGGCCTTGATGCAATCACCGATCAATTAGCAGCACAATACGCCGTTTATGAGGATAGTCTTCAACGCAATGATATTTTAATCTCGGTGAACAATATCAACCGAGTAGAAGATTTTGCCGCTCTGATGAAATATTTACAAGGCATCACATCAATTCACGATGTGAATGTGGCAAAAATTACCCAGTCAGTGATTCATTTAAAAATTAACTTAATTGGCGAACAAGACGCTCTTATTCAAGCAATATCACTAAATAACCAACTGATCATTGAAATGACGCCTTCAATTGACCACTCCAGAATTCAAACTCGACTACCCGCGTTATTTTTCCATTGGGCTTCAGATAATAATAATCTTGCAAAGCCTGCCTCTCAGGTGGATAGTCTTGAAGTGAAAAATCGTAATGTGAATAGCTCTGAAGTTGATGCCCTTAACTAATAAATTAACTAATGAAGTGCTGATATGGCTCTAAAATTAAGCTCAATTCCCAACATGCTAACCATTATGCGTCTACTTTTGGTAATACCGCTAGTGATGCTATTGCTGGCTAATCAATACGGCATCGCTCTAACGGTTTTTGTCATCGCAGGCTTAAGCGATGGTCTCGATGGACTGCTAGCAAAACGCTTTGGATGGGTAAGCCGCTTTGGTTCCATCGCCGATCCCCTTGCCGATAAATTGCTCATGGTATCAAGCTATTTCGTACTAACCTGGCAGGGCGAAATTCCCTGGTGGTTATTTGTCACTATATTATTAAGGGATTTAGTCATAGTAGGTGGCGCCTACATCTATCATCAATTGTTCGATCTTGAAGAAATTAAGCCAACCTACATAAGCAAATTTAATACCTTCATCCAAATTCTACTGGTTGTTTTGGTCATCTTTAGCTTGGCAAGTAACTCCATATCAGAACTAGTCATTCAACTAACTATCTACCTTGTTTTAGCCTCAACCCTGACAAGTGGCGCCCAGTACATTACTATCTGGGGAAGAAAAGCTTTTGTTAAGCTAAAGATCAAAACTAAAGAATCGGATAAATCCAAGGAACCTTCTAATGACAGCTAGCAATCAGCAAACCTTTCTCGTTGAATCACAAAAGTGGATGGCTTTAGCCCTGTTGCTCTTAACGGGTTGGGTACTTTATCTGCTTTCACCTGTTCTGTCTCCCTTTGTGATCGGAGCCATCTTAGCTTATCTTGGCGACCCCCTAGTTGACCGTCTGGAGAAAAGAAAGGTTCCTCGCACCCTTGGTGTTAGTATGGTTTTTATTCTTTTTAGCAGCATTGCCGTTCTCGCCCTTTTGATGTTAGTGCCCTTAATACAAAAACAACTAGTAATAATGTATAAGGCAATTCCAGACTTTTTAATTTGGATAAATGCCACGGCCATCCCATGGGTAGAATTACAGACTGGCTTTTCGGTAGCTAGTTTAGAACCCGATCTAATCATTGCTAAACTCCAAGAACATCTTCAATCAACGGGTGCAATTGCTGCCAATATTTTAACTGGCGTAGGCTCCTCTAGTATGGCACTAGCGCTTTGGCTAACGAATGTTGTTTTGATCCCAGTCGTTGCTTTTTATCTTATGCGTGATTGGGATAAAATGGTATCAAACATCCAAGAAATGCTTCCACGTAAGAAAGTATCTGTTGTCACACGKMTMSSMTCKKMKRKRRMWSWMGTATTAGGCGCATTTCTTCGTGGCCAATTACTGGTGATGTTAGCCCTCGGTGTCATTTATTCTGTTGGGCTTTGGATGATCGGCCTAAATGTTGCCTTGATCATCGGTATGATAGCCGGCCTTGCCAGCATTGTTCCCTATCTAGGATTTATAGTGGGCATAACCGCAGCTATCATCGCAGCTGTAGTGCAATTTGGTGATTTTTCAGTATTACTCTATATCGGCCTAGTATTTGGTATCGGTCAGATGCTTGAATCCATGTTACTTACTCCCCTACTTGTGGGAGATAAAATTGGCTTACATCCCGTGGCGGTTATTTTTGCCATTATGGCTGGTGGTCAACTATTTGGTTTTGTGGGCATTCTAGTGGCGCTACCTGTGGCAGCAGTGATCATGGTATTAATTCGTCATCTATTTCAACAATACAAACTCAGTGCTACCTATTCAGTAGATGATGAGCCTTTAGCTGCTGAACTTGCGCCTAATGGAGAGAAAGAGGGAGAAAAAGAGGAAGATGAGGATGTGAAAGATCATGTGACTGAACCTGAACCTGCAACGACACAAGCAGCTGATGAAGATGAAACAGCAACGTCTGCTGCATTGGCGTCTGATAAAAAGAATCCTTACAATACAAAAATTGATTAGACTCGTTAGCTAAACAAAATGAAAATACAATTACCTTTGAATTTCCAGTTCCGCGAAACGCTAAGTTTTGATAACTTTTTATCATCAAACAATAGTGAACTGATCAAAATTTTAAAATCCATGAGCCAAAACACCCAGCCCCAGTCAGTTTTTGTTTGGGGACAAGAGGGCAGTGGGCGCTCACATCTTTGTCAGGCCCTTTACCTTGAAGCTGAAGAGCATCTACAAGCTGAAGATGAAAACAAGGTAGCATATCTCGCCTTATCAGAGGAAGGCATTGAGCCAGAGGTATTAAGTCAACTGGAACATTTTTCCTTGGTTATCCTTGATGATCTAGATGCTGTGCTTGGTAAAGCCACTCAAGGTAATATTCAGTGGGATGAAGCCTTATTTCACTTCTATAACCGAATCAAAGATTCCAAAGGTAGTTTGTTTATGACATCTGCCAAGGCCCCAGGGTCATTTGAATCCGTGCTACCGGATCTGAAATCAAGACTAGGCTGGGATCTAGTTTATCAACTTGAAGAGCTTTCAGATGCTGATAAAATTCAGGCTTTACAGAGTCGCGCCGAAGAAAGGGGACTGGCATTATCCCTAGATGCAGGACAATATTTATTAAATCGGCTACCAAGAGATACCCACCAACTATTTTCTGTACTAGAACAACTTGATCACCAAAGCCTCTCACAAAAGCGAAGCTTGACCGTGCCTTTTATCAAAAAAGTCCTGAATATTTAGACAATCAATTATTTCAAACGAACAAAAACAGAGTAAACTACAAGGTCTTGTCTCTGAAATCTTATGTGGTATAAATAGTGTGGTGAAAAATAGTATGCTCAATGATCAACTTTCTGTTTCTGAGAAATCAACAAGTCAATTTATTGAAGATGGAATTGTCGAATTTAATGAAGCGGTGAATTACGATACCCTAGAATTAATTTTGAAATCCCCAAAGATTGCTGCCACTACCGTCCCAGGACAATTCGTAATGCTCGCTTGCCAAAGAGGTAATAACGCCTTGCTTCGTCGTCCTTTTTCCGTGCACACAGTTATCGGTGATTCCATATCTTTGATCTATAAAGTGATTGGTATCGGCACAAAAATGATGGAAGAGTTTCGAGTGGGCGACAAGGTTTCATTATTAGGTCCCCTTGGCAAAGGCTTTAATGTTGCCAAAACGAAGCATCACTGTCTAGTGGGCGGAGGCATAGGTATGGCACCCTTGCTTCATCTAGCTCAGCTGATTAAAGAACATGATCCTGAGGCCAAAATCACCACCTTGCAAGGCGGACAGAGCAGTCGAAATATTATTGTCATGGATAAATTTACCGTCTTTGGTGATGTACTCGTCTCAACGGATGATGGCACTGAAGGCCATCATGGTTATGTAACGGGACTGCTCACGGAAATGCATGATGAGGATATGGCCGTTTATACCTGTGGCCCCACAGCCATGATGAAAGGTGTCGCTGCCATAGCAAGGGACAAGAGCTGGGCGTGCCAAATAGCAATGGAAGCACCTATGGCCTGTGGAATGGGAGCTTGTCTCGGTTGCTCTTTCCTACGAGCAGGTGATCATCAAGGTGTAGAGAAATATGTCCATGTTTGTAAAGATGGCCCAGTATTCGCAGCGGAGGAAATATGGGATTAGATCTTTCAGTAGACCTATCAGTAGACATAGGTAATCTTATAATAAGAAACCCGATCATGACGGCTTCCGGTACTTTTGGTTATGGAGAGGAGTTTGCACCTTTTGTTGATCTCACCAGCCTAGGTGGCATCGTTGTTAAAGGCATCTCGATTGAGCCCCGACCGGGTAATGCTCCTCAAAGAATCGTTGAAACCGAAGGCGGTATGTTAAACGCAATCGGTCTTCAAAATGTCGGGGTGGAAAAATTTATTGAGAAAAAAATTCCCATGCTGAGGGATTTAAATACCACTGTTGTTGTAAACGTGCTCGGTGACTCGGTTGAAGACTATGCTGAGATAGCCAAACGTCTAGATCCCTATAAAGAACTCCACGCCCTCGAAGTTAATATCTCCTGCCCAAATGTAAAAAAGGGTGGCGTAGCTTTTGGTACGGTACCAGAAATGGCCGCAAGGGTTACGAGGGCTGTAAAAGACAATACATCAAAACCTGTTATTGTAAAACTCTCACCTAATGTGACTAACATAGTATCAATGGCCTTAGCGGTTGAAGAAGCGGGCGCCGACTCAATCTGTCTAATCAATACCCTCATTGGTATGGCCATCGATGTTAAAACCCGTAGACCCAAGCTTGCCAATACTATTGGTGGACTATCAGGCCCTGCGATTAAACCTGTGGCTTTACACATGGTTTATCAGGTAGCTSRMKMYKYAAAWRTYMYYGKYRYKRSKAKWGGYGKYRWTAKTRMCGWWKAKSAWRTCKKWRASTTTTTAATTGCAGGTGCTACAGCGGTGCAGGTTGGTACAGCTAATTTCATTAATCCTGCAATTAGCGGGCAATTATTAGCAGGGTTAGAAAGTTATTTGCGAGAAAATAATTGTACACTTGAAGAATTAATCGGTTCACTTAAAAAAAATAATTAAAGAGCATGCATAACAATGAACGATCAAACTAATCTATTTATAAAACCAGTTTCGAAACCGTCTCTAAAACCTAATAATCCTAACTTCTCATCAGGCCCATGTAGTAAGCGCCCGGGCTATGATGTTAATCAATTAAAAATAGACACCCTTGGTCGTTCTCACCGCTCAGCCCTTGGTAAAGAAACCTTGGCAAAGGTTTGTGATGATACTGCGCACATCCTAGACCTACCTGAAGGTTACCGAGTAGGCCTGGTGCCAGCTTCAGATACAGGCGCAGTAGAAATGACTCTCTGGTCAATGCTCGGAGCAAGAGGTGTTGATGTGCTGTCTTGGGAATCCTTTGGTAAAGGCTGGGCCACCGATATTGTTAATCAACTCAAGCTTGATAATGTAAATTGCTATGAAGCTGACTATGGATTATTACCTGATTTTACTCAGGTCGATTTTAATAACGACGTAGTTTTTACTTGGAATGGAACCACCTCTGGCGTCAAGGTATCAAACGGCGATTGGATAGATGAAAACCGAGCAGGCCTAACAATTTGTGATGCAACCTCAGCAGTTTTCGCCATGGAACTTCCTTGGGAAAAGCTCGATGTTGTGACTTTCAGTTGGCAAAAAGTGCTTGGGGGAGAAGGTGCCCACGGCATGTTAATCTTAAGTCCGAGAGCCGTTGAACGACTAGAAAGCTATACACCTCCTTGGCCCTTGCCGAAAATATTTAGAATGACTAAAAATGGCAAATTAAACGAAGCTATCTTCAGAGGAGCAACCATCAACACTCCTTCCATGTTATGTGTTGCTGATTATCTTGACGCCTTGAATTGGGTTAGTGACATGGGCGGTGTTAAAGCTGCCATTAACAAATCCGCAGCTAATTTAGCCGTGGTTGAAAACTTTGTAGCCGACAATGATTGGATTAACTTCTTAGCAGTGGAAGCAACGACAATTTCAAATACTAGCATCTGTCTAACCTTAAAAGCTGAGCCCGCTCAAATAAAAGAAATGGTCAGCCTTCTAGGATCAGAAGGGGTTGCCTTTGATATAGGAGCCTATCGAGATGCTCCTGCGGGAATACGCATCTGGGGCGGTGCTACGGTTGAAGCCACTGATCTTGAAGCCTTAATGCCCTGGATGTCATGGGCCTATCAACAGGTGGTCAAAAATGTTTAATATTCGTACCTATAATAAAATTTCTGATAAGGGCTTAAGTCGTTTTTCACCATCAGATTATAAGGTTGCAGAAGATATTGAACATCCTCACGCCATCCTTCTTCGCAGTCAAAAATTACATGATGAGTTACTACCCAGTTCAGTGTTAGCCATTGGAAGAGCTGGTGCTGGCACCAATAATATTCCCGTTGAGCAGTACACTCATAAGGGTATTGTTGTCTTTAACACGCCAGGCGCAAATGCCAATGCCGTGAAAGAATTGGTGGTGACGAGTCTACTACTTAGCGCTAGAGGAATTATCCAGGGTCGAGAATTTGTGAATAGTCTGACTCATATAACTGATGCCGACGAAATGGCCAAGTTACTTGAACAAGAAAAAAATCGCTTTGGGGGTAATGAACTGTTAGGAAGAACGCTAGGTATCATAGGTCTAGGTGCTATAGGTTCACTAGTTGCCGATGTTGCTCTAGCTCTTGGGATGGATGTGGTGGGTTTTGACCCAGGTCTTTCAATCGATGGGGCTTGGAGGTTATCCAGTCGTGTTCGACGCATGGAGAATATGGAGTCTTTACTCAGCGAAGTGGATTTTTTAACCATACATGTTCCAGCAATCCCAGCAACTAAACATTTAATCAATGAAAAAACTTTAAAACTGATGAAGCAGGATGCAACGATTTTAAACTTTGCTCGAGCTGCCATCGTTGATCAACAGGCAGTAGTAAAAGCCCTCGATGCGGGAAAATTGAATCAATATATTTGTGATTTTCCTGAACCCTGTTTAATTGGCCATGACAAGGTAATTGCTGTTCCTCATATAGGTGCTAGTACTGTTGAAGCGGAAGAAAATTGTGCGGTTATGGCAGTGGAGCAGCTGTGTGATTATCTTGAAAATGGTAATATCAAAAATTCAGTAAACTACCCTCATACTTCAATGCCTAGAGGTAGTGCTGCTTGTCGGATTACCTTTACTAATAAAAATATTGCCGGTGTGTTAGGAAATCTACTTTCAATTTTCGCCGAGAATAATATCAATGTGGTGGATATGGTAAATAAAAGTCGAGATGAGGTTGCTTACAATATTCTTGATTTGGAATCACCCCCATCAGAGGTGGTGGTAAGGCTTATCAAAGACGTGGAGCATGTATTTAACTTAAGACTTATTTATCCCAGACAAGTATAATAAACCCATAAAAACGACCTGCAAGGTGTTAAGAGTAAATAGAACTGTCCGGATAATTAACACGACATCTGTCCGCTTTTATTCATTTTTCTACTAACATTGTGAAGCGGAATTACGCAACGTCAGCATGCTTTTGATTTTCATCTAATAAATATCCCTCTTGTGAATATATTCCAAGTCTCCGAGGACCATGGAATAGAGATAGGTTCCCATCTATACCCATCATCAATCAAGATGCAGGATTTAACACCTGAAAATTATCATTAATTCTGCTTCCTAAAGTATCSCCTATCTCAGGGAGAGTTTGATTGAAAAATTCATCAATCTTATCTCGAAACTCTTTCGTTGTTGCAAAATATTGATTATCCCTAACATGCTCATTCATG
>NVWF01000019.1 GCA_002746155.1 Gammaproteobacteria bacterium | reverse complement strand
AACACGGGATAATTCTGCCAGCCTTCTAAGAGGGCTGGCATCAAGCCCCTTCAAGGGGCAAATCAAAACCACCTTCTTAGAAGGTGGATATTTTTTTTATCCTTTTTCGAATTTGTAAACTATTTATAGGTTATTTATAAGTAATTTATAAGTTATGGAGTATAAAATTAACATAAGATATGTATGCAACAACCACACCATAATAATTACATCAATAAAATCAACTAGTTATATTTTTTCTGTGTTTTAAACAAGAGCAATTTGGTAGAATTAACTAATTGTTTGCTCTTTTCAACAATTTATCAATTGAAATGTGCATCTTAAGGTGGAACGGGTATATACTCTTTTGCAATTTCTATTTAACTAGACCAATAACAAGAGATAATTATGAAATCAGCTCATACTAATTTGATACAGCCCCTATTTGTGTTCTTAGCGATTTGTTGCCTAACCACTTCAACGGTTTGGTCTGCACAAACTGATCTTGATTATGATGGTGCTTTTAAACAGATAAACAACCCCGTGGAATTTATAGCTTCTGAGTTTAAATTAGCAAAATCTGAAAATAAAAAACTACTATTCGTACTAGGTGGGAACTGGTGTCATGATAGTCGCAGCTTAGCTAAAAAGTTAGATGATCCGTTGCTTTCGAAAACTATCAGAGAAAATTATCGTCTTTCCATGATTGATGTTGGTTATTTAGATAAAGGCTTCGAATTTGCCGAAAAAGCCGAGATGAAGACATTTTATGCAACACCCACAGTGTTAATTTTTGATCCAGTTACTGAAAAACATATTAATAGTTCTGACATGCACATTTGGGCTAATGCCTATAAGATTGAGCAACTGCAAGCTAATGATTATTTTGAAAGCTACATAAATCCAGAAAATTCTATAAAGCCAATTATTTTAACAGCCGCTCAGAAACAACATCTTGCTAAATTAGATGACTTTAAAAAACTACAAGAAGGTCGAATAAAATCAAGCTATTCTATTATCGGACCCATGTTAGAACGTTATGACGCAGATGATATAGATTCTAATTTTGAAAATTATTGGGTTGCAACTGCTAAACTGAGAATGGCTTTACCTGGTGATATCAAAGCAATTAAAGAAAGAATACTTGCTTCATCCGATAAAGACATTGCTGGAATAACCTTTCCTGAATATGAAGCACTACCTTCGGAATAAACTAGAGAACAATCAGATGAATCAAATCATAGACGGAATAGATTATGGGCCCCTAGCACAATTGCTTGGCAAATGGGTTGGTGATAAAGGACTTGATAATGCACCTGATGCAAAAGCTGAACCCGATCTCAATGCCTTTACAGATGAACTCACTTTCACTGTTGCAGGTAGGTCGGAAAATGCAGAGCAGCAAGAATTAACCGTTATAAAATATCATCATCTTGTACGAAAATTGGAAAATGGATTAATTTTTCATGATCAGATTGGCCATTGGTTATACGAGCAAGCGACCGGACTGATTATGCATTCTCTAACTATTCCCAGAGGAGTCTGTGTACTAGCAGGTGGTAGTATTAAACAGCATGGCAGCGAAACTATTTTTGAAGTGAAAGCTAAACTTGGTAGTGAAACATTTGGAATATTGCAATCTCCCTTTATGTTGGAGAAAGCTAAAACAACAGCATTTAAAATGCGGCTTGTGGTTGATGGAAATAGTTTAAGCTATGATGAGACAACGTCCCTATTCATTTATGGTAAAGCTTTTGAACATAATGATAAAAGTAGATTGCAACGTGTAACTTACGATATGGGTTAAAATTTACAGGGACTCTAAGATCAATTGTCCCATGGCTCTAAACTCTGCTTGTCTTGGGGATTTATTTCGCCACATCAAACCTATTGAACGCCATACATGGGGTTCATCAAACTGCTTGGTACTGAGTTCTGTTCCTCGCAATATCTTTGCATCCACGGCCATCTTTGGCAAAATTGTAACTCCCATATCATTAGCGACCATTTGAATAATGGTATTAAGACTGGTTGCTTGATAGGGGCTGTATAAACCATCAGCTTTCATTTTACAAGCATCCAGTGCATGGTCTCTAATACAGTGACCGTCTTCAAGTAATAATAGTTCTTCAGATTTTATATCAGAAACTTTCAATTTTTTCTGCTTTAATAATTTATAATTAGGCAAACAAGTCAATACAAATTCATCATAGAAAAGATGTTGTGTAGTGACATGATCAGCGGGAAAGGGCAGAGCCAGCAATAATAAATCCAGATCACCTGAATGTAAGTTATCGATTAAATGTCTACTTAAATATTCTTTGACATAAATTTTAAAACTCGGATGTTTGTTTCGAATATGACTGAGCATGGTGGGTAGAATAAAAGGAGCAATTGTGGGTATAACACCCAATCTTAATTCGGTGCTAAAGGGCTCTTTTGCAGCACTAGCAATTGAGACTAAATCACCAGTTGAGTTTAATATATCCATAGACCGTTGATGAATTTCTCTGCCAATGGCGGTTAGACGAATACCTTTGTTATCACGTTCAAGCAGAGTTACCTCTAGTTTTTCTTCCAACTCAGCAACGCCTGAGCTTAAGGTGGATTGTGATACATAGCAGGACTTGGCAGCTCTACCAAAGTGTTTACTTTCGACAACAGCACAAAAGTATTTCAGTTGCTTTAAGGTGGGCATATGCATAATCGATATTTCCGATTGACTAGTTCGTTTTAATCTGTTGGACAGATAATAGATGAGGAACTATAGTCATTACAAGTTTTTTTGGTGTGTATTACTTTCTACTACGCTGAATTAACTCCCGGGAGAAGTTTTTACTTCGTATATAACTTTAATAAAGGAGTATTTGTTATGTCTCTTAAAGGCTCAAATACAGAACAAAACTTAAAAGATGCTTTCGCTGGTGAATCTCAAGCAAACCGTCGTTATCTTTACTTTGCAGCAAAAGCTGATGTAGAAGGATATAACGATGTTGCTGTTGTTTTTCGTTCTACCGCTGAAGGTGAAACAGGCCATGCACATGGTCATTTAGAGTATTTGGAAGAAACGGGCGATCCCGCTACTGGTCTTCCTATTGGAAGAACTGAATTAAACCTCAAAGCTGCAATTGAAGGCGAAACTCACGAATATACTGATATGTATCCAGGTATGGCAAAAACTGCCCGTGATGAAGGCTTTGATGAGATAGCTGATTGGTTTGAAACACTCGCTAAGGCTGAGCGTAGCCATGCTAATCGCTTCCAAAAGGCCTTAAATAATCTTGACGATTAAGTAACCTTATTAATCTAAGTACAACTCACAAGTCTAAGCCTAGCCTAGACTTGTGAGCATAAACTTTCTGGAGAGTTTGCATGAGTCCTAAAATCATTAAAGAGGGTAGTCTAGAAGCTCCGACACGTCACCCGATTGCTTGGCAAACAGAGCAGTATTGGGACGAAGACGCTCTAGAACAAGAACTGGAACGTGTTTTTGATATTTGTCATGGCTGCCGCCGATGTGTGAGTTTATGTAATGCCTTCCCGACGCTTTTTGATCTGGTTGATGAATCTGCAACCTTTGAAGTGGATGGTGTGGATAAAGCTGACTACAAAAAAGTCGTTGATGAATGTTATTTATGCGACATTTGCTACATGGCTAAATGTCCCTATGTTCCACCCCATGAATGGAATGTCGATTTTCCTCATTTAATGCTCCAGGCTAAAGCTCAAGACTTTAAAAAGAACGGAACGAGCCTAAGAAATAAACTGTTAGCTAGTACCGATGCAGTGGCAAAACTAGTAAGTATTCCAATTGTAGATGTCACGGTTAACGCCATGAACAGTAATAAAACTTTCAGGAAAGGTTTAGAGAAGGTTGCCGGTGTTCACCATGAAGCAGTTGTTCCAAAGTATCACAGTAAAACCCTACGCAAGAGAGTGAAAAGTCTAGCTCAGACAATTGAGCCCACACCTCTTGGTAGAACTAAGGGTAAGGTAGCACTTTATGCCACCTGTTATGGAAACTATAACAGCCCTGAATTAGGTGAAGATTTTTATAAAGTCTTTCAACATAACAATATACAAATTGAAATGGTGCCAAAGGAAAAATGTTGTGGCATGCCTAAACTGGAATTAGGTGATCTTGAAGCTGTCAAGGCTGCCAAGGAAGCTAATATTCCAGTTCTAGCTAAGCTTGTTGATGAGGGATATGATTTAATCGCTCCCATTCCATCCTGTGTTTTGATGTACAAGCAAGAATTGCCACTAATGTTTCCCGATGATGAGGAGGTTATCAAAGTTCAGAAAGCATTTTTTGATCCCTTTGAGTATCTACATCTTAGACATAAGAAGGACGGATTTAATACTGACTTTAAGCAGTCTCTTGGCGATGTAAGCTACCAAGTTGCCTGTCATCTGAGAGTACAAAATATTGGCATAAAAACCAAAGATATCTTATCTTTGGTGCCTGACACAGAAGTAGATGCAATTGAGCGTTGTTCTGGTCATGATGGGACTTATGCTGTGAAAAAAGAAACCCATAAAACGGCTGTTAAGATCGCTAGACCAGTACTTAGAAAGCTTGATGCTAAAGAACCAGATCACTTTATAAGCGACTGCCCCATGGCAGCTAACCATGTTGCTAACTTATCAACGAAAGTTGATAAGGCTGAACATCCTATGACACTTTTACGTATGGCTTATGGCCTTTAAGAGGTAATTTTAAAATGACATTAACCCGAAATGACCTTTGGTCTCTAGAGCAGTATGCTGAAAAGCGTGCTGAGTTTCGTACTGAGGTTTTATCCCACAAGCAAGACCGTGTGGTCAACCTCAATGACAATGCACGATTAATTTTTGAGGATGAGATGACACTTCGCTATCAAATTCAAGAAATGCTCAGAATTGAAAAGGTTTTTGAAGCAGCAGGAATTCAAGAGGAACTGGATGTTTATAACCCTCTTATTCCTGACGGCGATAACTGGAAAGCAACTTTTATGCTGGAGTACACTGATATAGAAGAAAGGCGAGAACAACTGTCTAAACTAATAGGTGTAGAGGATAAGATTTGGATGCAGGTTACTGGCCATGATAAAGTCTACGCCATTGCGGATGAAGACTTGCCAAGACAAAATGATGTTAAAACATCAAGCGTACATTTTATGCGCTTTCAACTGTTACCCACTATGATTAGAGATGCCTTAAACGGCGCAGCTATTGTTACAGGTTGTGACCATGATAATCTAACTATTGCTGGCTTTGTCATCAGTGAGAATACACGTTTGTCACTGGTCAATGACCTGCAGGCTGCAACATTAAATTAAAAGGATTTCACATGCAGACAACTTTTCAGAAACATCTAATTGTCTTATGCCTTCTGTTCACTCCCTTGGTGCTTGGTGAAAATGAACGGACATTACCCGTTGAAAAAATCGTAGTTACTAAGCATTCAACTAAGATAAATGGCACGAAAATTAATTACACTGCCACAGCAGGTACACAACCTGTGTGGAATGAAAAGGGTGAAGCCATAGCGAATCTTTTTTATACCTATTATCAGCGTTCAAATATTAAGGATAATTCTCAAAGACCACTGTTGATTTCTTTCAACGGTGGTCCTGGTTCAGCTTCGGTTTGGATGCATGTTGCCTACACTGGACCACGAGTATTAAATGTAGATGATGAAGGATATCCACTGCAACCTTATGGTGTAAAAACCAACGATTATTCCGTCTTGGATGTTGCTGATATCGTCTTTGTAAATCCCGTTATGACAGGCTATTCACGACCCTTGCCAAATAAAGACGGCAAGATGCCTTCAAAGGAAGAGTTAAAGAAAATGTTCTTTGGTGTGAATGCCGACATCCGCTATTTAGCAGAGTGGATAAACACCTTTGTTACTCGTAATAACCGTTGGCGTTCACCTAAATATTTAATTGGTGAAAGTTATGGCACTACTCGTGTAGCTGGACTTGCCCTTGCACTACAACAGCAGCAGTGGATGTACATCAATGGCGTTGTTCTTGTGTCTCCAACGAGTATTGGAATTCGTCGAGATGGGCCAGTTTTATCGGCTAATCGACTTCCTTATTTTGCCGCAGCTGCTTGGTATCATAAGGTTTTGCCTGAAGCTCTCCAGTCAAAGGATCTTGATGAAGTTTTGCCAGAAGTAGAGGCCTATACTCTTAATCACTATTTACCTGCTTTAGCAAAAGGTGGCCTATTATTCTGGTCTTAAAATAGAGGATGTACTTGGCAGTAATCTTGATATTAGCACCTCTTATTTTTGGAAATCTCTACTTCGCGACAAAAACTTAACCCTTGGACGCCTAGACTCACGTTATCTTGGAATAGATGAAAAGAAGATAGGTGATAAGCCTGATTACAGCGCTGAGTTGACATCCTGGTTGCATAGCTTTACTCCAGCGATAAACTATTATCTCCGTGAAGAGTTAAATTTTCTAACGGATGTGAAATACAATATGTTAGCTAAGGTCCGTCCTTGGGATCGCACAAATAATCATAGTGGTGAGAATCTACGCCTCGCCATGGCTCAAAACCCCTATCTTAATGTGATGATTCAAGCGGGCTATTATGATGGTGCTACCAATTATTTTGATGCTAAATATACTATGTGGCAACTCAATTCTAGTGGACTAATGACTGATCGCTTATCTTTTAAAGGCTATCGCAGTGGCCATATGATGTATCTTCGTAAAGAGGATTTGAAGTTATCGAATGAGCATTTACGTGAGTTTATTTTGCGAACACTAGTCGGCAAGAATCAACCTGCCAAGTATTCTCAATAGCACTCAAAATAAGTACTCTAAATAAGTGCCCTAAACAAGTAATCTAAATAGTGTTCTAAATAAAGAAAAGGTTACTTTCGCTTAGACTCGATTAGAGGTAAAATTATCAACCTACTTTAACCACAAGCTTAGGCTTAATAGATAACGTAATGACTGATTCAAATGCTTCTGATAAGGAAAATACACCGAGTAACTTTATCCGCCAAATCATTGACAGTGACTTGGCAGAAGGTAAAAATGATGGCAAGGTAGCAACCCGATTTCCTCCCGAGCCTAATGGTTACTTACACATTGGCCATGCTAAGGCAATTTGTATCAGCTTTGGTATTGCTGAAGATTATCAAGGAATCTGTAACCTGCGATTCGATGATACGAATCCTGCAAAGGAAGAAGCTCGCTACGCCGAAGCCATTAAGAAAGATGTTGAGTGGTTAGGATTTGAGTGGGATCAACTTCATCATACTTCTGATTATTTTCAGCAATTATATGATTATGCTGAGATCCTAATCGAGCAGGGTAATGCTTATGTAGATTCTTTACCCGCAGATCAAATGCGTGAGCACCGTGGCACGTTAACTGAGCCGGGCAAAAATAGCCCTGATCGTGAGCGCAGTGTTGAAGAAAATTTGGATTTGTTTCGACGAATGAAAACCGGTGAGTTCCCAGATGGTACTTATCTGCTTCGTGCTAAGATCGATATGGCCTCTCCTAATATGAATATGCGCGACCCTGCGATATTTCGTATAAAGCATATTGAACATCACAATACAGGTAATGATTGGTGTATTTATCCTATGTACGACTATGCCCACTGCATGTCGGATATGCTTGAAGGTATTACACATTCACTCTGTACCCTTGAATTTGCTGATCACAGGGCTCTTTATGATTGGTTTTTAGATAATCTTCCCGTTCCATGCCACCCTCGACAGTATGAATTTTCTCGCTTGAGTCTAGAACACACGGTGACAAGCAAGCGTAAGCTCAACCAACTTGTGGTTGATGGCACTGTTGATGGTTGGGACGACCCCCGTATGCCCACCTTATCGGGTATGAGACGAAGAGGTTATTCACCTGAGTCAGTACGTGAATTCATCAGTAAAGTTGGCGTAACTAAAAAAAGTAATACAGTGGAGATGAGTTTACTTGAAAGCTGTATTCGCGATGATTTAGGTGAGCGTTGTGCAAGAGTAATGGCAATTGTTGAGCCATTAAAAGTTATTATTACGAATTATCCTGAAGATAAAGTTGAGTTGATGCCGGCGCCATATCATCCAAAAAAGCCTGAACTAGGAAGTCGTGACTTAGCTTTTTCCAGAGAATTAATTATCGATGCAAGTGACTTCAAAGAAGATGCAAATCGTAAGTATTTTCGTTTAAAGCCAGGTGGTAGTGTAAGGCTACGATATGGCTATATTATTGATTTTCAAGAAGTCATTAAAGATGATCAGGGCAATATTATTGAGCTGCATTGTACCTATGATCCAGACACTCGTTCTGGACATGATAAAAGTGGCCGGAAGGTAAAAGGTGTCATCCATTGGTTATCAGCTAAGCAAGCTAAACCAGCACAAGTCAGAGTGTATGATCGTCTATTTAGCGATGCTACTCCAGATGTTGGTCACGGTGATAAACCCTTTACAGATTTTATAAACCCCGAATCAAAGCAAGTATTTGATAATGCTTGGGTGGAGCCTTCTTTGTGGGATGCTGAGCCTGGTAGCTCATATCAATTTGAACGTCAGGGTTACTTTGTAGCTGATACAGTAGAGCACCTAACGGGTGAAAAACTTGTGTTTAATCGTACTGTTACCTTGCGAGATAATTGGGCGAAGAAAAGCTAATAGCATGTTAGAAGAATCCGTAAGGCAATCTTATCTAAAAGCCATGGGGGTTACCCAGTGGCAACTTCGCACCAAACAAGACGATGTACCGGATGTACCGGATGTATCGGATGTATCGGATAAGCCTACCCTTATCAAAGGCTTAAAATGGTTGAATAAGACTAGTAAAAATGGATTATTGGTTGTGTTATCTGAGCAACGAAAAGAACTAACACCTGAGAGTCGCCAGCTGATGAGTAAAATGTTAAAAGGTATTCATTTTTTACCCTCTGAAACTGGCTTTGCTATCAGTGGTGAGACGGCTTCATCCGATGAAGATTTTTCTTTAAATTCTGTTAAGGCAATTTTAGTTTTAGGTAATGAAGCAGGACGCCAACTTGTTAAATTTTCCGGTGCTAAAATTGTGCCTGGAACTGAATATTTTTCATTGGCTAGTCGAACTATTGTCATAACGGTTCATCCCGATGATCTTCTTAGTAATTCTGATTTGAAACAACAAACCTGGAATGATTTAAAACGATTAGTGCAACTGTTTAATAATAACTAATGTTTACTAGGTTATTGTAAATAATGCAAAGCAACACGTTAATAAATCAGATTTCTTTTCAAAGGATGACGATTGAGATGCTGCCATCAATTTTAATCATTGAAAATCAAGCTTATCCTATTCCTTGGAGTGTACAATCCTTTAAAGATAGCCTTACTAAGGACTACTTCTGTCAGGTTATGCTGTTGGAGGAGCAGATCATTGGTTATTTTATTATCCAGATCATCCTTGATGAATTTCAGATCCTAAATATCTGTATCTCTCCTGATTATCAAGGCAAGGGCTTGGGCAAATTACAACTACTAGAAATTGTTAAATTGGCAGAAACAAAACGCATGAATCGGATCTTACTCGAGGTACGCACTAGTAACAAAGTTGCTAAAAATCTTTATCAAAATTCAGGTTTCCATCAAATTGGTAAACGTAAAAACTATTATCCGACAAAAAGTGGCAGAGAAGACGCTTTTGTCTTAGAACTTGCTTTAGGTTAAGCATTCCTGTTCAGCTCTAGAAGAGGTATAATTGCTTTAATATAACGATAATAATTAAAGTAGTCCTATGAGTGAACTTTTACAACAAATTCGCAAACGCAGAACCTTTGCTATCATCTCTCACCCAGATTTAGAGTCGTAAGACAACCTGAGTCATCAAAAGACATTAACTTTATTAAATTCATATAGTTACAACATGTCTTGGGTTGTCATATTGACTCCTTAAGCCTTTCTTTGTCATGCTAAGTCACACCAAATAGGTGTAAATTTGGGTGTAAAATTCGTATGAATTTACCCCTCAAAATAATTTACACCCATTCGTTCATTTCATTTGTATGAAGTGATTACTGGGAGACTTGAAAATGGGTATTACTGACACATGGCTAAAAGCTAATCATAAAAAACTAAAGACTAAGAAACTGATCAAAACGGATAGAGACGGGCTGAATGCCCGTGTATCGCCTAAAGGTAAAATCACCTTTATGATGCGCTATTACTATAACAACCTGCGCAAAGATTTTGATATTGGTTCTTATCCGCTGATGTCCCTGAAAGAAGCGCGGGATGAAAACCAGCGACTTCGTAAAAAGCTAGAACTTGGGTATGACCCCAAAGTTGCTCGTCAACTTGAACGACAAGCCATCATTGCAGCAAAGTCGCTCAAAGGTTTGTTTGAGCTTTGGTATGATGCTTATTGCGTGAAAAACAAGAAGATGCACCACGATATTAAACGCTCTTTTGAAATCCATGTATTTCCAAGAATTGGTGAACTTCCTGCTGAAAAAATAACTCTCCATGAATGGTTGGATATTTTAGAAACATTGGCAGAAAAGCGCCCTGCCATTGCTGAACGCATTCTGGTCAATGCGAAACAGATGGGGAAGTACGCTTTAAAGCGAAAGCTTATTCCTTCCAATGTACTGGCGGACATCTACGCCAAAGAAGATTTACAAATTCAAAAACGATCAGTAGATCGCTCTCTATCTGATGAAGAGATTAAAATGCTCTGGCTGGCGGTTGATCATTCTCGCATCACAGAAAAGAACAAGCTGTTTATAAAGCTCTGCTTAATCTATGCCTGCCGTAACGGAGAGTTACGGTTATCAGAAAAAGAGCATTTTGATTTCAAAGCCATGGTCTGGACGATCCCGCCAGAAAATCACAAGCTTGGTAAGAAAAGTGGCAAGCCATTACTGCGCCCCATAACACCAGCAATTGAGGGCTATTTAAAGCAAGCCTTCGCGCTGAGTGCAGACAGTAAGTATGTCTTCACCAATGACGGCTCAAACGAGGTGATGGGGCATACAGCGCCATTGGCGCTACCCTATAACATCATGCAGTATTTGAGGAAAAATGAGGGCTTTGAATTACCCCATTTTTCCATGCACGACTTGCGCCGAACCGCTAGAACCAACTTCAGCACATTAACTGAACCACATATCGCGGAGGTCATGCTGGGGCATTCACTTGGTGGCATTTGGCGCACTTACGATCAACACGACTACTTGAAAGAACAAGCTAAGGCTTATGAAGCATGGTGCAAACGGTTGTTTGGGTTAGTTGGTTTGAACCCACTAAAAAGTCCAAGTAATGATAATGTGGTTGCTCTTGATAGCAGACGCTATGGGTAATTATTTTCTAGCTTTTGATAAACTCATGTGGCTATATGTTTGAGCACTGGAAACAGTGCGGGAGCTTAACAACTCTTAACAAGTGCGGACGAGACACAACCGTTATTGTGTCGCCTCTCAGTCTTATGGCTGGGTGGCGGTGTCATGTCCAAGGTGCAAACCTAAAAGCATCGCGCCGTTACACTTGTTGCGGTTGTTAACACCCAGTCACCAGAGCGATCTGGTGGCTTTTGTGTTATTTAAACAAGGAAAGGTAACGGCATGGACGAGAAGAATAATAGATTTTCAAAAGAATTTACTGAGGCACTAGTAAAGCTTGGTAAATATAAAGATAACCCTGAACTTGTTCAAAGGATCGTGAATTCAGTTCCATTTCAAGATTTGAATACTGAGCTTGATATGATTGAAGAAGAGAAACAAAAACAGTATGTTTTAAAAGTGGTTCATTAAAACCTAGTTCCAAAAACTTCATGGCTTGCAAGTCTTGATACTTGCAGGCCACTTTTTTACAGAGTGTAAAATATTTATGCATAAATATTTCCTGCCTTTTTTGTTATTCAATGTATTGAGTGCTGGCACTGCCATGGCTGAATGTAATGGCACGATAACTGAGCGTAATATTTTTCTGAACCAAGAAATCTACAAAAATACGCTGATTATCAAGCTCCCTAGAATTGAAGACGGACTGGAATTGAGTGACGTTGGGCTATCAGTTAAAGCTTATGACGGGACGGAAGAAATCCATCCCGTTAAAGTACCTTACTGGGTGGAGCTATATAAAAATTACTGGGTGTATGACATCCCAGACAAGCTTCAAACATTATCCGTTCATGCCACATATTCCGATGGATGTAATAGCGTTCATACCACCCAGCAGCTCCAAGATGAAATTGCCTCCCTCAATCACAAAAAAATAATGATCAAATGGATTGGTAAAGATTTTCATTATCTGATTTCTGGGTGTTTTGGCGCTACGCAAGCCGATCAGAGAGAAGCCTTATAATTCCACATCCATATACAAAGATGAAATGTCCTTGTCCTGAATGCACAGATATTCCAGTGTTTGCCGTTCCGTAGCATGACCATAGGCAATCATGAGTTCTGCAATTTTGGTGTGAGTAGGGGGATTGCTCTTTGCATTATGAAAGCGGTAAACATGGTAGCCCCAAGTTTTCCGCATAGTGTGAGAAGCAAAGTTTCCAAGTATTCCAATTTGTTTGCACCAGTCTTTTGCATACTTTGAAACAGTATTCGGCTTGATCGCCCTGCCAGTGGTTTTTGAAAAGAACAATGGCGCGTCAGGCATGGGGTTTGGATGAACAGCAAGACATGTCTGTATGGAGTTAACGGCATTATTGTTGAGTGTTACTGAACGATACTTGCCGTTCTTCGATTGTTTCAAATCCAACCTGTCGCCTGCCTTCAAATGTACCACTTGCCCTACCGTGATAGAAACAAGCTCGCAAGAGCGAAATGCAGTATTAATGCCAAGGGTAAACAGGCAAAGATCACGTGGGTTATCTGCAAGCAATATTTTGAGCTTCTGAATATCTGATAAGTTGCGGATAGGTTCTACTTTGATGGTAGAGCCTTTTTGGGGATGGTTTGGATTGTTGGATGTATTACGATGTACCTGCATTTTAAGAGCCTCCATGCCTCGTAAATAGCTTCTATGCAGTACATCAATCGTTACTTTGTAACCACTTGAACTTACTAGTGTTTTGGCTAACTTTTACCTAGAAGTTAGACTTACCATATAGTGTAAAACATATCATATAGTTACCAGAGAATCCACTTTCACGCAAGTAAAAAACAATGCTCTGTAAAGCCCTTCCCATGCGAATTTCCATCTATTAGGTAAAAGTTAGCCAAGCAGGTAAAACCAATAATTTAATCAAAAAGCGGGGGCTTTGGAATGATTAGTAAAAAATTTAAAACACTAGCAATTGGTACGGTTCTGGCTTTAAGCACAGCATTTGCAACACCTGCTATGGCAGGCAAAGACTTCTATAAAAAAGATTTCACTGATAAAGATACAAAAATCGTGCAGCTTGCTGGTCAACGCTTATCACATGATCATTTAACGTTCGTTGTTCATGGTGGAAACCGTAACCTTAAAATGGCGGCGTACCGTGTTGCACAACGCCTTGATGATGAAGGTATTCCAATTGCCTTCCTGCTTGCGCCAGATAACGATGGAACACTTAAAACGATGCATGTCGATTATTATACAAAAGGTGGTACGAAGTACTTCGTGACAGCATACGACAACAAAAACATCACCATGGCGACTACGGAAGCCGATTTATATAGCCAAGCAAAAAAAGCCTATGATGAAGATTTTGGTGGGTTCGCGTCTCTCGATAATTTAGGAACTGAAAAACCTGTTCCAACACTTGCATCAAATTAACTTAAAGTATCCAGAGAAAATGTAGCAGGAGAATTTTCTGTTACAGTAACTTGAGGTGCTTCATCAAGAGAGAAACTTTGTGCATTTGCCCCAACATTATTAACTTCATCCGTAAATGTTGATGTGATTTGAGATTCAGGTTTATCTAAGTCAAAAGAGCTTTCGTTTGAGCTTGTAACAGGTGTTTTGGCAGGCATATCAGAAAGCATTGAATCAAGTGCATCTGACTGGACACTGCTCTCAATTTCAGAAAATGTATTTTCTCTTCCACCTATATGGTTTTCTTCCGCATCGCTAGTGATAGCATCTGCTATTCGTGGGTTTGTTTTATACAGCTCTTCAAGATGTGCATGACGATCTTCTGGCGACATGCCTTTCATGAGCATGGCTTGTTCTAATGCGCTGTCTGCTTCTTCATCTGTAAGACCATGTTTAGCTTGGAACTCGTCTTTATTGTCAATAATGTCGTCTAATGTTTCGTCCAAATCAGCATTAGAGAACTGATGACCATTTATATCGAACATTTTATCCATTGCCTCTTGTGCAATATTGGATTCACGATCCAAATTATCTTGATCTTGTTTTTTCTTCTTTTCTAATTCTGCCTGTTCATTTTTTGCCTCTAGCTTTACCTGAATATTGGCAGTATTAACGCCTGCGCCAAGCACAGAAAAATCACGAGTAACATTGTTATAGTTCTCGTTTAAATTGTTTCCATCTTCATCAAGAATGATTGCAGGCGGTTCAGCCATGAACCCATTGTTCATTGGCAATGCCTGAAACATATCGTTTCTCGTTGGTATATTCTTTTCACTAAAAGCCATTACAGCCTCCTTTTAACTACACGATCTTTCAGTATAGAGGGGAGAGGTTAATAAATAGTTATGTAAATTAGATAAAGTTTTATCAAAAGTTGATACAAATTTGATCTATTAATTTGAGGGTCATTAAAGAAGCCAAAGAATAGGCAATAAACAGTGGCTTAATCGTGGTTGTCTTGCTCTGGCACAGTTTCTAAGATGTGGTCATCGGGTAACTCACCTAGAATGATTTGCGCTTGTGTTACGCCCTGCTTTGCGGCTTTTTTATACCACTCACTAGCCATTTTTTTGTTTTTCTTAATGCCAAAGCCTTCTTGGTAAAAAACAGCCAAATTGTACTGAGCGTGGGCATGTCCTTGGATTGCCGCATTTTCAAACCAGAAGGCGGCTTGTTTATAATCTTTGCCTATACCAAAACCTTTCATGTACAGCAGACCAAGATTATATTGAATAATAGCATCGCCCTGCAAAGCGAGAGTACTACACCAGTAAAATGCACTTTTATAATCTCTCGTTTTATCATTGTCAGATAGGTAAAGATCAATCAGGTTTTTTTGTGCATCAATATACCCTTGCTTTGCGGCTTTTTCATACCACTCGACAGCTAAAGCATAGTTATGATTTTCCCAGCCGTTGAACTGGTACAACAACCCAGTTAAAAACTGTGCATACGCATAGTCCTGCTCAGCAGATTTTGTAAGCCACTTACATGCTTTTGCATAGTTTTGTGGCACATGTTCACCTTTTAAATACATCGTGCCAAGAAAAGATTGAGCAACCTTGTTTCCTTGGTGAGAAGATTTTTTAAACCAATGAACAGAGCGTTCATAATCTGTACCAACATCCACGCCATTAAGATATGCAATTGCTAAATCACATTGGGCACGATGCTGACCTTCTTCTGCAAGTTTTTTAATTTGCTCAAAGTTGCTGTTTTGTGTGGGGTGATCTGGAATTATAACCTCCGTAAGAACTACCCAAACATTATATACACAGCGGGTTTAACAGGAAGTTAATCAGGTAATCATTCCTACTCGTAACTTAATTTTTTCCAAAGCTAATGTTTGACTCTTTATTTATGACTCGTTATGACTCAATGATCAGAATTTTAAATGTGAAGGGATGCGTTGATGAGTAAAGAAAAAGAGACTGTAAAAAAAGAACAAAGTACGGCTAAGAGCGGTTTGAAAAATTTCGGAATATTTATTGTGTTGATGTACATATTATTCTGCTTATTCGGGAATGGTTTATCTCATACAAAGTCGATCACACAAAGTTGGGCGATAAATCTAGGCATTGTTGAACCATATGAGCCAATCATGCATATGACATCAGCCCAAAATGTTGCTTACCACAAGAATAAATTACCTCCTCAAGAGTTCAAAATTTGGAAAGATATGTGGGATTTGAGAGATAAAAGTGACGAATGGAAAGAGAATCATTTCAATGAAGTGAATCAGATAACGGAAGATTTCCATAGGTGGCAAGATCAACGTGTTGAGTTACGTAAAAATGATCCCAGTACATATTATAAAAGATATAAATATAAGCCAGAGTCAACAGAGGAAAAGTAGGGAGTTTCATAATGGTTAATTATAGTGATCACACAAAATTTTTATTCAAGAATAATTTCATCGGAGATGTTGATGGAATTAATACTACTGGGGAAGTAGAAGGACAACCTGTTTCTCAAGTTGATGGTAATTATGTGATTACTTATTCGTTTTTGAGATCACAAAGCGATATTATAAATACGGTTTATTATGAATCTTCCGATGAAGAAGTTATTAAATTCATCGATCCTGCTGATAATCAGCAAAATCCTGATGATTATCAGCAAAATATAGAGGATGCTCAACGTAAAATATTTTTACCCGTTGATCTTTTAAATGCTAGTACCATGTGGTTTCAGGATGTAGCTAATATCAAATTTACAGAATCGGCAATAGGTACAAGTGATCTAGATAATAGTGGAAGTATTGATAACCCAAACGAATATTTAACAGGGCATATTGCTATAGGGCAATTGGATAATTCTTATTCAAATTTTAATACTGGAGCATTCCCTTTTATTTCACCAGATACAAGTGCTGTCTCAATACAGTTAAATCCCGAATTGTTTCCAAATAATCCCGATCTTAAACACGGTGATATTTTCATAAATTCACAGCACGAATTCTGGGATGGTGAATTTAGTCTAGGAAATGAAAGTTTAGAAGGAAACCAACGGTTTAAGGTTCTTTTAGAGGAAACTCTACATTCATTGGGTGCTGATATTAAGCCCTTCTCTACCACTACAGAAACACCAACATATTTGGATAACCAAAAATATACAGTTGCGGCTTATCAAAATGATTATGCAATCGGGATGGGAAGTATACTATTGGGGGGAGATTATTCTGTAGCACCACATACCCTTCAAATGATGGACATTGCAGCCCTTCAGGAAATTTATGGGCGCAACTATCAAAAACTATCAGGAAATACTGAGTTTACACTTTCCGTGATGAACCCAAGTTTTTCTTCTGATCCTGATGATGCCTTTCTCTATACAATATGGGATGGCGGCGGTATTGATACCTTAGATGCGTCACAATCATCAGCATCAGCCGAAATAGATTTGAGGCAGGGACGATTCAGTTCAATCGGAGATAAATTTGGTGGATTAACAGAAATTGATAAAGATTCCGATGTCGATACGTCCTTAACCCCAAGCGATAGCGGGTACGATCCAGACCCAGGGAATGTTGCAATTGCATTTTATTCGATCATAGAAAATGCTACAGGAACAGCTCAAAACGATTATCTGATCGGAAATGCGTGGAACAATGTTCTTGACGGTGGAGAGGGTGATGACTGGTTATTTGGCGATGGCGTTGTTTATGATAACAATGCAGGGTTTCTCGGATGGGAAGCCGAGTCAGGAAGCGTTGTTTACGACAGTAATTTAAGTGGCAATGACATTTTTATCGGGGGGGCAGGAACTGACCGCATTTTTGGTGGCGCAGGTACTGACACATTAAAATACAGCACTGGTATTGTGACGCAGAGGGAACAAACAGGCGTTACTATAAATACTCTTTCTGCTTCTGGAACAGTTACAGATGAATATGGCGATACTGATTCATATTCATCTGTAGAAAACTTCATCTTGACCGTAGGTCAGGATACTGTTTATGGACATGGCAGCAGTATAAATAATGTCATCCATGGTAATTTAGGACATGATAAATATATAGCTTCTTCTGGCATTCTGGAAATCAAAGATGGCGAATTAATTGTCTGGGATAGCTTTGGTAACTCTCGTGACAACTTGAATGGCTTTGAAGAAATTTCTGCTGGTAAAGTTGTATCTACGTCTATGTACAACACGACCTTCACAACATTACTTGCCGCAGGTTCATCATTCATAGATGTGGATTATCGAGATGCAACAGGAGCAATGACCTTTAATATTAATAATAATGCGATGCAAGTAACTGGTACATTCATTGATCATAATTATCTCAATGGAGATACAGTGAATATTGTAGGAAACAACGGAAACAATACCTATACTATCAATGGTTATACCAAGAATATTTACGCTGGTACTGGTGATGATACCGTCACCATTATACAGGGGAGTGCAAATATTAGTGCCAACTACGCAGGTGGGCATGATACGTATAATATTGCAGGGGACTCTCTCAAGATAATCCGGCTTGGGGACAATATTGTTCAAAGTGACATTAATCCATCGATTACGGTTAATCTTCCTCCTTTCGGTACGACAGGGTTTCAGGCAATTGTGCAGATTGGCACAGGATCCATTACTATTAATCAATTTTTACGCAGTTATGACCCAGTTATTCTGGCTTTAAGTGATGGATCAATTTTTGTTATACAACGAACTGGCAGCAATATATTTGACGTTGAGGGGACGTTTAATCCTGTGGGCATACCACAGACTGGTGGGTTCTTTTCTGGGTATTCTCCAGCGGAGGCTGGTTATGGAACATGGGGCGATGACACATGGACAATGAGCTCCCTCGGTAGCACTTACCGTGGCTTTGGTGGGATTGATGTAATTACTGGGGGGCTAGGCGACGATATAATATATGGCGGATCAGGCTTAGATACTCTTAACGGGGAAGCTGGAAATGACACCATATATGGTGGCGATGATACAGATACAATTAATGGTGGCACAGGCACTAATACCATCTACGGTGGTTTAGGCGGGGACATTTTCCATGTTGGGCTTGGTACAGATGAGATCACTGGTGGAGAAGGTGCTGATATTTATATCATTGATGCAACTCCAAGTGGCAGTGGCTCTCTCACAATCACAGATTTTGATATTACCGAAGACCGCATTGATCTCACAGGCTTAAGCGATCCGTTGAACTTTGATTTCATTAACTGGACGGTCTTTGGTCTTGATAGCGCGTTTACTGTTACAAACAGTCAATACAGTGTGACGCTTACGGATGTTGATTGGCTTGACTTAACAGCATCTAACTTTGTATTTGGTAGCGGTGGTCCGTATGTTTACGATCTTCCTGTTCTCCCAATAAATGTGGTGACAGGAGATTCATCAAGTAACACTATTGATGAATGGAACTCTGATTTTGCTCTCGTCATTGAAGGTTTGGGTGGAGATGATGATATTACAGGAACGTATCAAAATGATTATATCTATGGCGGTAACGGCGAGGATACCATCTTTAGTGGTGATGGGAATGATGTTATCTATGGAAATGATGGAAGTGACTATCTTAACGGTAACTATGGCGATGACTTCTATGTCTTCAATACCGATACAGATATAGGGCTTGATACGGTTGAGGAGTGGGATGGAGATGATGTGCTAGTCTTTGAGGGAAGCCTCACAACCTCTGATATTTATATGTATCAAAATGGCGATGATTTAGTTTTGGAGGGTGTTTACAACACGCAGTCTCAGTATTGGGTTGTGCAGATTACCAATGCCTTTTGGTCAGAATTGCCATACGATCCAAAAGTTGAATACATCGTTGTTCAAGACGTAGTTTATGATCTAGAAGATGTTTACAATACTGGTGTTTGGACACCTTATGTTGCTGGTGATAATAACGCCGCACCAAATGCCTTTGATGATCTCATCACGATTGATCGTGGTGGCGTGGTAACGGGAAATGTCTTTAACGACAATGGAAACGGTGCAGACTATGATCCAGAAGGAACTGATCTTGACGTAGACCCGTATACTGTAAGCGGCGCTTATGGAATATTCTCTTTATCAGAAGATGGAAGCTTCACAATTACAGGCACGCAAAACTATATAGGTACAAACGTGTTTGCCTATACATTGCTTGATCTTGAAGGCAATGAAAGCTACGCAGATGTAGTACTAAGCTCTGTTGTTACAAATGAAGCACCAACAGCCAGTGCAATGGACGCAAATCTAGTTCTTCAAGCTGGTGACGCGCTCAATTTTGTATCAAACTTCACCGACCCTGATGGCGACACCATCACATATAGTGCTACATTACAGGATGGTTCAGCCCTTCCAAGCTATATTGTGGTTGATCCCGCCACAGGCGCGTTGACAGGAACRCTTCCBGCAACGTCACAAGCCACCATTGGTGTGCGTGTGATTGCCGCTGACTGGATGTCACAAACAACGTATGACTTTGACTTGTCCGTTAATAACGTGATTGCGGGCACAACTGCACTTGATTACCTTCATGGTGATGCTGGCGTTGATACAATTACGGGGGACGATGGTAATGACCGCCTGTATGGTTATGAAGGCGATGATATCCTCGATGGTCAAGCAGGAAGCGACTATATCTATGGGCATGAGGGAAATGACACGCTAACTGGTGATACTGGCGCAGACTCTATTTATGGCCTTGAAGGCGATGACACCATCTATGGTGGCGCAGACAATGACGTGCTTCGTGGAGATGACACGAACTCAGTCAGTGGCTTTGTAGATGCAGGGGATGACATTATCTATGGAGATGCTGGGAACGATAATATCTCAGGCGGTGACGGCGATGATGAACTTCATGGCGGAACGGAGAACGATGTTATTAACGGTGATGATGGAGCAGACGACCTTTATGGAGATACAGGCGATGACTTCCTTTATGGTGGCGCAGGCGGTGATTTCATAGATGGTGGCGACGGCAATGATAAGCTCTATGGCGAAGCTGGTACTGATGTCCTTATTGGTGGAGCTGGAACGGATACACTCTATGGTGGTGATGACAATGACATTCTGATCGGTGGAACTGGCACAGACTTCTTATACGGGCAAGGTGGAGCTGATACATTCAAGCTTGATCTTACAAGTATTGATCGTCTCAGTGACTTTGATGCAAGTGAAGGGGATACAATTGATATCGCTGACCTTCTGATTGGTTATGACTCTGCCACAGATGATATAAATGACTTTGTAACGCTTGTTTATCGTAATGCTGCACGTACTGACATCCGCGTAAACGATGATGGTCTAGGCACTGACCTTCCATATGTCGGGATCGTGTTTAGTGATCTCACAGGTGAGACAGTGAATACATTGGTCGCCAGTGGAACACTGATTGTTGAGTAAAATTTGAACTAAAAAAAGGGGAATGATTCAGTGTGAATCGCTCCCCTTATGCATTGTACTTTTAGTGTTAAATAAAAGTTTCATTCTCGTGTTAAAGAATACTTAAAGCTTACTCGAAAAAAACTAATAACTGGTTAATAGATTTTGATCGGTGGGTTTATTTTGGAAGTGGAGATAATTCAGCTTCTAGTTCAGGAAAAAAACCATACATTTTGTGAAGAAGTAAATTTCTAAACTTCTCCATTTTAGGTCTCGTTATGCAATCTATTGCTCGCCTATTAAAGCTATCTGTAATAAGCGGGTCAAACTCTGAAACAGATGTAATCTTTCTTAAAAAGGCATAATTAGATAGTCCCACTGATATATGGGCAGCAGTTAATCCATTTTCATCTTGATCATTCACACAGTTTTCGTCTTCATCCAGTATAGAATTTAACAAACTATGATTGCAGTCCCAAGCGGCTTTAATAATACTTTGAGGCTCATGCATTTCAGCACTTCCTTTCTCATGTTTTCTTCCTTTATTATTTTCCATATAGCATCTCGCTGAAAATTACCAGTTCTTTTTTAATGATCGAGTCAGACGTTTGAGCTTTTTTATTTGTTATAGGTGCTATTTTTTTCTGACATTCAATCAATGGCCCACCCAAAACAACGCTATCGGATTTTATAATTTGCGGAGAGAAGCGGGTTGTAAAGAATGGAGTAGAGGTCTCTATGCGTACAACTGGGTCGTTTTTAATGCGTTCAAGTTGTATAGCATCAAGTAGTCTTGATGGGACTACGTATTCAGGAGTTGTTATTTTAATAGAAAATACGACTCTCTCTAAGTCATCAACAAGTAAACCATCTAGTGATAATTCACTTTCACTATTGCTATATAAAACACCCTTCAAATAACTTAGATTAAGATCCTCTTCCAAATAATTAATTGGATGCTTAGGATTGTTTTTATGTTTATTTCTTACCCTTGGTCTAGCATGACGTTTGTTTTTAACCACACAAAAACAATGATAACATTTGTCCTTTAATTTCCTCAAAACAAGCATAGAAGTATCTTGGCTATTAGATATTTTAAATGTTCGCTCAAGAATATTTTCTTCGATAATTTGGGGGTGATGGGAACTATTTAAAACCTGAAATGCTTTACTCAAATGATCGACAAAACTGTGATCAAGTAAAGTCTCATTATTTTCATTATCAATACTCAATAGGTATGACTGAATAGCATCCACTAATTCTAGAAATTCAGGTTTTGAAAGTGTTGTAGAGCTTTTATAAATAACAGCATCAATAACTTCAACCCACTTATCTACAAACCTGATTCGTAGACTGCTGATACCATCTTTATTACTTTCTGGGTACAAATACTCAGAAAGTACTTGTGTTGCATATACCTTCCCCCAACCAGTCTTTTTACAATGAGAGCTGAATTGTTTGATCAGCTTTTTTCGCAGTTCTTTTTCCAAATTCTTTTCCGTGATTTTCCGTTGTCGTCAGTTTTTTGCTGTTTCGGTTAAATTCTCAGCTAATAAAATTCCCCATACGTCAACTACGACCTATCGGAGAAATCATATGCAAAGCTCAGAAAACCTTACCGCCCAAGTTGAACAGGCCAATAAAGAAACCAGCCTTTTTCTAAATTTTATTTTTCTAGTTTCCACCATCATGAGTGGCATTGGCTTGAATGCCATGTTGCCTAGTGATGACTGGCTTCATTACATGCAAGTCTTCATTTTGTCAGGGGCAGTGTTTAGTTGCCTTAAACTGATTTGGACATTTCAGATTAGGCTATTTATTCCGCTAGCCTCAGACAAGCCCAGTAACACTACTATTTTTGCGCATTTGTCAGCGGTTATGCTCACAATTTTTCTTTCGATGCCCACCACTTATACGGGGATGGCATGGATCATAAGTAGTGAGTATGACATGAGCGTTCATTATAACCTAGCTGTTGATAAGGGAATGGATGCCAAGAGGAACTTCTTTGCTGTTGCCAGTATTAAGAGTTTTGTTGAAAGCCAGTCTGAAAAGATGGATGAACATGCCCAGACAGCTAAGCAAGGTGGTTACAGTGCTCAGGCTGGTGAAGGTCAGATTTATAGAACCTTTAAAAATGCCCATGACTCTCTATCTCAGCTCGTAGCGCTTATTGAGCAAAACAGAGAAGGCTTTGATAGTAATGTTCAAAGATTGGGCATTGCTCAAAATAAGATGCGCCATGCTATCGAGTCTGAGGGACTTACTTTAGACGAGAAGGTCACTGCCTTTGAGCAAGCCTATCGGGAACATGCAGATATTTATGCTCAGATCATGGAGCTTGATCTTGCGCGTCAAATTGAAACCAGCCTTAACAGCTTTCTTGATAGTGCCCTGCCTCCTCAGAAAACGAAAGGTAATGCCAAAAAAGCACTTCAACTTTCTCAACGTCAGGTTCGCAAGGTGGCGGGTGATATTGCCCAGTATGTTCAAGCAAAGGCTGTTGTCCTTCGCCCTATCTCGTCCTATCAGCTCGCTTCACCTGCTGTCGTGTCATTCAGATATGCCCAGCAATTTTGGGTGCAAGTTGCGCTAAGTGCCGCTCTCGATCTCAGCATTCTGATTGCGGTGTGGATGCAGATAGCCGCATTGCGCAAAGGTCGTGCGAATTCACTCACCAACAACTCAAATCACTAACGGAGGATACCCCATGAATAAGCCTGAATTTGTAACAAGCAGAGAGATATGCGAGATAATGGGATTTAAAAAGCGCACGCTTCACAGGCGCTTACTGTCTCCTGAAAATCCGCTCATACCACCTGCAATAAAAAGAATTGGTGCCATGTCACTTTGGGATGCTCAAGAATTCTATGACTGGGTTGAAAGAGAGAAAATCCGTACTCAGCTTGAGTTATCTCAAAATAATCTTGGAGATGATTATGGCGAATAAAGACCGTCAACAGGGGCACTTTGCCCCTGATTACAAGCCAGCCGAGAGAAAGACGGTTGAAGAGAGCGTTCCAAGCAAGAGCCGTGAAAATTGGTCAGCATATTACAAAGACTATGTGCTCAAGCGCCCTATGGTATTTCTGATCGTGATCGGGCTACTACTTGAGGTTCAACCCTATGAGCCAATTCAGCCGACCTACTTTATTGCTACGCGCATTGTGAACCGTGAAGAGATTGTTTTAAAAGGGGTCGAAGATGAAACCGCCCACAAAGAAGCGGTTGTGAGCGTACTTCAAGCTCAAATTGAACAGGCTAAACAATGCCAGATGCAACGCGATATTGCGGCAAACATGGTCAGAAATGAGTGTATTCAAACGGGCAAAAGTTCTGGCTATTGTCGTTTTGTTTATGAGCAAGCTAAGGCTCTTGCATGCCCTGCAATGCCTGATCTTGATTTGGGAGAATTAAAATGATCAGAATCTCATATATATTAATTTCTGCTCTTGGGCTTGCCTCTTGCGCAACCCATTATACTGGGTCTGGGCAAAATGAAGGTGATCCCAATATTAATTGTAGTGGTCTTGTCGGTCAGCCTCTTCATCGTTGTGCGGCACTGGCAACTGGCTATTCAGAAACAGTTGCGCGTAGTTTTGATCAGCGCTGTCATGCGCGGGGGCAACATATGGCTATGAGCCGTGCAACAGGGGTAAACAGGCAGATTGTTGTGTGCCAGCAAGGTCGGGCGTCTATAGTGGCTTCAAATCGCCAGCAAACGCCCTTTCAACCTCATAGTGTGTCACTTGATCCCAATTCCCCCAAATCCATTACTTTTGGGGTGAAGCTTTCCACTCAAGAGTTGGCAAAAAAACAGGGTATTCCTGATCGGGGAGGCATAAAGCAAGGTTTGGTCATTGTTGTGCCATCAAGTGATGAGTGGAGCGGCGTTTTTTCAAGATCACTTGCTCGTAGAGCAGTACTTCATATCAAGGCTATTCACCAAGGCGACAGCATAGCCAAAGCAAATCAATCTGCATCGGAGGGAAGCGCACGACTTGTTGATGGACAGATACCGACCTTGCCCCATGCTGGTGGATCAAAAAACAATCAATGCAAAATTATTCTCGATGGTACGGGCGAGCCAATCACTCTTCGAGAAAGTGAGGCTGGCATTAACCGTTATGCTTTCACGCATTTTGTTAATGATGAAAAATTTGAACATGAGACGCACAAACGCCAAGTTACTGAGGCTGAGAGAGCATGGAAGACACAGGTGCAAAAGTTAAAGGCACTTAAATCAAGCCTTGCCAATAACCGCGCCTATCAAAGGGGGCAATGTGTGACGATTAAACAGCGAACCATTCCACCCGCTCCAAAGCGCATTGACCCTAATACACTTGAGATTAATGCACATGGGGCTTGCGTCAATCTTATTGGCAGTCGTTTTACCGAGGAACAAGTGATTGATGCACTTGAATCGGCAGGTCGTTGGGATGTCACCAAGAACTATCAAAAATGGACGTTTGGAGAAAAGATGTCTTGTGCGGCAGGTACGACAGTGTCTGAGTTTGAAAGCCTGAAAACACGCGCTATTGACTGGCTTGCCCCGAATTTAGGTAAGGAATATTTTCGACAAGCAATACGCTCTGATATTGATAGCTGTATTTCTAAGGTTAAACGGCGCTGTGATGATGGGTATAGCGCGTGGGTGGCAAGGAAACGCCAGATTACCAATGAACCCAGACAGCTTAAAAACCAATGCATTGCTGATAAGCGTAAATTGGTGACCTATGACTATTCGCAATATAACAAAACCAAGAGTGCTTTAGCGAAGGTCAAAATATTGCGTGATAAAGCGAATGCTCAGCAAAACAAATTTACGCAACATAGCGTTGTGCCCTTTACTGATAAAAGGACGTATTGCCAATGAGCACACAATATTTTCCCAGAGGCAATGCCAGTTGGCAAGATGATCACGAACCCATTGCAACAACGCAATGGACAAGCCCTGCTGGTACGCTTGAAAGCTTCTCCTATGATGTGAGACTTCAAAATCCTTTCATCTTTGGAAAGCTCGTGCGTGAAGACGGAAAAGATCAGGTACTTGCCCATGATGACAATGCGCATATCGTAACGGTTGCAGGAAGTCGTGCAGGAAAAGGCGTTTCACTGATTGTTCCCAACCTTTTATCTTATAAAGGTTCTGTCATTGCCGTTGATCCCAAGGGGGAAAACGCCAATATCACGGCTGAGTGGCGCGAGGAAGAGTTAAAGCAAGAAGTTATTATTCTTGATCCCTTCGGGGAGACAAATTTTGTCTCAAACTCCTATAACCCACTTCTGTTTCTTAATTCTAAGCATAAGGAGTTCATGGATGACATCACGGATTTAGCAGAAGCTTTGATTGTCCGTGGAAACAGCAACGACCCTCACTGGGATGAATCCGCGCGCTCCATGAACAAGATGGTTATAAAATATATCGTGGTTGATCACGATATACCTGACAGAAATCTTACATGGCTCAGAAAATTATTACTTGATGGACAAAGCAAAAGTGAAAAACCGTTTTATGAGCAACCTACTTTTGAATATGACGATGAGATAAGTGAAACAGAAAATGATGAAATCAGGCAGGAGGTAAGCCAAGAGATTGAGAGCGATCAGAAAAAGTCATTTAAGCAGTTTTTAAAAAATCTATCAGATCATGATGATATTTTTATCAAAGGAACTGCACAGCGATTTTTACAAGCGGGAGAGAAAGAACTTGGCTCTATTATCTCAACCACACAGCGCAATACTGAGTTTCTTGATAGCCCATGCATTTGTGAGACTTTGGAAAAAAATGATTTTGACCTATCAATTTTAAGGGAAGGTGCAACCATCTATCTGGTCTTGCCTGAAATCAGGCTTACTGGGCAATCCAGATGGTTACGGCTCATGCTCACCGTATTTCTCAGGCATCTGCAAATAGATAAAAAGAAGAGCAAGGACGATCCTTCTGTTTTGGTTGTGTTGGATGAATGTGCGGCGCTTGGCTATATGCAAGTGATTGAGCGCGCGGTTGGTTATATTGCGGGGTTTGGGGTGCGACTTTGGAGCATATGGCAGGATTTATCACAGCTAAAGAAAAACTACCCTGAGAGCTGGGAAACTTTCATTGGTAACGCTGGCATGTTTACCGCCTTTGGTAATATTGACCTGACAACTCGGGAATATATATCAAAGTGTTTGGGTCAATGTGAAACGCCCCGTATTGAAGTAAGTACCACAGGCGGAAGTAGCCACAGCGAAAATAAAGCAGGGCTTGATCAGATAATGAAATCTAGTTTGGCGTCCGTTGATACTGGTGGTTCTGAGGGTACAAGCGAAAGCTATAACAGAAAGCCAACACATGTTATTTCTCCTTTGCTTTTACCCGAAGAGGTGGGTCGGTATTTTGGGAAAAGCACGGATAAGGTTCTAGCGCTGTTTGGTCAGGGACAGCCTGTTTATGCTCAGCGTATCAAATATTATGAAGACGAACCTTTCAAGTCTCGTGCGGGAGATAATCCTTTGTATGAGTAATATTAGTGCTCGTGCCCTTGAGCGGGACAGGCTCTATGCGCTAAGGCTTGGGGCAAGCCCCAAGCCTTAGCTTACCAAACCCCATATCCATGGGTTTTGTCCAATTCTGGTAACGATCCTTCACGGGAAACAGTCATTTTGAACCGCTATAGCGGTACATCTATTAGCGCATCGTATCCGATGCTCAGAAACCCATTTTTAGCTTATCTCAAACAGAAAATCCCACAATAGCTTTTTCCCCGTAAGAGGAACGTAAGGGCGGCGTTGCCACCCTATTTCCTCTAACGGACACCCCAGAAAAGCTATTGCAAAATTTTCGTTGTTTGATCGAACGTCCATGTTGGCTCGCATGGACTCCGCTCATGCGAGGTCTTTTATAATCCTTTTTGGACGCTCGCCGCTAGGCAAGGTTTCACGCGAACGGGGTAAAAACTGTTCGAGAAAGAAACTTTAAAAAGCAGATGAAAGGAACACTCTCATGATTACAAAAACACTCATAGAGGAAAAAGACAGGTTAGAATTTTTGCCCACGCATATCGGGAAGAATTTTCTTAGGTATGAATTTTTAATTTACAGGTTTATGGAGATGTTTTGTGAAAATTATTCAGGCGGGTATTGGGATTTTTACGAAATGAGCAATGAAGGGATATTTATATCACTAAACACTGAAAATGAATTTCATGTGAGCAATCCCAATAATTACTTTGACGACAAAATGTCTGCCGAGGCTGTGAGCATTGGGGTTAATTTATATGCTCTAAATACATTGATGGACACGCCTGACCCAGAACAATTAATCAATCTTTATTATGCCCTCAGAGACTTTGCCTGTGAGCATAAAGAAGCCAACAAAATATTACAATTCATTGACTAGAAAGGACTCTATCATGACAACTATAAGCAACGAACATACACAAATTTCATTGGATAAATTATCCAAATCAAAATGCAACCCTAGAAAGCAGATCAATGCCCACTCCATTAAAGAGTTAGCGCAAAGCATCAAAACTGATGGCTTACTGCATAACCTTGTTGTGAAGCCCAAAGGAGGAAAGAAAAAGGGATTTTATGAAATCATAAGTGGAGAGCGCCGTTTTCGAGCACTTACTCTTTTGGCTGAAAATGGAGAGATAGAGAATGATTGCCTTGTGCCTGTTGATATTAGACACGGCATTGGCAAGGAACAGGCTCAAAGGATTGCCACAGTTGAAAATCTTCAACGTGAAGACATGCACCCAATGGACGAAGCCATTGCTGTTACCACACTTGTTCAAGATGGTCAGAGCTTAGAAGATATTTCAGCTAAAACTGGTTTGTCAGTTTCGCTTATCAAGCAGAGAATAAGACTAACTGAACTTTGTGAGGAAGCACAAGAGGCTTTGCGTGGCGATAGTATCAGCATTTCTCTTGCCCAAGCTTTAACATTGGGAACGCATGACCAACAAAAAAAGCTGATTAAGAACGGCTTGAATAGATATGATGCGGAGAATATCAAATCCATTCTAACGGATGAAAAAATAGCGCTCTCAAAGGCAATATTCGCCACTGAAAAATACACTGGCAACATTACCTTTGATTTATTTGCTGATGAAAATGAAAGTTACTTTGATGATCGAGAAGAATTTTTTAATCTTCAAAATAGAGCCGTTGAAGAATTAAAAATTAAGAAAGAAAGTGAAGGCTATTCACCAGTTGAGACTTGTAATGAAAGCTACTTTGGGCGCTATCAATACCGTGATGCGGGAGAGGATGAAATCGGCGGGTGTGTCATTCATTATACCCCTTATGGCGATGTCACTGTCCATGAAGGGATTATCAGCCGTGATATTGATGCAGACACGGTTGAGGAAATATCGCCTAAGAAAAAGGCTACATATTCAAATCCCTTATGTGAGTATTTTGCCATGCATAAATCTATTGCTGTGCAATCAGCTCTGTTAGAAAAACCTAGAATTGCAAAGGAAGTGGCAATTGTTCAAATGGTCTGTGGCGCATCTGGTCTTTCAACAGTCAGCATGAAAGAACATAAAAGCCATGGTTATTTTTTGAAGATGGAGGATGCACCAAAAAGCTTTGAGCTTTATATCAAAACGCTGTTTAGCGAATTGGATGGCTTGGGGTTTGAGCACAACGATACTATTGATTTTTTATGTAGCTATCGTCGTGACAAAGCAAGTCTATATCAGTCATTAAAAACCATGACAGATGAACAGATTGATAGGTTTCAAGTGCTGTTAACAACCCTTTGTTTTGGGCAAGATGGAATAAGCCTTGATACAGATGAAGAGAGCCTGTTCAACCTAGTGGCAACGGATTTAAAAATTGATATGCGTGAGCACTGGATACCAGATCACGATTTTCTTTCCCGTCGAAATGCTCAACAGCTTCAAGACATTATAAAGGACACTGAGACAAGCCAATTGTTTGGATGTACAAGCGGATATAAGAAAAAAGAAATTGTCACTATTCTTAGCAAACACTTTGCAAAACTAGCCTCTCAGGAAAATAGTGACGAGAAAGATGCAAAGGCTAAAAACTGGTTGCCAGAAGCGCTTTTATTTCCTGCAATTGATCCTGATAGCAATCAAGAAAAAGAAAACGATCAGGTGCTTGTTGCCTGACCTAATAAATACAATACAGATAATGAAAATTAACAAAGACCAGGATGTACATCTTGGTCTTTGTTTTTTTACATAGCCGATTATCAATGAGGCGAGAATTATGTGCCCGAGTGTTGCCCCCCTGCAAGCGGTGGAAGATCAAATAATTCTCTGTCAGTATTATTTTTTACATGCTCATTGATAAGCCTATTCATGACAGTTTTAAATTCATTATTGATCACACTGTGTTGTAAGGCTAAAGCACCAGCAATAATCTTTCGCCGTGTATCACGTTTGCGCGTTTTTACCTTTTCACGAGCCTCAATGTCTTTGAGTTGAGCTTGCTTCTGGGAGATTTCAAGTTCTAGTTTTTCGCGTCTATTCATTCTTTGTAAAGCCATAAAATATTCTCCAAAAATTTTAAATGTTAGCTCTATAAGTTTGGATAAATGAGACCAATAGAAGCGTTCAGCTAACATGCAAAAAGTGTTCATGTGTACGCCATGAAATTAATACTACATGGGTGACCTGTGACATGAAAAGGTGTGACACGAAAGTAATTATGGTAAGGAATGAGAGATCGCGAAGTGCGCACTTATACAAACTAAAGTTTGTGTGCGAAAGTCAATGCTAGTGCGGGTTAACACCCTGTCATAGCTTGTCACGGCTAGAGAAATATTTCTAAATCGAATAAAATATTTCCCTAGTAAATCATGTTTCATTTCCATTTTTGAGGGTGCAAAAATATGAGAGCATTAGAGCTTCATGTTAGTGCAAAGATCATCCAGAGAAGCAAAGGACGCTCTTCTGTTGCGGCAGCAGCGTATAGGGCTGGTGTTCGATTACATGATGAACGCACAGGTCTAACACATGACTACACTAACAAAAGTGGAGTTGAGTTTTCACGTATTTATTTACCTGAAAATGCGCCAGAGCAATTCCGAGATCGTGAAACACTTTGGAACTCTGTGGAGAAAAAAGAAAATCGGTCTAATTCCTGCACAGCAAGGGAATTAGAAGTCGCTTTTCCATATGAGTTTAATATCATGCAACGCCGAGAGACTGGTGACGGAATAGTTCGTGAATTAATGCGCCGATATGGTTGTGCGGTAGATATTTGTTTTCATGAACCAAATATAAGCGGTGATGAAAGAAATTATCATGCTCATATTTTATTTACCGATAGAGGTTTTGATACCAGTACAAAAGATGGTTGGGCTAAAAACAAATACCGCGATCTGAGCAACGATAAAATTACTCTTAATGGAGAGAAAACTACTCGCGGAAAGCAGGAAATATTATCACTTCGAGAATATACGGCAGGCGTGATGAATCATATTGCAAAACGCGATGATTTATCAGTAATGGTTGAACATCTTAGCTTTGAAGCAAGAGGCATAGATCGCGAACCACAAATTCATCTAGGTTCGGTGGCAAATGATATGGAACGGAAAGGCAATACAACAGAGCGAGGAAGTCAGAAYAATAAGATTATTGATCTGAATAAAAARCGGGAAGAAGCTCATAAGCAAGTAAACTATGAAAAGTTTGATGAGTTTGCAGGCGCTAAAAGAGCAGCGTTTCAATCATGGTCACTTGATGACAAAATCAACGAAGATAGGCGTTGTGAATCAGAGAGACGGAAGTTGGAGCGTGAGCTTGAAGAGTTCCATGGAGAAAAAGATAGAGCAATAAAAACCAATATAAGTGCTATCCAAAATAAATTACAAGATAAAGGTCTGAAAGGAATTGCCCGTGATTTGCTTGGGCACAATAAAAGGTACATAGAAGAAGTTAGCGATTTAAATAAATCACTAGCCAGTGGGGAAATGAGAAAACAAGAAGCAAGAGAAACATTGGCTAATTTACAAAATGAACGCTTACTCAAAATGGCAAAACAGCATGAGAAAGCTGAGAAGATTATTGAAGAAAAAATTGATAAAGCTCGCTCCTCTTTCAAAGAGGATGACACCGATGGAAAAGGTGATCAGCAAGGTGGTTTAACTGCCAGAAAAGTTAAGCGTAACAGAAGCAAGAAAACATATGAAACAGCCAGAAAAGTTGATCGTACACGTAAAACACGAACAACCTCATACTCTGGAAAAGATACGGAAGGAAAACAAAAGAAGCGTTTGAAGAACAGCCATAATGAGGCGCTGGATAAGCAGGAAAAGTCCGTTAAGAAAAGGGGCGGTGCAAAGCCTGAACATGATTTTACGCCACCAAGAGGCCCATCTCTTGGGCGATAGGAGGTTGGTAAGTCGTTGAACTGATTCTGGAATAAGAATTAACTTGTAAGTCCACTGCATATCTMTTTATAAATGAKGGATGAGATATGTAGGAGACATATGCTATGGGGGTACAAGATACGGGTATATTCATCAGCAAAAAAGAAGTAAGCATCTGAAACAAAAGATAGCAAAACTAAAAGAGTTTGGTTGTACTGAGATTGCTTGTGATATCGGAAATAGAAAAAATCTCGATAAACTTTTAGCAAAGGCAACGTTACGAGACCATATTTATTTCTATGACCATTCCGTTTTTCAGACCCATAGTGAGCTACTGGATATTTATGATTTGGGAATGGGGGCGATTGACGGAAGTCCTAGTTTTAGATGTGACTTTTATGATAGAGACACACTTTTCGACTTGGCTCATACTCCTGAGGATACGGCTAAGTATAGAAAAAGACATGCGCGGCAACGCCGATTTAATGTTGCTCTGAACTGGTTTCTTAAGCCACTTTCTCTGAGTTTCAAGTAATTAGTTTTTACAAATTTAAGGTGTTCAAATAGTGACTTCGATTAGGCAATATTTCATGCTGTCACAAATCGTGTGCCACTGAGCTTTGTATGAACCAGAAATATTTACTGATTTATCTTTTTTGCCCGTCGGTTTTTGTATTGCCCCTGTTATTTCCTGCTCTGCTCTAAAAAAACCATAAATTCCATCGGGTGAACCCGAATAGAAAAGCTTGTCGTCAGCGACAGCTAAAAAATACGCTGATTTAAAACCAGAAGAGATAAGTTGTTCCAAGAATGCTATGTCTTTGCAGAAGCTAAACATGCTTTCTGGAACTTGCCCATTTCTGGGATATTTCAATTCCATAACGCATTCGAGATTATTCTTATCTGAAAAAACAACTAAATCAATTTCCTTTTTCTCGTAATTATTTTTATCAAACCCAAAATAGGAAACGTTTCTTTCAAACTGAATTTTCTTATTGGTATATTTTTTTCGTAAAAATATACCAAGCTCATGTTGAAGGCTAAATTCGTTATATATTTCTATATCATGACTTCCAACAAGTTTAAAAAAATCACCTATTAACCTTTCCATGTTTTTACCTGATGATTATGATTTTTTTGGTGTTGAACAATGGGCTTCGTATTTACCATTTTGTATTTGTTTATAGATCACCTTTCCTTGTGATAAATATACTCGTGCAAGAATGTAATCCCATGGTGAGCCATAAACTGAAATTAATGCCTGTAATTCAGGAGCCTCTATCATTGAAGTTGGAGGGATTTCAAAACCAGTTTTGAGTTTAGGTTTAATGGAGGGAAATTCCTCAAATTTCTTATTCTGAGATATATCCGTTGCATCAATTTCAAAAGTTATATTACCACCTTCTTTTTTAAACTTTTCAAACTCTACCTTTTTTGAATCAGAATATGTAATTGTCATTGATGTCCTACTTTGTTTTATGGGTTAACTCAATAATAAGGAGGAAATCCCCTCATAACTCTAATAGAATAATTTTAGAACCCTTAAATACGATAATCAAGTATAAATAGATATTGCAGACATAGGTCTGAGCAGTGTGTCTCTCACACGGTTAACTTTTAAAGTAGTCCGCTTTCTCTGACTGCATGTCTGACTTCATCCAAAGTAGGGATGTCTTCAATACTTTGGCAATTTACAATTTGATCCAAAACAAACGCCCATACATTGATAGCCTTTTGTTTTTCGATGTCATATCCATATTGAATATAGACCTCACCTGTTACATCGTTTTCACCATCACTATGATTTAGGAGAAGGCGAGCATATAACTTTGGTAGACCAACAGCCGTGATCCATGTTGCACCTGTTCGCCTTAAGTCATGAGGGCAAAAATTTTCAATTCCAAGGTCTTCTCTTTTTCTTTTGAGTGCTCTGGATAAAGAGTTTTCACTAAACGGTTTAAGGTTTTCTGATAGCTCTGAAGGTGGAGTGATCGCGCATGTGACACCAAAAATATAGAGTGATTTTTTAGTGAATTGAGAAACCTCTTCAATAGTTTGTTTACTGTATTTATTAAGTGGGACGCGGTGCATCTTTTTATTTTTAGTATCACACCTTTGCATCTCCCAGACATTCTCATTAAGCTTGAGTGCGCTGTATGTCATGTTCCTGACTTCTTTACCCCGCTGCATGGTCGCTAGAATAAATTTAAGAGTTTTCGCTGTAACAGGTGGGAGACCAACATGTTCTATATGGTTCCAAAATAGCCATAGTTCTTGAAAAGATAACACTCGATCTCGCCTTGCCTTTTTTCCAAGAGATTCAATTTCCAGAACAGGATTGCTCCAATTCTTAGCTTGAAGGGTTGATCTTAATTCCTTTTTGTTTTTTGCAAAGTTGAAAAGCTGGCGAGTGTAGGCAAGGGTATTTTTCACGGCAACACGTCCATTACTGGTTGCTTGTTTTTTGTTTTTTGCACGGCTTAAAATGCGGTGCTGAATTTTGTCTATGTCATCGGGTGTAACATCCTCGACATACTTATGCCCAATGACGGGCACAACATCGGCATTGAAGGCACGAAGCTCTTCTCTTATCGAAATCTTTTCTTTAATTCGAGCGATGATTTCATAGTCATTAATTAGTTCAGAAATAGTTAGTTTTGCTTTTTCCGCTTTTATCTGAGCTTTCTTATCAGCAACAATATCTTTCTCATAGTCATGAACGGCCTCGTATTGCTCGTTATACTTCGCTCTGGCCTCTCTAATGCTTATTGCTGGGTATTTCCCTATTGTGACCCAGCGGCTTGTTCTGCCACTCATATATTTATAGATAAAGGTCTTTGTACCAGTAGGTGTGACACGTAATCCAAATGCAGGGCTTCCAATACACCAATATACTGTTCGTTTTTTTGGCGGTTTTATATTCCGAATAACTGTATCTATAAAATTAATTGCCCGTGGCATTTATCCTCATTTCATTGAAAAAAGGCATTTGAGCTACTCAAAATCCTAATATTGACCTAAATCAAACTGCCTGATATCTATTGTATCCCTTATAAATAAAGGCTTTGTTAATACAAGAGCCAAATTATCTGGGCTACTCACTGGGCTACTCAGAGGCGGTTTACAGCATGGGCAATATGAGAAAATATGGGCAAGGAAAATAGTAAATTTATAAATACTTACAGATAGATAGCCGTTTTTATTTTGAAAAAATATTTTGTAATGAAAAACCAACAAAAACAGCCTGTTGCTCTCTGAATATGTCTTTTATAATAGTTACTTAGTTGCTAATTTATAGGAATGACCGATTGACTTTTAATCAGTAGGTCGAGGGTTCGAATCCCTCAGTGGTCACCATTTATTCCTTTGAAATACAACGTAAAATTAATCGTTTAGATTTATCTAATATGCGCCATAAAATGGCTGGGCTACTCAATGGGCTACTCACAGCCATATTCTTGGACATGATTTATGTGGATAACTTACTGCGGGGCGCGGTAAGTTAAAGGTGAATTCAACCATTGTTGAATATCTTTAATGCGAAAAGCTTTCCTTATTGCCTTATCTTCACTGGAAAGTTTTTCAGGAACAGGGAATGTTCCTTGATGGATACGGCGGTCAATTGTTTGTCGTGAAATGGAACATAGTTTCGCTGCTGTTTTTATTGAGATAAAAGCATTTGACTGGATCATCAATGATGCGACAAGTTGTGCTTCAAAAACAGCACCCTGCTTTTGTCCAGCCTGTGAAAAACTTTCACTTAACAGGTTTTCAATGTCATCCATATTCTTCTCCATATAGGAAGACTGAGAGACGATGAATTGACATTCAACATCTCTCAGCTTGCATCCCTCGAATTAAGGGAGGGTTGAACCCAAATGAAAAGAGTTGCAAAAATCCATTTCATTGGACTGCAACCCTGCCATTATTAGACCACACCTACGTTAACAACTTGTTAACTTTTGATTGCATTTTATTTTATAAAATCCTCTATAAGTTATTGTCACAGCCTGTTACAAGATTTTCGTAACTTAGTGTGAGTCGCTTGTTAGTGACGAACTTTGCCCAATATTTTTTATATGTGCTCCAACATTAAATGAATTTGAACTAACAATTATGTGAGTTCTATTCAATTAATATTGGATTCATCGTTGCAAAGTAGCTCGACTACTTTGCAAGCGGAGCGAGGGAAGCCCTCGTATCCCATCTGTTAACGAATATTTAACCATTTATATATTAATCTTGAGATAACCGATACCGCCAGATGTGCCTTGTCTGACAAGCGACAAGGCCATACTGGGCAAGGGAGAAAGTATTCTCCCGTTTGCATCCCTCTTCTAATAACTCGGAGAGGACTTATGAATAAAAAAACTAGCAATAGCTACCCCCGACTATCCATTCGATTATCTGATGATCAACGCTTGGAAATTGAAACCCGTGCGCAAAACGCAGGGCTTACAATGGGAGGGTATTGCAAGACAGTTATTTTTAAAACTCCTGCACCTCGCAGGTCACGTAGACCCGTTCCCGAAAAAGCTGAATTGTCTAAGTTGCTTGGTCACGTATCGAGGGTAGGCTCGAACGTGAATCAAATTTCGAGACAATTAAACATGTATTCAGCAATAGACATAGTTGAAGTGAAAAATGCACTTTCCGATGTTGCTGAATTACGGGCTGCGATTATGAAAGCACTCGGATATACCGAGAAGCTTTCTGATCTTTTCCCTAAAAAAAGTACTGATCGCTATGATTATTAAAGCATCCCAAAGGTCAGGCGCTCGTAATTTGGCTAATCACCTTGCGTCAACCTATGAAAATGATCATGTAAGCATCCACGAAATTCGCGGATTGGCAGGGCAATCACTCCATGCTGCCCTACTGGAAATCGACGCGGTATCCCAAGGGACAAGATGTCAGAAACCGATGTTTTCTTGTAGCTTTAATCCACCTGTAAATGCTGAGGTTTCTTATGCGCAGTTTAATGATGCCTTTGAGCGGTTAGAGCGCAAACTAGGGCTAACTGATCAGCCACGAATTGTTGTCTATCATGAGAAAGAAGGACGTAGGCATTGCCATGTTGTGTGGTCTCGCATTGATGTAGATGAGATGACATCTATCCGAATGTCCCATTTCAAGTATAAATGTACTGACATCTCAAGACAGCTATACCTTGAGCATGGTTGGGACATGCCTAAAGGTCTCATAGACAAACGTGAGCGTGATCCATTCAATATTAGCCATGTCGAATGGCAACAGCTTAAAAGGCAAGGTATCGACCCCAAAGAGATAAAAATGCTTTGCCAAGATGCTTGGAAGCATTCTGATAATTTGCAGAGCTTTAAACATGCGCTCGAAGAGCGAAGCTTGTTTTTAGCGCAGGGTGACAGGCGTGGATTTGTGGTTTTGGACAATTCCAGCAAAGTTTATTCCCTGTCACGCTTTGGCGGTATTAAAACCAAAGAGCTTAAAAACAGGCTGGGAAGTCCTGATCAGTTGCCGACTGTCACGGCAATGCAGGACAAAATACGTTTAAGCTTTAATTCTGAAATTTTAAGCAGTATCGCCCTGCTTAAAAAGCGCCATGCGAATGAAATTCAACCACTTCAGGATAAGAAGGCAGAACTTGTCAGGGTACAGCGCGCCGAACGGCGCGAGTTGTCTGATCAACAACGGGTAAAACGACATATTCTTGCCAAAGAAGGAAGAGATAAGTTTCGCCGTGGTCTCATGGGGTTTTTTGATAAGGTAACAGGAAGGTATAGGAGGATACGCTTGATCAATAAGGAGGAAACAGAAAGTCTAAAACTAGAGCAAATACTAGCACTAGAGACGATGGTTTTTCGACATGGTGCATCTCGATCTGTTTTACAAGATGAGTTCAAGCAAGTGCTAGATAAGCAGCAACAGGAACGCATTCTGCTTGCCAAACATATTAATGAGTTCAGGCAGATGCGGGAACGAGAAAGAAAGAATTCTATTCGCCCTGCTTTTGACCGTGCTACACGGGGTAAGAGCCAAGATAGGAACGAGCGAGTTGATCTCTCATATGACAGAAAGAACCATCCTCGAAAGAGGTCAAACCGTACTCGTGAGCGTAAGCCTGAATGACATCAAAAAGCCTGAATGCAAACGAAGCTTTGATTGCGAATTCCTCAATATTCCTTTATTCTCTCACTTAGTGTTTAAGTGGATAAAGCCATGAGTAACGACATACTGACCTTGAAAGAAGTAGCTGAATATCTCAAGTTAGCTGAGAAGACAGCCTATCGCTTGGCAGCAGAAGGAAAACTGCCAGGCTTTAAAGTGGGCGGTAGTTGGCGATTTAAAGAATCCGATATTGAAAAGTGGATTTCAGCCCAGATTACGAATAATAAAAAATAACGGAAGAATTTTATGACAGCACTTCAACAACTCCTCGCCACATATCGTGATGCTGCCGTAACAGAGCGTGAAAAAGGCACTTATTTTGAAGAGCTAACAGTTGCCTATTTGAGAAATGAGGCAACATATAAAGATTTGTACAGCGATGTCTGGACTTACTCTGACTGGGCAGAAGAACAGGGGCTTGATAGAAAAGATACAGGTATAGATTTAGTTGCAAAAACGAATGGCACAGAAGAATTTCATGCGATTCAGTGCAAGTTTTATGCGGAAAATTATCGTATTCAAAAGTCTGATATAGATAGCTTTTTCACTGCATCTGGTAAAAAGTATTTTACCCATAGGATTATCGTTACTACAACGAATAATTGGAGTGGTAATGCGGAAGATGCTTTGCAGGGACAACAGCCGCCAGTCACTAAAATTGATCTTCATGATTTAGAAAACAGTGAAATTGATTGGTCTCAATTCCAATCTGACAAAGAAGTGGTGCTTAAGGAGAAGCATGGCTTACGACCACATCAAGAAAATGCTCTTAGCGCGATTATTAAACAATTTAAAGATGTTGATCGCGGCAAGATGATAATGGCTTGCGGTACAGGGAAAACCTTTGCGAGTTTAAAGATTGCAGAAAAACAGGCGGGAGCGGGAAAACGCGTTTTATTTTTAGTGCCAAGCCTTTCCTTACTCTCTCAAACGCTTACAGAATGGACACAGCAAAGCCAAATTCCTTTGCATAGTTTTGCAGTTTGTTCAGATAGTGATATTGGGAAAAAACGTAAAAATAACGATGATATTGTTCAAACTTTTATGCACGAGCTACGCTACCCTGCCACAACAAATTCAGAATCTTTAGCAAAGGAAATGGACAAGCGGCATGATGCAACGCATATGAGTGTTGTGTTCTCAACGTATCACTCTATACAGGTCATTAGCGAAGCCCAGCATAAATATGACCTTGACGATTTTGACCTGATTATTTGTGATGAGGCACACCGTACAACAGGTGCAACATTTGAGGGTGAAGAAGAAAGTAAGTTTGTTCGGGTACATGACAATGATTTTCTTCATGCTAAAAAACGTCTCTATATGACTGCAACACCTCGTATCTATGGAGATAACGCAAAGGTTATCGCAGAAAAAGATAACACAGAATTATATTCAATGGATAACGAGGATTATTTTGGTAAAGAACTCTACGTTATCACATTTTCAGAGGCGGTTAATCGTGGCTTGCTTGTGGACTACAAGGTTATTGTTTTAACCGTAGATGCCGCTCATATCAGTACAAGGCTACAAAGCTTGTTGGCGGATGACAATAATCAACTAAAAGTTGATGATGCGGCTAAAATTATTGGGTGTTGGAAAGCTTTAAGTAAGCAAGATCAAGATGACAATCTTGCTGATGATCATGATCCTATGCGCCGTGCCTTGGCATTTTGTCAGGTAATTGAAGCTAGTACTGGTAAAAAGACGCATAAAGTTAGCTCTAAAAATATAGCCAATATGTTCCAAGCGGTTGTTGAAGCCTATCAAGAACAGGAAGAAGACCATAACACGCTTGTCTGTGAAGCAGCACATGTTGATGGCAGTATGAATGCCACAGCAAAAGAAGAAAAACTTAGTTGGTTAAAAGCCGAAACTCCTGATAATACCTGCCGTATTCTCAGTAATGTGCGGTGCTTATCAGAAGGTGTAGATGTTCCTGCACTTGATGCCGTTCTTTTCTTAACACCTCGTAATTCACAAGTAGATGTTGTGCAATCAGTTGGACGTATCATGCGTACTGCCAAAGGTAAAACACGTGGTTATGTGATATTGCCCGTGGTGATTCCTACAGGTATGGAGCCTCATAAGGCATTAAATGATAACAAAACATACAGGGTTGTTTGGGAAGTTCTACAAGCATTACGCTCTCATGATGATCGCTTTGATGCGCATATCAATAAGCTTGATTTAATCGGCAAAGATAATAGCAAAATGGAAGTGATTGCTATCACTGATAAAGTACAACCTAAAGCCAAGAAAACCAAGGGAACTAAGAATAAAGATGCTGGTAAGGGAGCGTTTGGTATAGGAGTGCCTGAACAAAAGCCACAGGGTCAAACGCAGCAAGAATTACAGTTTGAAGTTGGAGAAATCGAACGCGCTCTTTATGCCAAAGTCGTGCAGAAATGTGGAAATCGTAACCACTGGGAAGATTGGGCAAAAGATATTTCTGATATTGCCAAAACACATATTGATCGTATTACGGCAATTGTAAAAGACACCACTAATGTTAAAGAAGTAACGGCATTTAATGCCTTTTCTAATGAATTACGTGATGATTTGAATGACAGTATTACCGATGATGAAGTAATAGAGATGCTGGCTCAACACCTTATCACTAAGCCCGTCTTTGATGCGTTGTTTAAAGAATACAGCTTTGCCAGTAATAACCCTGTATCGCAGGCGATGCAGAATGTTTTGGAAATATTACAAGAGCATCGACTAGAAAAAGAAGCTGATACATTAGAGAAATTCTATGCCAGCGTGCAAATGCGGGCGGAAGGTATAGACAATGCTGAGGGTAAACAAAAAATTGTTGTAGAACTTTACGATAAGTTTTTTCGCAATGCATTTCCAAAAATGACCGAACGCCTTGGCATTGTTTATACACCTGTCGAGGTTGTGGACTTTATAATTCATAGCGTGAATGATGTATTGAAGTCTGAATTTGGTCAATCACTTGGAAGCGAGGGGGTGCATATCATTGACCCCTTTACAGGTACGGGTACATTTATTACACGTATGTTGCAAAGCGGTTTGATTAGCAAAGAACAACTACCTCATAAATACAAAAATGAAATTCATGCGAATGAAATAGTACTTCTGGCTTATTACATCGCAGCTATTAATATCGAAGCTGTCTATCATAGCCTCGTTGGTGGTGATTACGTGCCTTTTGAGGGTATCTGTTTGACTGATACTTTTCAGCTCTATGAAAAAGACGATATGGTTAGTGAGCTTTTGGTTGATAATAGCGCTCGTCGTGTGCGCCAAAAGGAGCTAGATATTCGCGTTATCATGGCTAACCCTCCTTATTCTGCTGGGCAAGGAAGTGCAAATGATGGAAATCAAAATGTCGCATACCCACATCTAGATGAAAGTATCCGCACGACTTATGCCGCCAACTCTACAGCTACAAATAAAAATGCCCTTTACGACAGTTATATCCGATCTATTCGCTGGGGAAGTGACCGCCTTGGTAAAAGCGGTGTTCTAGCCTACGTTAGCAATGCTGGTTGGATAGAAGGCAATGCCACTGATGGGCTAAGAAAATGTTTGGTTGATGAATATACTAGTCTTTATGTATTTCATTTGCGAGGAAACCAGCGAACGTCAGGTGAAATATCACGTAAAGAAGCAGGAAAGATATTTGGCTCTGGTAGTCGCTCACCAATAGCAATTACGTTATTAGTCAAGAATCCAAATGCAAAAGAACATGGAAAAATATACTTTCACGATATTGGTGATTATTTATCTCGTGAAGAAAAATTAACTATAATTTCTGATTTCAGAAGCATAGAAGGGATAACAACCCAAAATGGATGGCAATCAATAACACCTGATAAGTATCATGATTGGCTTAATCAACGAGATGATAGTTTTGATGAGTTTATTATGATTGGCGATAAAAAAGATAAATCAACAACAAAAATATTTGGAAATTATTCTCAAGGTATAAAAACAAATCGTGATGCATGGTGCTACAACGCATCTAAAGTTATTTTAAAAAATAATATGCATAACATGATTGATTTTTATAATAACGAAGTGGATAGATTTATTACTCAATATCCGCAAATTAGCAAAGATAATAAATCGAAGGTTGATGGTTTCATTAATACGGATTCAACATTAATTAGTTGGAACCGAGGACTTAAAAATGACCTTGGTCGCCATATAAAACACAGGTACTTTACAAAATCCTTGCAAGTTGGAGCTTATAGACCTTTTGAAAAACAGTGGGTTTATTTTAGCCGTCAACTGAACGACATGATCTATCAAATGCCGCACGTATTCCCAGATGCAAAAATGGAGAATCGAGTGATATATTTGACAGGTGTTGGTGCGGGTAAAGGATTTTCTACTTTAATGGTAGATGCATTACCTAATCTTCATACGTTAGATACAGGACAATGCTTTCCTTTAAAACTTTATGAAGAAAATCTTAATAGCGGGAGTAATGATCTATTTTCATCTCAGGATGCACAATCAGGGTACGCTGTTAAGGATGGTATAACTAATGCAGGGTTGGAACATTTCAAGGCAGCGTATCCAAATGAAAAAATCAGTAAAGAAGATGTTTTCTACTATATCTATGGATTGTTGCATTCCGAGGATTATCGCTCTCGCTATGCCGACAATCTCTCAAAACAGCTTCCCCGTATTCCATGTGTAAAAACAGCCAACGATTTTTGGATGTTTGTTGATGCAGGTCGGAAACTTGGTGCGCTGCATGTGGATTATGAGAGTGCTGAACCTTACTCAGTTATTATCGAAGGTAAGCCAAAATCAGAATCAGATTACTATGTTACCAAAATGAAGTTCGGTAAGTCTGGTAGGGATAAAGACAAAAGCATTGTTATCTATAACGACCATATAACCATCAAAGACATACCACTTGAGGCATATGATTACATAGTAAACGGTAAAGCAGCTCTTGACTGGGTGATGGATCGCCAATGTGTAAAAACTGACAAGAAAAGTGGCATAGTCAATGATGCAAATCTTTATGCCACGGAAACGGTCGGGAATGCTAAATATCCATTAGAGCTATTTCAGCGTGTAATAACAGTAAGCTTAGAAACTATGAAAATTGTTAACGCCTTGCCGAAGCTTGATATTGATGTGAAGGATAAATAGAAATGGTTGAAACAGTGAGTAAAGCTACAGTAATAATGAATTTAGGCGGTGCAATGGATTTGATTAAAAAATCCAAGTATCCTCTTACCCCTTTGTTTGAAGCTATCACAAATTCATTAGAAGCTATTTCTCAACGAAATTTGTCAGGTGATGAAGATCCCATAATTACTGTTACTTTACACTTCACAGGATTAATTGATGAAGTAAAAGAATTGCAGAAAATTGAAGTTGAAGATAATGGAGCTGGATTTACGCCAGAAAACTATAAGCGCTTCGAAGCGTTTTTTGATAAGAGCAAAGGGTAWGATAATAAAGGTACTGGTCGCTTACAGTTCTTACATCGCTTTGATAAAATTCAAGTTGATAGTGTCTATGAGATAGAGGGTGTAACACGACATAGGACTTTTACTTGTAGTAGAAAATATTTTCCTCGGGGTGGTGACGATCAGGTTTGTGATTCTTCTGAAAGCATTTCAACCAAAGTTATATTGTCTGATGGGAATTTCGAAGGTGAAGAAAAATTATTTTTTGATGAATTGACAATTGATGGGATTCTAAAAGAAATTAAAAGACATTTTCTTTTACGTTTTTATCTTGATACTAAAAAAGAAGAATTAGCCGCTCCCAAAATAACCGTCATATTTATGAAGAATGGGGAGAAAATCGACAGTCAGTTTTTGACATCTGAAAAAATGCCTGCGCCTATAGCGACTGGTGATATAAAAGTGCCTTATTTGAAGGTCGAGAACTCTAAAGCAGATAAAATTGTTTGGAGACCTGTTAAAGGTAAAGATGAAATTATAAATTGGGCACATTTTAAAATCCCAGAGGACGAATTAGAAAAAAATGATGTTTACCTATGCAGCAAGGATATGCCCGTTCAGAGTTTAGTATTTAAACAAATAAAGAAAAATGAAAGTGTTGATGGGTTTAAATATTTAACAGCATTTTATGGAGATGTTTTAGATAAGCCTGAAAATGTAAGTGATACAGTTGACCGCTTCTGTTTCCCCGACAAAAAAGAAACGGAGACTTCGATAAGTGACCTGTTCTTTAATGAGGATGAAGAGTTTTTGTTCTTGGACAGCATTAAGGAGCAGGTAAACAAGGTTATACCGAGCATTTATAAGGATGTATTTGACCTTAAAAACGAACAAGAAAAAGATGTCGAAAATATTGCTAGAGCGCATGGTATTCCAATTGAAGTAGCTATGAAGGCAAAAATAAATTTAACTGATAATGAGCAAGTAATAACCAGAAAAATATATGCAGAGCAATCTAATGGGTTAGCTGAAAAAGGGTTTCAAGCTAAAAAATTACATGAGAGTTTGAAAGAATTGAATCCAACAACTGATAATTATCAGGAAGAGTTAGAGAAAAAAGTTATTGAATTATCAGCTTTAATTGAAGAACAGAACAAAGAAGAATTAAGCCGCTATGTTATCAGACGTGAAATGGTGGCAGATGCACTGAAAAAAATCCTTGCTGGAGAACTTGACTATCAAACTCAACCTAGAATAAAAGGGCAGAATAAAGACAAAGAAGGGTTGGTTCATGATCTTATTCTTAAGAGAAAAAGCTCAGATACCTCAGTATTAAATGATCTGTGGATATTGGATGAAGAGTTTCTCCATTTTCATGGTTGTTCAGACCTTCCCTTAAAACAGATTCAGGATAGCCAAGGAAATAATCTTCTCAAAGATATTTCCGATGAAATAATTTTGGAGTTTGGGCTTAATTTAGATAGAAGACCAGATATTTTTCTTTTTGCTGAAGAGGGGAAATGTGTGATGGTCGAATTAAAAGCGCCAGATGTTGATTTAGCCGATCATCTGAACCAAATGACTAAATACTGCAATCTTATTGCAAATTTTAGTAATAAGAAACTTGATAGGTTTTATTGCTATTTAATTGGTGAAAAAATCAATGCCGTAATTGACCTTCCTGGTGACTATGAAGAAACGGTTAACGGTGATTGGTTGAGAGCAAATACACCAATAAAGTCTTTTGATAAAAATCGAGACACCATAGCAACTCTTCAAATAGAAGTAGTTAAGCTATCCTCCCTACAAATGAGAGCACATCGAAGAAATCAAAGCTTTGCTGAGAAGCTGAAACTTCCAGACCTTCTGAAGGAAATAGAATGAATTTTGAACAGCCTAAGCCAGACTCCAAAAAATATTCTGATCTGATCTCGGAAATACAAAAAGGCATTATTAAAATACCTAAATTTCAGCGGGATTTTGTCTGGAGCATTGATAAAACGGCTAAATTATTAGACAGTATTCTTAAAGGATATCCCATTGGCACATTTATTTTATGGCAGACATCCGAGCGAATAAACGATATTAAGAATGTTGGTAATTTGGATATCCCTGATACGCCTGACGGAACTAAAGTTCAATATGTCTTAGATGGGCAACAGCGTATAACATCATTGTTTGCGGCATATCTCGGGGCAAAAATCCAAAAAACTGGTGAAAAAAAGATTACTGATTACAGTAATATATTTGTAAATTTGGATGGTGATATTGATATCAATGATGAGCAATTAATTACGGCAGAGCCGATAGGTGAAAAATATCTGTCTCTGCATGATGTTTTGAATTTTAGTTACAGTAAAGCCAGAGAACTCTCAGATCGGTTTAGTGAGGATGAATTGGAAATGATTAACTCTTATTCTACAGCTTTTAAAACTTATGAGTTTTCAACAGTAGTTCTTAGAAAAGAAGATATTGATTCCGCTATTGAAGTATTTACGCGTATTAATACTGGCGGTCAAACACTTACCTTGTTTGAGATTATGTCTGCAAAAACATATGACGAACAGCAAAAATTCGACATGCAGGTAAAGTGGGAAGCTCTCATAAAGGAGCTTAAAGATATAAAATATGAAGGTGTATCAAGTACAGTCATATTGAGTTTACTTTCGTTAGTGCTAAGTCGCACGAAAGAATGTAAGCGGAAAACGATATTATCTTTAGATAAGCAGTTGATTATCGACAATTGGGATTTAGGTATTTCTGCAATTAAAGATAGTATTGATTATTTTAGAACTACATACCGTATCCCTGTCTCCCAGCTTTTACCTTATGATTCACTGCTAGTTCCATTCGCTTATTTCTTTTACTTCAAAAAAGACAAGCCTGATGCAGACCAGAGAAAATATTTGGAAGAATTCTTCTGGCGTATGTCTTTGTCATTCAGGTATTCCAGCTCTAGTGAATCTAGGTTGGCGCAAGATATTAAACGTATTGATTCTATCTTGAATAATGAGCGACCAGATTACAGCGATATCAAGGTTGATCTTGACTCGCCACAGGCATTGATAGATACGAACTTTAGTGCTGGTAATAGTTATTGCAAGGCAGTTTTGTGTCTACTTGCATATCAAGAGCCGAAGGACTTTCAAGATAACGGAAAAGTCATTCTTGATAATTCGTGGTTAAAAGTCGCAAACAGTAAAAACTATCACCACTTTTTTCCTAAAGCTTATTTGAAAAATAAAACACCGTTAAACAGTAATAGTTTGGTTAACATTACATTTGTGAGCGATCACTTAAACAAACGTAAAATCGGAGCTAAAGCACCTTCAAACTATATCGGTGAGTTTCATGATGAAAATCCAGATATAAACAAAGCACTCAATTCTCATTTTATCGGCATTGATGGTTTCGGAATTGAAAGCGATGATTACGATACGTTCCTGCAATCCCGCGCCAAGTTAATTTATCGAGAGCTTAAATCACGTATTGATTTAAGCCACACAGAGCCAGCTAATGAAGAAATAGAAGAACTAATGCTTTCTGGTGAGAGCGATACTGTAGAGTTTAAATCTACTCTGCGCTATGACCTTCGTGCAGGCGAGGTCAATAAGAAGTTGGAATATGTTATTGCCAAGACGATTGCCGCATTCCTGAATAGTGAAGGAGGCAATCTATTTATCGGTGTTGATGACAATCAAAATGCTCTAGGCTTGGATAATGATATTGAGACTTTAAGCAAAAAGAGTCTTGATGGTTTTGAGTTGCACTTAGTCGAGTTGATTAAAAAGTATATTGGTGGTGGTTTTACTTCTCATATCAAAATCACATTTCCCAATTATGATGATTCACAAATATGCCGTATTAAGATAGCAAAAAGCAGTAAGCCTGTGTTTACAACATTTGAAGGGCGGGAAGATTTTTTTATTCGAACTGGGTGCTCTTCTCAACCTTTGGGGCGTGGGGATCAAAGCGTCTATGAAAAAGAGCATTGGGGTCATTAATGCGAATTAATGAAATAGGTATTGAAAATCCATCCCACTTCATTAAATCAACCGATGTTGATGGAGTGATGGAAGATGTAGGAGTTTAAAAGTTGTCAATCAAATTGAATGCATTCCCGTTAAGTATACCACGAGGAGCAACTATAGATGCTTGTGTTGTTGCGTACGAGTATGAAAAATTTAAGAGTTTAAAAAGCCAAGGTAAAAATAAATATGTTTGCTATCGAAAGGGAGATAGCACGTTAATATTTTATAGCTCGGAAGAAGCCCCTATTTCAGGGGAATTCAAGACTTATAATCTTTCAGACAACTATCGTATTTTCTGCTACTTGGTTAAGGATGGTGTTGCATCATACCTAAGAGGTTTGAAGCGTAATCCAATTGGGTTTAACCCAATTGGATTCGTAAGTACTAAACCAGAAGATAATTTGTTGAAGAAAGTTATAAATACTGATTTTCCTTTTTCAATAACAGTTAAATATAAAATGGATGTAAGGTTAATTAAAAATCATCCGCACCTGATAATTGACTGCTCTACTAAAACCTTAGCAATACAAGATTGCTCCTATTTTTATGACCAAGGATTTGACCTAGTAGGAAGGTATGTTACTGAAAAAAAAGATGACGGTTATTATAAACTTTTAGGGAAGATAGATTGTGTAAATGGAGACGTAGTAAAAATTATTGATAAAGATCAACAGCTTCAAACATACGTTTTATCAGATATTTATTTAGAGGCTAGCAGGACAAATCTTGATGATTATATTAGGCATAATTTCGGAAATCAGGCTAATACTATTATTGATAAAATCCGCATAACTATATCTGAATTTAATTCAGGGGTTAGTAAAAAAGAGAGAATCTCTACTTTAAAGAATCATTTTCAAGCAAAAAAAATCACACTTATAAATGGAGAAAAAGTTGATATCTCCGATGCTATAGATTTGAGGTCAGAATGTGTTCAATTCGATAATCCTAATCTTGTTTTTAATGATAATGGTCAGGCAAATTGGGTGGAAAAAGGGCTAAAAGATTATGGCCCTTATACTAAGCGAACATTCGATAGAAATAACCCTTCTATCTGTTTGATCTGCTCTCAACATGACAAGGGGCGTGTTGAACAATTTGTCACCAAATTTCTGAAAGGGATACCTAATCACAAATATTTTAGCAGTGGTCTAGAAGGAAAATTCACGTTAGGTACAAGCAATGTTGAAATATTTACTTTTCAGGATGATGGCGTGGAAGATTATAAATCTGCCATTAAATCTGCTATTGAAAAAAAATCGCAGGATGGAGGAAAATGGGATTTAGCTATTGTTCAAGTTAGGCAATCATTCAAGACTCTAAATGTTCAAGATAATCCATACTATATTGGAAAAAGCTTGTTTTTCTTGCATCAAGTTCCTGTTCAAGATTTTACTATCGAACTATTGTCCCAAAACGATAGTACTCTAGGATATTCCTTAAATAATATGGCGTTAGCATCTTATGCAAAAATGGGGGGCGTTCCATGGCTTTTGAAATCATCTCCAACCATCTCTCATGAACTTGTGGTTGGCATTGGCAGTGCAGCTATTGGTGGTAGGGGGAATTCTCAACGTGTAATGGGGATAACCACTGTGTTTTCTGGTGATGGAAGTTATTTGGTTTCTAATGCTTCAAGGGCAGTAACACCAGACGAATACCGAGGAGCATTAACAGAAGTTTTAAGCCAAACAATAAATAAAATAAAAACCCGTATGAATTGGCAAACTGGTGACACTATACGTTTAATTTTTCATGCTTCTGTAAAGAAATTTAGTCGGGATGAGATTAATGCTGTCAAATCTCTTATGGCTAATTACTCTGAGTATAATATTGAGTATACGTTTTTAAAAATCTCTGAAGACCACGGGTTACATCTCTTTGATACTTCAACAGCGGGAGAATATAAAGGGAAATTTGCTCCTGCACGTGGTAAATATCTTCAACTCTCCGATTATGAAATGCTAGTTTATCTGATCGGAGGTAAGCAGTTAAAACAAGTGTCTGATGGGCATCCACGTGGCTTAATTTTGAATATTCATCGAGACTCTACTTTTAAAGATATCAAGTATTTAGGAAATCAATTGTTTAACTTTTCAGCACATTCTTGGAGAAGTTATTTCCCCAGCCCAATGCCAGTGACGATAAGCTATTCTAATTTGATTGCTAGAAATTTGGGTTGGTTAAATCAGGTTCCTAGTTGGGATGATTCTATAATGATTGGGAAATTAGGACAGACACAATGGTTTCTATAGGGAAAGATAATATATATTACCTGCGTAATTACCTTTTAAGTAAAGCATTAGAAGAGTCCAGAGCCAATAGCTTGAAGGGTGCATTTTTAGACTACTTAGAACTGCTTCCAGAGTCTCAATCTCATCTATCTGTGGCTGAAAATTCTATTTACCAAAAAGTGGCGATAGCAGGCTTAAGAAATAGAAAAAATGATTTTTCTAAGGATGATATTTTAAGGTTATTGGGGCAAGCATCTAAAATTGATGGGACTCCAATGCCATGGGTTTCTGATGTATGGGGAGTCCTAGGTGTTAACTTTGCTGCTAAGTTACTTGGTGACGATGATATTACACGGAAACATGCCGTCTGGCTTAAAACATTTTTACCTAAGCAGGTTCGAGAAAACAGGTTAAATGATTACGAGAAAGATGTTGCGTCCCTCCTAACTGGGGATGATAAACAAAGTTTCTCTACTGCTTGTATTGAGCTTTTTTTACACTATAAAAAAATCATTACAATTCACAGTCATGATCAAAAGCAAAGACTTAGGAGTAAGTTTTTTGATGAACTACAGAATAATGTTGACTGGAATTTACCTGCTCAGGTTCTAAGTATTTATGTGTATGTAATTGACCAATTAAATAGTGAGGTATTGATAGTTTCTCCTAATGGTTGGGATACAAAGGATTTAGTTAATTTTTTAGAAAACCTACCTGTTGGACTGAAACGTTGGACTTGGGAAGAGAAGAATAGAACACCTAATTCTCCTCCAGAAAAATGGGGGATTCATAATGAGTATCATGTTCAAAATCTTTTATATTTTGTTTTGGCTCCAATTTTTGGAGATATCACAGATGAAAATTATTTGGAGTCTCTTGGACAAAAAACACCACGAATAGATCTCTATTTACCCTCTATTCACACTATTATCGAAGTTAAGTATAGGAAAGATACAAAAAAATCTTTTCAATCGTTTATTGGTGAAATAGCGGAAGATATTTCATTATATCGTTCAGACCCAAAATATAAAGATTGTCAGCTAATTAGTTTTCTATGGGATCATACTCGTTCAACACAAGAACATCCCAAATTCAAAGATGGTGTAATGAAAATGGATGGCATCCAAGGTTGTGTCGTTATCTGTTCTCCGTCCTTTATGACTTGACTTTCAAAGTCTCCATGACCTTGAGCCAATTTCTTGTTGAATGTTCTCGATAGATGCTAGTGCATTTGTGCGGTGCTGGGTGTTGGGATTGCTTTTAGCCAATTCATTGAAGCTGTGTCTTAATAAAACATGTAGCTCAGTTTTGTTTTTTGCGGCTAATTCAAATCTTGTTAGTAGTTTCATTTTACTCTCCTTTACTTGGAGACCGTGCCATCACGATCTTTGTAAGAGAGAGGTCAGTGCATGGAGGAAGAACCGCACCTTTGGTTGAAACGTCAGAGGAAAAGCGTGCCTGTGTGTATCAGGGCAAGCTTGCGGGGTATCAGATGCCCATGTGCTTAAATCTGTTTAAAAAGTCTGTTTGGTATTGGTGTTCTTTTTTGTAAAGGAGAGGGATGGAACACGCCTCATGATTTAATGGTGCTAAAAAGTAGTTTAGCGTTACCTGTTTTTATTAGATGATTTGGTGAGGAAAGGTCTTTCCCCTGCTTCAACCGCATGGGTAGAACTCATGCGTTTTCCGACACCCCATTCCAGCAGGGACACCCTGCAACGACCCGTATCGTATCAAGAGAATATTGGTGAACTCACCACAAATGACTTGGCGAGTTCGCTTAGTTTTTTAGACTTCCCTTTTGGGGGGACTACAGAATATCACGCATTTTGCCTCCATCAAGGCATCCCCCATCTTTCCGCGCCTAAAGACGGCTTGTGCAAGACGGGTGGTTCCCCCTGCCTTGATTCCAACAAAAGACATGATCTTTCGCTCGGCTCACCTCGCTCTTTGTCTGGGGTTTCTCAACCCCAAAAGGGGTGTGTTTTTAGACATAGGAGAAAAGACCATGAAAAAAGATATATATCAGAGCGTTACAAATAACATCATAGACGCATTAGAAAAAGTAAGCCTTGAGGACTATAAAGCACCGTTTGTAAACCTTACAGCGCAACAATTACCCATCAACCCAATGACAGAAAATAACTATCACGGGATCAATACTTTGATCTTGTGGCTAGAACAGCAGGTTCAGAGTTTTGGTTGTAATGAGTGGGGAACATTCAAGCAGTGGAAAGGCAAAGGTGCGAACGTCAAAAAAGGTGAGAAAAGCTCTATGATTGTTTTTTATAAGCGTGTTGAGAAAAAAGAAGATAAGGGCAACGACCCAGAGTTTTACAATATGCTTAAATCTTACAATGTTTTTAATGCTGATCAGGTAGAAAATTACGAACCTGCAAAAGGTGAAGAGCAAGGAAACTTGGGAACTGTGGAGCGTATAGACCAAATTGAGCAATTTGTGGGGGCAACAGGTGCAGATATCCACCCAGATAAAACTATGGCTTGCTATTGCCCTGCCAGTGACCATATCGAAATGCCTAGCCAAGACATGTTTTTTGAGACCGAACAAAGCGCAACAGAAAATTACTATGCCGTACTCCTTCACGAGCTAACCCACTGGACAGGTGGAAAGCAACGTTTAGACCGTGAACAGGCAGGCAAGAGTAAAAAAGAAAGTTATGCTTTTGAGGAATTAATAGCCGAGCTTGGAAGCGCGTTTTTATGTGCTCAGTTTGAGATTAAACAGCAAGGTAGAGACGATCATGCAAGATATATAAAATCATGGTTACAAGCCCTTAAAAATGACAAGAAGTTTATCTTCAAGGCATCTGCGCAGGCGCAAAAGGCAATAGATTACCTTAACGACAGCCAAGGGGCATAAAAATGGAAAACAAGGACGTTTTCAATATCACTTGGGAAGGCATAGACATTGAGATTGTATGCTATGAACCTGCTTACATGAAAAGCCACCGCAAAATCTATGGCTGTGCCATGTTTCATATTGAGGTTAGAAGCCTGCGCCCAGAGCGCGCGCCTTTGCCGATCACTGAGTCAGGGTATCGCTCAATTTTTATTACAGAGCCAGAACTTGCAAAGCAAGGAGGGTCACTGAAATACGTGACCAGCTATATTGATGAAGAGGCGAAAAGCAAAAAATGGAAGAATTGCCGAGAAGACTCTAGGCAATTCAATCTCTTTTAATGGATCAAAAGACGGGCTTCCTATAGAATGGTGCGCCTTTTGTTCCGCTCTAAAAATAGCTGTATTGTCGGGGTAAGAAGTTACCGTTTAGGTAAATCGCGCGAATTTTCCGCATGAGCAGAAAATTCGTATTTTAAAATGGGTGTATATTTAGGTGTAAATTAAGGTTTAACGGGTATGGTAGATAGCAATTTTCTCAATGAAATCAAACGGAGACGCACTTTTGCTATCATCTCCCACCCCGATGCGGGTAAAACAACCATTACTGAAAAATTACTTCTCTATGGTAATGCTATTCAGGTTGCGGGTACGGTAAAGGGGCGTAAAGCTGCTCGCCATGCTACATCCGATTGGATGGAAATGGAGAAGGAACGTGGTATATCTGTCACCACCTCGGTGATGCAATTTCCCTATAAAGGTTGTACGGTTAATTTACTTGATACTCCTGGTCACGCCGATTTTTCTGAAGATACTTACAGAACCCTAACGGCTGTTGATTCTTCTTTGATGGTAATCGATGGTGCAAAGGGTGTTGAGCAAAGAACCATTAAATTGATGGAAGTCTGCCGATTACGTGACACGCCTATTTTAACTTTTATGAACAAAATGGATCGCGATATTCGTGATCCTATCGATCTACTTGATGAAGTTGAAGATGTACTTAAAATCAAATGCTCTCCGATCACCTGGCCTATTGGCATGGGTAAAGACTTTAAAGGTGTTTACCACCTTTACACGGATAAAATTTATATTTATGAAAGAGGGCAAGGCCACACCATTCAGCAAGACAATATTATCCAAGGTTTAGACAATCCGAAACTTGATGAAGTGATTGGTAGTCTTGCTGAAGAATTAAGGGAAGAACTTGAGTTGGTACGTGGAGCTAGCCACGAATTTAATTTGGATGAGTTTTTATCAGGCAAACTAAGTCCAGTGTTTTTTGGTACTGCCCTAGGTAATTTTGGTGTAGATCATATGCTGGATGGACTGGTTGAATGGGCGCCTACACCCCAATCCCGAGAAACTGAGGGTAGACTGGTCAAGGCTGACGAAGAACGCTTCACAGGCTTTGTGTTTAAAATTCAAGCTAATATGGACCCGGCTCACCGCGATCGCATTGCTTTTTTGAGAGTCTGTTCGGGCAAGTATCATAAAGGTATGAAGCTTCATCAAGTAAGAATTAATAAGAATGTAACCATCGCCAATGCCTTGACGTTTTTTGCAGGTGACAGAGAGCACCTTGAAGAGGCTTGGCCTGGTGACATTATTGGTCTGCATAATCATGGTACAATTCAAATCGGTGATACTTTTACTGAGGGTGAAAAAATAAAGTTTTCAGGTATTCCGAATTTTGCACCGGAATTATTCAGACGAGTACGCCTTAAAGATCCATTAAAAAATAAAGCCTTATTAAAAGGTCTAGTGCAACTATCTGAAGAAGGTGCCACTCAAGTTTTCAAGCCTTTTAACAATAATGATATTATTTTAGGTGCTGTAGGTGTACTGCAATTTGATGTGGTTGCACATCGCTTGAAGAGTGAATATGGTGTAGATTGTATTTATGATAATATACAGGTTGCTACGGCCAGATGGGTAGCTTGTGATGACGAGAAAATGCTTCAAGATTTCAGGAATAGAGGAGCTGAAAATTTATCCCTTGATGGTGCTGGGAATTTAACTTACTTAGCTCCTACTAGGGTGAATTTAGGCCTTACAATTGAGCGTTGGCCGGATATCGTTTTCAGAGCTACACGAGAACACTAAATTTCCTTATGGATAGATTGAATAACTAAGCTAATAGGATGAACAAGATTGGAACTATTTGATACTCACTGCCATCTAGATTTTCCAGTTTTCGATGCTGATCGAAAGTTATTAATTGAAAAGTCATTGGAAAATGGCATTCAGAATATTTTACTGCCAGGTGTCAAAAAAGAAGATTGGCGTGTTTTGAGAATGCATGTTGCTTTGAATAAACCACTGCATGCAGCCTTAGGGTTACACCCTATGTTTATTGATGAGCACACAGAACAACATCTGCACGATCTTGATATGGCATTGAACTTACCTCCAGTTGTTGCTGTTGGTGAGATAGGCCTTGACTTCTATGACCGTAGTCTTGACAGAGAAAAACAAGAAAGTTTCTTTCGAGCGCAATTAAAAATTGCCAAGAAAAGGAAGTTACCTATTCTCTTACATGTGAGAAAAGCCCACGATGAAGTGCTGAAACATTTAGGTTTTCTGCAATTTACTGAAGGTGGCATCGTCCATGCATTTAATGGTAGCTTACAACATGCTAAAAATTATATTTCGAAAGGGTTTAAACTAGGATTTGGCGGTACCATGACCTATTCACGCTCTGTGAAAATTCGAGAGCTAGCCAAAATCATACCTCTTGAATCAATTGTCTTAGAAACGGACGCTCCTGATATGGTGCCTTCATCGAGTTCCTCTAAACGTAATACTCCGGTACACTTATTGGATAATTTCCGTGCACTTTGTAAGCTCAGAGGTGAGTCTCCCGAAGAGATAGCTAGAGTGACTACGAGTAATGCTAAAAAGGTATTACGCCTCGACTAAACTTTAAAATTAGATACTGGAACTCGACTAAATGGATCTTAATAAGTTAACCCTAGAAAGTCTGTTACTGCAGTTATTGCAAGAGGAACTGATTGATAAGGATCAGCAGGCTGAAGCTCGATTAAAAGCTAGTCGATATGCCGGCGCCCATCCAATTACTCAAGTTGGTGAGCTAAGCCTAATCGCTACTAACAAACCTTCATTAAAGCTAACCAGTGAATATCTTACCGAGTGGTATGCTAACAAGGTGCAGATTGCATATCTTCGTCTTGACCCGTTAAAAATTGATGTAGATGCAGTGGCCTCAGTTATGTCATTGAAATTTGCTGAACGACATAATATTTTGGCAGTTAAAATTGATAATAAAAAACTTATTATTGCTACTAGTCGGCCAGATCAGCAAGATTGGGTTAAGGATTTATCCCATGTAACCAAAAAGGTAATTCAGCTAGTTATCTCAGAACCTGCTGCTATTAAGCGCTTCACGAAAGAATTTTATACTCTGTCGCTTTCGGTAAAACATGCTTCTAAAACTGAGTTTGGTGGTAAGTCTTCAGTAGGTAACCTAGAGCAACTGGTTGAACTTGGAAAAATGGGTGAGGCTGATGCAAATGACAAGCATATTGTAAGAGTTGTTGATTGGATTTTGACCTACGCTTTTGAACAAAGAGCCAGTGACATCCACATTGAACCGCGTAGAGATAAAGGATTTATCCGTTTTAGAATTGATGGCGTTTTACATAATGTTCATGATTTACCGATTGATATTACAAAGGCTGTGATTAGTCGACTAAAAATAYTAGGCCGCATGGATGTGGCTGAAAAACGTCGACCTTTAGATGGTCGAATTAAGACAAAAGATCTGCAAGGCGAAGAAATAGAGTTAAGACTTTCAACCATGCCAACGGCCTTTGGTGAAAAATTTGTCGGTCGTATTTTTGATCCTACAGTCTTACTCCGTGATTTTAATGAATTGGGTATGAATGCACAGGATAAAGCCCAGTGGCATTCTTTGATCAAGCAACCCACAGGAATTGTACTGGTTACGGGACCCACAGGAAGCGGCAAGACCACAACCCTTTATACTTCTTTAAAATTAATGGCCACTTCTGAGGTAAACGTATGTACATTAGAAGATCCTATTGAAATGGTTGAACCGAGTTTTAATCAGATGCAAGTTAATCATGATATAGGACTCGACTTTGCTAGCGGTATTCGTTCCTTACTACGACAAGATCCTGATATCATCATGGTGGGTGAAATTCGTGATGCTGAAACCGCTGAAATGGCAGTTCAGGCTGCCTTAACTGGACATCTTGTTATCTCAACATTACATACCAATGATGCGCCATTAGCGATTACTCGAATGCTTGAAATCGGCGTTCCCGGTTATCTAATCAATGCAACTTTACTGGGTGTAATGGCCCAGAGATTAGTAAGAGTTCTGTGTGCTAACTGTAAAGTCGAAACCAATATTAGTGAACATGATTGGGCAAATTTTATTAAGCCGTTTGATCTGCCATACCCCCAAGTTACTTATAAAGCTAAAGGATGTGATGAATGTCGTAACTCTGGCTTCAAGGGCAGAGCAGGGCTTTATGAAATGTTGATGGTGGATAAAACGACCCGTGCTCTGATTAGAGACGAAGCTGATGCCACTCAAATTCGTCAAGCGGGTATTGATGAGGGAATGCGCGTGCTGCGTATTAGTGGTGCTTTAAAGGTTGCTGAGGGTGTAACAACCATTGAAGAAGTGCTTAGAGTTGCTCCGCAAAATGATGATAGGTAACCCTTAAATAGATGCGATGCTTTCTCGCTTGATTTTCAAGGTGGCAAGGGCAGATTCAACCTCAGAAAGTTTTACTCGCTCTTTTACAACCACAGCCTCAGGCGCCTTGTCAGTGAAGCCAGGATTAGATAATTTTCCTGAAATTCGTTGTTGTTCTTTTGCAAGCTTTTGCAATTCTTTATCAAGGCGAGCTAACTCAGCATCTTTATCAATAAGACCCTGCATGGGAATTAATATTTCCATCTTACCCGCAAGGCCCGTAGCAGATACGGGTGCCGTTTCACCTTGATTTAACCAAGTGATTGACTGCAACTTAGCGAGGGTTTTAAGAAAGTGTTGCTGTGATTGAAGTCTCTGTTTGTCATTTTCATTACCATTACTTAAATACATAGGTATAGGTTTAGCTGGCGATATACCCATCTCACTACGTATTGTTCTTATGGCCACTACCACCTGTTTAACCCAATCAATATCATCCATTGCAGAATGAGCAATTAGTGATTCATCGTGTTCTGGAAAGGTTTGAATGATCAAGCTTCCATTAGTATTAACTGGATTTGTTGTTAATGGCTTTAAACGAGCCCAGATTTCTTCAGTGATGTAAGGCATGAAGGGGTGCAGTAGTCTAATAATAGAATCTAGGACATCGATGAGAGTTTGACGTGTTCCTGCTTTTTCTGCAGCAGTGGCACTATCTGAATATAACACTGGTTTAGATAACTCAAGGTACCAATCACAATATTCATTCCAGGTAAATTCATAAAGAGTTTGGGCACAAAGATCAAAACGATAATCAGCCAAATGCTTTTCAAACTCTGTGATGGTTAACTGTAGCTGAGACTTTATCCAGCGATCAGCGAGACTAAAGGTTAGCTCACTAGGATCAGTCTTTGAATGCTCCTCAGTATTCATTAATACATAGCGTGCAGCATTCCATATTTTGTTGCAGAAATTGCGATAGCCCTCAACTCGGTTTAAATCAAAATTAATATCTCGACTGGTGGACGCCATGGCGCAAAAAGTAAATCGAAGTGCATCGGTACCGTAAGAAGAAATACCCTCTGGATATTGTTTTCGAGTTTGCTTTTCGACTTTCTTAGCAGCCTTGGGCTGCATCATACCACTAGTACGCTTTAGAACTAATGTCTCCAGATCAATGCCATCGATAATATCAATGGGATCGATTACATTGCCTTTTGACTTAGACATCTTCTGGCCATTCTCATCACGGATTAAGCCGGTAATATAAATTTCATGGAATGGAATTTTTCCCGTAAATTTAATGCCCATCATAATCATTCTAGCTACCCAGAAGAAGATGATATCAAAACCAGTGACTAATACACTTGTGGGTAAAAAGGTATGGAGATCGGGATTATCCTCTGGCCAACCCATGGTTGCCATGGGCCAAAGGGCAGATGAAAACCAGGTATCTAAAACATCCTCGTCTTGGCGTAGATTGATTTCCCCTAAATTGTAGTCCTGTCGAACGCTCTGCTCATCCTTACCCACATAGACATTATCTTGATCATCATACCAAGCGGGAATTCTATGTCCCCACCAAAGCTGCCTTGAAATACACCAATCTTGAATGTTATACATCCATTGGAAATAGGTCTTGCTCCAGTTTTCAGGTACAAATTTAATCTCGCCAGACTCAACGGCTTTAATTGCAGGCTTAGCTAATTGTTTAGCATCAACGTACCATTGTTCGGTAACCAGAGGTTCGATGATAGCGTTACTGCGGTCTCCCCTTGGAACCTTCAATGTATGGGGTTCAATTTTTTCCAGTAAGTTTAGTGCTTCAAGGTCTTCGACTATCTGCTTTCGAGCATCAAATCGGTCAAGACCTTGATATTTCTCAGGCCCATTATCATTGATTTCTGCATTTTTTGTTAAAATGTTAAGCAAGGGAAGATCATGACGTTGACCCATTTCATAGTCATTGAAATCATGGGCAGGAGTAATTTTCACACAACCTGTTCCAAAATCCAGATCCACATAATCATCTGCAATAATCGGAATTTCTCTATCAGTTAGTGGAAGACTGATCATCTGACCAATTAAATGTTTGTAGCGCTGATCATCAGGGTGAACGGCAACAGCTTGATCGCCGAGCATTGTTTCTGGGCGGGTGGTAGCTACTACTAAATATTCAAGTCCATCTTGAGGGTTAGAGAGGGGATAACGTAGATGCCATAAGTGACCCTGTTCTTCCTCATTGATAACTTCAAGATCAGAAACCGCAGTGTGGAAAACTGGATCCCAGTTAACCAGCCGCGTTCCCTTATAAATAAGCTGCTCTTTATAAAGTCTAATGAAAACTTCCTGCACCGCTTCAGATAAATTTTCATCCATGGTAAAGGCTTCACGACTCCAATCTGTTGAGTCACCCAGTCGTCTCATTTGTTGGCTGATGGTGCCGCCTGATTTTTCTTTCCATTGCCAGATTTTATCAATAAAGGCTTCACGCCCAAGTTCTTCTCGACTCTGTCCTTGGGCTTCTAGCTGTCTCTCAACAACCATTTGTGTGGCAATACCAGCGTGATCACAACCCGGTTGCCAAAGAGTGTTATCACCCTTCATGCGGTGATAGCGGGTCAAGGAGTCCATAATGGTATGCTGAAATGCATGGCCCATATGCAAACTTCCTGTGACATTAGGAGGAGGAATGACGATGCTGTAAGGGTTACCAGTGCCTGATGGCTTAAAGGCTTCATCGGCTTCCCATTTGGAATACCAGCTTTGTTCAATATCGTGGGGATTGTATGATGTTTCCATGAATTTTATCTTCGTCTTGCCATTAGTTTAAAGCGTTAAGTAATCGTTTAGATTTCTACATTAGGGAGATCAAAACCCTTGGTCTAGGTCGTCTAACTCATCGGATAATTCTGCTAAGGCTTGTTCATCAAGACGGCATAATTCATCTAATAAATGGGCTCGATTATCGTCAAATTTTTCGTTTAGTAATTCTAAAAAAGCACCTGATACTTGTGTTGGTAAATTATTCATTAACAACATTTCTACCTTTACCCAAGCATTTTCGAGTACCTCTTCAGCTGATATTAGTTCTTGCTCTGATGTTCCGGCTTCAATTTCAGTTGTTACAATTTCAGGTGGCTCAGTTTCAACTGCTCCTGCGTCAGCTACATTGGTTTCAGGTACATTGGTCTCAGGTAATAAGCTTCGTTGCTGTTTAGCGCTTTGTTCAAGCTCGTATTGTTGCTCAAGCAGTGATTTGTTACTCAATTGCTCAGGAGATGATTCAACCAAAGTGAAGTTTATATTTGTTGTTTCTTGATCCTGTTGGGATACTAAACTTTCTAGTTCTTTTTCTACAAGAGGTTCAGGTACATCAATAAGTTCAATAGTTTCAATCACATCAATAAGTTCAGGTGGAGTTGCTTTATGCTCATGATGTGTACGTATCATTTGTTGTTCTACGGTTTCAGTGGAATTTTCGGCATCAAAGCTTATTTTAAAACTATCAGGTATATGGACTTCAGTGGTTAACTCAGGGATTTCCTGATCAAGCACTGGTATCGATTCAGTTAACGTCGGAATGCTCTGATCAAGTTCAGGAATATTGCTAGAACTATCCTCAGAATCAAGAAACTCACTTAAACCTTCGAGTTCATTGATAACCTTCTTAGGTTTTTCATCATCGAGAGCTTGGTCATTGTTATTGTTCATGGTTTTACCAAATTATTATCGGTGGAACGGGTATAATAGTCCTGTGACTAATATTAAAGCCTAAATGGCGATAAAGTTTGTAGCGCTCTCTTGCCAAGTCTTTGCTTTGTTCAGCAACTTGGACAATTTCTGTAATGCTTCTGAACTGCTCCGGGTTAGCGGTAGCCTTGTCGCTTAAGTTCAGTAATGCGTTAAAACGTAATCTTAGTGGTTCAACGTCTGTTAATAAAACAGAGCTTGAGCCTGCATAACATTGGTCATCCATAGAATAGGCAACAAAATGTTCACTACTTCGGTGCCACAAGAGCTCATCTAGTTGCTCTAGATGCTTACGTTGTGATGCAAGTACTAAAACACGTTCATACTGTTGATAAAGTTTAGTCAGTGAATCAAGTGCACAGACTGTCCACTGACTTGAACTTTCGAGTAACAAAAACTCAACCTGAGTCACCATTAATTTATGCTATACAAATTAAGAGTTAGCCGCTCGACTAATAATGTACTGTGTTAAAAGAGGAACAGGTCTGCCTGTACCACCTTTAGCTTTGCCTTTCTTCCAAGCGGTACCCGCTACATCAAGATGAGCCCATTGATACTTACGCGTGTATCTTGCTAGGAAACAGGCTGCTGTGATACTTCCAGCACCAGCAGTCCCAAGGTTCGCCATATCAGCAAAGTTGCTATCAAGTTGTTCTTGATATTCCTCCCAAATAGGCAGTCGCCAAGCTTTGTCTGCTGCTAGCTCACCGGCATTTAGAAGATCATGGGCGAGTGGATTATGATTGCTCATTAGTCCAGATGTTTTGTGACCCAGAGCAACAATTATTGCTCCTGTGAGAGTCGCGACATCAATGACCACATCAGGATCAAATTTTTCTACGTAGGTGAGGGCATCACAAAGTACAAGTCGGCCTTCTGCGTCAGTGTTAAGAATTTCAATTGTTTGACCTGAAAGAGATGTCACAATATCCCCTGGTCGACTGGCTTTCGCTGAGGGCATATTTTCAGCCGCAGCGACAACGGTTACTAAATTTATAGGCAGATCCATCTCAATAACAGCTTGGGTTGTACCTAGTACCGCAGCTGAACCACCCATGTCGAATTTCATCTCGTCCATAGCTGCACCGGGCTTTAATGAAATACCGCCTGTGTCAAAGGTAATGCCTTTTCCTACCAAGACGATAGGCTTAACGTCGGCATCAGCGCCTTTATATTCAATGGTAATCAGTTTGCCAGGTTCATCACTACCTTGAGAAACTGATATAAAGGCACCCATGCCCATTTCTTTTAATTCAGCTTCATCTAAAACACTAGTGGTGACCTTCTGGTTATCTTCAGCTAGTTTTATAGCTTGTTCAGCAAGATAAGTTGGGGTGCAGATGTTACCCGGTAAATTTGCTAAATCCTTCGCTAAACCAACACCACGTGCAACTGCTTCACCTTGTTTTATCGCTTCTTCGCCTTCTGATAACTCGCGTCGGGTTGGCACATTAAAAATGAGTTTGCGTAGCGGGCGGCGTTCAGGCTCAGATTTGGTTTTTAACTGATTGAAGCTGTAGAGGGATTCTTCAGAAGCTTGAACAGCCTGCTTAACTTTCCACTGAGAATCACGACCTTTAACATTAAGCTCAGTCAAAAAGCAGACAGCTTCCATTGACCCTGTTTCATTAAGTGTGGTGATTGCTTTAGAGATAATGCTTTGGTATTGAGTGTCACCAAGTTCCCTTTCCTTGCCACATCCCACAAGTAAAACCCTGTCACTTAGCGCGTTAGGTACATGGTGTAATAACAGCACCTGACCTAGCTTACCTTCTAGATCTCCACGGCGTAAGATGTTGCTGATAAATCCATCTGCAATCTTATCAAACTGTTCTGCTGTGGCAGTTAATTTTCGTGGCTCAAATACACCGAGTACAATACAGGCGGTTCTTTGTTTTTCAGGGTTACCACTTTTTACACTATATTCCATGAATACTCCGACTTTTTGGCTGATTTAGCCTAGATAACTTAGTAAAAAGCTAGTTTAACTCAAAATCATTAAAAAAGAAGGCAAAAATACAAGTTTAATGGAATAATCTTGGCTATATTTCAACCATTGAGTAGTTTTTATACTTTTTTGATAAACTCTTTGTTAAAAAGAATCTTGAATTAAGATTCCAGTAGGAAATAAAGACAATTACGACCTGCATCAAATTTAATTGCCTTTTCGCTCTTTGTTATAAAACCAATTAAAACTATAATTCTATAGGCGTTGACAGTATGATTTGTACATTCAATTAAAAACTAAGTATAACCTCAAGGCTTTAGCTGTGATCATTGGACGACATTTAAACAAAGAAGTGATTAAAACAATGCTTGTGGTATTGATGGTGTTGCTAATGCTCTTTGTTGGACAACGCTTTGTAATGTATTTGGGTGGAGCTGCCCAGGGGCGTTTTTCCTCTGATTTGGTATTAACATTACTTTTTCTCCAAGTCCCTATTTTTATCAGTTATTTGTTACCCCTGTCGCTATTTCTAGGAATTTTAATTTCTTTAGGTAAATTACATACGGATCACGAAATGACCGTTATAGCTGCCTGCGGAATCAGTGACCGTCAGATATTCATCTATTTTCTACCCTTGATTATAGGTTTGAGTATACTAACGGGCTACCTCACCTTGTTTCAAGCTCCAACGGCTACCCTTATTCAAAAACAATTAATTGCCGATCAGGAAAATAAAGGCGAGTTAAGTTTATTAACACCTGGACGATTTCAACAAACATCGGACGGTAAGAAAATTGTTTATGTAGAGGGCATTAGTGATGATCAACAACTTAATAAAGTTTTCTATGTACAGCAAGATGAGCAAAAGAGTCATGCATTTTCACTTATAGTTTCTGAGTCTGGACGATATTGGAGTGATGATGATCAAAAGCATTATTTGGTGTTAGAAAAGGGTAATCAATATCGAGGTACTCCCGGCAGTAATCAGTTTACCACCATGAGCTTTGAACGCTATTTCATGGAACTTAAAACGACTAGTAAAAAAGCTGGGATCACTAAAATTAAAGCCAAGGCCACTTCTGAACTATGGAATGACTTCACAATCGCTAATCAGGGTGAATTACAGTGGCGAATAGCAGCACCAATATCCGTTGCCTTATTGGTGTTATTAGCTTTGCCTCTATCGAGGGTTGCGCCTAGACARGGAAAATTTGCCCGTTTAATACCGGGGCTGTTAATTTATATTGCCTATATGATCCTTCTAATTACAGTACGCAACGCCATGAATGCTGATGACTTATCTCCTCTGATTGGCACCTGGTGGATCCATCTCTTATTACTGGGTTACGGTTATAGTGAGTTTACCCATTGGGCCTGGTTAAAAAAATTGAAACGACAACTTGCCAGTAAATCATGAAAGTCATTGACCGCTATATCGCCAAGACAGTTATCCTTGATACTTTGATGGTGCTATTTTCACTGATGTTGCTACGCACTTTATTTGCTTTTATTGATGAGAGTAGTGATATAGGGAAGGGTGATTATCAATTTATAGATGCTCTTTATTTTTCAACACTGCAATTACCAGCACGGCTCTATGAGTTATTTCCAGTATCCGCTTTAATTGGTGGATTAGTTGGCATAGGACGACTGGCAAGTAATTCAGAATTGATTGTTATGAGAGCTTCAGGTTTGAGTCTTAAGGATATAAGCTTTTCAGTTCTCAAAGGCACCATAACCTTAATGATTATTGTATTTTTCGTAGGTGAATTTATAACACCTAAAAGCTCCCCTTTGGCGAGACAAATGCAGACTCTGCTTATTTCTGGAGGTAATTTGGTTAATTCCTCCCAAGGTGTGTGGGTAAAAGAGTCAAATAATTACATCCACATTAGAATATTACTGCAGCAAGGAAGAATGGAAGGCGTCACTCGTTTTCAGTTTTCAAATGAGCAACTTCAAGCGATGATTTATGCACAAACTGCAACATATCAAGAGAATGGACGCTGGTTGTTAGAAGGAGTTAAGCAAACCTTTGTTTCTAAAGACTCAGTTAGAAGCACGGAAGCAGATAGCTTGTACTGGGATACTGAAATAACCCCTGAAACCTTAGGGGTAGTTAGTCTAAACCCTGAGGAATTGAATATTCAGGGCCTGGTGGAATATCGTGATTATTTACGTGAGAATGGATTGAACTCTACTCGTTATGAATTGGCCTACTGGAAAAAAATTCTACAACCTCTCGCTGTGGCGGTGATGATGTTTCTTGCTCTTTCTTTCATTTCAGGCCCACTTCGTACGGTTACTATTGGCGCCCGAATTGTTTTGGGAATGGTGGTAGGATACGGCTTTAACATGCTTTCAAATATATTTGGTCCAGTGAGCTTAATCTATCAGATGCCACCTATTTTAGCGGCAAGTTTGCCAATCATTTTATTTGGTGTCATAGCTGCCATTATGTTGAAGCAAGCACGTTAAAACAAGCACATTAACGTTATGCGCTTTTATCAATTACCATTACATTACTGTGGGACAAGATATCATGCCAACCACGACTAACGTGCAGTAAAACCGTTAGATTAGCAAGCCCTAGTAAGCCACTGGCAAACCTAATCAGCGCATTTTTATGGCTAATGATGCCGCCATCAAGAGCGACTAGTTGTAAACGCCAAGCTTTCATACCGAGGGTTTGACCGCCTCTTCTCCAGCACCAGTCATAGTAATAAAACCAAGTTAGCATTAGCCAGATAAAATAAAGTGGGTTTTCTACCAGAATATTTTGCTCAGTGATGGCAGTTTCATCCATAAATACAACAACGACTAGCATCACTAATCCGGTTGAGAGAAAAAGTAATGCTGTAATCACCAGTGAATCATAGGTGAGGGCGGCTAGTCGCCTTATAAATCCAGCTGGGTAAGGTGTTGTCTTTGTAGTTTTAGTCATTTGCAGAATTTTAACAGATATAGCGTAAACAACCATAGTCCTGATAGAATATGATAATATTAATACCCCTAGGCCTTTGAAGATGACTGAAAATAATAATAATTCTAAAAAAGACCAAGTTGATCAGCAACAGGTTAACCTGGACAATGAAGTGGATTCTTTTGGTGAATTAGGATTAGAAATCGATTTAGATACTGACCTTGATGAAATCCTTTCAAACGAAGAAATTGCAGATAAATTAGAACAAGCCCAATCAACTGCTAAAGATTATCAATTATCCCAAGCCTCAAAACCATCCAGTATTGATTCTGTTTCAGTAGAAGACTTATCCATAGAGAAAAAAGAAGCTGATGAAGAAAGCTTAGAGTGTCTAAATTGCTCAACACCACTCACTGGGCCTTATTGTCATGATTGTGGGCAACCTGAAAGACACTTTATTCGCTTTTTCCCCAAAGTCTTGTGGGAAATGGTAAACGAAGCCTTTGATCTCGATTCAAAAGTGTTACGTACAATATTGCCATTATATTTTATACCTGGTCGACTAAGCATGGAGTACTTTGCCGGAAGACGTGCTCGGTATGTTAACCCACTGCGACTTTATATTATTTTAAGTATTTTATTTTTCATCACTCTTTCAATTTCCACAGGAGGAGAGACTGGTGCAGTCATCACTAATGAGAATAACGGTGTCAATTTGAGAATAAGAACCACCAATGATATTGAGGCAGTGGATCCGCATCTAGAAAAGAAAGGCATTGTAGATCAAGATGGCCAGTTAAATGTAACCCTAGGTAATGATAAACCCTGGAATCTTGAGACGAATCCTCTCACCTTTAATGATATGTTTAACGAGGAAACGACTAAGGAGCTAAATCAATTCTTCTGGGCCTTAGCTTTAAAGCTAGACAAGGTTGTGAAAGATGACCCAAAAGAATTATTAAATGAATTTTTAAATGTAATCCCGCAATTAATGTTTATTTTATTACCGATATTTGCTCTACTTCTAAAGCTTACCTATGTATTTAAAAAACGCTACTACATGGAGCACTTGATAGTAGCCTTGCATAATCATTGTTTTATGTTTTTGTCACTTATGTTGTTAATCTTAGTGGGTTATGTACAGGATGTTCTAGCGAGTCCCGAATGGCTCATTGATGCATTAAGCTACTTATTTATTATCATGCTCCTCTGGGTTCCATTGTATCTTTTCATCACCATGAAAAGAGTTTATGCTCAGGGTTACACCATGACAATGATAAAGTTTATTTTTATAACCATTTCTTATCAGCTTCTACTTTCTGTCACGGCAGCCCTAGCTTTTGCTTTAGGCCTGTATTATATTTAGCCCAATGGACCAATAATAAGGATGACTTCATTGAAAAACACTCTATTTATATTTATTTTTATTTCACTCAGCAGTTTAAATGCTTCAGGTACACAAAGCTTCGATGAAGCTTACAAAAACCTTAACGATAAAATGTTACGGGAAGATATTAAGGTACTTTCATCGGATGAATTCGAAGGCCGCGCTCCAGCAACTGAAGGTGAGATAAAGACCATTAACTATTTACGTGACCGATTTAAATCTATGGGATTAGAACCGGTGAGCGGAAACAGTTATTTTCAATCAGTACCTTTAGTTGAAATGGAAGCCGATAGAAATATGGTGCTTTCCATTTCAGGTAAGACTTATTCCTATGATAGTCAGTTTGTGGCCTGGACTAAAAGAATCACTGAGAAGGTGGTTGTTAAAGATTCCGATTTAGTCTTTGTTGGTTATGGCATTGTTGCACCAGAATACCAGTGGAATGATTATCATGGGGTAGATGTAAAAGGCAAAACCGTCGTAATGCTAGTTAATGATCCTGGCTATGCTACTCAAGATGAACAATTATTTAATGGCAATGCCATGACCTATTATGGCCGTTGGACTTATAAATATGAAGAGGCTGCAAGACAAGGTGCAGCAGGCGTTTTGTTGGTACATCAGACGGCACCAGCATCTTATCCTTGGGGAGTTATTAAAGGTTTTACTGGGCCTCAATTTGATTTGGTGACGAAAGATAATAATATGTCTCGAACCCCCATGGAAGCCTGGATAACCCTTGATGTGGCTGAAGAGTTATTTAAGCGAGCGGGACTTAACTTTCGTGAACAAGAAAAAGCGGCCCTAAGTAGGGACTTTAAAGCCTTAGCGATGGATTTGAAAGCTAGTATAGAAATTAACAACAAGATTAAAAAATCTTATTCTAACAATGTGGCGGCTGTGGTAAAAGGCAGCAAGAGCCCAGACGAATATATTATTTATACAGCCCACTGGGATCATATGGGAGTGAATCCTACTCTTGAAGGAGACCAAATATTCAATGGCGCTATTGATAATGCATCAGGTACAGCTGCTTTATTAACGTTGGCTCAAAGCTTTATGGATCTTAAAGTAAGACCAGAGCGCTCAATTATATTTTTAGCAGTGACGGCTGAAGAGAAAGGTCTTTTAGGTTCAGCCTATTACAGTCAAAATCCCCTAGTACCCACTGCAAAAACCATTGCAGGGATCAATATGGATGCGCTCAAGTTTGCTGGACCTATGAGTGACATGACAGTGGTGGGTTTTGGGAAATCTGAACTTGAAGAGTATGCCCGCCGTGCAGCTCTAAAACAAGGTAGAGAATTGGTCGCTGAAGCTAATCCTGAGGCAGGAATGTTTTACCGCTCAGACCATTTTAACTTTGCTAAATATGGGATTCCCATGTTGTACGCACGTGGCGGCACTACTCACCGTGAACTAGGCGAAAAACACGTGATTACTTATACAAAAAACTATTATGCTAATAATTATCACAAGCCTTCAGATGAATATAATCCTGATTGGGATTTCAGAGGTATTGTTGAAGACTTACAAGTTTATTTTCACATTGGCCATGAGCTAGCAACTTCAGACGCCATGCCTAATTGGTACAAAAGTGCTGAATTTAGAATCACCAGAGATAAGGATTTAAAGTCGGGTAATTAGCTTTAGTAAGTACAGAGTTTAATGTTACTTTGAAGTGTTTAATTCTTGCAAAGTAGGGTAAGTAACTTATAATGCATCGCCTACTAGTTAGACCTGTACAATTATCTAGAAGCAATGCCAGAGTGGTGGAATTGGTAGACACGCCGGATTCAAAATCCGGTGCTCGCAAGAGCGTGACGGTTCAAGTCCGTCCTCTGGTACCATTTTCTAGTGTTTGATTCAGAACGATGCCAATCTGCCAACATAATAGCTATTTCCGAAAGTGTGTCATAATCTAAAAATACATGAAATTAACATCTAAATCGTCTATAATGAACGAATCGAACGATTTATGTGGAGATGGAAATGGAAGCACTAAATGCTAATGAAGCTAAAACTCAATTTGGAGAGATGTTAATAAAAGCTCAACGTTCACCTATTCAAATTAATAAAAACGGTAAACCTGTAGCCGTTGTGATTTCAATTGATGAATATAAAAATATCGAAACACTTAAATTAGAATTTTTAAAATCAAGAGCTGATAAGGCAAAGGTTGATATTTCAATGGGTAATATTGTAGATGGTGAGGTATTTTTTGAAGAGTTAGAAGCTGGTCAGTACGATTAGAATGCTTAATTATTATTTAACGCCCGATGCTAAGACTGATCTGATTGATATTCGCCGTTATACTGTTAAGAAGTGGGGAATAATACAATCTCAAAAATACATTTCCGAGTTACACAAGACCATACTAGTATTAGCTGAAAATGCGTTGATTGGAATTCAAAGGCAGGATATAGCTGCAAATGTTTTTAGTTTTCCTTACATCAGTCATGTCATTTACTATGTATATCAAAATGATCAATTAGTGATTTTTGGTATTCTTCATAAAGGAATGGTTCCTGCCAACCATTTGGGAGACAGGGAAATAAGTTAACACACCCGATTAAGAAACCGGTGCTAGCAATAGCGTGACGGTTCAAGACCACTCATTGCCGCCATTTTTAACCCCTTGATTTTTCATGATGCCTCTAAACAATTTATTTGTTGATATTTTTGGTGATTTTTAAAAAGAGATCAATAGCCTAAGAATTAAAACTTATATCAAGAAGCTGGTATTTATCAATATTGGCGAGAAGTAGAGTTTCCTGCATATTAACATGCATCCCGATCACCTAATAACATTGATGCCGATCACCCAATAACATCCATCGCGATCACTCAATAACATTGATGCCGATCACTTTT